>NZ_JABDWI010000014.1:0-214917 GCF_019685235.1 Rhizobium sp. NLR8a
CGCGCGGCCGCACCGACGTGCCGAAGATCGTCGACTGGTACATGCAGGGCAAGATCCAGATCGATCCGATGATCACCCACACGATGCCGCTCGAAGACATCAACAAGGGCTTCGACTTGATGCACAAAGGCGAAAGCATCCGCGGCGTGGTGGTGTACTGAGAATGAAGACGATATCGGCTGATAAGTCTCACGGCGGCACACAGGGCGTCTATGTCGAACGTTCCGAGGCCTGCGATTGCGACATGACCTTCGCGGTGTTCCTGCCGCCGCAGGCGGCCGAGGGCAAGCTGCCGGTCCTATGGTATCTGTCCGGCCTGACATGCACGCATGCCAACGTCATGGACAAGGGCGAGTATCGGCGGCTTGCCGCCGAACTCGGTCTCGTCATTGTCTGCCCGGATACCAGCCCCCGCGGTGACCACGTTCCCGATGAGGCCGACAACTGGCAGTTCGGCAAGGGTGCGGGCTTTTATGTCGACGCCACCCAGCCGCCCTATTCGGCGAATTATCGCATGTACAGCTATATCGTCGACGAGCTGCCGCGGCTCCTTGCTGCGGAATTTCCGGTCGACATGGAGCGCCAGGGGATCTTCGGTCACTCGATGGGCGGACATGGCGCGATCACGATCGCGCTCAAGAACCCCGACCGTTTCCGCAGCTGCTCGGCCTTCGCGCCGATCAGCCATCCTTCGGTTTCCGGCTGGTCGAGACCGGCCTTCCGAAAATATCTCGGCGCCGATGAAAAGACCTGGCGGGCCTATGACGCCTGCTCGCTGATCGAGGACGGGCATCGGATCCCCGAACTGCTCGTCGACCAGGGAACGGCGGATAGCTTCCTGGAGGACGGTTTGCGCCCCGACGAACTCAGGCAAGCCTGCGAGGCGGCTGATATCGACCTCAGGCTTCGCATGCAGGAAGGCTACGGCCATTCCTACTTCTTCATTTCCACATTCATGGAGGACCATCTGCGCTGGCACGCGCAGAGGCTGGCAAAGTAGTTGCAGAGCTCGGCCGGGCATAATGCAAACGGCCAGGGAGGGAAGGAGAAAAGCAATGACCAGCATAGCCATACATCCCGCAGTGGATTCAGGCTTTCGAGCGACTGACGCTGCTTTCGCAGGCGGAACGCTCGTGTGCAACTGCGCGAGCAACCCGGTCAAGGTGAGGATCAAGGGTGACATCGCCCACAACCACGTCTGCGGCTGCACCAAGTGCTGGAAGCCGAAAGGCGCCGTCTTCTCGGTTGTGGCTGTAGCGCCGACCGAAAGCGTCGAGGTGCTGGAAAACGGCGACAAGCTCGCAGTCGTCGATTCCGCAGCCTTGATCCAGCGGCATGCCTGCAAGGAATGTGGCGTGCATATGTACGGGCCGGTCGAGCGCGAACATCCTTTCCAGGGACTGTCCTTCGTCCACCCGGAGCGCTTCCAGGAGGGCGGCTGGGCAAGGCCGACTTTTGCGGCGTTCGTATCGTCGATCATCGAAAGCGGCTTCGATCCTTCGAAGATGGACGCCGTTAGGGCGCAGCTGAAAGCGTTGGGCCTCGAGCCCTATGATTGTCTCTCGCCCGGCCTGATGGACTATATCGCAACTTGGACCGCCAAGAAGAGCGGCGTCCTGGCTGCCTGAACCTTCCGGGGAGCGCTGGCGTGCCGGCGCTCCCCGATCGAGTTCGGCATCTATTGATCGAGGGCGGCTCTCAATTCGCGGCTTACGGCTCCGGCAATTCGCCTCGACGTCGGCCACAAGCAGTGACCCCGCGATAGTATCAATCGCCGCGGCGGGACCATTGATGTCCCTCGGCCCAGTTCGAGGCATTCGGAATGACATCGGCAAAATGTCTGAATATCTGGGGAGAAATGATCTACGGCGCGATCAGGATGATCGATATCGCGGCTTCGATCAATGCGTCGATCGCTTCGTGGTATTGATTATCGTGATGAACTCTTGGTTCACTTGCGGAGGCTGGGCGCGCGTCATCGGCCACAACACCATTTGTGTTGACGATCGGCACCCGCTGGCGCACGGTTTTCAGATTAGATGAGCGCATTCAGAAACGGTGATGAGATGAATATCCGACCTGGGCAGCATCGGCAGGCAGACGGCGCTGCGAAACCCGCCGCCCGTCTCAAGGTTGGGTTTGTCTTGTCGCGGTCGTTCACGTTGTCCGCCTTTGCGCTGTTCGTGGATACGCTGCGGCTTGCCAGCGACGAGCAGGACCGTTCCGGACGGGTGCTTGCCGACTGGCAGGTGATCGGCAGCACGCGGCACCTGATCACCTCGAGCTGCGGCGTCCAGGTCGCTCCGACGTCGGACTTCGTCGATCCCACGCGCTTCGACTATATCGCCGTCGTCGGCGGCCTTCTGAGCGTGGAGAACCCCGTCGATCAGCAGACCATCACCTTCCTCAAGCAGGCGGATGCCAAGAAGGTGCCGCTGATCGGCGTGTGCACCGGTACCTTCATCCTTGCCGCGGCGGGCCTGATGAAGCGGCATGAATCCTGCGTCAGCTGGCTGCATTATAAGGAGTTCCGCGAGCGGTTCCCCGACCTCAGCGTTCGCTCCGACCGGCTCTTCAATCTCGATCGCCAGCGTGGGTCCTGCGCCGGCGGCAGCAGCAGTGCCGATATGGCGGCGCTGCTGGTCAGGAAATACATCAGCCGCGATGCCGAACGGAATGCGCTTGAAGTGCTGCAGATCGAGAAGGCCCGCGCTCCGGCCGACATTCAGCCCAGGCGTCCGCTCTACGACGATTATGACGACGCCCGCGTCAAGGCGGCGATGATTACCATGGAGCAGTTCGTCGATGGCAGCATGCCGATCGAGAAGCTTGCCGCCATGGTCGGGCTATCCAGGCGGCAGCTGGAGAGGATCTTCATCGAGAAGACCGGAATGTCTCCCGCCAAGGCCTATAATCGAGTCCGCATGGAACGGGCAAAATCGATCCTTGCCCAGTCGAAGGCGCCGCTGATCGAGATCGCGCTCGATGTCGGCTTCGAAAACGCATCGCAATTCACGAGGACGTTCAAGCGCACATTCGGGCAGACACCCTCGCAGCATCGCGCGGCGGCTTTGAGAGCGCACTGAACACGAGACCGTTTCAGATATCCTCCCAGGGAAGCTGTCCAGCCGCTCCGCGCCCTTCGTCGTGACCCTGGGTTTCCAGATTGATGCTCCCGGAGCCGGCTCGTCGATCAGGCTTTCGACATTGAGCATGCGTCACCCAGTCAAGCGTCAGCCGGCAGGTCGCTGCCCTCGAGGAGGAGCTCGGCCAGCCGCTGGTCCTGCGTATCACCGGGCGATCGAGCCGACGGCTGCCTGATCGGCACTTTCCCGAGGACGGAGCCCTGGTGCGCTTCGAGACAAACGAGCTTGCCGCCGAAGATCGCTACAAAGTGATCGTGCGGTCGAGGCCAGGTGCAGCAATGCCCGCAAACTCGCCGCCGCCTGGTTGATTACAGGCCGAGCCCGGGCGTTGCCGTCCGGTGTACGCCCTTGGGAATGAAGGCGAAACGATCCGCAAGGCCGAGGAAATCAGCCGACAGGTGGATGACCGAAAGCCACATCTCCGTTCCCTGCAGGCTCGGCTCGGTACCATCGGCGAACGGGAATCCCTCGCCGTCCCGCCATCTGTCCAGCGCCCTTGCAATGAGATCACGGGCAATCGCCTCACCATCTGCCCGCCGATAATCGGTCTGTCGGGCAATCAGCAGCAGGGGACGATCGTGTCGAGCAGGTTGCAGGCATTATGCTTCGCGCCGACGAAGCCCTTGTGGTTGCGGTAGTTGAGGTGAACCGTTTCGAGGGCGGCGTGGGGGTGCGGAAGCGGAACGCCGAACTGGGCGTAAGTGCCGCGTGTCAGGCGATAAAAACCGTTCACCGGCTGGAGCCATCCCTCCAGCGCCGTCGGCTCGCCCCATAGGCCGGAGACGCTGTTGGCATTGCGGTTCAGCCACTCGAACAGCGGTTGGCGCGATTGCCGGAGGCCGAAATACCGGGCGTTGAAATACATGGCCGTGCCGATGGCGTCGACCGCGCTGCCGGCGTGCCATGCCCTGCTTTGCCAGGGCAGCGCACTCAGCCATTCGTCCAGCTCTCCGGCATCGAGATCGACCGCCCCGACAGGATGCCGCGGATTCGAGCCGAGCAGTTCAAGCGCGTAGCCGACCGAAAGAACATTGTAGAGCGCTTTCGGATCATCCCTCAGCGACGTTCCGTGCACGCCCGTACGGTCTTCAGGAAAAAGGCCTGTGTCGCGATCCTGGAGGCCTTGTAGCCGCTCGATTGTCTCGGACGGATCGAGGCCGGGCGGCAGCTGGCCAAAACCGGCTGCGATCTCGATCGCATCACAGAGATGCCGGATCGCCGGCCTTTTGACGCCATCCGCCTCGAGCGATTCATAGGAAACCTCGGTTTTCCAGCGCGCAAGAATCTCCGGCCATTGCTCCTTCGCCTTCTGTCCGAGCCTGACCAACTGGTCTTCAATGTTTCTCGCTGTGGATTTCGGGGGCGCGCTGCCCCGACGCCGCAGCACCCGCGCAGGGACGCCGCCGGCGATCGCCATGGGGGGAATATCCCCCGTAACGACTGCCCCGGCGGCAATGACGGCGCCTTTGCCGATTGTGACGCCGTCGAGGATCACGCAATTGGCGCCGATCCAGACGTCGTCACCGATGGCGATGCCGAGGCTGATGACGCCCTGGCGGTGTATGGGGCGATCAGGATCGTCGAAGCCATGATTGAAGCCGACGATCGATGCATGCGAGGCAATGCGGACCCCATTGCCGCACGTCACCTTTCCGGAAACGCAGGCATAGGGATTGACGGAACAATCGTCGCCGAGGATGACATCGCCGCGCACGAGAGCGTGCCCCGCAATCCACGACCGCTCGCCCATCGTCAGGCTTTCGGTGAAGATCGCGGCGTTCTCCGCGACATAGGAGGTCTCTGCCAGTTCCGCGCCGCAGGACCGCCTGAGCGCGGCTTTGCGGGCGAGGTGAGTGGGATGGTCGAGGTCCGACGCGATGCGTTCCCAGGGGAGATATCGCAGCCGGCGTGGTTCGTTCTCTTCGCTCGCCGATACTTGCGGGCTGTGATCCATCGTGCTCCTCATTCTCAGATTCCGCCGCCGGCTGTTCGTCTGCCTTGGCGGTCTTGCCTGACTACATCAGATGGCGTGCTTTGTGTGAAAGCAAGACCGTCGAAGGCGCGTTCTGGGGATGTCAGCGCGTCGCCCAGGCATAAGGGGAGGGTGTATCACGGGCGTCGTTCTGCAGCACGAATGAGGTGGTCAGCAGCGCCAGGCCGATCGATGCCGATGAAACCAAGCGCACGCGGCAGGAAACCGAGACACGGCTGCGCGGCCCGCGAGGCAACTGCCCCAACGGCTTAGACGTTCATGATCACGAAAGACTCGAACCGAATTTGTCCCAGCCTTCCTTGATCGTTTCCATCGCGACATTTGTCGAAGTGTTGGCAACATGCGGCAGGGTCGAGATGCGTTCGCCGAGAACGCGGCGGTAGCGGCCGATATCGCGGGTGCGGATCTTCAGGAGATAGTCGAACCGGCCGGCGATCATGTGGCACTCTTCGACCTCCCTGATCTTCTTGATGGCCTCGTTGAAGCTTTTGAGCGCAGCCTCGCGGGTGTCGGAAAGTTTCACCTCGACGAAGGCAATATGGTCGAGCTGCATTTTCGCGGGGTTGAGGACGGCTTTGAAGCCTTCGATATAGCCGTCGTTGATCAGCCGCTTGAAGCGGATCTGGCAAGGCGTCTTCGAAAGCCCGACGCGCGCCGCGAGATCGGTGATCGACAGCCTGCCATCCTCGGCCAGCGCCGCGAGGATCTTTCTGTCGAACTGGTCCAAATCACTAAATGTGTCGGTTTCTGTGGCCATATGAACTCTTGGCGATCGGTTTATAAGTTCATACAGCTTGAAAATGGCTAAAATCAAGTGAGATCGCGATTTGCGGCTGTGATAGATTATGCGTCGGCAAATGGGAGGACGGCGTGAGCGTCTGGCGCATTGCCGGGATCGGCAGCGCCGCCGCACCACAGGGGGATCATGGATGCACGGGAAACAAATCGATGACGATCAGAAGCCGGACTTGCTCGTCCACTACAGGCCGGTGGCGATAAGAGCGGTTGCGGCCGCATTCACCCTCAAGCGCGACAAGCCGGAGGCGCGCCCGCTTCGCGAGACGGAATATTCCGGTCCGGCTTTTCTGGATGATGCACTCTGGGATGACGAGCCAGGTGTTCCATTTATCCGCTAAACAGATTTTGATTGAACAGGGACTCCCATGTTGAACGCAGCGATCGACCCCGCCTCCTCCATTGATCCCGCTGAGGGCGCGCCATTCGCCGCCTTCGCGCCGCCGATCCGGCCGCAATCCGAGCTTCGCCAGGCAATCACGGCCGCCTATCGCCGCCCGGAAACCGAATGCCTGCCGCCGCTCGTTGCCGCCGCACGCGTTTCCGAGGCGAAGCGTTATGATATCCGCAACACGGCCCGCACTCTGATCGAGGCGCTGCGTGCCAAGCACAAGGGCACCGGCGTCGAAGGGCTGGTTCAGGAATATTCGCTTTCCAGCCAGGAAGGCGTGGCGCTCATGTGCCTTGCCGAAGCACTGCTGCGCATTCCCGATACGGACACCCGCGATGCGCTGATCCGCGACAAGATCGCCGAGGGCAACTGGACCTCGCATATCGGCGGCGGCAAATCCATGTTCGTCAACGCCGCCACCTGGGGTCTCGTCGTCACCGGCAAGCTCACCTCGACGGTCAACGACCGCAGCCTGTCGGCGGCGCTGACGCGGCTGATCGCGCGTGCCGGCGAGCCGGTCATCCGCCGCGGCGTCGATATGGCGATGCGCATGATGGGCGAGCAGTTCGTCACCGGCGAAACGATCGAGGAGGCGCTGAAGCGCGCCCGGCCGCTCGAAGCGCGCGGCTTCCGCTATTCCTACGACATGCTGGGCGAGGCGGCGACAACCGCAGCAGACGCCGAGCGCTATTTCAAGGATTACGAGAAGGCGATTCATGCCATTGGCAAGGCAGCGGATGGGCGCGGCATTTATGACGGCCCCGGGATTTCGATCAAGCTTTCGGCCCTGCATCCTCGCTATGTGAGAGCGCAAGCCGGCCGGGTGATGGGCGAGTTGCTGCCGAAGGTCAAGGCGCTCGCCGCTCTCGCCAAGTCCTATGATATCGGCCTCAATATCGATGCCGAGGAAGCCGACCGGCTGGAGCTTTCGCTCGATCTTGTCGAAGAACTCTGCTTTGCTCCGGAGCTTGCCGGATGGAACGGGCTCGGCTTCGTCGTGCAGGCCTATGGCAAGCGCTGCCCCTTCGTGCTCGATTACATCATCGATCTCGCCCGCCGCTCCGGGCGCCGGATGATGGTCCGGCTCGTCAAGGGCGCCTATTGGGATGCGGAGATCAAGCGCGCTCAGCTGGATGGTCTCGACGATTTTCCGGTCTATACCCGCAAGATCTATACGGACGTCGCCTACATCGCCTGCGCGCGCAAGCTGCTTGCCGCCGCCGATGCCGTCTTCTCGCAATTCGCCACCCACAATGCGCAGACGCTCGCCACGATCTATCATCTGGCAGGGCCCGACTTCGCAGTCGGCAAATACGAGTTCCAGTGCCTGCACGGCATGGGCGAACCGCTCTATGACGAGGTGGTCGGCAAGGATAAGCTCGACCGGCCCTGCCGCATCTATGCCCCCGTCGGGACGCATGAGACGCTGCTAGCCTATCTCGTCCGCCGCCTGCTCGAAAACGGCGCCAACTCCTCTTTCGTGCATCGCATTTCCGATCCCAATGTTTCGGTCGAGGCGCTGATCGCCGATCCGGCCGAGACCGTCGCGGCCATGCCCGTCGTCGGCGCCCCGCATGTGCAGATTGCCGCGCCCCAGGCGCTTTACGGCAGCGCCCGGACCAATTCGAGCGGCCTCGATCTCTCGAGCGAAGCCACGCTTTCGGATCTGGCGGAGACGCTGGCTTCCACGGCTGCGATGCCCTGGCATGCGGTTCCGATTCTCGCCGATGGCTCCACGGATGGCGTGACGCGCGATGTCCCCAATCCTGCCGATCACAGCGATGTCGTCGGCACAGTGACCGAGCTGAAGGTCGAGGAAGCCGCCCGCGTTGTTGCGATGGCAGCCGAGTATGCGCCGCAATGGGCGGCCGTGCCGCCGGCAGAGCGTGCCGCATGTCTCGATCGGGCCGCCGACATTATGCAGGCCCGTATCAAGGTGCTGATGGGCATCGTCATGCGCGAAGCCGGCAAATCCGCCGCCAACGCCGTCGGCGAAGTGCGCGAGGCGGTCGATTTCCTGCGCTATTATGCTGATCAGGCGCGCAAGACCCTCGGGCCGTCGCATCTGCCGCTCGGCCCGATCGTCTGCATCAGCCCGTGGAACTTCCCGCTGGCGATTTTCACCGGCCAGGTTGCCGCAGCCCTCGTCGCCGGCAATCCCGTGTTGGCGAAACCTGCCGGTGTGACGCCGATCATCGCTTCGGAGAGCGTCAAGATTCTCCACGAGGCCGGTGTGCCCGTCGGCGCCCTGCAATTCGTGCCCGGCAGCGGCCGCCTTGGCGCCGGCATGGTCGGGGCTCGGGAAACGGCAGGTGTCATGTTTACCGGCTCGACCGAAGTTGCCCGCATGATCCAGGCGCAGCTCGCCGAGCGCCTGTCAGCGACCGGCAAGCCGATCCCGCTGATTGCCGAAACCGGCGGCCAGAACGGCATGATCGTCGATTCGTCCGCCCTGGCCGAACAGGTCGTGGCCGACGTCGTGACATCGGCTTTCGACAGCGCCGGCCAGCGCTGCTCGGCGTTGCGCGTCCTCTGCCTGCAGGACGACGTCGCCGACCGGACGCTCGCTATGCTGAAGGGGGCTTTTCGTGAATTGACCATCGGCCGCACCGATCGCCTGAGTATCGATGTCGGGCCTGTCATCAACGACGGCGCGAAGGCGGAGATCGACCAGCATATCGAAGCGATGCGGGCCGCCGGCCGCAAGGTGGAGCAGCTGCCGCTGCCGCAAAGCGCAGCAAAAGGCACCTTCGTTCCACCGACGATCATCGAGATCAAGTCGCTGTCTGACCTGACGAGGGAGATCTTCGGTCCGGTCCTGCATGTCGTCCGCTTCAAGCGAAACGGCCTCGATCGGCTGATCGACGACATCAACGCCTCGGGTTACGGCCTGACATTCGGCCTTCACACCCGGCTTGACGAAACGATCGCCCATGTGACGAGCCGCATCAAGGCCGGCAACCTCTACGTCAACCGCAACATCATCGGCGCTGTCGTCGGCGTGCAGCCTTTCGGCGGCCGTGGCCTGTCGGGAACCGGTCCGAAGGCCGGCGGCCCGCTCTATATCGGCCGGCTGGTGCAGCGCGCCCCGGTGCCGCCGCAGCAGGATTCCGTTCATACCGACCTCGCCCTTCGCGATTACATCGTCTGGCTCGACAAGAAGGGCCTGACGGTCGAAGGGGAAGCGGCGCGCGGCTATGCGAGCCGATCGGCGCTCGGGCTCGAACGTGAGCTCACCGGCCCTGTCGGCGAGCGCAATCTCTATGCGCTCCATCCGCGCGGCCGTATCCTGCTCGTGCCGCAGACCGAAACCGGACTGCACCGCCAGATCGCCGCGGCCCTTTCCACCGGTAACCACGTCGTCATCGACGCGGGTTCGATATCGAAGCCTGTCCTGGCGGACCTTCCGGCAGCTGTGGCCGGGCGTCTTTCCTGGACATCGGATTGGGAAAAGGACGGGCCTTTCTCCGGTGCGCTCGTCGAAGGGGACCGCGACAGGGTTCTTGCCGTCAACCGGAAGATCGCCGCGCTGCCCGGCCCGCTTCTGCTGGTCCAGGCCGCGACAAGCGAGGAACTGGCGAGCGATCCCGAAGCCTACTGCCTCAACTGGCTGCTGGAAGAAGTGTCGACTTCGATCAACACAGCGGCGGCCGGCGGCAATGCGAGCCTGATGGCCATCGGCTGAGGCACGAGACGGACGCGCTGAAAACGCACCTCTTGCCGGCAAGGGTGAGAAACCGGCGGTCTGCGTGAGCAGCGCGCCCCCCGCATTCCTTCTGGCAGCTCGGCCGTGTCCGCCGTCTGCCGTGCTGTGCAGCCCTGCCGGCACCGAAACCTTTGGTCGGTTGGCGGTTATGCCGCCGCCTCCCATCCGTCGCGGATATGACGGTACCCTTCACGATAAACCGATTCCGGTGTCTCGAAAAAGTCGCGCCAGACCTTCGTTGCGGCGGCGAGCTCCTCGAGCGCCCGACCAAAGGCTTCGATTGTCAGCCATCCGTCGTAGCCACTCGCGCGCAGTGCCCTGAACGTCTCCGCCCAGGGAATGTTGCCACGCCCTGGAACGCCGCGGTCGTTCTCCGAAATGTGGACATGCACGATGCGGTCACTGTTGCGCGTAAAAGCGCCGACAGGATCGGTTTCTTCGATATTGCTGTGAAACGTGTCGTACATGGCACGGATATTCGGATGTCCGACCGCGTCGATATGGGCCGCAAGGTCGTCCATCGTGTTGAACAGGTAACATTCGAAACGGTTCAGCGCCTCAAGTCCTATCGTAACGCCGTGCTTTGCTGCATGATCGCCAATCGCCAATTGCGAGGAAACCGAGCGCTTGAGTTCCGCCGCGCTTGGCCCGCTTCCGGAAAATTTGCCGAGCGTCGAATGCAGCGGCCCGCTCAGCATAGTCGCGCCAAGCGCATTGCTGCAGTCGATTGCCCATTTCACGTAGTCAATGCCGCGTCTGCGGATTGCCGCGTCGGAAGCGATCAGGTTCATCCGGAGGTCGCCCATGGCGGAAACGGCGGTCCGTTCCAGACCGATCCGGTCGAGCAACGCCGCCAGCCGTCGGTAGTCGTCGGGTTTGCCCGAAAAGATCGGGATCTCGACGCCATCAAAACCCGTCTCCTTGATATCGCGTAACAGTGCCTCGTGTTTTGGGCCGACAGCTGTCGTCCAGAGGAACATGCACATGCCGATCTTCATCTCTCCCCCTTGGCACTTCGCCACTGCGTTGCGGCGTCCGCGCTTATCACTTCCCAAATCTGGTCATACCAAAATGGCGGCTCTGGTCAAGCCGCTGCGCTCACCACTGGGAGCGGGGATTCCGCGCATGAGCGGGAAATACAGCGACAAACAACCGAATACGCCGACTTTCTCGACATCTTGAGGCCGTCTTGCGGACGCTCGGGAATTGGGTTAGAGCTTTCAGATAACTAAAATTGGCCAAACCAGATTGCCGCCGGTAATGAGATTGGCCATCATAAGGTGACGTTTCGATGCCAAGCTGCTGTCGAGCTTGGCCGCAACAGTCTAGGAGGAACCTCATGCATCTTTCTACGCACAACTGGATGCGGGCTGAACCGCTCGCCGTCACGCTGAAACGCATCAAAAAATATGGCTACGAGAGTATCGAGATATCCGGCGAGCCGGCACAGTACGACGTGAAGGAGACGCGTGCGCTGCTGAAAGAGCATGGCATCCGCTGCTGGGGCGCTGTTACCCTGACGCTCGGCGAGCGAAATCTTGCCGCCAGGGATGAGGGCCAGCGCGCCCGGTCCGTGGACTATGTCAAGAGCGTCATCACCATGGTCAGCGAACTCGAGGGCGAGATCCTCACACTCGTACCGGCAACGGTCGGCAAGGTGGTGCCGGATGGGACCGAGGAGGAAGAGTGGACATGGGTGGTGGACGCCACCAGGGAGTGTTTTGCTCACGCTCAAAAGAGGGGGGTGCGGATTGCCGTCGAGCCGCTCAACCGTTTCGAGACCTATTTCTTCAACCGTGCCGCCCAAGCGCTGGCGCTCGCCGATGCCGTCAGCCCTGAATGCGGAGTCTGCCTGGATGCCTTCCACCTGAACATCGAAGAGGAAGACATCTATGAGGCGATCCGGCTCGCCGGGAAACGCCTGTTCGACTTCCACGTCGCCGATAATAATCGTTTCGCCGCCGGCCTCGGCCACCTCGACTGGCCGAAGATCATCGGCACGCTGAAGGAGATCGGTTACGACGGCGCCGTCACCAACGAATTCGTCGCTCCGGTTGACCGGACGCCTGCCACCAAATATCCCGACATGGTCGAGCGCAACCCCGTCGACATCCCCCCGGAACAGCTGAAATTTATCCAGGATCACGGCTCGAGCCTGCTCACCGAGAAATTCTACGACGATCAGATGCGGATCACCGCCGAGACGATCCTGCCGCTGATCAAGTAACGAATGGAAGATATCTCCCGCGGCCCACCGCGGGCCTTGAGGAGCGGGGGCAGAGACATGCGTATCAAAAGCGTCGAGGCCTGGTGGGTCAAGATTCCCATCGAGGCGAGCCGTCAGCACCGCAGCGACTTCGGCCGCCTGATGACCTTCGACAGTGCGATCCTGCGTATCGAGACGAACGACGGCATTGTGGGCTGGGGGGAAGGTAAGAATGCCGCGGGCAGTGCCGGCAGCTATGGCACGCTGGTGCACATGATCAATCACGAGGTAGGGCCCAAGCTCATCGGCCGCGATCCTGGCGACATCTTCACCATATGGGAAATGCTCTACAACGGTGTACGCCACGAGACGGCGGCGAGTTCGGGTCACGCCATGCCCGAGATCGCGCGGCGCGGCCTTTCGGTCGCTGCGATCAGTGCGGTCGACATAGCGCTCTGGGACATCCTCGGCAAGTCGCTCGGCGTCCCAGTCTGGAAGCTGCTGGGTGGCCGCAAGGCGGACCGCTTGCCTGCCTATGCCTCGGGCGGTTGGGAGAGCACGGACCGGATCGGCGAGCAGCTCCGGTCCTATATCGCGGCAGGCGGTTTCAAGTCAGTCAAGATGCGCGTCGGCGCGATGGACGGTGCGCCGCATGTCTCGGCAGCGCGCGTGCGTGCCGCTCGCAAAGCTGTCGGCCCCGACGTCGATCTAATGGTCGATGCGCATGGCACATATACTGTTGGCGAAGCGAAGCGCTTTATCCAGATGGTTGCGGACTGCGACCTCGCCTGGTTCGAGGAGCCTGTCATAGCCGATGACAAGCCGGGCATGGCGGAGGTGCGCGCGGCCGGGAACGTGCCGATCGCTGCCGGCGAGAGCGAGGCGACGCGTTTCGCCTTCCGAGATCTTGCGATGCTCCGGGCCGCAGACATATTCCAGCCCGATCCGGCTTTCTGCGGTGGCATTACGGAAGCGATGCGCATCAGTTCGCTCGCCAGCGCCTTCAACCTCCGTTTCGCACCGCATCTTTGGGCTGGGGCGCCCTGCTTCTTTTCCGGTCTGCACGTGTGCGCGGCCTCTCCGGCAAGCTTCGTCATCGAATATTCCCTCGGCGCAAATCCGATGATCCACGATCTTGTCGAGGACGCTGTGTCTGTAAAGGACGGTATGATAGAGATCCCGGACCGACCTGGCCTGGGCTTCACGATCAATCAGAGGGTCCTGGAGACTCACGCGCAAAGACAGTGACGATGAAAGAAAACTCCCTCCTCTCCGATCTCGCAGCTTATCTTTTCTCAAACTCGAGCGACACCGGCCGCACGCCATCGGAGCGCGAGCTTGCAGAACATTTCACCGTCAGCCGGGGCCAAATTCGCGAGGCATTGGCGATCCTGGAGGCAATGCGCATCGTAGAGCGTCGAGCCAAGTCGGGCATCTATTTGACGACCACGGAGGCGAGCGTGGAGGCAATGGCGCTTTTTGCCCGCGCCGGCGTTCCCCTAGACCCCATTCTGATCTACGAGACCGTGGAGCTTCGCAAGATCCATGAGATCAAGGCCGCGGAACTCGCCTGCGGCCGGGCGACGGAGGAGAATTACAAGCGCTTGCGCGATATACTCGCTGCGTCCGAGGCGAAGCTTGCCGCGGGCGAGGGGCTGGCGCGCGAAGACCGGGATTTCCATCTGGAGATCGTTCGAGCCACCAAGAACAGCGTCTTCTATCGGGTGTGCAGCGTCTACTACGTCATGGGCGAACACCGGCTGCCTATCTATTTTGCCGATGCCGCCCGAAGCCGGCGCTCGCATGAGGAGCATATCCGCATTTACGAAGCGCTGCTTGCCCGAGACGGCAATCTCGCCCAGGCGCTGATGAGCGCGCATCTTCAAGGTGCGGAAAGCTATTGGAAGGGTCTTATCGGCGGTCCAGCGACGGCGGCCGGATAGGCGTAACCGGCGGGGAGGCCGATGAGCTTCATCTTTTCCACACATCCCCTGCACCCCGCGGCCAAGGCCGTGCTTGAGGGGGCGGGTGATCTGCGCGTAGCTTCCGCGCCCGATCCGGAAACCTTGCTGCGAGAAGGACGCGGCGCGGGTATTGTCGTCGTGCGCGCGCCGATCCCGCCGGCCTTCTTCGAGGATGCGCCAGCGCTTCGCGCGGCGATCCGCCATGGTGCGGGCCTCGACATGGTTCCAATGGAGGCGGCGACCCGCGCCGGCGTGCTTGTCGCAAACGTCCCCGCTGTCAATGCGTCGACTGTCGCCGAGCACGTATTCTTGGTGACATTGGCCCTGCTGAGACGCTTCCGCCAAATGGACCGGGAACTGCGTCAGGACGGCTGGGCGGCGGGCCGCGCCCAGTCGGATGCGGCCGTCGACCTCGGCGGCCGCACTATGGGCATCGTCGGTATGGGCAATGTCGGCAAGGCGATCTTCAAGATCGCGAAGTTCGGCTTTGGCCTGGAGGTGGTCGCAACGAGCCGGTCGCCGGAAAGCGTGCCTGCGGGCGCGCGCTTCCTGGCGATCGATGAGCTTGTTGAGCGGGCCGACATCGTCGTGCTCTGCTGCCCGTTGACGCCGGAGACGACTGGCTTGCTCAATGCCGGGCGCATCGGTCGGCTGAAGCCAGGAGCAATCCTGATCAACGTGTCACGCGGTCCCGTCATCGATGATGCGGCGCTGATCCAGGCGCTAGGCGATGGCCGAATTCGCGGAGCAGCGCTTGATGTCTTTGCAACGCAGCCATTGCCGCTCGACCATCCCTATTTCGGCTTCGCCAACGTCATCGTCACTCCGCATCTGGCTGGTCTGACGGAAGAGAGCATGATGCGCATGGGGACAGGTGCGGCCAGCGAAGCGCTGCGCGTCATCAGAGGCGACTTGCCCGTCAATTTGCGCAATCCCGAAGTGGTAGAACACTACCGCCGGCGCTTTCCGGCATAGGCCGTCCGACCGGGAACGTTGGTTGCCTGCCGCGCCACCGAGACCATTTGTATTGGGTGGATCAGGTCAGCCTGCGTGCCGCAGGCTGACCCCGCTTCCGGCGTCAAACAGGACGACCTTCTCCGGATTCCACGAAAAGCGAACCGTATCCTCGATCCGCAGCGCCGTTTGCGTCGGCACGGTCGCGTGGATAAACTTCTCGCCGGTGCGCAGTGTCACGATCTTTTCGACGCCATGGTTTTCCACGTCGTGCACCCGTGCTTCCCCCGGCGCGCCACTGTCGAGGAAGATGTCCTCCGGGCGAATGCCGAAGGTGAGCGGGCGGCCGTCCGTCGCAATTGCGTGGTCGCTGCCCAACGGCAGCCGATAGCCCTCGCTGGCCACCGCCTCGCTGCCGGCGAGCGTGCCGTTGATCAGGTTCATCGGCGGTGAACCAACGGCGCGCGCGACGAAGGTGTTGACCGGATTCCGGTAGATCTCCTGCGGTGTCCCGGTCTGCACCAGTTGACCGTTGTTCAGGACGCCGATCTTGTCGCCCATCGACATGGCCTCGATCTGGTCATGAGTGACGAAGAGGAAGGTCGCGCCGAGGTTCATCTGCAGGTTCTTCAACTCCGTGCGGAGTGCTTCGCGAAGCTTCGCGTCGAGCGCCGAAAGCGGCTCGTCCATCAGGAACACGCGCGGCTTGCGCACGATGGCACGGCCGATAGATACGCGCTGCATCTCGCCTCCCGACAGCCGGTCCGTCTTGCGGTCGAGCAGATGCTCGATGCGCAGGGTCTTCGCAACCCGAGCGACGCGTTCCTTGATTTCCTCTGGCTCAATGCGGCGGATGCGGGATTTTAATGGAAATTCCAGGTTCTCTCGGACCGTGTAGCGCGGGTAAAGCGAGTACTGCTGGAGCACCAGGGCCACGTCCCGCTCGGCGGCGCCCCAGTCGGCGACGTCGTGCCCGTCGATGTAGATCTGGCCTGCGGTGGGCTTTTCGAGCCCGGCGATCAGGCGAAGCGTCGTTGTCTTGCCGGCGCCGGTCTGCCCGAGCAGCACGAAGAACTCGCCGTCAGCGATGTCGATGTTCAGGTTTTTCAGTGCCGTGTGGCTGCCGAAAGTCTTGGTAATGCCCTTAAGTTCGATATGCGCCATCAGAGTCTGATCCCGAGCGATGAACCGGTTGCCGTATTGAAGAAATGAGCCTGGGCGGGGTCGATGCGTGCCCAGACGGCTTCGCCTGGACCGGGTACGAAACCGCTTTTGGTTCGCGCCCTGATCATTTGCTGGCCGACCTTCAGGTCAACGATATCGTGTGAGCCGAGCGGCTCGATAATATGCGCCTCGACCGGCACGAAGCCCTCACGTGCTTCCCGTGAAACGATCACGCCCTCGGGCCGAACCCCGAGTGTTAGCTGGCCGTTCGCGGCCTTCGCGTCAGAGAGACGGTTGGCCAGTGCGGCGGGGAACTCAAAGCCCGTTACGCCGTCGCCAACCTGCACGCGCGTATGGTCGCCCGTTTCGCTGACGGTTGCCGGCGCCATGTTCATCACCGGGCTTCCGACAAACTGCGCGACAAACATGTTGGCGGGTTGACCGTAAACCTCTTCCGGCGTGCCGATCTGCTGGAGGATGCCCTCGTGCATGATGACGATGCGGTCGGCGAGCGACATGGCCTCCACCTGGTCATGCGTCACGTAGATCGTGGTTGAACCTTGCTTGATGTGCAGACGCTTGATTTCCGCCCGCATCTCCTCTCTCAGCTTCGCGTCCAGCGCACCGATCGGCTCGTCCATCAGCATGGCCTTCGGCCGTCGCACCAGAGCGCGGCCGATTGCGACACGTTGCATGTCTCCTCCTGACAGTGCCGAAGGCTTGCGGGCCAGCAACTCGGTGATGCGCAGAACCGCGGCGATTTCCCGGACCGCCTTATCGACATCGGCGCGGCTCATCCGGGTGGCGCGGAGCGGGAAGGCGATGTTTTCGTAGACCGTCATGTGCGGATAGAGCGAAAAGGATTGAAACACCATCGCGATGTCCCGGCCGGATGCCTTGATATGTTGCACCGGCTTGCCGTCGATTAGGATGTCGCCTTCGTCGATCGTCTCCAGGCCGGCGACGGCGCGCAATGTCGTCGTCTTCCCGCAGCCCGATTGTCCGAGCAGCACGATGAACTCGTTATCGGCAATGGCGAGATTAAGGTCTTTGATGACCTGGACGGCACCGAAATATTTCTGAATGGCGCGAAGCTCGATCTGCGTCATGACTGACTGCCTTCGTCTGATTGCGCGTCCCGGGGGATTTTGGTCGCCACCATGAAGGCGATCAGTCCGACCAGCGTCATCGTCATGCCGTAGCGGTGCAGGAACAGGTTCCAAGGCTGGCAGAGCGCGATAATGCCCAAGATCATCAGATACTGCGAACCGGGTTCGAGATATTTCTGGTTGAAGGCGCGCAAGGTCATTTGCGGATCGCTCCGAAGCTCATGCCGCGCAGGAGATGGTTCCTGAGCAGGAACGTGAAGATCGCGACCGGTAGCAGGAACAGGAACGTACCGGCCGCAATGACCGTCCAATCCGGCAGGCCGGAGCCGACCTGGCTCGGAATGAAGGGTGGAGCGGTTTGCGCGCGCCGGTTCGTCATGATCAGCGCAAACGCATATTCGTTCCAGGCCGTTATGAAGCAGAAGACGGCGGTCGCAGCGATGCCGGTGGCCGCTTCGGGGATGACGATCTTGAAAAACGCCTCCATCCGCGTGTAGCCATCGACGAGCGCGGCCTCCTCGTATTCCTTTGGGATCTCGTCGATGAAACCCTTCATCAGCCAGACGGAGAAGGAAAGATTGAAGGCGGTGTAGAGGATGATCAGCCCCCAATGCGTGTCGTTGAGGCCGACGGCGCGGTACATCAGGAACATCGGGATCGCCACGACGACGGGCGGCAGCATGCGCGTCGACAGGATGAAGAAGAGAAGGTCGGCCTCCCCTTTCACTCTGAAGCGCGAGAAGCCATAGGCGGTGAAGGTTCCCATGCCGACTGCCAGCACCGTGGACGTGATCGCGACGATCAGCGAGTTCATGAAGCGGTTCGGATAGCCGGATGGCTGCACCTCGCCGCGGCCGGAACGGACGATTTTCTCACCACCGTCGAACACCATCCGCTCCCACCAGGGGGCGGCGGCATATTCTTCGGGGGTCGGCACGCCACGCAGCTGCGAGCGCTTGGTGAAGAGCTTCACGAAAGGCGAGAGCTCCGGCTCGAAGAGCACTGTCGGTGGTATGGTGGTGGCGAGGTTGCGGGGCTTGAAGGCCGTCGAGGTGATCCAGTAGATCGGCGCCAGGAAGATCAGCGTAATGACAAGTACGGCGGCGATTGCCACCCGGTTCAGCGCGCGTTCGGAGCGGGTTTGAACGGCGGCCATCTCAGCGTTCCTTCACTTTGTTGAGGTACTTGACGTAGATATTGGTGATGGCGAGGATCATGATGAGAACGATGTAGGCGAGTGCGCAGGAGCGCCCGGTCTGCCACTCCTGGAAGGCCATTTTATAGAGCCGGATGGAGATCACCTCAGTCGTCGGCTGGCTGGTCAGGATGTAGGCGAGGTCGAAGGTCTTGAAGGCTTCCATCGTACGGAAGATGATTGCGATCATCAGGATCGGCGCCACAAGCGGCAGCGTGATGCGGAAGAAGGTATAGAACGGTCCTGCCCGGTCGATCGCCGCTGCCTCGTAGAGATGCTTTGGCACGGCCGAAAGGCCGGCGAGCGACAGCAGCATCACGAAGGGCGACCACATCCAGATGTCAGTGATGGCAACCGCATAAAGCGCCACATCCGGATTCGACAGCCACTCGAAGGAGCCGAGACCGAGCGTGTAGTTTATGATGCCAAACGAGGGATCGTAGAGCAGCTTCCAGAACAGACCGACCACTGCCATCGATAGCATCATCGGCAGTAGCAGCAGTGTCGTCAGGAGACCCTTCAGCGGAATATCGCGGTTGAGCAACATGGCCGTGCCGAAGCCGACGATCACCTGTCCCGTAACAGAGACGATCACATATTTTGCGGTGATGGCGAAATTCGACCAGATGAACGGGTCGTTCAGCAGTTCGCGGTAGTTCTGCAGGCCGACGAAGTTGGCTGGTGCGTTCGACGAGGCGCGAAAGTCGGTGAAGGAATAGCCGAGCGAATAGATCAGCGGAAAGATGTTGAAGACGATCAGAAACAGGATCGTCGGGATGATGAACAGATTGCGAATGTGAATGTCGCTCATGCCGCGGGATGCGGCACGCGATTTCGTGTCCAGCGATATCATGACTGCGGTGGCCAATCCTCTCCTCCTCCGAGAGTTCGGCGCCTGATGCCGGAAGGCATCACGATGCGCGAAGTGAATGCCGGGCGCCGCGCCCTCTCGAACCGCGCCCCTGGGCGCGAGATGCAGAATGAAACTGGAGGGGCGGCCAAGCCCCTCCGCTGATCGCGTCTGCTATTTGTTGCGTCCGTATTTCTTGAACGTCGCATTCCAGTCCGCTGCCAGAGCGTCGAGCGCTTCCTTCGCCGTGCCTTGGCCGGCCGTGACGAAGGGGTAAATGCGTTGGTTCGCCTGGATCAGCAGCTCGGCGTATTCAGGCGTTGCCCAGAAGTCCTTGACCTTGAACATGGTCTCGTAGAAGGCCTTGTTATAGGGCGTCGCGTTCTGAAATTCCGGGGATTCGAGCACCTTGGCGCTTGCCGTGTAGCCACCGAGTTCAGCCCAGCGCTTCTGGGTCTCGTCCTTGATGAACCATTCGAGGAATTTCATCGCCTCTTCCTGGTTCTTTGAGTAGGAGATGACCGATATGCCTTGTCCGCCGAGTGCTGCGAACTGCTCGCCATTCGGGCCTGCCGGATTGGCAAAGAATCCGGTAACCTTGGCATTCGGGTTCGAGGCCTCATTCACTAGAGCCGGGAAGAAGGCGAAATAATTCATGCTCATCGCGGCCAAGTTTTCGGTGATCGCCTGGTTGTTCTCGACGAAGAAGGACTTGGCCCAGCCTGGAGGCGTAAAGCCGTAGAGCTCGCGATAAAGTTCGAGCGCTTTGACGTTCTTCTCCGAGTTGATGATGCCGTCGACCTTGTAGTTCTGGTAATCGCCGAGTTCGCCTCCAAACGAGAAGATCGCGTTTTCGACCCCCATGACGAGCCCGTCGTAAGAATTGTCGGTGTAGATGGCGATGCCGTAGCGCTTCTGGTCTGGACGGTGGAAGAACTCGGCGATGTCGCGCATCTGGGCCCAGGTCTTTGGCGGGGCGAGATCGTAGCCGTATTTCGCCTTGAATGCCTCCATCTCCTTGGGGTCTTCGAACCAGTCCTTGCGGTAGGACCAGCCGACGGCGTCACCCTCTGCAGGAATTGACCAGTACTTCTTCGAGTTTGCCGGATACTCGGAGTAGTATTTCACCGTTGCCGGAGCCATCACCTGAGTCAGATTGTGCTTGGTGAAAAAATCGGTCAGATCGACGTAATGTCCTGCTTCCGACGCCGCCCCGATCCACTGGCTGTCGCCGACGACCAGGTCATAGGCTGAGCCCTTTGCATTGAATTCGGTGAAGGCCTTGGTCTGAAAGTCGGCCCATGGGGTGGTCTCGACAGTGACCTTGACGCCCGTTTCAGCCTCGTATTCGTTTGCAAGTTCCTGAAGGTAATTTGCCGGGTCCCACTCGGCCCAGAAAATCGTCAGTTCCTGGGCCTGTGCGGACGTTCCGCAGGCCCACATCAATCCGACACCGGCAACGAGACCGGTCATAGTTTTGCGCATAACGTTTCCTCCCATTTATGCACCTTCCCGCGTCGTCGCGGGCCTCCCGATCCGGCTTCTTGATCCTTCTGGGTTGATTTCGTGCTTGAGTCCTCCCCGACCCCAGCGCGTTTCAGATCTCAAGCCTGAATATTATTCCACTGATCTGGTAGTACCAAACTCCATTACCGTCAAGAGCGACCCACGGAGAGCTTTCATCTTCGGTTCTTCTTCCAGACTTCTGGATATATTCCCGTAGCCGCGGCTTACCTAAGCAGTTTTGTCGGGCGGCCTCAAATTCCTTGTCGCAAATCCCGGCCATGATGTAGGACATGTTACTTCATCTGGTCGAACCAGTTGGCGGGCTGCGATGTCATGCACTACCCTCCGCCTGCCGTAGTGCGCTGTCGACGAGCGCCTTGGCGGCCCACTCGGCAACAGATTGCGCGCCTTCGGAGGTCAGGCCCCAGATATCCTTCAACACGATCAGCACCTCGACGCCGAAGACAAGCGAAAGCGCCTGCGCAAGGCGCTCCCGGGACTCCGCTGGCACGCTGCCCTGCAGGGGCGCCGTCACGCACTTCAGCAGGTCGACACGGTGGCCGCGCTTGAACAGCGGTTCGTTGCCGAGCGTGCCCGCCTGGCGCTGCGCCCACTGGTCCAGCGAAAGTTTCAGCGCCGCCTTGAAGGTGGCCTCGAACTCGTCGATCCGCGGCATCGCGGTCGCCAAAAGGTCGGCAACGCGGGTGCGTGCATCCGGACTGTCGGACGACCAGCCGAGTATTGGTCCCAGAGCCTCATCCACCACGGCATGCACGAGCGCGGCCTGGCTCGGAAAGTAACGGTAGGCGGTCGCCCGCGAGACTTCAGCAGCCTCGGCCACTTCGCTGACCGAGGGCGTAATGCCGGACTGCATGAGCCGCGTTGCTGTTTCGAGCATCAGTTTTCGCGTGCGGGCACGCGGGCCTCGCTCGGTCCTGGCTGTTTCGTTCTGTTGACGTGAGACATCCATATCTTTATGATACGCGCGTCTCACAAATTTGCAAGGGCCATCGCTTGCTCCGAACGTGGGATATGCTGGGAGGAAACCCGCCCGGTTGCGGAGGGGAAATGAAGCAGATCTACGTGGTTGGCACGGCTGACACGAAGGGCGAGGAGCTTGATTATCTCGCCGCTTGCATCGAGGCGTCGGGCGGGGCGGTTACCCGCGTCGACGTCGGCATCCGTGAGCCTCGGACCACCGTCGACGTGGCGGCTGACACGGTTGCCGCTTGCCATCCCGAGGGTGCTGGAGCCGTCCTTTCCTGCGAAGACCGCGGAAGGGCGGTCGAAGCGATGGGCATTGCCTTCGCGCGCTTCCTGGTGGCGCGCCAGGACATCGCCGGCATCATCGGTATCGGCGGAGGCGGGGGCACCTCGATTATTACTGCGGGCATGCGCCAATTGCGGCTCGGCCTGCCAAAGATCATGGTATCGACGCTCGTCTCCGGCAATGTTGCTCCCTATGTCGATGTTTCCGACATCGTGATGATGCCTTCGGTCACGGACATGGCTGGCCTGAACCGGCTTAGCCGGGTCATCCTTCACAACGCTGCCCAGGCGATTACGGCGATGTCCAGCCGGCCGGCTGAGGTGACGGCATCGAAGCCGGCGCTCGGGCTCACCATGTTCGGCGTGACCACACCTGCCGTATCCGCCATGGTCGAGCGCCTCCGGCCGGACTATGACTGCCTGGTATTCCACGCGACCGGAACGGGCGGGCGCGCGATGGAGAAGCTTGCCGACAGCGGCCTGATCTCAGGCGTGCTCGACATCACGACCACCGAGGTCTGCGACCTGCTTTTCGGGGGTGTTTTACCGGCCACCTCCGACCGTTTCGACGCGATTGCCCACACGGGTCTGCCCTATGTCGGCTCGGTCGGCGCGCTTGATATGGTGAACTTCTGGGCGCCGGATACCGTCCCCGAACGCTATGCCGGCCGGCTGTTTTACCGCCACAATCCAAACGTCACCTTGATGCGCACGACCTCGGCAGAATGCGCTGAGATCGGCCGCTGGATCGGCGACAAGCTCAATCTTTGCCACGGCCCCGTGCGCTTCCTCATTCCCGAGAAGGGTGTCTCGGCCCTCGACATTGAAGGCGGTGCGTTCTTCGACCCAGAAGCCGACGCCGCGCTTTTTGCCGCGCTCGAGGCGACGGTGAAGCCGACGGCGTCGCGACGTATTGTTCGATTGCCGCTCCATATCAACGATCCGGATTTCGCAGAAGCCGCCGTCGCCGCCTTTCGTGACATTGCCAAACCGTGAGAGACAAAATCGATGCCAGCCATACCCCGCAAGACCATCCTCGAAAAATTTCACGGCATGATCGCAGCCGGCGTGCCGATCGTCGGCGGTGGTGCCGGCACCGGCATCTCCGCCAAGGCCGAGGAGGCAGGCGGCATCGACCTCATCATTATCTACAATTCCGGGCGCTACCGCATGGCGGGGCGCGGCTCGGCGGCAGGACTGCTGGCCTACGGCAACGCCAACGAGATCGTGAAGGAGATGGCGCTCGAAGTGTTGCCGGTCGTGAAAAAGACGCCGGTGCTCGCCGGCGTCAATGGCACGGACCCCTTCGTGCTGATGCCGCGCTTCCTTGCCGAGCTGAAGGCGATGGGCTTTTCAGGTGTGCAGAACTTCCCCACGATTGGCCTCTTCGACGGCAGGATGCGGCAGAGTTTCGAGGAGACGGGTATGAGCTACAATCTGGAGGTCGAGATGATAGCCACCGCCCATGGGCTCGATCTGCTGACCACGCCCTATGTTTTCAACGAGAGCGAGGCTATCGCCATGACCGGCGCCGGCGCCGATATTGTCGTGGCGCATATGGGGGTGACGACCGGCGGCACGATCGGCGCCACATCCGGCAAGTCGCTCGATGACTGCATCGACGAGATCACCGCGATCGCCAAGGCGGCGCGGTCGGTGCGCGACGACGTCATCGTGCTCTGTCACGGTGGTCCCATCTCCATGCCGGAGGATGCGCGTTACGTTCTCGAGCGTTGTGCTGGCTGCCATGGTTTTTACGGCGCAAGCTCGATGGAGCGACTGCCGGCCGAGGCGGCAATCCGCAAGCAGACGGAAGATTTCAAGGCGCTCGCTGTCGGCGCGGTCGTCTGAGGAAGGTCATGGAGGAGGCCGTTTCATGGTAAAGGACAACTACTTTGTCTATCCGCAGGATGTAAGCGCCTTCGGTTTCGACTGGGGCAAGCTGTCGCTGACCGTGGCGCCCGAAGTCAATGGCGCCAGTCGTTTTTCCGGCGGGGTAGTCGAACTGCCAAGCGGCGAGGGCCACTCACGTCACAATCATCCGGGTGCAGAGGAAATCATCTTCGTAATATCCGGCGAGGGCGAGCAGATGGTCGAGGACGAGAACGCAAATCCGGTGACGCGCAAGGTCGCCAGCGGCTGCACGATCTATATTCCCGAAAGTCGCTTTCATTCGACGAAGAACACCGGTGGCGGGCCGATGCTCCTGTTCGTCGTCTACTCACCGGCGGGGCCGGAGCTTGCGCTTCGCGATCTGCCGGACTTCCGCCTGCTGCCGCAGGACATCTGAGGCGGGCATCCATTTTGTGGGAGGAAAGACAATGAACGACAATGCAGGGCAGACAAGGCAGGCCGCCGTGGCGCCGTTCGATACGGCCAAGCTCGACCGCCTCATGGAGGAGGCCGGTATCGACGTCCTGATCGCCACTTCCAAACACAACACGCAATATCTGCTGGGCGGATACAAGTTCATCTTCTTCGCAGCCATGGATGCGATCGGGCATAGCCGGTACCTGCCGATGGTGATCTATGAGAAAGGTGCGCCCGATCACTCCGCCTATGTGGGGAACCGCATGGAGGGCGCAGAGCATCAGAACAATCCATTCTGGACGTCCGCAGTGCATACGGCGAGCTGGGGGACGCAGGATGCGGCCGGGCTCGCTGTCGAGCACCTGAAGAAAATCGGCAAGGCCGGCGGACGCATCGGTGTCGAGCCTGCCTTTCTGCCTTCCGACGCCCGTGATCTTCTTGCCTCTCGGCTGGATAGTGCGCGGTTTGTCGATGCCACACATGTGTTGGAGCGGCTGAGGGCGGTTAAGACGCCAGATGAACTGGCAAAGCTCAAACGCGCCTCCGAACTGATTACCGACTCGATGCTGGCGACAATCGCCGCCGCCCGCGCCGGCTCGACGAAACTGGAGATCATCGAGCAGCTGCGCAGGGAGGAAACCAACCGGGGACTGCACTTCGAATATTGCCTGCTCACGCTCGGCGCCAGCCACAATCGCGCGGGCTCGCCGCAGGCCTGGGCTGAGGGCGAGGTCCTGTCGATTGATTCCGGCGGCAACTATCACGGATACATCGGCGACCTCTGCCGCATGGGTGTGCTCGGCGAGCCGGATGCGGAGCTGGAGGATCTTCTGGCTGAAGTCGAAAGCATACAGCAGGCGGCCTTCGCCAAGGTCAGGGCAGGGGTTGTGGGCAGTGAAATGATCGCGGCGGCGGAAGCCGAGCTCAAGGCCTCGCCATCGGCGGGCTTCACCGACTTCTTCTGCCATGGCATGGGCCTCATCACGCACGAAGCGCCGTTCCTCATGACGAACCACCCCGTCGCCTATGAGGGCATCGATGCCGACAAGCCGCTGGAAGCCGGCAGTGTGATCTCGGTCGAGACGACGATGCTTCACCCGAAGCGCGGTTTCATCAAGCTGGAGGATACGCTCGCGATCACCGACGGGGGCTATGAAATGTTCGGCGAACGTGGCCGTGGCTGGAACCGCGGCGGAGTGTGACTGGAGGCCGGCACAATCAGATGCCCGGCAGACTTCACTACCGGGCATTTTGTCCGGGCGCCGTGGTCTCAGGTGTGGCGGATCTCCGTTCCCAGCACCTTCAGGCATTCGCGCATGAAGGCGGCGAGCGCCGTCCAACCCTTGGCCGAGACCATCGTCCCATCGACATAGGCTTCAGTGGGCGAGAGGTCGATGTAGGTTCCGCCCGCCAGCGTGACCTCAGGTTCGCAGGCCCCGAGCGCACCCACCTTCTTGCCGCGAACGACACCGTCGACTGCGATCAGGATCTGGACCCCGTGGCAGATGGTGAAAATCGGCTTCCGCTGCTCGTGGAAGTGACGCACCATTGCCTGCACCCGTTTGTCGGTGCGGATATATTCGGGCCCGCGCCCGCCGGCGCAGTAAACGGCATGATACTGATCGAGCTGGTCTTCCGCTTCGGAAAACGTCTTGTTGATGGTGACATTGTGCCCGAGTTTCTCGGTGTAGGTCTGATCTCCCTCGAAATCGTGCAGCGACGTCCTGAGAATGTCGCCCGCCCTCTTGTCCGGGCACACCACGTGCACCGTGTGCCCGACCGCCTCCATCGCCTGCTGGAAGACGAAGATTTCGTACTCCTCGGTGAAATCGCCAGTGAGCATCAGGATTTTCTTGCCTGCCATGGGTTCTCCTCCTCGTTGTCACAGGCACGCTCTTGCCTGCGGGTTGAATCAGATGTCGTCGAACGCCGGCAACAGCCGGTCTCGCGAACGTTCAATGTGGATGCGCATTGCGTTCTCAGCAGCGCGGGAGTCGCGCGCCGCGAAGGCGTCGAGTAGCGTCTGATGCTCGCCGAGTGCCTCCTCCGTGACGCGGCGATGAAACATCAGGCGGAAAATGTGGAAATGCGTGTGCTGGAATGCAAGCATTTCTCGGATCAACTCGTTACCGGCAAACTCCATGATGCGGTCGTGGAAAATAGCGTCCTTGCGGGCGAAGGCCGAATAGTTCGCCCGCTCGTCCCTATCGTCGCGACGTGTCATCACGCCTGCGGCGTCCGTGAGGATGGCCAGTTTTTCGTCGTTCATCGCCTGAGCCGCCTTCGCAGCGCCGGCAGGTTCCAGCAGCAGACGAAGTTCATAGAGTTCATCGAAGCGGTGGCGCGTAATCTGGGGCGCAGCGCGGTAGCCGACGAGATGCTGCTTGACGACGAGGCCTTCGCCCTCAAGCCGACCGAGAGCTTCGCGGATCGGAGTGTGGGAGACGTTGAACTCCCTGACCAGGTTGTCGACCGTAATGCGCTCTCCGGGGGCGATCTTCAGCGACATGAGCTGGTTGAAGATTGCCTCGTAGACGTCGACAGCTAAGCCGTTGGCGCGCTGGATCTGGGCCGTTCCCGTTGAGGGTTCTCTAAGTCTCGTCGAAATCATCTGATGCCTTGCCTCTTGACAGGTTCAATCGCTAGCACGATGCTGCGTGTAAGACAATCCTATATCCTATACGATTTAATATAGGGGACAAATCATGCGCGTTTCCGAAGCGGCAGCCCTTGCGCTTGCCACCCGCCTGCTCGAAGAGCGTGGCGCACCGCGTGACCATGCGGCGCTGCAGGCTCGCGTCCTGGTGACGGCCGAGATGAAGGGGCACCCCTCGCATGGCCTGTGCCGGCTCTCGCGCCTCGTCGAAAGGATCAAGCGCGGTGTCATCGACCCACAGACGAAGGGAACGCAGCGCTGGCGGGCGGATGCGGTGCTGGAGGTCGAGGGATCGGCGGGACTTGGCCCCATCGTCGCCATGGCCGCGATCGAGCGGTTGGCGCCTCATATTCCTGATCTTGGCATCGGCCTGGTCGCCGTGCGCAATGCGAACCATCTCGGCATGCTCGCGCATTATGTTGAGGCCGTTGCTGCGATGGGTTTGGTCTGCATCGCGCTATCGTCCAGTGAGGCGCTGGTCCATCCATTCGGCGGTACACGGGCAATGCTTGGCAGCAACCCCATCGCCATTGGCGTTCCGACCGCCGAAGACCCACTTGTGCTTGACCTTGCCACCAGCATCGTGCCGATGGGCAGGATCCATCATCACGCGGCGACCGGCAGACCCATTCCCGAGGGATGGGCGCGCGATGCGGCCGGCAGGCCAACGACAGATCCGAAGCGTGCCAAGGCCGGCGCGATTGCACCCTTCGGCGATGCAAAAGGCTATGGCCTCGGCATTGCCCTCGAGCTGCTGGTGGCGGCTCTTGCAGGCTCCGCGCTCGCACCCGAGGTGCACGGCACGCTCGACAGCCAGTCGCCATGCAACAAGGGCGACGTCTTCATTCTGATCGAGCCCAGTCTGGCGCCGGGTCTTCCGACGCGGCTGTCAGCCTATCTCGCTGCGGTGCGCGCCTCACCATCCGAGATGGCCGGCGAACCGGTTCGCGTCCCCGGGGATCGTGCGCGTCAGCGGCGTGCTGCCGCCAGCCGCAATGGTTTTGAGATCGACCAGCGCCTTTGGGACGACCTAAACGCGCTTTCCCCCTCCCGCATCCTGGCCTTCGAGGGACAAAGATCATGAGCCTGTTTGCCGCCTTGAGGCTGCCGCGGGAAATCCTGTTTGGTGTCGGCCAGCGTCATGCACTACCGAGCGTCGCCAGCAAGACCGGACGGCGCGCTCTCGTCTGCACGGACGCGCGTTTTGCCGCAACGCCCGTCTTCGCGGAAATGATCGCTGCCGTCAAAGCGGCCGGCATTGGCGTCGTAGTGCATGACCAGACGCTGCCGGACGTGCCGCGCGATACCGTAGCTATCTGCGTTGAAGCCGCGCGCGGCTTCGAACCAGATATGGTGATCGGGATTGGCGGTGGCAGTTGCCTCGATATGGCGAAATGCGCCTCGCTCCTGCTCGCTCATGGCGGCGCGCTCACCGATTATTATGGTGAGTTCAAGGTGCCTGCACCGGTCCTGCCGGTCATTGCTGTGCCGACCACGGCCGGCACCGGCTCCGAGGTAACGCCGGTTGCGGTTGTTTCCGATTCCGACCGTATCCTGAAGGTTGGAATTTCCAGCCCATATCTCATCGCCGCAGCGGCGATCTGTGATCCCGAACTCACCTTGTCCTGCCCGCCTGGGCTGACGGCGATTGCCGGTGCCGATGCGCTGACGCATGCCATCGAGGCGTTCACGGCGATGCGCCGCCCCGGCGATGCGGAGCTTGCGCAGCAGCATGTCTTCGTCGGCAAAAGCGATCTCACCGACCAGTTCGCTCTGCATGCCATCCGGCTCCTCAGCCGGAGCCTGGAAAAGGCCTTTGCCGACGGTTCGGACGTCGATGCGCGCGCCGATGTGATGATGGGCGCGCTTGCAGCCGGCTGCGCCTTCGGAACCGCGGGCACTGCCGCAGCCCACGCGGTGCAATATCCGGTCGGCGCCCTGACGCATACGCCGCATGGACTCGGGGTAGCGACCATGCTTCCCTATGTGATGGCATTTAATCGCCGCGTCGCCGTCGCGGAAATTGCCGCGGTCGGTAAAGCGCTCGGCCTCGATCCCAATGGAATAGAGAAGGACGAGACAGTTGCCGATGCCGCAATCGCCGAGGTGAGCCGCCTCTTTGCGGCGATCGGCATTGCGCCGACGCTCGCCGGACTCGGCCTTCCCGAAGACCGGATCGACTGGGCGGCCGGGGAGGCCCTCGGAATCGGCCGGCTGATCAAGAATAACCCACGCCCCCTCGATTCGGCCGCCATGCGCGGCCTGGTTCGGGCCGCCTATGACGGCGACCTGGCCGCTTCCGCCCTCTGACCTCGGAAATCATCATGAACGTCAACCAGCTTTCTCTCCACCCCGACGATGATACCTTCGGGCTCAGCTCGTTTTCCCGTGGTCTCTATATAGGCGGCGCCTGGCGGCCTGCGGCAGGCGAAGGTCGGATCCAGGTGATCGATCCGTCGACCGAGGTGGTCATTGCCGCCGTGCCGGATGCGACGCTTGCGGATGCGGCAGCGGCCGTGGAGGCTGCGGCGAGCGCCGCGGAAAGCTGGCGCGAGACTCCGCCGAGAAAGCGTTCCGAGATCCTGCGCCGCTGCTTCGAACTTATGGTGGAGCGCTCCGAAACGCTCGCGAGACTCATTTCGCTCGAGAACGGAAAGGCTTTGCGCGATGCGCGCGGCGAGGTGGCCTATGCGGCGGAATTCTTCCGATGGAACGCTGAGGAGGCGGTGCGGATCTCAGGTGAATTCGGCATCGCCCCGGCCGGCGGAAACCGGATCGTCGTCGATTACCAGGCTATCGGCATCTGCGTACTCATTACACCCTGGAATTTCCCGGCCGCGATGGCGACCCGCAAGATTGCGCCGGCCCTTGCCGCAGGCTGCACCGTCATCCTCAAGCCGGCGAGCGAGACGCCGTTGACGGCCTATGCGCTTGCTGCTCTCTACGAGGAGGCTGGCGTGCCGCCGGGCGTGGTGAACGTGATGACAACATCGACGCCGAGCCCCGTCATCGCCGCTATGCTGGCTGACCCCCGTGTGCGAAAGCTTTCCTTTACAGGCTCGACGGGTGTCGGGCGCACGCTGCTGGCGGAAGCAGCAAAAAATGTCATCTCCTGCTCCATGGAGCTCGGCGGCAACGCGCCATTCATCGTTTTCGACGACGCCGACGTTGATGCTGCGATCGAGGGTCTGATGGTTGCGAAAATGCGCAATGCCGGTGAGGCGTGCACCGCTGCGAACCGGATCTATGTCCAGTCCGCTATCCACGATGCCTTCGCGGAAAAATTTACCCGGCGCATGGCCGCCCTCGAGATCGGCCCAGGTGTAGATCCGGATACCGAATGCGGTCCGATGATCACACGCAAGGCAGTGGAGAAGATCGACCGTCTGGTTACGGACGCCATTTCAAAGGGGGCGCGCGCGCTCTGCGGCGGACGAACATTGGCAGGGCCGGGCTTCTTCTATCCGCCGACGGTGCTCGTCGACGTCTCGCCGGCCTCAGACATGGGGTGTGAAGAGATTTTCGGTCCCGTCGCGCCGCTCTATCGTTTCGACAGCGAGGCAGAGGTCATAGCTGCGGCCAATGATACCGAGTACGGCCTCGCCGCCTACATCTATACCCGCGACATCAGCCGTGGCATGCGCGTCGCTTCGAAGGTCGAGGCGGGCATGATCGCTCTCAATCGTGGACTGGTCTCCGATCCCGCTGCCCCCTTTGGCGGTGTGAAGCAGAGCGGCCTCGGACGTGAAGGAGGGCAGCATCACGGTATCGCAGAGTTCATGGAAGCCAAGTACATTGCCACCAGCTTCTGAGGAGGAGCGCGTGACCGCCGATCCGTTCCGCATTCGTGATCATGTCTCAGATTTCGACGAGATCGTCGCCGATCTCCGTGCCCGCAGCCTTGCAACGCGGCGCACCGTGACCATGGAGGCCAACATCGCTTACGGGGCTGGGCCAGGCGAGACGCTCGATATCTTCGTGCCGAATGATGCCGACCCTGACATGCCGATACACATGTTCATCCATGGTGGCTATTGGCGAATGTTTTCCAAGGAGGATTATTCCTGCGTCGCTGAGACGATCACAGGCGCCGGCGCGGTCGCAGCCATCGTCGATTATTCGTTGATGCCCGGCGCGAGAATGGACGTTCTGGTTGGTCAGGTCCTGAAAGCCAAGGCTTTCCTGCTGGCCCATGCCGATCGTTTTGGCGCCACACCGCACCGATTCTCCGTCAGCGGTCACTCCGCCGGTGCACATCTGGCAACCTTTCTCTTCCACCGGTCTCCTTCGCCTTCGCGCGTCGTTGCCGCTTTCCTGCTCGGCGGGCTCTACGACCTCGAGCCCCTGCAGACCTCCTTCCTGCGTGACGAGATCGCCTTGAGCGACGAGGAGGTGAGACGGTTTACGCCCATGCGTCACGAGCACGATCCTGCAACGCGCGTCGCTATCATGGCCGGCGAACAGGAAACTGATCCGTTTAAAATTCAGGCAAATGCGTTCAGAAAGATTCTTGCCGCCCAAGGGCTTGATGTGTGGGCATCGCTCGCCGCAGACGGGAACCACATGAGCACGGTACGCGACCTCGCCGTCGCTGGCACACCTGTGGCGGCAGCGTTGCGCGCCGCAATTGCCAATATGCCGGTGAGGAACTGAAGCGACCAACGTTTCCCTATCGCCGTTTGTCGCGATGGTGGCAGTCGAAGAGTGTGCATTGTCATGATCGGACCAATTTGTAGCGACCGGCGCGTTGAAGACAAAATGCCGTGCCCGCTGCGCCGGCGGCAAACAGGGGCTTGTCAGGACTTGAAGATCGTAGGGGTTTTTCTTCACCATCTCCTACGCGCCGGATAACTCGACACCATTGACCATTTTTTTAAGAGTTATGCCTATCGTGATGGCCTCGGACGCGGCCGCCGCCGGAGAAAGAGCCGAATTTCCTGGGCAGGGGCGAACATTTCATGTCGTTGATTGATCGACTGTTGCAGCGCATGCGGATCGTGACGAAGGTTCTCTTCTTCGTCGTCCCTCTGATCGTCCTCATAGCGGGCATCGGGCTTTTCGGCTATTTCACCGCCGGCACGCTCAAGGGCCAGATGACCCTGACGCGGCAGACGATCGACGCGCTTTCCAGTTTCCAGCAGCTGCGATCCTCGCTGACGGCCTTTACCGATCTTCCGACGGCGGCCACGCGCGACCGGCTGATCGCCAGCATCTCCGATCAGGAGAAGGGCGCTACGACGCTCGATGCGATGTTGATCGATCCGTCCCAGAAGCAGCAGATCTCGGCGGTGCGCGACCTCGGCGGCAGGATGCAGGGTAGTGCGGACGCGCTTTGGGCCGTGGCTCAGGAGCGCACGAATACCGAACAGGCGATCGATGCGGCCGTGGCGCAGCTTTTCAAGGAGAGCCAGACCGCCCGCAAGCAGCTCGACGTCCTTCAGGATCAGGCGAACGGAAAGGAAGCCTTCGTCCGGGCGCTTCTCCTCGATGCCTCCGCCTACAAGAACATCGCCCAGCGCATTGCGAAATTGCGCAAGGCGACCGCGCAGGCGACTGCGCCCGCGGATATTGCCGGCGCTCTCGGCAGCCTTCTGCCGCCGCTCGTCAAGGAGGTCGGCGGGAGCGCCGCAGTCGCTTCCGACAAGGCTCAAAGCCAGATTGCCGCGCTGAAGCCGGTATTGGACAAACTCGCCGCGATGGCCAAGGACAGCGCCAACCTGACGCTTGTGGGCTATGCTCCCGTCGACCAGGATCTGCAGGGCTTTGAAGAGAAGTTCGTAAAGCTCGCCTCAGGAAATGCGGATACCGCTATCGAGCGTTTTGTCGGTATGGATGCGAATATCGGCACGCTGCGCTCCATGGTGGCGATCGTCAGTGCCGCGTTCAAATCGATCGACGATCTGCGCCTGCACCTGAGTGAATTGAACAGACGGGTCGATGCCGAAGCGCGGGACGCCGTTCTCGCCGATCTCAAGGGGCTGCGCGAAAGCGCTGGACAGCTCGTGCCCTTGAGCGGCAAAAACGCCGCCTTGCAGGAACTTGCGAAGAAGATAGAGCCATCCCTCGCCACGATCGAGAAGGACACGTCGCTGCTGATATCGGTCGCAGATCGGTGGCGGGCAGAGAGGGGGACGGCGACCGAACTCGTGGCATCGGCAAGCCATACTCTGGAGCAATTCGTCAGCACGGCGCAGGAAAGCGGCAAGGACATCAGCCAGCGCTCGGCCACCATGTCGCTCTCGGCAATGATCGCGGGCACGGTGCTTGCGATCATCGGCGGCGTGATGCTGATCGAAACGCTGCGCGGACCGCTGAAGCGGATCACCCAGACGATGACGAGACTTGCCGCCGGCGATCTCGACGTTCCGATCGGCGACGGCAAGCGCGGCGACGAAATCGGTGATATGATCCGGTCCGTGACCGTCTTCCGCGACCAGGCGCTTGAAAAGACCAGGCTCGAATTGGTGGCTGAGGCTAACAGGGCGCGGGACGAACACGAGCAGGCCCGCCGCGAAGCCGAGCAGGCGCGCATCGAGGCCGAGCAGAGCGAGGCTCTGGACGCCTTGTCCGACATGCTCGGCAAACTCGCCGACGGCAATCTCGCAGCCGTGATGAGCGAGGAGCTGGCCGCCGATTATGTCGCGATGGCCAGGACCTACAACCAGGCGATCGATGCGCTTCGCCGCACGCTCGCCGAGGTCCGCAACACCACCTACGAAATCGCCGAGGGCAGCACCAATCTTTCGGGTGCGGCCGACGATTTGGCGCGGCGCACGGAACAACAGGCGGCCGCTCTCGAAGACAGTTCACGCGTGCTTGGCGAACTCACAGCCAGCGTTCGCACGACAGCGGAAAACGCGCACCAGACATCGGTTTCCGTCGCCGAGGCGCATCGGCAGGCGGAGCATTCCGCGGCTGTCGTCGCCAAGGCCGTTGACGCGATGGACGCGATCAATCGTTCGTCGGACAAGGTCTCCAGCATTATCGGCGTGATCGACGAGATTGCCTTCCAGACCAATCTTCTCGCACTCAATGCCGGCGTCGAGGCGGCGCGGGCAGGAGAGGCGGGCAGGGGTTTTGCCGTCGTCGCACAGGAGGTGCGCGAGCTTGCACAGCGTTGCGCCAAGGCCGCCCGCGAAATCAAGGATCTCATTTCCAACAGCGCGTCGCAGGTTGGCGCGGGCGTCAGGCTCGTGGAGGAGACTGGGGAGGCGCTTTCCGTGATCATAGAGCATTTCACCTCGATCAACGGGCTGGTGCAGGTCATCTCGACCGCCACCAGCACGCAGTACAAAGGGATCGACGAGGTCAACAGCGCGGTTCGCGACATCGAGCATATCACTCAGCACAATGCCGCCATGGTGGAGGAAAACACCGCCGAAATTCACAGGCTTCGGCAGCAGGTGGAACTGCTGAACGAAAGGATTTCCCGATTTCAGACCGCCGACGGCCGCAAGCCTTCCACCGCCGTGAGCCCGCGAATGGCGGCCGCCTCCTGAGTGTCCTTCGCGGCTTCGTGCGACATTGTCTAGAAGTCGGCGACCTTGCCCCAGGCGGATTCCGCGAAGCGGTTGGGATGATAGGGCCTGGGATCGACGATCGGCTCATTGCCGGTGACGATATCGGCAATCAGATGACCGGCGCCGGGTCCGATGCCGAAGCCGTGGCCGCTGAAGCCCGCAGCGAGGATGAAGCCCGGAAGGGTAGCGATCTCGCCGATCCCCGGCACGCCATCTGGCGTGCTGTCGATATAGCCCGCCCAGGCCGCGTTGATTTCGGCGTTCTTCAAGGCGGGCAGCAGCTGGAGCGCCCGTGAATGCGTGAGAGCGATGGTGGTCTTGTCGATGGCCGGGTCGAGGATGCGCATCCGCTCCATCGGCGTCGGCCTGTCGAGCCGCCATCGCGCCAGAGATTCGTGCCCTGAGCGAATTCCTTCCAGTCCGCCGGGTGCGAGGCTGCGCCAGCGCCGGGCGAACATCGGCAGGAACTGCGGCGCGAAACGGAGCTGCTGCGCGGTTGGGTCGACGCGGCCGCGGCCGCTGATCGCCAGCGTGTAGCCGCCGTCGCCGCGGCGTGTCACTGATACCGCTGATGTATGCAGCGCATCCGGCAGGCCGAGTGCACCCGGCGAAACCGACAGGATCGACGAGCGGATCGAAGCTTGCGGAAATCGAATGCCGAGCTGGCGGCAGAAGGACGAGGCCCAGGCGCCGCCGGCCAGGATCGCGATCTTTGTCCCTATGGTGCCGTGCTCGGTGACGACGCCTGAAACCCTGCCGCCTTCAATGTCGACGCCGCGGGCCGCACAGGATTGATGCACCGTGCCGCCGAGCTTCAGGATCGCACGCGCGACGGCAGGCGCGGCTCTTCCAGGATCGGCGGTGCCGTCGGTCGGCGAAAAGACCCCGCCTTTCCATACGGCGCCGGTGGCCCGCCCGCGTTCGGTTGCCTCCGCGCCACTCAACATATGGGTTGTGACACCGACCGATCGGGCGAAATCGCGCCAGCGGGCCCAGCCTGAAAGTTCTTCCTCGCTATTGCTGAGATAGAAGAGGCCGCAGCGGCGGAAGCCGGTGTCCTCGCCTGTTTCGATGGCGAAGCGCTCCCACAGATCGAGGCTCTTGGTCGAGATCGGCAATTCACGAGCATCGCGGTTCTGCTGCCGGCACCAGCCCCAGTTGCGGCTCGATTGTTCTGCCCCGACAAGGCCTTTCTCGACGAGGGCGACCTTCAATCCACGTTTGGCCAGATAATAGGCGGCGAAGACGCCGACGATGCCGCCGCCGATCACGACCGCATCGGCGGCAGCGGGTAGCTGCGGTGTAGTGTCGACGCGCGTCAATGGTGCGGGCATGGCATGGTCTCCGTTTCAGGCCAGTCTAACGGATTCACCGCCACGCCTTTGCCGGAGTTCATCCCACGGCAGCAGAAGATTCCGTCTTGCGGGCCGGCCGGCAGCCATTTGTGCTTCGGCATGTCCCGCAATCCGGTCGACACCCCTTTGTGATGTGTTAAGCTCGACGTTGGAGAGGCTGCAGCATAATCTGCTGCGCCGTTGGCGATCTCGAGCAAGCGAAGGCGCGTGTGATGATGAAACTCGACCGGATCGACATAAAAATTCTCTACGAACTGCAGAAGAATGGCCGCGTCACCAATGTGGAGCTCGCCGAGCTGGTCAATCTGTCGCCGAGCCCCTGCCTGATGCGGGTGAAGAAGCTGCAGTCCGAAGGTTACATCGAAGGTTATTCGGCTCAGATCAACGTCAGCAAACTCGGGCGGACACTGACCGTGTTCACCGAAATCACCCTGAAAAACCATCGGCAGATCGACTTCGCCCGGTTCCTCGCAGCGATCGAGAAGGTCGACCAGGTGATCGAATGCCATCTGGTTTCGGGCGGCTACGACTATCTGCTGAAATTCGTCACCGCCGGAATAGACGAATACCAGACGATCATGGAGCGGCTCACTGACATGGACGTCGGCATCGACAAATATTTCAGCTTCGTCGTCCTGAAATCACCGATCGTCAAGGCGCACATGCCACTGACGACCTTGTTCCCGCATTAGGGCTATTCAAGCAAAACGGCACAGCGGTTTTGCGTCTCTCATCCTGCGTGCATATCGGTTCCCTGTGTCGCAGGTCGTTCCCCCCTTAAATAGAAGCCTTTCAATGGTTGGAAGGACTTGCGACAAAATCTCATCCCTGCCTTCCAAAGCCATGTTGGCTGCCACTTGCTGGGATTCTGCAGTCGAGTCGAGGCTTTCCAGCACGACCCGACCCGGCGTGCGCTCGATTTGGCTAGCGCCTTGCTTTGATTTAAAAGGGTGGATCAGTCGCGCATAGAACGACGGCATAATTCCTGGGGCAAAAACTGAGCCAGGAAATGCGCGTGGGACCGGCCCTCAGTGCCGGCAATAGGCCCGCACTAGTTCCGGATCCTGCTGGAGCTCGTCGAGCCAGGCCGGATCAAGCGTCGGCACCGACGAGAAGAGCAGTTGCGAATAGGGATGCTGCGGCGCCTTCACCTTCGCGGGGCTGATTTCTTCGATCTTTCGGCCGCCATACATGACGACGATCTCGTCGCAGATCGCTTCCACCACCGACAGATCGTGGCTGATGAAGATGTAGGAGAGGCCGAGTTCCCGCTGCAGTTCCTTGAGGAGATCGATCACGGCGGCAGCGACCACGGTGTCGAGCGCCGAGGTGATCTCGTCGCAGAGGATCAGCTTCGGATCGGCGGCGAGCGCCCGGGCGAAGTTGACGCGCTGCTTTTGCCCGCCCGAGAGTTCCCCCGGCCTGCGGTGGCGCAGGTTGCGGGGAAGGCGCACCATGTCGAGGAGTTCGTCGATCCGGGCATTTCGCGCCTGTCGATCCATGCGATGGTAAAAAACCAGCGGCCTGGCGAGGATGTCCTCGACGGATTTTGCCGGATTGAGCGCCGTATCGGCATATTGGAAGACGATCTGCATCTCGCGCAACTGATCACGTGAGCGCTCGCGAGCGCTGCGGCGCAGTTCCGTGCCGTCGAAGATGATCTTGCCGACGGCTGCCGGCAGGATGCCGGCAATGGTGCGGGCGAGCGTCGACTTACCACAACCGGATTCTCCGATGATGCCGAGGTTGCGCCCTTTTTCCACCGTCAGGCTCACATGCTCGACTGCGCGAACCAGGGGAAGGCCGTCGGCTTGGCGCTGTCCGTACCCAGCGACGAGATTTTCGATCGTCAGAAGCGGCGCCGTCGCGGCCTCTATTGCGCCCGCCGTGCCGCGCGATTTCGGCTCGAAGGCTGCAAGCAGTTCTCTGGTATAGGGATGCTTTGGATCGTTCAGAATCTCTTCGGTGGTGCCGGTTTCCTGGGTTTCTCCGCCTTTGAGAACGACGATGCGGTCGGCGATCTGGGCGACGACGGCAAGGTCGTGCGAGACATAGACGCCCGATATGCCGCCTTTTTTCATCACCGATTTGAAAGCGCGCAGAACTTCGATCTGGGTCGTCACGTCGAGCGCCGTTGTCGGCTCGTCGAAGATGACCAGAGTGGGATCGCCGATCAGCGCCATGGCGGCTGCAAGGCGCTGCAACTGGCCGCCGGAAACCTGGTGCGGGTACCGGCTGCCGATCGTCTCCGGTTCCGGTAGGGAAAGCGCCCGAAAGAGCTCGATAGCCCGGGCACGCGCATCTTCCGGCGACATCAGCTGATGAATGCGGGTAACCTCGATCACCTGGTCCATGATCGATGTGGCCGGGTTGAAGGCGGCGGCGGCCGATTGCGGCACATAGGCGACTTGCGTGCCGCGCACCTTGGCGCGCTGCTTCTCGCTGAGGGTGACCATGTCCTTGCCACCGACCGAAACGCTGCCGCCGGAGATGCGGCAGCCCGCGCGGGTATGGCCCATGAGCGTCAGGGCGATGGTCGTCTTCCCCGAGCCGCTCTCACCGATCAGCGCGACGATCTCGCCCTCGGCAATATCAAGACTGACACCCTTGATGATCTCGACGCGTCGGCCGGAATCGGTGGTGGCCTCGACCTTCAGGTCACGAATTTCGATGAAATTGCTCATGACGGGCTCCGGTCGCGAATCTTCTGCGGCAGGTTGTCGATCAGCAGATTGACGCTGATCGTGAGGCTGGCGATGGCAAGTGAGGGGAACATCACCGCCGGCGCGCCGAATGGCAGGCCACCGATATTCTCGCGCACGAGCGCACCCCAGTCGGCATAGGGCGGCTGGACGCCGAGGCCCAGGAAGGACAGTCCCGACAGCAGCAGAACAATGAAGACGAAACGAATGCCGAGATCGGCAAGCACCGGCCCGACGATATTGGGCAGGATTTCCGAGCGAATGAGATAGAGGGTGCTTTCACCGCGGATGCGCGCGACGGTGATGAAATCCATGGTATTGATGTTGACGGCGAGCGCCCGGGCGAAGCGGTAGGAGCCAGGGATGTAGATCACCGACAGCGTCAGGATCAGAACCGGGATCGAAGAGCCGACCGCGGCGACCACCACCAGACCGAAAAGCTTGCTCGGAATGGAATTCATGGCGTCGAGGAAGCGACTGAGGATCGTGTCGAGCCAACCGCCGGCGACCGCCGCGATCATGCCGAGCACCACACCGCTGAAGCAGGCGATCGTTACCGCCGCGAGCGAGATGCCGACCGTATAACGCGCGCCCATCAGAATCCGCGACAGCATATCGCGGCCGAGATAATCAGAGCCCAGCCAGAGCTCCCGGCTCATCGGGCCGAAATAATCGAGATCGACAATTTCGCCGATGGGATAAGGGATAATCAATGGCGCGAAGATCGCGACGAGCGCCCAAGCGAGGATGACGATCAGGCCGATCGCTCCGACGAGGTTGAAGCGATAACCAAGCCGGGTTCCGGGCAGCCGGGCGGAAGTGGTCTCGGAGCTGGTCATGGTCATCGGAGCCTCGGATTGGAAAGAATGGCGATGATATCGGCGATGGTGATCAGCAGCAGATAGCCAAGACAGAAGATCATCGCGCAGCTCTGGATCAGCGGCAGGTCGCGGGTGGCTACGGCGTCCAGCATCAGCTTGGCGATACCGGGGTAGTTGAAGATGGTCTCGACGATGATGACACCCCCGAGCAGATAGGAGAGCGACAGCGCGACAGCATTGACGATCGGGCCGAGAGCATTCGGCAGCGCATGGCGAAAGACGATACGCGGCCGGGAGGCGCCCTTGAGCAACGCCATCTCGACATAGGGCGTGTTGAGCGTCTCGATCACCGCTGCACGCGTCATACGGATCATCTGGGCCGAGACGACGAAGGTGAGCGTGATCACCGGCATGGCATAGACGCGCAACAGGTCGCTCAGACTGTGGACCTCGTTGGCCAAGGAGAGCGCCGGCAGCCATTTCAGGTAGACGGCGAAGATGAGCGCGGCGGAGGTCGCGACCATGAATTCCGGCACCGAGATGACACCGATGGTGATTACGGTGACGATCCGGTCGTAAAGAGTGCCGCGCAGCATTGCCGCGGTGATCCCGAGTGTCAGCGCAATCGGCACGGAGAACAGCGCGGTGACGCCGGCAAGTTTCAGCGTATTAATGAAGCGGCCGGCAATCAGGGCAGCGACCGGCATTTCGTTGGCATAGGACGTGCCGAGGTCGCCCTGCAAAAGACCGATGATCCAGCGCAGGAAACGAAAGAGGGCCGGCTCGTCAAGATGCATGGCCTTGCGCAGCCCTTCGACGGCTTCCGGCGTGGCGGCCTGACCGAGCAGGATCGTCGCCGTATCCCCCGGCAGGAGCGTTGTTGCGAAGAAGACCGCGAAAGAGACGATCAGCAGTGTGATCACCGCGACGAACAATCTGCTCAGCACAAGGGATAAGACCTGGTTGTTCACGGGTGGCTCCCCCTTCGTCTCGGTCGGTTTCGAAAGAACCGGGGCTGGGCCGCAGCCCCGGTTCTTTAATCTATCAGGCTTCAAGCCAGACGTATTCGGCAAAGGCATATCCCATCTGGCCGCCGAGCGGGTTGGGCTCCAGACCCTTGAGTTTGGCAGTGGTGGCGTCGACATTCGAGAGATAAGCCGGAATGATCGTGCCGGCTTCATTGGCAATCATCGCCTGCATCTCGTCATAGATTGCCTTGCGCTTTTCCTGGTCGAGCGACCCGCGTGCTTCGATCAGCATCTTGTCGAACTTTTCCGACTTGTACTGGCTCTCATTCCAGGGAGCCTGCGAGGAATAAAGCAGCGAGAACAGGATGTCGGGGGTAGGACGTGGATTGATATTGCCGAAATGGATCGGCGCCTTGAGCCAATAATTGTCCCAGTAACCGTCGGAGGGAACCCGCTGGACATCGAGCTTGAGGCCGATCTCGGCGCCTGACGCCTGAATGATCATCGCCATGTCGATCGACGAGTTTGCCGCCTCGGAGGCGATCACGGGAATGGATTGACCGAGCACGCCAGCCTTGTCGAAGTGGAATTTCGCCTTGTCCGGATCGAAGGCGCGCGGCTTCAGATCGGCGTTGCGGTAATAGTTGACGGGGGAAACCGGCTGGTCGTTGCCGATCTCACCGAGGCCACGAAGCGCCGATTTGACGATCTGTTCGCGGTTGACGAGATACTTCATGCCCTCGATGAAGTCCCGCTTGTTGCCGGGATTCATGTCCAGCCGCATGTTGAGGTTGGTGTAGTTGCCGGACGTCGTCTTCGACAAGGTGAAGCCGTCACCCTGGGCTTCGACAAGGCGCATCGAGCGTGGATTGATCGAGGCTGCGAGGTGGATATCGCCTGATAGCAGGGCGTTGACGCGGGCATTGTCGTCGCTGATGGCGAAATATTCGAAGGAATCGACGTTGGGGCCGGATTTCCAGTAGTTCTTGTTCTTGATCCCGACGGAACGAACGCCCGGCTCGAAGACTTCCCTGACGAAAGCGCCGGTGCCGTTGGCCTTGGTGAAATCGGTCGTCCCGTCGGCAACGATCATGAAGTGGTGCATCGACAGGATGGTCGGCAGGTCGGCATTCGGATCGGCAAGCGTGATCTCGACGGTCTGCTTGTCGATAGCCTTGAAGCCGGTCATCTGGGCGGCGATCTTGGCAACCTTCGAACCGACGGACGGGTCGAGATGGCGCTTCAGCGAGAAGACGACGTCTTCAGCCGTCAGCGGTTTGCCGTCATGGAAAGTGACGCCCTTCTTCAGCTTGACGGTCCAGGTCTTGGCATCCTTGGATTCGATCGCCTCGGCAAGCTCCATCTGCGGCGTACCGCTCTTGTCGAGGAAGGTGAGGCGGTTATAGAAGGAGCAGCAGCGGACATAGTCGGTAGAGAGCGACGCCTTTGCCGGGTCGAGTGTATCAGCCGTCGACGACGACCAGCCGGCCGCCTTGAGTGCTCCACCGGCAACGGGCGTCGCAGCGAGCGCCTTGCCGGCGCGGCCGAGCACAAGCCCGCCGGCCGACATGGCAACGCCGCCCGCAAGCATCATATGCAGCAATTCGCGACGGGTTGCGCCACGACGGATGGCGGTTTCGATCATGGCGTCGTCGGATCTGGTCCAATTGGTGATCTTGTTGTTCATCTCATTCCCCTTTTCCTCTGTGACGGGCCGCCTTAGTGGCGGGCCCGATCCGGCTTTAAAAGTCAGGCGCGCGCGGCGGCCACGGCCTCTGCAAGGTCGGCCATCGACGTGAAATGATAGTCGGGTGCGGTGAACTCGGCCGGCTCGATCGTGCCGCCGTAGCCCTTCTGGGCATGCCGCCGCTCGATCCAGCAATTGACCAGGCCGAGTTTCCTGGACACCCCGATATCGTGGTACTGGCTCTGGGCGACATGCAGGATTTCATCTTTCGAATGCCCTTCCGAAGCGATGTAGGCGAAGACTTGCTCGAAGAAGGCCGGGTCGGGTTTCTCGGTCCCCGTATCGTCGGCAGTGAAGGCCGCGTGGAAGGGATTGCCGAGCTCCTTCTGGAAGAATTCGAATGCCCAGCGGCGGGCGTTGGTCATCGCTACGAGGCGGTAATCTTTTGCGAGCTCTGCCAGTGCTGTGGCGCTGTCGGTGAAACCCTTCCAGCTCTTTGCCGAGTCCCGCAGTCGTTCGCCGTATTGGCGATCGGCCGGCAGGTCGAGCTTCGGCGCGATCGCGAGATAGACGCGCACGAGATCGTCGGGAAAGAGGTCGGCGTCGTCGGAGTAGCGGACCTCGCGGTAGAGGCTGAGCGCCCGCTCGCCATCGATTTCATTTCCCGTTTCGGCCGCGATCTCGGCAAGACAAGTCTTGAGACCGCCCTCGAAATCGATGAGCGTGCCGACGACGTCGAAGGTCAGGTATTTGAATTCCGAAAGGCTCTTGCTCACGTGAATTCCCCAGTGTTCGGCCCCAATCGGAGCGCGGCTTCTCGAAGAAGAATTTTCTGTTCCGCCGGCGGTCTCGTTGTCCCGCTCTTGTCTGGAACGCTCGCATCCGCCGGTTCCAGGTCTTTTCTTGATTTCAGTTTGTCACCTGCGCTGCGCCGGATTCTCCGAAAAGGCGCCATGAGGCGGCACAAAATACCGAATCTCGCTGTTTCGCGATATTCTCAGGCCCGCAGCGCCCGACGCACATCCGGGTCCTCCAACGTCTCGTCGAGCGTCATACGGGTGCGCTCGACGATTGCGTCGATCTCCGTTTCAGTGCAGCACAGCGGCGGGGCATAACCAAGCACACCATTGCCGAACGCGCGGATGACGAGGCCGTTTTCCCAGGCGCGATCGAAGATGCGGCGCGCCGGTTCGGCCGATGCCGGCAGCGGTGTCTTGTTCACCTTGTCTACCACAAGCTCGATGGCAGCAAGCATACCGCGCCCGCGGACATCGCCGACGAGCGGGTGATCCCTCAGCGAGTCCAGGCCCTGCATCAGCCGCCTCCCGGCCTTGACTCCATTGTCGAGAAGGCCGTTTTCGTAGAGTTTCAACACTTCGAGGCCGACGGCGGCGCTGACAGGGTGGGCCGAATAGGTGTAGCCATGGCCAATCGCGCTGGCACCCGCCCCGTCGGCAATCGTCTCATAGACGTGATCGGCCATGAAAACGGCGCCCATCGGCACGTAGCCTGAGGTGAGGCCCTTGGCGGCTGTCATAAGGTCAGGCACGACCCCTTCCTCACTGCAGGCAAAAAGCGGCCCGGTCCGGCCAAAGCCGGTGATCACCTCATCGGCGACAAAAAGGATGTCGTGCTCGCGGCAGAATTCCCGCATCGCCTTGAGCCAGCCTTTCGGCGGCACAAGCACGCTCCCGGAACCCTGGATCGGTTCGACGTAGAAGGCGGCGACGCGTTCGGGCCCGATCGCCGCGACCTTGCTTTTCAGTGCCGCGAGCGAGGCCTCAATGATCGCCTGCGGGCTGTCGCCGACTGGATTGCGGTAGGCGTAATGCGACGGAATTTTATGCTGCCAGTCGAAAGGAAGGCCGAAGCCGGCATGGAAGGCTGGCAAGGCGGTGAGGCCCGCACCCACCGTCGAGGAGCCGTGATAGCCCTGTTCGACCGAAATGAACTGATCGCGTTCGGGCCGCCCTCGAGCATTCCAGTAGTAGCGGATGAAGCGGATCGTGCTATCCACCGCATCTGAGCCGCCGAGCGTGAAATAGACATGGTTCAGATCGCCCGGCGCCCGGTCGGCAAGCTCTCCGGCGAGTCGGATCGCAGGCTCGGAGCCGAGGCCGAAATAGGCGGTCGCATAGGGAAGCTCCCGCATCTGCCGGGCCGCCGCCTCGACAATGCTCTCGTGGCCGTAACCGGCATTGACGCACCAGAGGCCGGCGAAACCGTCGATCAGTTGTTTGCCCGAGGCGTCGGTGACCGTTGCTCCCTTGGCCGAGGCCAGCACCCGTACGCCATGCTTTTCATGGCTGCGGTAGGATGCCACCGGATGAATGAGATGGGCGCGATCGAGTTCGATGAGCGAATTGCTGTACATGGGATCTCCGGATCAGCCGAGGGCCTGACTGGCAAGGGCAAAGTTGGTAGCGGTCCGGGCGGCGACGTCGCCGGCCGATGGCTTTCTCATAACGATGCCACCGCCGACATGGGCGAGCCCCAGCGTGACCAGCCATGGAGAGAGTCCGGTTTCGGCAGTCGTATCCACCCGGAGGAACCGTCCTGCCCGTGCGGCGATGTGATGTTCGATGAGCTTGCGCGCGTCTTCGATATCCGCGGCGACCACGGGTCCGATCACCTCACCGCGACCGAAGGGACGCAGGCAGGCGAAACCAGAGACACCGCCGTCGCGGCGAATGACGGCGAATTCGCCGATCCTTGCGAGATAGGAGATGAGCTTTTCTCGGTCGGCGCCGAAGGCAAGGCGGTCCACCCCAATGATGGCCGGGAGATCGTCGGCGGTGGCAGCGCTCGTGCCGGCCGGCGCGCTGATTTCTCCGACAAGGCCTTGGTGCTGCAGCACGGTGCCGGTTTCATGAAAGCCGAGCTTCTCGTAGAGCGGTAGGCCCACCGTTGTCGCGACCAGCCGCAGCGGCCGGTCGCCTGCGATCCGCAAGGCGGCTTCCATCAGCCTGCGACCGAGGCCACGGCCGCGCATGGTTTCGTCGACGATGACCATGTTGATGGTCGCGCAATCTTGCCTGTAGGGTGTGACGAGGATGGTGCCGACGACCCTGTGGTCCTCAATCGCGACCACGCCCTCGCTCAACGCGAGCGCCATCTGCCAGTCTTCCCGCCGATGCGGCCAGCCCGCCTGTCTGGAGAGCGCAACAGCGCCTTCCAGATGGTCTGGACTGAATGCAGCGATTTCGATCTGACGAGTTTGCATCGGGCCGTCCTTCATGTCGTGCCCGCAAGTCTGCCGGAACCCCGGCGGGCAGATCGTCTGAAGGCCGCGGTTCAGGCGGTATCTTATGGCTTTACCTCGGCGGACCGCCGCATCTTATGCTGGAGCCGATCGATATATTCCATCGGGATGCTCCATGGCTGGTGGGATTACCTCATCATCGCCAGCGCTGCCTCAAAGAAGTCGTCGCCACCGAAGTTTCCTGATTTCAATGCCAGAAGCATGTCGCCCTGCCGATTGCCGACCGCCCGCAGCACCGGCACGCCGGGAGCAATTTCGGGGCCGATCAGAAATGCCGGAATGGCAAGCCTGTCGACGGCAGCCCCCGAGGTTTCGCCACCAGCGACCACCAGGCGCCGCACGCCTCTTTCAACCAGTTCAGCCGCGATGATCGAGGTCGCCGTCTCGATCGCGTGGCCGGAAGCCTCCCGCCCATATTGCGATTGCAGCCGGGATACGGTTTCCGGCGCCGCGCTCGCGGCGACGATCACGGGACCGGCGGAGATGCGGTCTCCGGCCCAGGAAATCGCCGCGGCGATCTCATCCGGGCCTGATATCAGCCGCTCCGGATCAAGCCGCAGCACAGGCATCGACCGTTCAGCGACCTCGAGCTGGCGTAGCGTTGCTTTCGAACAGCTGCCGGCAATAATCGCCGAAAACCCGCCGACAGGGCGAATGATGTCTTCAGCTGCTGCGCCGCCTGATATGCGGCCGGAACGGACGAGCGCCCGGGCAAGGCCGAGGCCAAGGCCGGACGCACCGGTCGACATCGGCGTTTCGAGTGCGATCTCGCCGAGTGTTTCCAGATCCCTCTCGCAAATCGCGTCGGCAATAGCCATGGTCACCCCTGTCGTGCGCAACGCATCGAGTCTCGCCCTGGCGGCGTCAGGGCCGGCCGCGACGGCTGCCAGGTCGATCAAGCCGACGGCGCCGCGCGATTGGCGGGTGAGAACCCGCACGAGGTTGGCGTCGTGCATGGGGTTGAGGGGGTGATCCTTGAGCGGACTTTCGTTCAAGGGTTGGCCGCCGACGAAGAGATGGCCGAGATAGACGGTGCGGCCGGTTTCCGGAAAGGCTGGTGTAACCAGCACGCTGCCGCCGCCCGCAGCATTGCGCAAGGCCTCGGTGACGGGACCGATATTGCCGGCATCGGTGGAATCGAAGGTCGAGCAGATTTTGTAAAGCACATGGCCCGCGCCCCGATGGCGCAGCCATCGCTCGGCTTCGGTGGCAGCCGTCACGGCCTCTGGGGCCCTGACCGAGCGGATTTTCAGGGAGACGACAACGGCATCCACGTCGGGCAGTGCCAGCGATGGATCCGGGATGCCGACCGTCTGCACCGTGCGCAGGCCATTCTTTGTCAGCGTGTTGGCAAGATCCGACGCGCCCGTATAGTCGTCAGCGATCGATCCGAGTGAAATAGCCATCGTCTAGCTCCGTGCAAAGGGTTTGAACCAGCCTAGACCGTCCAGTGTGTGGCTGCGCGGGATGTATTCGCAGCCGATGAAGCCGTCATAGCCCAGGCGGTCGATTTCGCCGAACAGATAGGGATAGTTCAGTTCCTCCCCATCCGGCTCGTTGCGTGACGGCACGCTGGCAATCTGGATATGGCCGGTGATCGGCAGCAGGCGCCGCAACGCCATGACGACGTCGCCATGGATGATCTGACGGTGATAGATATCGAACTGGAGCTTCAGGTTCGGCAAGCCGCATTCGGCAATCAGCAGTTCGGCTGCGTTGAAGTCGTTGAGGAAATATCCCGGCATGTTTCGCCCGTTGATCGGCTCGAGCAGGAGATCGATGCCCTTTTCCGCAAGCCGCTCGGCCGTATAGGTGACGGAGCGCCGATAACGGGAGGAGGCGTCGCCGTCGTGACGGTCGGCGATGCCCGCCATCAGGTGCAACCGTCCGACTCCCGTCGCTGCCGCAAAGTCCAGTGCCTTGTCGACATCGGCTTTCAGCGCATCGAACCGTTCGGGAAGGGCGGCAATGCCACGTTCGCCTGCTGCCCAGTCGCCCGGCGGCAGGTTGAACAAGGCCTGCTGCAGATTGTTGCGGGCAAGCCGCTCGGCAATTGCCTCCGGCGTGGCTTCATATGGAAAGAGGTATTCGACGGCGGCAAAGCCGGCATCGGCTGCGGCGTCGAAACGATCGAGGAATGCCCATTCGTTGAACATCATCGTCAGGTTGGCGGCGAAAACCGGCATGTCTAGCGTTCCTTTTTACAGCCTCTGCGGCTTCTCGTTGGAACCGGGCAACTCAGCGCCGGAAAGTCTGGCATAGAGCCGCGCGAGCGAGGAGTCGTCGTCCCGGCCCATGCCGGCGCCTGCGGCGGCCAGATACATTTGCAGGGCCGCGGCCGCGAGCGGTGCCGGATATCGTTCGGAGCGAGCCATATCCTGGACGATACCGAGATCCTTGACGAAAATCTCGATGCTGCTGAGCGGCGTGTAGTCTCCGGCCAGCACATGCGGCACGCGGTTTTCGAACATCCACGAATTGCCGGCCGAGGCGGTGATCACCTCATAGACCTTGTCGAGGTCGAGGCCCTGCTTGGCGGCAAAGGTGATGGCCTCGCAGGCGGCGGCGATGTGCACACCGGCGAGAAGCTGGTTGATCATCTTGAAGGCAGCGCCCGTTCCGGCCGTGTCGCCGAGTTCGTAGACCTTGCCGGCCATGGCGTTGAGACCTGGGCGCGCCCTGTCAAAGGCCTGGCTGGAGCCGGATGCCATGATCGTCAATTCGCCAAGCGCCGCCTTGGCTGCGCCGCCGGAAATCGGCGCATCGAGATAATGCAGACCGAGAGCCTCTACTCTTTGCGCCAGATTGCGTGCGACGGCGGGATCCATGGTTGCCGACGAGATGAACACGGCGCCTGGCTTCATCGTGCTCGCAACGCCTTCCGGGCCGAACAGCACGGCCTCGGTCTGCGCGCCGTTGACGACGACGGAGACGACGATGTCGGCATCCTTTGCCGCGCCGGCCGGGGTCTGTGCACCCCGTCCGCCGTCGGCGATGAAGCGGTCCACCGCCGCCGACGTGATGTCATATCCAACGACATCGAGCCCTGCGCGCTTCATCGACCGGGCCATTCCGAGCCCCATTGAACCAAGGCCGATGACGGCCGCGATGAAAGTCGAGCCTGAGTTTTCGGCAAGCGGTGTCATGGGAGTTTCTCCAGTCCTGAAAGAGCCGTGCCCCGGCAACTGCAGCCAAGTTTTGGCAGCGCTACCATTTCCCTACTCCCTTTTGGCAGCGCTGCCAACCGCAGATTGGCAGCGCTGCCAAAAATATCTTGCTTCTGGCCGGAAGTGATGAAAGATGGATGTTGCAGCGAGGCGTCCCAAGGATCGCTTCGCCCTCAAAGATTCCAGATGCCGGGTTCAAAAGCGACCATGGAATTCAAACATCAGGCGACGGTGACCCTTGCAGAGGTCGCGGAAGCGGCCGGAGTCGGCGAGAGTACGGTGTCGCGCGTGCTGCGCAACCACGGTTCGTTTTCCGGCAGAACGCGGGAGCGGGTGATGGCCGCCGTCGAGCGGCTGGGCTATGTCCCGAACCGGATCGCCGGAACGCTTGCCTCCACCGGTTCGCGTCTTGTCGCCTTCGTCATTCCCTCGCTGTCCAACATCGTATTTTCCGACGTGCTGCGTGGAGCGAGCGCCGTTCTGGAAGAAAACCGCTATCAGGCGGTCTTTTCGGTGACGGACTATGATCCGGGCAAGGAGGAGGCGCTCGCTACTGCGATGCTTGCCTGGCGGCCGGCAGCGGTGATGCTGGCGGGGTACGAGCACACCGACGGCACGGTGAAGATGTTGCGCGCCAGCGGGTGCCGGGTCGTGGAACTGCTCGATCTGGATGGCGATGCCCTCGATATCGCCGTCGGCTTCTCGAATCGTGCGGCCGGGCGGGAGAGCGCTGCCTTCCTGCTCAGACGGGGCTACCGAAGGATCGGCTATGTCGGTCACGACCTGGACCGCGACACCCGCGCCGGCAAGCGTTTTTCGAGCTTTTGCGAAACTCTCGACGCCAACGGAACTCCGCTCATTGCTCGCGAAATCCTGGCGGGCGCCTCGTCAGTGGAAAACGGCAAGCAGGGGCTGGAGCGACTGTTGGCACGAGCGACCGATCTCGATGCCGTCTATTTTTCCAACGACGACATGGCGCTCGGCGGTTATTTTCACTGTCTCTCTCAAGGGATCGTTATCCCCTCGCAGCTCGCCATATTCGGCTATAACGGCCTAGATATCGGCCGGGCAATACCGCAACCCCTGTCGACGATCCGGACGCCGCGCGTGGCGACGGGACAGACAGCCGCTGAGTTGGTCGTCGCCAACGCGCCGCCGCAAGCCATCGATCTCGGTTTTGAACTGATCGAAGGCGCAACTGCGTAAGATCGGAGGAACTGCCATGTCCGACGCCCGCCTGCGTGAGGAAATCTGCCGATACGGTCGCTCGCTGTTCGAGCGCGGGCTGACGCCGGGTTCGTCCGGCAATATATCGTTGCGGCTGGAGGACGGCGGCTGGCTGGTGACGCCGACCAACGCCTCGCTCGGCTTCCTCGACCCGGCCCGGATCTCCAGGCTCGATGCGGAAGGCCGGTTGCTGTCGGGCGACAAGCCGACCAAGGAAATCCCGCTTCACACCGCCCTCTACGACACACGCGGCAGTGCCCGCGCTATCGTCCACCTTCACTCGACACATGCGGTGGCGCTGACCATGCTGCCGGAGATCGATCCGCGTGCCGCCCTGCCGCCGATGACGCCATATTATCTCATGCGCGCCGGCGAGACCGCGTTGGTGCCGTATTATCGCCCAGGGGATCCGGCAGTGGCCGACGCGATCCGGGGACTGGCCGGCAGATATTCGTCGGTGCTTCTGGCCAATCATGGACCTGTTGTCGCCGGTGACAGCCTGGAGGCGGCGGTGTTTGCGACTGAGGAACTGGAGGAAACGGCAAAGCTCTATCTGCTGCTGCGCAACCTCAACCCCCGTTTCCTCAGCCCGGCTCAGGTGGCCGATCTCGTCGATACATTCGGCCTCGACCTTCCGTCGCAGCATGGCCACGATCACGATTGAACAGATCCCCGGCGCCCCGGGGAGGCGCAACCTTCTGCCAAACGCCGCTTTCGATACGATAGATTCTGCTTCCGATGCGGCCAATTCAGGCAGCCATGGGCGAAGCGGAGCCTATGATTGTGAACAGGTCCCAGTTCCGATCGCTAAAGGATACGCAGATGACGACGTTCCGTCCGAAATACATCACCTTCGATTGCTACGGCACGCTGACCAATTTTCAGATGGCGGAAGCGGCGCGCGACCTCTACGGCAATCAGCTTGACGAGCCGCGCATGGTGGAGTTCATCAAGAATTTCGCCGCTTATCGCCTTGATGAGATCATGGGCGCCTGGAAGCCCTATGCCGAGGTGGTGCACAATTCGCTCGAACGGACTTGCAAGCGCAATGGCGTGGAATTTCGCCACGAAGCAGCGCAAATGGTTTACGAGCGTGTTCCCACCTGGGGGCCGCATCGCGACGTACCCGAAGGTCTTGCCAGGGTTGCCCGCGAAATTCCGCTGGTGATCCTGTCCAATGCCATGGATGCGCAGATCATGTCGAATGTCGAAAAGCTCGGCGCGCCCTTCCATGCGGTCTATACCGCGCAACAGGCAAATGCCTATAAGCCGCGTTTCCAAGCCTTCGAATATATGTTCGACATGCTCGGCTGCGGACCGCAGGACGTGCTCCATTGCTCGTCCTCCTTCCGCTATGACCTGATGTCTGCCCACGATCTCGGCATCAAGAACAAGGTCTGGGTCAACCGGGGCCACGAGCCGGCCAATCCCTATTACGGCTATGTCGAAATCCCTGATATCTCAGCTCTGCCCGGTGTCGTTGGCCTCTGACGGAGACAAACGGATGCAGTTTCAATCCTACTGGCATGACACAGCCCGCGCTTTTGCCGATGCGGCTCACGGTCCTGTCGAAGGACATTATGATGTGGCCGTCATCGGCGCCGGTTTTACCGGGCTTGCGGCCGCGCGCCAGCTTGCGAAAGCCGGCGTCAAGGTCGTCGTGCTGGAGGCCGAACGCGTGGGCTGGGGGGCGTCGGGACGCAATGGCGGCCATCTCAACAACGGGCTAGCCCATAGCTTCCTGTCTGCCAAGTCAGCACTCGGCACCGAGCGTGCCGTCGCGCTTTATCGGGCGTTCGACGAGTCGATCGACACCATCGAGGCGATCGTCGGCGAGGAGGGCATCGACTGCAATTTCCGTCGCGCCGGGAAGCTGAAGCTTGCCTCCAAGCCGCAGCATTTCGATGCCATTGCCCGCAATTTCGAGGCTGTGCATAGAGAGGTCGATCCGGAGACGGCGCTTCTTTCGGCGGATGACTTGAAGAGTGAGGTCGGCTCGCCTTTCCATGGCGCCATGCTCTCGAGGAAGAGCGCGATGATGCATATGGGGCGCTATGTCGCCGGGCTCGCCGCCGCGGCCGCCCGCCACGGCGCCGTCATTTTCGAAAAGGCCGCCGTGACCGGCCATCGGCAAGGCAATGGACGCCACAGCCTCAAGACGGGGCGCGGCACCGTCACCGCCGACCACGTACTGGTCGCGACAGGCGCCTACACCCCGTCGCTCTTCGGCTATTTCCGCCGCCGGATCATTTCCGTCGGCAGCTTCCTGCTCGCCACGCGGCCGCTGAGCGACGCCGAAATCGCAGCGACGATGCCGGGAAACCGGACCTGTGTCACCTCGCTGAATATCGGAAACTATTTCCGGCTGTCGCCGGACAAGCGGCTGATCTTCGGCGGTCGAGCACGCTTTTCCGCCACGTCGGACCAGCGGTCGGATGCAAGGAGCGGTGATATTCTGCGCGCCGGTCTGGCTGAAATCTTCCCGCAACTTGCCGGCATCGAGATCGACTACTGCTGGGGCGGGCTCGTCGATATGACGAAAGACCGTTATCCCCGCGCGGGCTATGGCGACGGCGTTTGGTACGCCATGGGCTATTCTGGCCACGGCGCCCAGCTCTCCACCCATCTCGGCATCATCATCGCCGATGCCATCATGGGCAAGGCGGACCGCAATCCGGTCAAAGGCCTCGAATGGCCTGCCGTCCCCGGCCATTTCGGCAAGCCGTGGTTTCTGCCGGTCGTCGGGCTCTATTACAAGACACTCGATCGCTTCATGTAAGCGCGGCGTGACGAGAGCGGTTCAGCCTTTCTCAGGCATCTCCCGTAAACTTGCCGCCGTTTGGAAGACAGTCAGAAAAACCATATGGGAAGGCGCCGGCGGAGCTTCCGGCGCCCTTTTTTATGACGGTCAGGAGAGCCCGCCGATGTGGAAGCTCTTCATTTCAAGATATTCCTCAATGCCGCATCGTGCGCCCTCACGCCCGAGGCCGGATTGCTTGACGCCGCCGAACGGAGCGACCTCGGTCGAGATGGCGCCGGTGTTCAGGCCGATCATGCCGAATTCGAGCGCCTCGCCGACGCGCCAGGACCGTTTCAGGCTCTCGGTGTAGAAATAGGCTGCAAGGCCGAAGGGAGTGGAATTGGCGATGCGGATCGCCTCCTCCTCGGTGTCGAACCGGAACAGCGGTGCAACCGGTCCGAATGTCTCTTCGCTGGCGAGCTGCATGTCGGTGGTCGCGCCGCCAAGCACCATCGGAGCGGCATATTGATCGCCTGCAGGCATGGAATCCACAGTGGCGAGGATCTTGGCTCCCCTTTTTACGGCATCCTCCACGTGACGGTTGATCTTCTCGATCGCCGCCTTGTTGATCATCGGCCCGATATCCGTGCCGGCCTCGGTGCCTGCCCCGACCTTCATGGCTGCGACCCGCGCGCCAAGTTTTGCGGCAAAGGCGTCATAGACGCCGGACTGGACGAGAAGGCGGTTGGCGCAGACGCAGGTCTGTCCGCCATTGCGGAATTTCGACGCGATGGCGCCTTCCACGGCAAGGTCGAGATCGGCATCGTCGAAGACGATGAAGGGTGCGTTGCCGCCGAGTTCGAGGCTGAGCCGCTTGACGCTGTCGGCCGCCCCGCGCATCAGCAGCGAGCCGACGCGGGTCGAGCCGGTGAAAGAGATCTTGCGGACGGTCTGGTTCGTCATCAATTCGTCGCCGATCGCGGCCGGCATGCCGGTGACGATGTTGATCACGCCCTTGGGGATGCCGGCGCGTTCCGCCAGTACGGCGAGCGCCAGCGCCGAAAACGGGGTCAGGTCCGATGGCTTGATGACCACCGTGCAACCTGCCGCAAGTGCCGGCCCCACCTTGCGGGTGATCATCGCATTGGGAAAATTCCACGGCGTGATGATCGCCGATACGCCGACGGGCTCCTTCAGAACGATGATCCGCCGCTCCGCGGTGGGCGAGGGGATGGTTGTTCCGCCGATACGACGTGCTTCCTCGGAAAACCATTTGATGAATGAGGCGCCGTAGCGGATTTCGCCTCGCGCCTCCGTCAGCGGCTTTCCCTGTTCCGTGGTCAGGATCAGCGCCAGATCCTCGATATTGTCGAGCATCAGATCGTGCCAGGCCTCGAGCAGGGCGGCGCGCTCGGCATGGGTCTTTGCCCGCCATGGACCAAAAGCCTTTTCTGCCGCCATGATCGCGGCCCGCGTGTCGGCTGCGTCCATGTCGGGCACGCTGCCCAGCACATGCTGCGTCGCCGGATCGATGACCTCGATCGTGCGCCCCGCTGCGCCCCCGCACCATTCTCCGTCGATGAGCCCCTGCTGGCGCAGCAGGCTGCCATCCCTCAATCCGTTCATCTTGTCCTCTTTCATCAAAGCGTCCTCTCCACAATTCCGGGCGCAAAACCGCGGCGCAACCTGTGCGACATGCTCTAGTCGAGTACCGAAAGCACCGATGTCGTGATCGTCTCCGTCTTGTCCTTGCCGGGAACAGCGCCGATGCCGCGCGCCGTCGTCGCCTCGATCGCGGCCATTATCCTTGCGGCAGCAGCCGCCTCTCCGAGGTGTTCCAGCATCATTGCGCCCGACCAGATGGCGGCTATCGGATTGGCAATTCCGAGATGAGCGATGTCAGGCGCGGAGCCGTGGACGGGTTCGAACATGGACGGCGCCGAGCGATCGGGATTGATGTTGGCCGATGCCGCAAAGCCGAGCCCGCCCTGGATGGCGGCCCCAAGGTCGGTCAGAATGTCGCCGAAGAGATTGGATGCGACCACGACATCGAGGCTCTCAGGCGCCATGACCATGCGGGCGGCCATGGCGTCGATGTGGTAGCTGGTCACCTCGACATCCGGATATCCCGCAGAGAGCCTGTGGGTGATCTCGTCCCAGAAGACCATCGAATATTTCTGCGCATTGGACTTGGTCACTGAAGCGAGTTTGCCACGCCGCGCGCGTGCCTGCTCGAAGCCGAAACGCAGGATGCGTTCTATCCCCTTGCGGGTGAAGATCGAGGTTTCCACAGCTACTTCGCTGTCCGTGCCCTGATGGACGCGGCCGCCGGCGCCGGAATACTCGCCCTCGGTATTTTCGCGGATGCAGAGGATGTCGAAGCCCTCGGACCGCAGCGGCCCCTGCACGCCCGGCAGCAGCCTGTGCGGGCGGATATTGGCATACTGAACGAAAGCCTTGCGGATGGGCAGCAGGAGCCCATGCAGCGACACGGAATCGGGCACCTTGCGTGGCCATCCGACGGCGCCGAGCAGGATGGCGTCGAAAGAGCTCAGCGTCTCGATCCCGTCGGCGGGCATCATGCTGCCGTTTTCGAGATAATAGTCGCAGGACCAGGGGTAGCGGGTCGCTTCAAGAGAAAATCCGCCCGATCCGGCGGTCTTTTCGAGCACGGCCCAGGCAGCGTCGGTCACGTCGCGGCCGATGCCGTCTCCTGGCAGAAGGGCAATCCTGTAGGTCTTCATCGCAGCTCCTTAAAGGCTGATGAGCACGCTCTTGCTCTTGCGGTTGGCATGATAGGCTTCGCGGCCGAGATCCTTGCCGATGCCGGACTGCTTGTAGCCGCCGGTCGGCAGGATATGGTCGCGCGAGCGGCCGTAACGGTTGACCCAGACGGTGCCGGCCTGCAGGCGGCCGGTGAGGCGGATGGCGCGCGCGAGATCGCGGGTGAAGAGGCCGGCGGCCAGCCCATAGGATGGGTGGTCGGCCAGCCTCAGCGCCTCCTCCTCATCCTCGAAGGTCTGGATGGTCAGGACCGGTCCGAAGATTTCCTCGAGAACCGCGGGCGATGTTGCCGTCACGCCCGAAATCAGCGTCGGCGCGTAGAAATAGCCCTCACGATCGAGCCGGCCGCCGCCCGTAAGGCACTCCGCGCCGCCGTCGATGGCGGCGCGGATGATGCCATCCATGCGGGCGATCTGGCGTTCGGAGATAACGGGCGAATAATCGGTCGTTTCCTCCCAGGTCGCCCCCGGGCGGATTGCCGCCAGTCTGGCGATGAGGGCCGCTACGAGCGCGTCCGCCACCTTCGCCTCGACGATGAGGCGGGATCCGCATATGCAGGCCTGGCCGGCGTTGGACAAAATGCTGGCGGCGATAGCGCCTGCCGCAAGATCGAGATCGGCATCCGCGAAGACCAGTTGAGGGCTCTTCCCGCCGAGCTCCAGCGTCATCGGCTTCACGCCGGTACGGGCGATATTGGCCATGATCGCCGCACCGGCCGCAGTCGAGCCGGTGAAGCTGACCTTGGAAATCCCCGGATGCCCGGTGACGGCCGTTCCGGTGGTGGGGCCGTCGCCGAGCACGACATTCACGAGGCCGGCGGGCAGGCCGGCCCGCACTGAAAGTTCGGCCATGTAGAGCGTTGAAAACGGCGTCATCTCCGATGGCTTCAACACCACCGCATTGCCCGCGGCCAGCGCCGGAGCGAGCTTCCACCCGGCCATCGACAGGGGGAAATTCCAGGGCGTGATGGCGCCAACGACGCCATAGGGTTCCGTCATGATCATGCCGAAATTCGCGTCGTCGGTCGGGACGAGATCGCCGCCTTCCTTGTCGGCGAATTCGGCAAAGAAGCGGATCTGTTCGGCGGTGACGGCGATGTCGCCGGCAACGAGCTGGCCGACGGGGCGGGTTGAGGAGAGCGCCTCAAGCCTGGCGAGGGTCTCTGCCTCGGCTTCGATCAGGTCCGCCCAGCGCTGCAGCGCCTTGGTGCGCTCGCGCGGGCGCACACCGCCCCAATTGCTTTCATTCAATGCACCCTTTGCCGTTTCCACGGCCTGATCGACAAGGGCCGCGTCGGCAAGCGGACAGCCGGCATAGGCCCTGCCGTCGGACGGCCGATGCATGTCGATGACGGCTTCGGCCGGAACCAGCCGGCCGCCGATGAAATGCCCTACGGGCAGTGAGATCGAGTTCGGATCGAAGCTGAGTGTCATTGCGTGTCCTCGGCATGAGCTTGCTTAAGCCTAGCTTGCGAAACCGAGCAGCATGCATCGACCGATATTGTTGCGGCGGATAAAAATTGCGTTTTCCCCGCCGCCACCAGTCAAATCTACGGCTGGTGTCCGCGCCCGGCGCCGCGCTGCCCGCGCAGAGAGGACAGCCGCCCGCCAGCTCACGTCACTGTCACGTAGATCTTGCGCACCGTCTCGATCGTCTTCCAGACGCCGATAAAGCCCGGCTTCATGACGAAGCTGTCGCCGGCCCTGTAGACCACCGGTTCTCCGCCTTCCGGCGTGAGTTCGACCAGACCGGACAGAATATGGCAGAACTCGAACGTCTCGCCCTTGATCGAACGCGTCTCACCGGGCGTCGCCTCCCATATGCCGGTATGAACCGTCTCTGCGCGAGCGACATCCTGTGCCCAGGTCTTGAAGGTGGGATTGCCCGCGATCAGGCGCTCGGGAAGGGGGCCGGACTCGCGCGGCGGATGGGATGGGTTGGCGTCGATGGTCTTGAGCAAAGACATTGTTTTCCTTTCCGGGGTGCAGATTTGTGTGGCGAGATAGATCAGTAGCCGCGGCTGCGATCGACCAGCCCGATCGGATCGAGGCCGGATTGATGCCGTTTGATGTTGCCGATCACGGCGGCCGCCGCGGTTTCGGCTTGAGTGACGCTGGCGATATGCGGCGTCAGCAGAATTTTCGGATGATTCCAGAAGGCGTGGCCCGGTGGCAGCGGCTCCGGATCGGTAACGTCGACGACGGCGCCGGAGAGATGCCCGGTGTCGAGCGCGCCGACGAGCGCCTGATGATCGAGCTGGGCGCCGCGGCCGGCATGAACGAGTGCGGCCCCGGCGGGAAGCCTGGCGAAGAGCTCGGCATTCAGGAAGCCGCGCGTCTCCTCGGTCAGCGGCAGCATGCAGACCAGAATATCGGTGGTGGCAAGCAGGGTCTGCAGCCACTTGCCGCCGCTGAGGCACCGAACGCCCTCGATCGCGCGCGGGGTGCGGCTCCAGCCGGACAGCGGGAAGCCGAAGGGGCGCAAACTCTCAAGCACTGCGCTTCCCAGCATGCCAAGCCCCAGCACCCCGACGCGGCGTTTCGCGGCCTGAACGGGTGGGATCGGCTGCCAGATCCCGCGCCGCTGCTGGTCGAGATAGGCCGGCAGATCGCGATGGAGTGCGAGGACGGCCAGCGTCACATATTCCTGCATCATCCTGACGATGCCGTCCTCGACCATGCGCACCACCTTGACCTGCGCCGGCACGGCGTCGATGCGGAACTGATCGATGCCGGCGCCGATCGAAAACAGGATTTCGAGATTGCGGTAGCGCGCGAGATCATCCGGCACGGTCCAGGTGATGAGGTAGCGCACCGCCTCCGGTTCGACCGACGCCGGATCCGTGACGAAGTCTATGTCGGGAAGGTCGCGCGCGAAGGCCTCAGCGAATACGGCGCCCCGCTTCGCATCGGAATTGAAGAGAAAGGTCATTGCATCGGCTCCTTGATCTGACGGTCAGGCGATGCAATGTCGGGCGAGTGCCTCGATCATCGCCTGGCAGGCCAGGAGTTCGCCCTTGAGGATGAATTCGTCCGGCCGGTGAGCACGGGCGATATCGCCCGGCCCGCAGATGATCGCATCCATCCCGGCGCGCTGAAAAAGGCCGGCCTCGGTGCCGTAGCTGACGGCGGCGAGCGGCTCGCTACCGGTAAGTTCGCCAAGCAAGCGCGCAAGTGGCGCATCGGCGGCAAGCGACAGCGCCGGATAGGCGCTGAGTTCGCGCCATTCCACTTGGAAGCCGCGTTGCGGTAGCGCCTCGGCCACGGCCCGCAGCGGCGCAAGCAGCGTGGCCGGGTCGATTCCGGAAATAGCCCTGGCCTCGAACTCGGCCTCGCAGCTATCGGGAATGATGTTGACCGCCTGGCCGCCCTTCAATGTGCCGACCTGGAGCGAGGAATAGGGCGGTTCGAACACATGCTCGAACGGACCATGCGTCAGCCGTTCGGCTTCGGCGCTAGCGCAAGCCAAAACCTCGGTCATGGCGTGGATGGCATTCAGTCCCTGTTCCGGGCGCGAGGAATGGCCGGAGCGGCCCATGACAGTCAGCCGAGCGGCTGCCTTGCCCTTGTGGGCCCGGATCGCCCGCATGCCGCTCGGCTCGCCGATGATCGCGCCGAGCGGACGTGCGCAGAGCTTAGGCAGGCGCGCGATCATGTGCGGGACACCGCGGCAGCCTGCCTCCTCATCGTAGGAAAAAGCGAGGTGGATGGGCCGGCGGAGCCCTGCCGCCGCGAGCGCGGGGGCGGCGGCAAGCATGACGGCGAGAAAGCCCTTCATGTCGGTGGTTCCGCGACCGTAAAGGCGGTCCTTTTCGGCGCGCAGGCGGAACGGATCGCTGCTCCACCCGCCCTCGGCGGCGGGAACGACATCCATATGGCCGGAGAGAATGTAGCCGGGGCTCTCCCTTGGGCCGATCGTCACGAAGAGGTTCGACCGGTCCCCCTCAGGGCCGGGAAGCTCGGTGGCGGCAATGCCGTGACTTTGCAGGTACTGCCGGATCCAGGTGACGATTGCGCCGTTGGGTGTGCCGACGATGGAGGAAAAGCCGACAAGCCTTTCGAGGATTTCAATTGCCTGCATGAGCCTCCTCACTGCACGGATGGATCGAATTGCCGCCGGGCTTTGGCCATCACGGCGCCGTCGGCGCTCGGGATCTGGTCAATGACTGTAGAGGCCTGCCCCGGCTTTATTTGCCGAAAGTGCCTCGGATTTGGACGATTGTTGTGTTCGCGCGGGCTTCGCCAGTGAATTGTATCGCACGAACCGTCCTAATCTGGATAACGAAGTTTCAGGAGGGCGCTTTCCCTATGGATTGGCCGGACATGCGCGAGGAGGGCGGGAGTGAGTGCACTGACATCCGAATCCAGATTGGTCGACAGTTTCGAGACGCGCATTGCCGGGATCGACAGTGTCGACCTCGACAAGCTGCATGCGCTGTCGATGTCCGTTGCCTGGCCGCATCGCCGTGAAGACTGGCAGTTCCTGCGGGAATTCGGCCAGGGCATCGCGGCCATAGATGAAATCGGCCGCATCCTCGGCTCTGCGATGTGGTTTCCCTATGATGAACGGTTCGCCACGATCGGTATGGTCATCACTTCGCCGCGCCTGCAGGCCAATGGCGCCGGGCAATGGCTGATGCGCCACGCGCTCGACCAGGTTGCCGGGCGTAATCTTGGGCTGAACGCGACGCGGGCGGCGCGACGCCTTTATTTGTCGTTGGATTTTGTCCGTGAAGCGCCCGTCTTTCAATGCCAGGGTGAAGCGATAGCGCCACCGGATGTGGAGTTGCCGCCCGGTGCCGCGATACGGCCTGTGGAAGCTGAAGATCTGGAGGCGATCGCAGAACTGGATCGCGTGGCCTTCGGCACGGACCGCACGCCGCTTCTGGCTCGGCTCATGGGACATTCCAAGGGCATCGTGTTGGTTCGCGCCGGCCGGATCGAGGCCTTCTCGCTTTGCCGAAGGTTCGGGCGCGGCCATGTCGTCGGCCCGGTGGTGGCCGCCAGTGACGCAGACGCGATTGCTGTCGTCCATCCGCATGCGCTCGAGCATGCGGGGTTATTCCTGCGCCTCGATACGCGCGAGAAAGTCGGGATATTTGCCGATTTTCTCTCCCGCTGCGGCCTTGCTGTCTTTGACTTCGTGACAACCATGTCGCTGGGCGCCCCTTGGCTTCCAATTCCGGGCGGTCATGTCGGGCATCGGCCGAAAACCTATGCGCTGGTCAGCCAGGCGCTCGGCTGACGGGGAATTAAGCGCCGGGATAAATGGGCGTGGCGTCCGCAGCCTTGATACGTTCGACCTCGGGTCGGAAGGAACGATATTGCCACAGTCCTTCCGCCGTTTCCCGCCGGTATACGGTCTCGAGCCAGAACACCGTGTCATCGATTGGCGGGACAGGATGCCAGGCATACCACTCCGACCAGATCCTCTCTCGCTGACTCGATATTCATCGCCCTCTCCCATTCTTGAAGCGATCCGCTTCGAAAAATATTCAGAAGGAGAGAATTATATTGCGAAACTATTCTGTCACGAAGATCGTTGTTGGCGTCGCGCGAAGCTGCTCAGCCATCGTCTCACTGCGGCTGGCGCGCATGACGGCCTCAGCCAATCGAGCGTAGCCCGAGATAGGCGGCCAGGCTAACGGCAGCAAGGGCGATGGTCAGCCTGGGGCGGGCGTCGTCGAACATTGCCGCCAGCATAAGGCAGAGCATCAGCACGACAGATTTTGCCCAGAGATTTTGGTCGGAGACGGTGAAGGCGACTGCCGCCAGAAAGACCGCGCTTGCGACGACCGTCACGGGAGCGGATTTCTCAGCGAGATCGCCGCCGGAAAAATACGGCAGAAGAAAACGCCGCATGCTGAGGCCTGAAGCGACGCTCAGAAGAAGGCAGGTCAGGACTAGGTGCAGCATATGGTCGGCGCCGGTCGTTCTACAGATCAGCATTGAGACGCAATCTCCATGCCAGCCGTAAAACGCCCGGTAGCCGAGCCGATGCAGCGATTGGCGTGGCTATTTCGGCGGCGTCTCGATCTTTTTTTCGGCAATCACTTGGCTGTCTGGCCTGCGGATGGCGCGGACATTTTTAATGAGAAGGTCGAGCCGGGAGCCTTCACGCGCTGCCCCGATTCCGTTGTTTCGCCTGGGCCTAAACCCGCTTGAGCTCGGGTGATGATTTTTATATAGAGAACAATGACTCGCTTTAATTCCGGAAAAGAGATCTTTCATTGGACCTTTCGTCAATCGAGATATTCCTCGCCGTTGCCAGCGATCGCAGCGTTACCAAGGCCGCCAAGGCGGTCGGGCGGGTGCCGTCGAATGTGACGACGCGCATCCAGCAACTGGAGGAGGACCTTGGTGCATGCCTGTTCAGCCGTGACGGCAAGAAGATGACGCTGACACGGGAGGGCGAAACCTTTCTCGCCTATGCCAACCGGCTGATGGCGCTGGCGCTTGAAGCGCGTCAAGCCGTGCGGCCTCTTGCTCCATCGGGAACATTGCGGGTCGGCACGATGGAAAGTACGGCGGCAAGCAGGCTGCCGGCGGCGTTGACGCAATTCAATCAGATGTGGCCCGACGTGTCGCTGCATCTGACGATGGGCGCGTCTCGCGATCTCGCCCGCGATGTTCTGGCCGATGTGCTGGATTGCGCGCTGATTGCCCGGCCACCGAAGGCGATGCGGGAGGAGGATTTGGAGTTCGATGCCGAACTCAAGGCGCTGGAGATGGAGACGGTCTTCGTCGAAGATCTGTTGATCGTGCTGCCGTCCGGGCATCCCGCCATCAAATCCGCGGCCGACATGCGTATCGGGTCGCTCGCGGCTTTGGAACCCGGCTGCACCTATCGCCGGATTGCCGAAGACTGGGCGCGCAAATCGAGCGACCTGCCGACGAGCCAGCACGGTTCCTATCATGCGATCCTGGCGAGCGTTGCGACCGGGAATACGGCGGGTGTGATGCCAAGGTCCGTTCTCGATCTCATGCACTGGCCGACCGCCGTTCAGACCCATCAGCTCGGGCCGGTCGAGACCCTGCTGGTCTACCGCAAGGATCATTGCCCCAGTGCCTTCAGCGCCTTCCATGAGGTGCTTGGTGCAACCAAAGGCAGAGATGTCAGGCTGGCAACAAACTAGCGCCTGGGTCTCTTCCTTCGCCCTCCAGATAATTCTCATTCATCATTGGTCTTCGCATGCAGTTACCCGTTTCACCGAAGGTGGGGCCGAGCCGTTTTCGCCGCTTTCGCTTGTTTTCGCCCATTCTGGCCGGCGCAACGCTAAGAGAACGATTAATTGCCTGTTTCGGCGCCTTGCTGGGCATCGGTCTCACCGGCGTCATCAGCGGTTATCTGTTCGGTCAGGGGCCGCATCTTCCGCTGATCGTCGCACCGATGGGGGCGTCGGCGGTGCTGCTTTTCGCCGTGCCGGCAAGCCCGTTGGCGCAGCCTTGGTCGATCATCGGCGGCAATACGATTTCCGCCACGATGGGCATCATTGCCGCGTATTTCATTCGTGATCCGATCATTGCGACGGGCGTCGGCGTTTCGCTGGCCATCGGGGCGATGTCGTTCACGCGATGCCTGCATCCGCCGGGAGGGGCTGCGGCACTGACCGCCGTGCTCGGCGGCCCCGTCGTTGCCGGCTGGGGATTCGTCTTTCCCTTCGTGCCGGTCGCTTTGAACTCCTGCATACTCGTCGGGCTCGGGCTGCTGTTCCACAAGCTTTTCAGGCGGAACTATCCGCACGTCGTTCCTAAGCCGGCGGAAAACACCCACCAGACGATCGATCCGCCATCTGCTGTGCGGGTGGGCTTTCGCGAGGAGGATGTCGACGCCGCCCTTGAAGCGCTCGACGAAACCTTCGATATCGACCGGGCCGACCTCGGGCGACTGCTGCAGCAGGTCGAGCTGCAGGCAGCCATCCGATCAAACGACAAGATCAGCTGCGCCGATATCATGTCGCGTGACGTGATCGCCATCGGTGAGGCGTCTGGGCCGGACGCCGCGCGGCATCTTCTTTTGAAGCATAATATCCGTACCTTGCCGGTGAAGGATCCGGAAGGCCGTCTGATCGGCACTGTCGGCTTGCGTGAATTGTTTGCTGACGGCGATACGATTGCCCATGCGATCTCCAAACCGGCGACGGCGAGAGCTTCAGATGCGGCTCTGTCGCTCCTGCCAGTTCTGACGGACGGGCGCACCCATGCCGTCATCATTGTCGACGACGACCACCGGATCCTCGGCCTGATATCGCAGACCGACCTTTTGAGCGCCGTGGCGCGGCTGCTGCCGAATGACGGCGACACGATCGCGGCCGTGGCGTGAGCTTGTCGAGCGGCTCGGATTGCCGCCGGAGATCTCGCTGTCACAGGCTGCATGCTGCGTCGTCATTTCCGCGAAGTTGCCGTCTACAACTGCGGGACTTCGGACGTTTCCGAAATGATCCCGGCGATGACCTGGAACGGATGTGGAATGCGCTTCGCGTCAATTTCCTTCACCTGCGACCGGCAGGAATATCCTGTCGCCATAAGGATATCGGTATCGCCGGCCGCATCGACTTCCGGTTTCCAGCTCATCGCGTAGAGGCGTTCGGAGATCGGGCGGTTGCGGGCCTCGTGCCCGAAGGTGCCGGCCATGCCGCAACAGCCGGTTTGCGCAACCTGAAGGTCAATGCCAAGGCTTTCGAAGATCTTTTGCCATTGTGCGACGGAGGCCGGCGCATTGGTGCGTTCGGTGCAATGAGGCATCAAGCGGAAGCTGTTGCCCTTGACGACCGAAGGGGAAGCGGCGAGCCGGTCGAGATTGGCGGCGAGCCATTCCTGGGGAAGAAGGACTGCCGCCTTCAGCATTCCTTTATACTCGCTGCGGAAGGCGAGCGTCATCGACGGATCGAGGCCGACAAGCGTCATTCCGGCATCATCGAGCTGCTGAAGATAGCCTGCTGTCCGTTGGGCTGCATCGGCGAAGCGTCCGAGATAGCCATGCACATGCAGGGCTTTGCCATTGACATGGGAGGCCGCGAGAAGGGGTGAGAAGCCTGATTTCCTGGCGAGAACGATTGCGGCGAGTGCAACGTCAGGATCGAAATAGGCGGTAAAGCTGTCGGCGACGAAGACCACGCTCCGCTGCCTTTCACCCGGCGACAGCGCTTCGATCGTCTGAGCGGTCGCAAGCGGCACGCCGAGGCGGGCGGCTTCCTTTGCCAGTGAGATTTGCGGCAGACGCGGCAGCGAGGTCAGCCCCACCACACGCATCAACCTTCTGCCGACCCGCGTGCCGACGACCATGTTGTAGGCGGGGCGGATGCGCTGGACGAGCGGCAGGGTCGTCTCGATCGCCGCGACCAGCGGGTCCTTCAGCGGACGGAGATAACGTCCGTAGTAGAGTTCCAGGAATTTCGAGCGGAAGGCCGGCACGCTGACCTTCACCGGGCATTGCCCGGCGCAGGCCTTGCAGGCGAGACAGGTCTCCATCGCCGCGCGCACCTCATGGGAAAAATCGTCCCGATTTGCCGGGCTCAGCGAGTTGAAGGCGCGTCGCGCGAGGCTCGCGAGCGGAGCGCTTCGCCGCAGGCGCGTTGCCTCATCGCGGGGATCGATGCCATTTTCGGCAAGCAGCCTCAACCATTCCCGCATCAGCGCGGCACGGCCCTTGGGCGAAAAGCGCCGGTCGCGCGTCGCCTTGTAGGAGGGGCACATCGGGCTCGTTTCGTCGAAATCGAAACAGGCGCCATTGCCGTTGCAATAGGCGGCATTGTCGAAGGCGGAGCGGATCTGGTTGCCGATGATACGGTCGGTATCTCCCCGCAGCGGGACATCGTCGATCTTTGTCAGCGCCTCTGACGAAGGCGTGGCAATCTTGCCCGGATTGAGCCGGTTATCCGGATCGAAAGCCCGCTTGATTTCCTGCAGGCAGGGATAAAGATCGCCGAAGAATTCAGGCACATATTCCGAACGCACCCCTTTGCCGTGCTCTCCCCAGAGCACGCCGCCATATTTGCGGGTGAGCGTCACCGCGGCGTCGCTGATCTCCCGAACCAGCCGGACATGAGCGTCGCGGGTGAGGTCAAGGGCTGGCCGCACGTGCAGCACGCCGGCATCGACATGGCCGAACATGCCGTAGGAAAGGCCAGCGCCATCGAGAAGGGCGCGGAATTCGCGAATATAGGCCGCCAGATTTTCCGGCGGCACGGCCGTATCCTCGACGAAGGCGACAGGCCTGACCGGCCCCTCCACATTTCCGAGCAGGCCAACGGCGCGCTTGCGCATCGACCAGATCGCCTCGACCTCAGCATGGCCTCGGGCAATCGTGTAACCGGCATGGCGGGTGCTTATGCCGGCGTCGAGAGCTGCGGTCACTTCCGAGAGCTTGCGTTCGAGCTCCTCCTCGTCGTCGGCGAGGACTTCGACGATATTGATGCCATCGGTCACCGCGTCCGGTTCATCCGGAAAAAAGCGGGCGATGCCGGTCCAGACGATGTCGCGTCTCGCAAGACCAAGTACTTTCTCATCGATGGTCTCCACCGAGGCGACCTTCAGCGCCGCGAGATCGCGGGCGTCTTCCAGGGCGGTATTGAAATCGCCATAGCGGATATTGATCAGCGCCGCATGAGCGGGGATCGGCAGAAGGTTGAGTTCGGCTTCGGCGATCAAAGCCAGCGTTCCCTCCGATCCGCAGAGAACGGCGTTGAGGTCGAAGCATCCGTCGTCGCGCCTGACATGGGCGAGGTCGTAGCCGGTCATGTAGCGATTGAGTTTCGGGAAAACCTCAGTGATCCGGTCCCGCTTTTCGCGTGTGATCCGCTCCACCGTTCTGTGGATCTCGCCGACGCGGTCCTTACCTGCGACGATCTCATCGAGCGCTTCCGCATCGAGCGGGCGCGACCAAAAATCGGAGCCGTCCACCAGCACGATGCGCAATCCGAGAATATGGTTGCTGGTCTTGCCGTAGAGGCAGGAACCCTGGCCACAGGCGTCGGTGGAGATCATGCCGCCGATCGTGGCGCGGTTGGAGGTGGAGAGTTCGGGCGCGAAAAAGAGACCGTAAGGTTTCAGCGCCTGGTTCAACTGATCCTTGACGACGCCCGCCTGCACGCGCGCGACCCTGCGGACGGGATCGATTTCGAGAATGGACCTCATGTGCCGCGAACAATCCACCACCACGCCAGATGTCAGGGATTGCCCGTTCGTGCCGGTGCCGCCGCCGCGCGGTGCAATACTTATTCCGCGGAACGTGGGTTCTGCCAGCACGGACGCTAGGTGCTGCAGGTCTTCTACGCCTCGCGGAAAAAGGATGCCCGTCGGCTCAAGCTGGTAAATGGAATTGTCGGTCGAAAATACGGTTCGGCTGGCCGGGCCGGTCTCGATGTCGCCCTCGAATCCCGCTTCGACGAGCCGCTGGAAAAACCCTGTGGCGGGGAGGGCGAGGGTAACCTTCGGCTGGAGGCGTGGAATCATTGCGAACCTTCAGAATGCACTCGAACTCTGTCACTAGCGCATCAGCCCCAGAATCGGAATCGATTTCCGAGGGCGATGTGAGGATCAAGTGCCACGGCTCCTTGCAGCGGCTGATAAAACGCGCAACGCCAGTCCCAGTCCCAGTCCCAGTCCCAGTCCCAGTCCCTGTCCCTGTCCGTGTGCGCGGCGGAGGCTGCATTATATCAGCCTTCGCCGTGACGGTTCCGTGCAGTCAGTGAGCAGCCGGTGGGCGTCCGTTTGTCTCGAAGAGACCGCGAGCCGCCTCGACCATCGCCTGCAGATGATTGGGATCGCGCACGCCCTGTCGGTAGAGCTCGATGATGATGCTCGCCATTCGTTCGGCTTCGTCGCTGTCTCTTGCCACTGCGTAATCGGCGCTGAGCTTGTCGAAGACGCGCTGGCAGGTTTCGAGATCGCGGGAGTCCAGCGGCACCTGCGATCGGTTTAGGATCGTTTGAACCATCTTCATTCCCTCGGAAAAGGCCCGCCAGGCGTGTCCAGGCGAGCCTGCGGCCTTGTCTTAAAAGTCCATACCGGCGCCGGGGGGCATCGCCGGAGGAGCATCCTTCTTCGGCTTTTCGGCGATCATCGCTTCCGTCGTCACCAGCAGGCCGGCGATGGAAGATGCGTCCTGTAGCGCGGTGCGGACGACCTTGGCCGGATCGATGACGCCCTGCGCGTAGAGATCGCCGAATTCGCCGGTCTGAGCGTTCCAGCCATAGGAAAATTCGCTCTTCTCGCGCAGCTTGCCGACAACTACCGAACCTTCGGCGCCGGCGTTTTCGGCGATCTGGCGAGCCGGGGCCTCGAGCGCACGGCGCACGATTTCGACGCCGACCCGCTGATCGTCATTGGCAGTCTTCAAATTGTCGAGTGCCTTGACAGCGCGCAGCAGCGCCACACCGCCACCGGGCAGGATGCCCTCCTCGACCGCCGCGCGTGTTGCATGCAGCGCGTCGTCGACGCGATCCTTCTTCTCCTTCACCTCGACTTCCGTCGAGCCGCCGACGCGGATGACGGCAACACCGCCGGCGAGCTTGGCAAGACGTTCCTGCAGCTTCTCGCGATCGTAGTCGGAGGTGGTTTCTTCAATCTGGGCCTTGATCTGGGCGATGCGGCCTGAAATCTCCTCCTTCGAACCGACGCCGTCGATGATGGTCGTGTTTTCCTTCTCGACCGTGATCTTTTTTGCCCGGCCGAGCATATTGAGCGTCACATTCTCAAGCTTGATGCCGAGATCTTCGGAGATGACGGTGCCGCCGGTCAGGATGGCGATGTCTTCAAGCATGGCCTTGCGGCGGTCGCCGAAGCCAGGCGCCTTGACGGCAGCGATCTTCAGGCCGCCGCGCAGCTTGTTGACGACCAAGGTCGCAAGGGCTTCTCCTTCGACGTCTTCAGCGATGATGAGGAGCGGCTTGCCGGACTGAACCACGGCTTCGAGGATCGGCAGCATCGCCTGCAGGTTCGACAGCTTCTTCTCATGAATGAGAATATAGGGATCCTCGAATTCGACCCGCATCTTGTCGGCATTGGTGACGAAATAGGGGCTCAAATAGCCGCGGTCGAACTGCATGCCTTCGACGACCTCGAGTTCGGTTTCGGCGGTCTTGGCTTCTTCAACGGTGATGACGCCGTCATTGCCGACCTTTTGCACGGCCTCCGCCAGGAAGCGGCCGATTTCCGCATCGCCATTGGCGGAGATGGTGCCGACCTGGGCAATTTCGGCATTGTTGGATATCTTGCGGGCGTTGGCCTTCAGTTCTTCGACGATAGCGCTGACGGCGAGATCGATGCCGCGTTTCAGGTCCATCGGGTTCATGCCTGATGTCACGGCCTTGGCGCCCTCCTTGACGATCGCCTGGGCGAGCACCGTCGCAGTCGTGGTGCCGTCGCCGGCGATGTCGCTGGTCTTCGAAGCGACTTCGCGGACCATCTGGGCACCCATGTTTTCGAACTTGTCTTCGAGCTCGATTTCCTTGGCAACCGAAACGCCGTCCTTGGTGATGCGCGGCGCGCCGAACGACTTGTCGATCACGACGTTACGGCCTTTCGGACCCAGTGTCACCTTTACGGCGTTGGCCAGGATGTCGACACCGCGCAGCATTTTTTCGCGGGCTTCGACGCTGAATTTGACTTCTTTAGCAGCCATGTCCTCACTCCTTCATCGGCAGCTAGCGCATGTCGCCAAGTGTACAGCGGTTTTGCGAGAACGACATGCGAAGAAATTAAGATCCAAAGCGCGAGGGACGACCCTCAGAGATCGCAACGCGCTTTAGCGTTGACTTCCGACTTGATGGACTCAGGCGGCCTCTTTCCGCTCGCTCTGAGCTTCGATGATACCCATCACGTCGCTTTCCTTCATGATCAGCAGGTCTTCGCCATCGATCTTGATCTCCGTGCCGGACCACTTGCCGAACAGGATGCGATCGCCGACCTTGACGTCGAGTGCCTGGATTTGGCCGGCATCGTCGCGTGCGCCGGGACCGACGGCGATGACCTCGCCTTCCTGCGGCTTTTCCCTGGCGGTGTCGGGAATGATGATGCCGCCCTTGGTCTTTTCCTCGGAATCGACGCGGCGGACGAGAATGCGGTCATGAAGCGGTCGGAACGACATGTCTTCCTCCATAGACAAACAATGACGACGGTGTCGGTGCTGGCCGGACCGGATTGATGAGATCCGGACGGGTGCAAGTCGCGCGCATTGCGCGAATGATCTGGTTCGAGCGTTTTTCGATTTCAAGAGGAGCAGGAGAAAAATTAGCACTCTCTGCTGTCGACTGCTAGCAACTCTCCCGGGAACAGAAGCCCCCTTCCTGCGTTCGACATAATGAAGATAGTCGTCCCCTCGTCTCGAAGGCGAGTTCAAACTGCACAAGGCTTGAATCCGGATGTCGGCGTTCCTAGCTCTCTGGCGATCGAGGCTCGATGAGCTCGATCACCGTCCCACGTCTTAGGAGTGAGTGACATGGAAGAGAAGACCAATATAATCAAAGACCTCAGTATCGAGGAACGCGAGGAGATCTTCGTCGATATCGCTCGCACGCTGGAGGATACGGCGCGTGAGGCTCTTGTCGAAGGCAATACGCAATTTGCCGTGCTCTCCAACAACATGGCCGAAGCGATCCGCGTCAATGCCGACGAACTCGCCAGGGACGATCCCGAGAATGCCGAGCGCGTGTTGCTCCAGGCAACGGCGATGATCTCGCAGTTCGAGGCCGTGCACCCCTATCGCATGGTAAGCATGGCCGTTCACTGATTGCCGGCAGGACGGCTTGGCTTGGCCGCCCGCTCGAATCAATCGCCAGCATGCGGAACTCTCGCGGCTGGCGGAGGTTATTGGATCACAGCATCGAAAGGTGATCCATGACCACTTCCCCAACCAACATCTCACCCGAGAGTGGAACCGACGATGCGCGCTCCTTCGACACGCAGCAAGCTGAGGCCGATCGCCAGGCGGCATTGGAAGCCGCCCGCTGCAATGTGCGTTCGACGTTGGATCGCGAGAGCGGCACCGAGACCCCAAGCCTGAAACTGGCGAGGGAGTATCTCAGTCTCGGCGGGCGGCGCCGGTCCAAGATCGACGACAACATCACCACTGTTCGTCAATGGAATGAGGATCCCCCGGCGGCCGAACGCTTTTGGAAAGAGCGAGTGGAGACGCTTTCAAAGGATCAGCGCAAACAGGTGGAGGATTTTCTTCCGACCATCAACACGCCTTGAAGATGGCCGCCCGGCTCGTCGCCGCCCGCCAAATTGAGTAGCGAGGTCAGGTCGAAACTGGAGAAGATCATGGCCATAGATAAACACGAGCAGATACGCCGGCGCGCCTATGAAATCTGGGAAGCCGAAGGCCGCCCTGAAGGTTCGGACCTGCGTCACTGGATGCAAGCTTGCGACGAACTGGCTGGCGAAGACGAGCATGAGACGCTGCAAGACCTGCTTGATCAAGACGACAGAGATGATGCGGCCTTGCTGCAAGGAGCCGGGGAAAGCGGTGATCTCGATCCGCCGCGAGCCGACCTTGGTGTTGCCGGCTCCACGACGCCCGATATCGAGATAACAACCGGGGAGAACCCTTCCCGGCGAAAAATCAGAAGGACCGAAGGACCGTAACCGCCATGCAGCATCTCGACCATGCCATGCAAATCGCCTTAGAGGCGCATGAAGGGCAGGTGGACAAGACCGGGCGGCCATTCTTTGAGCATTGCCAGCGGGTCGCGCTTCTCGTGTCGGGAGACGAGGCGCGAACGGTTGCCTATCTTCACGACGTCGCCGAAAAAGGCAGTGGCTGGACGCTCGACAGGTTAAGGGAGGAAGGCTTCCCGCCGGCGATCATCTCTGCGGTGGATGCCTTGACGCGGCGGCCCGAGGAGCCTGACGACGAATTCGTCAGACGCGCCGCATCGAATTCGCTGGCCCTGCCAGTCAAACAGGCGGACCTTGAAGACAATCTCCGACAGGCCGAACAAGCCGGCAAGAAAACCGAAAAATACCAGCGCGGTCTGGATCTCCTGCACGACATCCGGAACGAACGCTAGGTCTGTTCGGGCGGTGCCGGCGAAAGTCCCGAAGAATGTCTGCCGTGCGTCCTCTTGCATCACCGGATATTTTCCGCCTCGCTCGCAACCATTCTTCAACCATAGAAAGCGGAGCACCCTGAGGCCGACCTGAGGTGAGGGTCGTGTTAACCGGTACGACCTATAGTCGCGTCCATGTGGATGAACGAGGGAACGGTCGTGTCCGGCGAACTGCACACAATCTTGGCAATGGATGGCACGTTGGCAGGCCTGCAGGGTGTCGGCGACGCCCTCGAGCGACATGGTATCGTGCTGCGCGTTCACCTCGACCGAGCTGAGTTTCACGAATGCGCCGCCAAACGACCGCTGCCGGCGCTCATTCTGCTGGACGCCCTGTCGCCGGAGGGAGGTGGGCTCGAAGACTGCCGGCGTTTCAAATCAAAGCCTATAACGTGTGATATTCCAGTCATCATTCTGGTCTCGCCGGAGGACGAGGAGAGCCGGATCGGAGGGCTTGCCGCCGGTGCGGTGGATTGCGTTTCCAACCTTGTCTCCGCCGCGGAGCTCGTCGCCCGCATTAAGCGACATATCGAGCTCGGCGCAGTCCACGCGCGCCTGCAGCGGCGCAACGAGCAACTCGATACGGCACTTGCCAGCATGGGACAAGGCGTCTGCCTGTTCGACGAGGCCGGCCGGCTGCTGCTTTCAAACAACCGTTATGCCGAAGTCTACGGACTTGATCCCTCCGTCATCCATCCGGGACAGTCACTCAAGGACATCCTCAACCTGAGACAGGGGGTCGGCGCCGTTCCCGCCACCTCGACCTCGGAATATCTCGCCTGGGCCGAAGCGACCAATAGGGGCGATACGCCTCGGGATTGGATCAAGGAACTCAAGTCGGGCCAGATCATCCGCGGCTATCATCAGCGCACGTCGGACGGCGGATGGGTATCGACCCACGAGGATATCACGCAGGCCTGGCAGGCTGAAAAGGCCCTTGCGAAGGCGCATGTCCAGGCAGAACGCGCCGAGCAGGAGGCGCGGGCAGCGCATTCACGTCTTCTGGCGGCTTTCGAAGTCGTCCCGGAAGGTCTCGTCCTATTCGACGAGGAAGACCGCTTCGTCCTCTGGAACCAGAGATATGAGCAGCTTTACGCCGAAAGCGGCGATATGCTCGTAAAAGGCATGCGCTTCGAAGACCGCCTGCGTGCTGGCCTCGAGCGCGGCCAATATCCGGAAGCGGTCGGACGCGAAGAGGAATGGCTGGCGGAAAGGCTGGCCCATCATGCAAAGCCCACCAGCAAACACGAGCAGCGCCTACCCGGAAACCGCTGGATACGGATCGAAGAACGCCAGATCTCCGAAGGCGGCAGCGTCGGCATACGTGTCGACATTACCGATCTCAAGATGCAGGAGGCATCGTTCAGGCTGCTGTTCGAAGGCAACCCGATGCCGATGTGGGTTTACGATCATGAAACGTTGAGATTTCTCCACGTAAACCAAGCCGCCATCGATCACTACGGCTATCGTCTGGAGCAATTCCTGACGATGCGACTATCCGACATCGAGGCGCAGGAATCCAATCCGCCGCAGGCCGTCGTTTTCGATGTCGAGGATCCTGCTTCGTCCCGCTCTTGCCGCCATCTCAAGGGAGATGGCGCGGCCATCGAGGTCACCGTCTATTCCACCTGCTTGAACTACAAGGGCCAGGCGGCATCGCTGATGGCTGTCGTCGACGTCACCGAGGCCAAGCGCGCCGAAAAGGCATTGCTGCAGCACCGTGACACGCTTGAAGAGATGGTGCGCTCCCGCACGGTCGAACTGGCGCGGCAGACAGAAGAGCTCGAACGGATGCTCGAACAGGAAAAGCAGATCAACGAATTGCAGCGGCAGTTCGTCTCGATGGCGTCGCATGAATTCCGCACCCCGCTTGCGGTGATCGACGGCGCGGCGCAACGGCTCATTCGGCGCAAAGAGGCAGCGACGCCGGAGTTTCTTTGCGAAAAAGCCGATCAGATCCGCAGCTCGGTTTCGCGCATGCTCGAACTGATGGAAAGTATTCTTGCTGCCGGGCGGCTGGACCATGGCAGGATCACCATCGTGCACAAGCCGTGCTCGATCGCGGAAATCATCGAAATCTGCCGCGCCCGCCAGGAGAGCATCCGGCGCACCCACCGTTTTCTGCTTGACCTCGATCGGCTTCCTCCGACCATCTATGGGGATCATCCTGCGCTCGACCAGGTCTTCAGCAATCTCTTCTCGAACGCCGTGAAATACGCACCGGATTCGCCGAACGTCCACGTCACCGGATGGCAGGAAGGGGACAGCGTTTGCATCACTGTCCGCGACGAAGGCATCGGCATCGACGCCGATGACCTCCCGAAGATGTTCCAGCGTTATTTCCGTGCCAGAAGTTCCACGGGCATTGCCGGCACTGGCATCGGCCTTAATCTCGTCAAGCAGATCATCGAGCTTCACGGCGGATCGATAGAAGTGACAAGCAGCCGCGGGGACGGCACGACGTTTACGCTTCGGATTCCGATCGGCGCGGAGGTGCCAGATCAGTTGCGTGTCGCTGCCGGATAGGCAGACGGCATCTTCTCCGAGCGGCGGCGGCCTTCGCTGTTGGTCGCATTGTTTAGCGCTCGCCGCTGGGAGATGGAGGTTCAGAATGATCGATCGCCAACCCTTCGATCTCAAGACCTATGTGCGCGACATTGCGACGCGGCCATGCTTTATCTGCGGCTTGATCGAGAATGATCCGGCTTGTTTTCATCATCGTATTTTCGAAGACGATGAGACGATTATCTTCCTGAGCAAATATCAGACACTGCCCGGTTATTGCCTTGTCTGCCCGAGAGAACATCGGGAGGATTTGGCGCAAGACATGTCGACCGATGAGTATCTTCGACTGCAGGAGAAGGTGCACCTTTTGTCTCGTGCGCTGAAAAGCGTCTTCGATGCTGAACGAATTTACGTGCTTTCGCTCGGCAGCCGGCAGGCCAATAGTCACTTGCATTTTCATGTCGTTCCTTTGCCTGCAGGTCTACCTCTTGAGAAGCAGCAATACCATGCGTTGATGGCGGAACATGGCGTTCTGCAGATGCCCGAAAATGAAATGGCGGAGCTGGCGCGGCGGATCGCTGAAGCATATCACGCAGAGGGGACTAATCGTTGTTAGACTTCACGTCGTTCGAGTGGCCCGAGGATGGTGATGCCTTCGTTGCGCGCCGCGTCCTCCATCTTTCGATCGGCTGTGGCCAGAGGCAGGCCATCCGCTTTCGCAAGGGCAACATAACTCGCGTCATATGCCGTGAGTGCATAGCGGTTTGCCAGATGAAGTATCAATCCGTCTCCTCCTGATCCGGCGTCCTCCAAGGACAGGCCCCGCAATTGCGTCATCAGCAGCACCGCTTCGCCGGATCGAAGCCGTCCACGTCGCTCCGCCATCAGAAACAGATTACGGGTTTCGAACCAGAACAAGGTCGGTACTAATCCAACCGTCGTGTTGAGATCGGACATAAGCCGGTCGGCAGCATCGTGCTGCTCATCAGGGAGAAACCACGCTGCGGCGATCGAGGCGTCAAGGACAAAGGTCATCAGTAACGTCGGCCTTCGTCACGCCACTCGCGGATTTCTTCCTGCGTCGTGAATTGACGGCTGGCACGTTGAGCTTTGATCTCGGCGATCAGTGCAGCGATATCGTTTTCGCGGCGAATGCGCGAAAGCCGAGCAACCGGCTTGTTGCCGCGGGAGATGATAACCTCTTCGCCGGCCTCGACCTTGGCGAGTAGTTCTGACAGATGGGTCTTTGCTTCAGCGACTTTGACTGTGACCGCCATGACGGCCTCCCCTGCTGTTGCGTTTATTGTCGAGCGGGCGCCACAGCGGCCTGCCGATATCTTGAGCGATGATAGGCTTCGAATTGCAACTTGGTCAACCGCAAACCAACCTGCCTCGACAGCCTCAGGCCCGGAGTGCGAGACGGCGGAGGCAGGCTTTGAAGCTACTGCGGCAGAGCGAATGCCGGCACCCGAACGCTCTTCTCGCGGAAGTGCCGCTCCACTTCATCAAGATCCGGGCAGGCCGGCGAATTCTCCAGCGCCAGCACCCAATTCTCCTGAACCGGCAGAGCCAGTGCCGCGGTGACCAGCACGGTAGTTCCTGGGTCGATTTCGCCGTGCAACTGCGGCAGCAGGGTCTTGGCGTGGATGAGGTTGGTGTTGGGTATAGGGCTCATCGCATGGCCGGCTCTCGGGCGAGTCGAGAGATCGACGATAGCGCTGATATCGGTCTGGCCGTACCAGACGGCACGGCCCTCTGCCCGTTCGGATCGGTCGGCGTTGAAATTGGCGCGCTCGGCCGGTGCGGATCGATGAGATCGTCTTCTACCTCCGGGCGGATTTCCCGCATGATTCCTGGTGGGAAAAGGCAAGCGTCACCTTCTCGAACGGCAGGAGCTTTTCATTCCCGCTGGTGAAATCGGGTGCTGCGCAGCGCTTTGCGATAGAGCCGTGCATCATCGAATGGATGGAACTGCACGGCCTTGTAAAGGCTGAGGACAGTTCGCCCTTCCCGGCGCTGACGCAGATCGAAATCTGGGGGACGGAGGTGGCTGCCGTCGTCGCTGTCGAAGACGAGGCCGGGCACCGCCTTCCTCTTACGCTATGAGCCGAGGGCCGGCTTGGGCCGCGCCGCGCTCGGCGGGCTGTCATGCAGTCTGTTCCAGGCGCGACGCAGCTGCCGGGCCGAGCCGAAGCCGGCGCGCATCGCCACGGCCTCCATATCCAGCCGTGAACCGGCGAGCATCTCGCGGGCGAGCGCCACGCGCATACGGTTGACGAAATCCGTGACGCTCATGCCGGTATATTCGTTGAACAGCCGCGAGAGGTTTCGCGGGCTGGCGCCGCTGAGGCGCGCGAGCGAGGCGACCGACCAGTCGCGGGAGGGATCGGCAGCGACTGCGTCCTGGGCGCGATGGATGGCCGGATGGATATGGTTGCGGCCTTCGAGCCAGGGCGAAAGCTGCGGATCCGAGCCGCCGCGCCTGAGATAGACGACGAGATAGCGCGCCACCGCAAGCGCGCAGGCATGTCCCGCCGCTTCGGCAACAATGTGCAGCATGAGGTCTATACCGGCGGTGATGCCGGCGCTCGTCAGGCGCTCTCCATCCTCGACATAGAGCCGGTTGTCCCGGATGCGCGCGGTGGGCGCAAGCCTCGCCAGGTCCTCCATGCAGCCGTGATGGGTGGTGCATTCGCGGCCGTCGAGCATTCCGGCCTCGGCGGCGAGCAAGGCGCCCGAGCAGATCGAGGCCAGCCGAACCCCTGGACGAATGGCCCGCTTCAGCCAGGCGACGATCGCGGCCTGGGCGGCGCGCTCCTCTTCGTCCCACGGACGGTTGTTCTCCATCGGCGCGTCGGCGCTGCCGGCGATGACGACAAGCGCCTGGTCGGGCAATCGCTCCGGCAAGGCGGCGACGCCGGTCACGGCAAGGCCGATCGAGCTGCCGACCGTTGCCGAGGGGCCAATATAGGTGACGCTGAAACGCACCGCCGTCTGTTCGAGGTTCGCCTTGCGCAGCACTTCGATCGGGCCAGCGACATCGAGCAGCAGCACGCGCGGCGGCACGACGACGTAGACGGGAATATCGAAGGGCTGCGCTGTACCAGTCATGCCGCGAGTTGCTCTTCGCGCCCCGCCAGCGCCTGTTCGACCGTGGCGATCCGGGCGAAGCGGCCCGACAGCACCAGTTCCGTGCGGCCCCGGATTTCTCCGGCGCTCCAGGTGCGCCCCGCCGCGTCGGTCATCGGGAAGGTCAGAGTCGCTTCGCCGACATAGTCGACCTGATAGCCGAGATCCGAGGCGTGGCGCGTCGTGGTCTCGCAGCACTGTTCGGTGCGGATGCCGGAGACGATGATGCGACGAACACCATTCTTGGTGAGCCACACGTCGAGCCCGGAACCGACGAGCGCACTATGGCGGCTCTTCCTGAAGGTTGCTTCGGGAGCGATCCTGAGCGGGGCGAGCGTTTTGACGAAGCCGGAGCTTTCCGAAAACGGCCCGCTTCCATCGACATGAAAGATCTGGATGGCGGGTATTCCGTGGGCTGCGGCGCCGTCGATCAGAGACTGCTGGCGTTCGATATAGGCGGGTGCGAGGGCTTCATCCCAATAATCGCGCTGCCGGAAGGACTCCTGCGCGTCTATGACGAGAAGAATGGTTTCATGGCCGGACATTTTCTGCTCCATGGCGGTTAATCATGAAGCCATATTCGACGACATGAAGACAGAGGAAAATGCACGCGCCGGACAAATAGCGGACAGTTCGCGCCAATGGCGGCCGAAGGCGGCCTCGTGCCGGGAGCGGCGGGCGAGACACAACGCCATAGGCACGCTTCCGCCAGGCCCTCTGCCCGTGCTAAGGGGGACGGATGAGACTGCTTGTGGTGGAGGACAACAAGGAACTGGCGGCCTGGCTGGGCAAAGCCCTGCGGCAGGCGCAGTACACTATCGATATTGCCTATGACGGCGAGGACGCCGAGCATCTGCTCAAGGTGGCGGAATATTCAGCGATGATCCTCGATCTTGCGCTGCCCAAGCTTGACGGACTGACGCTTTTGAAGCGGCTGAGGCAATCGGGAAACAAGCTGCCGGTCATCATCCTGACCGCAAATGCGAGCCTGGACGGCCGTGTGGCAGGGCTCGACAGCGGCGCCGACGATTATCTCGCCAAGCCTTTCGAAATCGCCGAACTCGAGGCGAGAATCCGCGCGGTCGTCCGCCGCGGCCAGCACCGGGCGTCCTCGGAGATCACCGTCGGAAACCTGCGCTTTTCCGGCGGCACGCGGCAGTTTTTCGTCGCAGACGAACCGCTGCAACTGACGCCGCGGGAATATGCCGTTCTCGAACAGCTCGTCATGAAGCTCGGCACCACGGTCTCGAAAGCCGCCCTGTCGGAAAGCGTCTTCGGTTTCCATGATGAGGCCGATCCCAGCGCCATCGAAATTTACGTCCACAGGCTGCGCAAGAAGCTCGAAAACAGTTCGGTTCAGATCGCGACGCTGCGCGGGCTCGGCTATCTCCTCAGACATGTCCAATAGCGCCGTGACAAAGGCCGGCGGAACGATCGCGCGGCTCAGCCAGAGCCTGAGGGTGCAATTGCTCTGCTGGGTGCTGCTGACGCTCTTCGGCGCGATCGCCTTCAATCTCTACGACAGTTTCTGGTCGGCCGACGCGACGGCAAAGCTGGTGACGGATCGAACGCTTCTCGCCTCCGCCCGCGTCATCGCCGAGGCGGTACGCGTCGATGAGGGCGGCAATGTTCAGGTGGATGTGCCGCCGGCCGCGCTCGAGATGTTCGATACCGGCTTTGGCGACCGTGTATCCTATCAGGTCATCACCGCCTGGGGCAATCTGGTGAGCGGCTTTCCCGACCTGCCGCGGCCAGCCGTCCAGCGGGCGGGCGATGATCGCGCCTTCCACGGCGCCGATGTGCGTGTCATCATGCTCGACCATCCCGTCGTCGGTCTTCCCGATGACGGCACGATCTCGGTGACCGTCGCCGTGACCCACAACAGCCAGTACGCGATGCGACGGCAATTGTGGCTTTCGGATTTTTCGAAGCAGTTCGTGCTTGTCTTCATCGCAAGCCTGGTGACCATCCTCGGGCTTCAGCGCGGCCTCGCGCCGGCGCTCAGGTTGCGGGACGCCGTGCGGCGGCGCGGGCGCAACCGCCTCGATCCGCTGCCGCCGGAGATGGTCCAGAGCGAATTACGCCCGCTCGTCCATGCGCTCAACGATTACATGGAGCGCGTCCAGAACCAGATGGCCGCGCAGCGGCGGTTCGTATCGAATGCGGCGCATCAGTTGAGGACGCCGCTCGCGCTGATTTCGACGCAGGCGAGCGTGGCATCCCGGGAGGATGATGCGGCCCGCCGCGACGAGGCGCTTGCTGCGCTGCGCACCAGCACACGGCAGATTTCGCGCCTCGCCAGCCAGCTTCTCACCTTGTCGCGAGCCGAGCCCGGCAGCCGGCGCCCCCGCAGCGACGCGACCGATCTCAGCAAGGCTGCCCGCGAGATCCTGGAGGCCTATGCCGAAGAGGCACTCAAGCGCAACATCGATCTCGGCCTGGACGCGGACCGCTCCGCCATCGTGGCGGGTGACGGGACGATGCTGCGCGAAATGCTGGTCAATCTCATCGACAATGCGATCCGCTATAGCAAAGCCGATGGGCGAGTGACCGTCGCCGTCGGGAAGGAGAACGGCCACGCCGTCGTCACCGTCTGGGATAATGGGCCGGGGATTCCCGAAGGGGAGCGCGAGCAGGTTTTTGAACGGTTCTATCGGATCATGGGAACCGAAAGCGAAGGGAGCGGTCTCGGGCTTGCGATCGTTCGGGAGGTCGTCGAAGGCGCCGGAGGTTCGGTTTCGCTGAGCGATGCGGAGGGCGGCGGTCTCCTCGTGACCGTGCGGCTTCCGCTCGCTTGAACCGGCGACGCTCCGAATTGACAAAGGCCGGGCATGGAGCCCGGCCTTCGCTTCGATCTGCCTTGGGAGGAGGCGGATTTTTTACTGCGTGTCGAGGTGCTGCTGCGGACGCCATTTTGCCAGGCGGTTCTCGATCAGCGTCATGATGTATTCGGCAAAAAGCGTGACGACCATGACGAGGAGGATGGCCGCGAACATGCCGGCCGCATCGAATGTGCCCTTTGCAATCGAGATCAACTGACCGATGCCGAAACGGGCGCCGACGAATTCGCCGACGATCGCGCCGATGATCGCGAAGCCGAAGGAGACGTGCAGGCTGGCGAAGATCCAGCTCATCGCTGAGGGAATGACCACCGTGCGCGTCACCTGCCAGTCGGAAGCGCCGAGGATGCGGGCATTGGCAATCATGTTGCGGTCGGCTTCGCGCACGCCCTGGAAGGCGTTGGCGAAGACGACGAAGAACACCATGATGAAGGCGAGCGCCACCTTGGACGGCAGGCCGAGACCCATGATCATGATGAAGATCGGGGCGAGCACCACGCGGGGGATCGAGTTGATTGCCTTGATGTAGACGGAGAAAATGTCCGACAGGAAGCGGTTGCGACCGAGGCCGATGCCGACGAAGACGCCGGTGATCGAGCCCGCAAAGAAGCCGATCAGTGCCTCTTCCATCGTCACCCACAGATTATACCAGAGCGATCCTTCGGTGGTGCCTTCGGTCGCCCATTCGTAAAGCCGCTCAACGACGCCGCTCGGGCTGGAATAGAAGAATGGGTCGATCCAGTTCATGTTGGAGGAAAGCTCCCACATGCCGATCACGAAGACCAGGATGGCGATCTGCCAGAAGCGCACCAGCGTGTTGCGCCGGCGTATCGCCTTCAGCGCGGAGGCTTCGATCTCGGCATCCGACGTGCCCGGGCGAAACAGAGTGGCCGAACCGGCCTCGAATGTGACGTGTGCCATGATATCCTCCGTCAGGCCGCTTCGCTTGCGCGGCGGTAGCTGGTCTCGACCTCTTCGCGCAGGTCTTCCCAGATCGTCTTGCAGTAGTCGATGAAGCTCTGCTCGTAGCGGATTTCCGATACGACGCGGGGGCGGGGAAGGTCGATCGGATAGACCGATTTCACCGTGGCCGGGCCGGCGGTCAGCACATAGACCTTGTCGGCAAGCGCCACGGCCTCTTCGAGATCGTGGGTGACGAACACCACAGACGCCTTGCGCTCGGCCCAGAGCTTCAGCAACTCCTCGTGCATGACCGTGCGGGTCTGCACGTCGAGCGCCGAGAAGGGCTCGTCCATCAGCAGGATTTCAGGTTCGCTGATGAAGGTCTGCGCCAGCGAGACACGCTTGCGCATGCCGCCGGAAAGCTGATGGGGATAATGGTTCAGAAACTTCGACAGGCCGACGCGGGCCAGCCAGTCGCGGGCGCTCTGTTCCGCCTCGGCGCGCGACTTGCCGCGAAACAGCGGGCCGGCCATGACATTGTCGATCACGTTCTTCCACGGGAAGAGCGCGTCGGTCTGGAACGCAAAACCGACACGCGGGTCGATGCCGGTGATCGGCCCGCCCATCAGGCGGACTTCGCCGGCACTCGGGCGTGCGAGGCCCGTCACGAGGTTGAGTGTCGTCGACTTGCCGCAGCCGGTGGGGCCGACGACGGCGACGAACTCGCCGCGGGCGACCGTCATGTTGAAATCGCGCAGCGCAGTGAGCGACTTGCCGGTCGGAGAGACGAAGCGCCGGCTGACATTGATCAACTCGATCGCCGGGGTCTGATTGTTGTCCTGTTGCATGGTGATACCTGAGGCGTGCTTAGGGGCGCGCACGCGATGCCCGTGATCGAACGGACGCCGCTTCCGCTCGGGAGCTGGAAGCGGCGCGGCGGCCTCACTTGACGTTCTTGACGAACTCGGTCGTGTAGGTCTTGGAAAGGTCGATCTGCTTGCCCTTGACGTTCTTGGAGAACTCCGAGAGCACGGCAAGCACGGTCTGCGGACCGTCTTCCGGCATCACGCCGTCAGGCGTGAACATGCCCTTGCCCTCGTCGAGAGCCTTGACGTAGCCGTCCTTGTCGCCGACGTAGAAATCCTTCGGCATCTTGTCGGCGATCTCGGCGGCGGAATGCGTATTGATGTACTTCAGCGTTTTGACGAAGGCGTTGGCAAGTTTCTGTGCCTCGTCCTTATGTTCCTCGACCCACGAAGTTTCCATGTAGAGCGAGGCAGCCGGGTAGGTTCCGCCGAGTGCCTTGCGGGTCGCTTCGACCGTGCGCATGTCGACGAGAACGCTCGCTTCGCCTGTCTTGATCAGGCGCGAGATCGTCGGCTCCGTCGTCATGCCGGCCTGGATCTGATCCTGCTGCATGGCGGCGATGAAGGTGCCGCCGGCGCCGACCGGAATGGTGACGACGTCGCCGGGCTTCAGGCCCGCCTTGGAGGCCATGAAGAGGGTGAGGAAGTTGGTGGAGGAGCCGAGACCGGTGACGCCGAGGCTCTTGCCCTTGAAGTCGGCGGGCGACTTGATGTCGGGGTGCTTGCTCGAAACCATCTCGACCTCGCCAGGCGCCTGGCTGAACTGAACGATGGATTCGACGAACTTGCCCTTGGCCTGCAGGTCCACACAGTGGTCGTAGAAGCCGACGACACCCTGCACGGCGCCTGCCAGAAGCTGGTTTTCGGCATCGACGCCAGCCGCTTCGTTCAGCAGCTCGACGTCGAGACCTTCGTCCTTGAAGTAGCCCAGGGATTCAGCGAGCTTGGCCGGCAAATAGATCTGCTTTTCATAGCCGCCGACCATGATGGTGATCTTGTCGGCCGCGTGGGCGGCGCCTGACGTGAACGAGGCTGCGGCGAGAAGCGCGGAAAAAGCGACGGTGTGAAAAAGGCTGCGTGAAGAACGCATTGATATTTCCTCCTGATGGTTTACCCGCATCGTCGTCTCGTCACCTTGACCCGTGTCTCCTCCACGATGCTGCCCTTTCCTAAGACGTCGAAGCTTTCAACTAGCTTTCAGCCGCAGACAGGTTAACAGCCCGTCCATCCATCACGCCGACATGGGCTGCGCACGTCCCTTACCATAACGCGGCTGCGCAATCGGCCAGCAGATTTGCTCGCGGCAGCCGGGATAGCGGTTGGTCTGGTGATGTCTGCTGCAGCGCTCTGCGCTAGCCTCAGCTCGTAAAACTTCGCAGATCCTTCAGCAGGTTGCGATACCTGGCCTGGCTGCCGACCAGATGCTCACGCATGGCGTTGCGGGCCGCCTGATCGTCCCTGTCGGAGATCGCCACGATGATTGCTTCATGTTCCCGGTGAATGAGCTTGCGGTAGGCGGTCTGTTCGGCCGTCCTTGTTTCCGGAACGACCCTCGATTGCGGGATGATCACCGAGCCTTGAGACTCCAGGAAGTGCTTGAACAGCGGATTGTTCGTCGCCTCGGCGATCGCGACATGGAGTTCCAGATCCGCCTCGCGGATGGACTGATCGGTCTCGATGCAGTGGAGGATTTTCCGATGGCATTCGAAGATCGCTTCCTCCTGCGCCGGCGAGCGGCGCCGCGCGGCGAGCCCCGCCGCCTCGATTTCGACAGGTGTGCGGATCTCCAGCACTTCCAGATCGGAGGCGACGCGGGCCTTGTCGACTTTCCGGCCCGACAGCGCCGCGTCGGGGCTGATCACGAAGATGCCCGCGCCCTGGCGCACCTCGACCAGCCCGTCGGAGCGAAGGGCTGCCACGGCTTCGCGCACCACGGTCCGGCTGACGCTGTGCGTCTCGGTCAGTTCATGCTCGCTCGGAAGCTTGTCGCCGGCGGCGTACTGGCCGCTGAGGATCGCTTGCCGCAGGCTTTCGCCAACCTGTGAGACCAGAGACCCCGAGCCCCCGCTGCGATCCTTCCCCTGCATAGCCACGCCTCGATCCCCGCATCGGCTTCGATCCCGCCGGCCAGGGCCGCGACATCCCGAAATTACGATTCATCACACATGCATGACAAATCTTGTGATCTTTCAATGGACGCACAATTGTGGGTGCTTGCCGATTTTGGCGGTAGGGTGCCCCGTTGCATATGATCTGAGTTATTCGCTATGATTGCGATGGTCGATAAGAGAGCTGCGATGGGAACCAGAATCCCGGCTGAACAGGTTTCGCTTCCGCCTGTGCAGGAAAGCGCCGCAGTTTGACTCTTGAAGCACTGGTTGATGTGGACGAGGGCAAGACTGTCGATCACGGGTTGATGCAAGCATGGGCTGATAGCCTCGATGATGATCGGCCTCTTCCCTGGCCTCGCAAGGAAGTTTAGGCCAGCGCCTTATAGCCGCTTTGTCGACTCCCCACGCACGAATCTCGGCGTCAGGATGAAATCCTGCGGCGGCTGGGCGGCGGCCTCGGGGCTTGCGATCCTGGCCAACAGGCGCTGTGCAGCCAGTTCCCCGAGCTTCTGCGCATCCTGCACGACCATGGTGATGCGCGGCGTGATGACGTTGCTCCAGGGCACGTCGTCGACCATTGCCAGCGATACGTCGTCGGGACAGCGAAAGCCCATCTCCTGCATCACTTGCAAGGTTGCCAGCCCCATCATGTTGTTGGCGCCGATGATCGCGGTCGGGCGATCGCGGCGGGTGAGCAGGCGCATCGCCTGCGTGTGGCCGCCGCTCCTGGTATAGCCGCCCTCGACCACGAGTGAAGGATCGACGTCGACGCCGGCGCCCGCCATCGTATCCATGAAGCCCTTCAGGCGTTCGTCGGCGGTGTGCAGGCCGCTCGGGCCGGAGATGAAGGCAATGCGCCGGTGGCCGAGCTGCAGCAGGTGCTCGGTCAGGATCGTCGTCGTCAGCGGATTGTCGGAGCCGACGAAATCGCGTTCGGCGCCCTCCACCTTCTGGTCGAACATGACGATCGGCGTCTTGAACTCGCGCAGGAAGCTTGCGTACTCCTCGCCGCGCCCGTTTGCCGCCAAAGCGATGCCGGCGATCTTCTGCGCCTGCAGCCGCTCCAAGAGCGCCCGTTCGAGATCGGCCCTGCCGGAGGAGTCGGCGATCAGCACGAAATAGCCGTGGTCGAGCGCCTGGTGCTCGATCTCGCGGCGGATGTCGCCGAAGAACATGTTGCCGAGATTGGCCGACACGAAGCCGATCAGCGAACTGCGCCCGCGCGCCAGCGTCTGGGCCACCGGATCGATGCGGTAGCCGGTCGATTGTATCGCCTGCCGGATGCGGTCGAGCGTCTCGGCGCCGACCCGCTTCGGGCTGTTGAGCGCGAGCGAGACGGTCGAGATCGAAACCCCCGCCAGGCGCGCGACATCTCGTATGGTCGTCATGGTTATCGAACCGGTTCTAAAGCTTTCTTTTGTCAGATTTTATCCGCCGTTGCAACAGAACCTGGCGAAATGACTACTTCTGAGCCGGCTCTTTCGGAGTTTGCGAATTGTGAATTTCGGCTTGACATGCGCTGGATCCAGGACGATGTTCAGTCACCGAACCGGTTCGACATGAGGTGGGGCCGGAAAACAGGGAGGAGAAAACCTGTGACGAGTTCGGAGCGCCAGCCTGAAAATTCGGTGTCGGGAGCGGGTAAGCACGCCTGGTTCAGCCATGATCGTCTTGGCATGTTCATCCATTGGGGTCTCTATGCCCTCGGAGCGCGGCATGAGTGGCTGAAGAACCGAGAAGAGCTGACTGACCACCATTACCAGCGCTATTTCGATAATTTCGATCCCGATCTTTACGATCCGAAGGAATGGGCGCGCCGCGCGCGTCTTGCCGGCATGAAATATGTCGTGGTTACGACCAAGCATCATGAGGGCTTCTGCCTCTGGGACAGCAAGGTGACCGACTACAAGGCGCCGAACACGCCTTGCGGCAGGGACCTGCTGACGCCGCTGGTCGAGGCCTTCCGCGCCGAGGGACTGAAGATCGGCTTCTATTACTCGCTGCTCGACTGGCACCATCCCGATTTCCCGATCGACGTCCACCACCCCTTGCGCAATCATCCGGAAGTCGAGGCGCTGAATGCCGGCCGCAACATCGTCAATTACGCCGCCTATATGCGCGAACAGGTGCGCGAGCTTCTGACCGGCTTCGGCCGCATCGACATCATCTGGTTCGATTTCAGCTATCCCCGCCGTGAATATCGCGGCCTGCCCGGCAAGGGGCGCGCAGACTGGGAGAGCGAACGGCTGCTGGAGCTGGTGCGCGAGCTGCAACCCGAAATTATCGTCAACAACCGCCTCGATCTGCCGCCGGGCAAGCTGCCCGACATCACGACGCCGGAGCAATATACGCCGCGCGTGGCGCCGGCTCTTGCGAGTCAGGGCGTGCTCTGGGAAGCCTGCCACACCTTCAGCGGTTCCTGGGGCTATCATCGCGACGAGGACAGCTGGAAGAGCCCGGAACAGATCATCCAGCTGCTCATCGATTCCGTCGCGCTCGGCGGCAACCTGCTGATGAATGTCGGCCCGACCGGCCGCGGCACGTTCGATGCCCGCGCCATCGCCGCACTCGAGGTCTACCAGATCTGGATGGCGGTCAATGCCCGGTCGATCTACGGAGCCGGTCCGTCCCAATTTCCGGTGCCGGCCGGCTGCCGCTACACCCAGCGCGGCAACCGCCTCTACCTGCATGTCTACAACTGGCCTTACCGCCACATCCATATCGAAGGTCTCGCCGACAGGATCGCATATGCGCAATTCCTGCACGACGCCAGCGAGGTGCGCTGGCTCAGCCACACCAGGGATGTGGATTCCAATATCGGCGTGATGGTGCCGGAAGGCATGATCACGCTCGAACTGCCGGTGCGGCGACCCGACGTTACCGTCCCGGTGATCGAAATCGTCCTCAAGGCGTAGTCGATCGCACTTGCGTGTTCATTGCGTCATGGAGGGAGGAGAAACCCATGAAGGTTCTGCAGAAGACGCTTATGCTTGCCGCAATTAGCGGCAGCCTCTTTGCCACAGCCGCCTCGGCCGAGCAGATCAACCTGACCTGGCAGATGTGGACCGGCTCCGATGCCGATACCAAAGGCTGGCAGCACCTGGCCGACATGGTGAACGCCAAATATCCCGATATCAAGGTGACGCTGACGACGACGGGCTGGGTCGATTACTGGACGCGGCTGCCGGTGCTGGCGGCGTCGGGCCAGCTTGCCGACATCGTTTCGATGCAGTCGCTGCGCATGCCGAATTTCTATTCGCTGCTCGAGCCGCTGAACGACCGGATCGCGGCAGACAAGTTCGACGTCGGGGCCTTCACGCCCTCGATCATCGGCGGCATGTCCGTCGACAAGCAGCTCTACGGCCTGCCCTATGACGTCGGTCCGTGGGTCATCTACTATAACCAGGACGCGCTCGAAGCCGCCGGCATTCCGCTGCCGAAACCGGGCTGGACGCTCGCCGAATTTACCGATACCGCCAAGAAGCTGACGAAAGACGGAAAGTACGGCTTCGGCATCACCCCGCAGAACTATTCGGTCCTGGCCTCGGCCTGGGGCGATAGATACGTCAACGATGCCGGCGAGCTCGACCTCACCAATCGGAGCGCCATTGCCGCTGCCGAGAGGGTGATCGGCTTTGCCGCCAAGGACAAGGTCGCGCCGCTGGTGCCGTCGAGTGCCGATGCCGGCACGGTCGTCCAGGGCCGCTTCTATTCTGGCAATGTCGCCATGTATATCGACGGTCCGTGGTCAATCATCGGCATGAAGGACAAGGTCAAGTTCAAGGTTGGTTCCACCACCCTGCCGCGCGCAGACGGAGAGCTTACGGCCGTCACTGCGGGCTCCGGTTTTGGCATTGCCAGGACGAGCAAGAACAAGGACGCGGCCTGGAAGGCGATCCAGGTGCTGACCAGCCCTGAGGCGCTGCAGTACCTCGCCGAACAGGGCCGGGCGCTGCCGGCGCGTACGGCCTCGCAATCCTCCTGGTACAAGGTGGCGGCCAAGGACATCACCAATGGCGGCGAGGCGCTCGATTATTCGCTAGCGCATTCGGTGCCCTATGCGATCACGAACAACTGGGCGGCCGTGGAAAATCTCTTCAACCAGTATTTCCCGCCCGCCTTCGGCGGTAGCGCCGACGCCAAGCAGACGATGGAGTCCATCCAGAGCCTCGCGCAGCAATAGAGCGTGCCGTGCTAGAGCGCGGCGGCGGGAGCTGCCGCGCATGGAGGAAGAGATGTCGGAAAGCGCCGTTGCCGAAATTGCCCTGCAGCCCGGTCATCCCAGGCACTTCTTGAAACCCGAGACGCAGACGGCCATGCTGTTCCTGCTGCCGAGTTTCCTCGGCTTCATGATCTTCATGGCCCTGCCGATCGCCGCGTCGCTGGCGCTCTCCTTCACCAACTGGCAGCTGATCTCGACGCCATCCTTCGTCGGCTTGCAGAATTACATCAAGCTCTTCACCGTCGATCCAGCCCTCTACACCATATTGCGCAATACGCTGTTCTTCGCCGTCGAGTATCTGGCTGTGAATATCATCGTTTCGCTGACGCTCGCGGTCTGGATATCGAGCCTGAAGCGCGGCAAGGCGATCTTTCGGGTGATCTTCTTTCTGCCGACCTTTACTCCGACGATCGCAGCCTCTGTGGTGTGGCTGCTGATCTTCACGCCGGACGGGCTCGCCGACAGCGTCATCCGTTCGCTCGGCCTCGGCCTGCCGAACTTCCTGCTGAGTTCGAGCTGGGCCATGCAGGCGGTCGTGCTCGTCACGCTATGGGCCAATGTCGGCTACAACGTCGTGATGTTCAACGCCGCGCTCGACCTGGTGCCGAAGCATTATCTCGAAGCGGCGATGATCGACGGCGCCGGTCCCTGGCGGCGCTTCTGGCGCATCCGCCTGCCGCTGATCTCGCCGACGGTCTTCTTCGCCACGGTCATGACGGCCATCACCTCGCTGCAGGTCTTTGACGAGATCTTTGCGATGACGCGTGGCGGCCCGGGCTCGGCGACGGCCACCCTCGGCTTCGCCATCTACCAGAAGGGCTTCACCAATTTCCAGATGGGTTACGCCTCGGCGCTCGCCTGGGTGATGTTCGTCATGATCATGGCGCTCACCATCCTGCAGTTCCACATGCAGCGCAAATGGGTGCATTATGACGACTGACCCGGCCTCGCGGTATCCGCATTCCCAGTCCCGGAACCGGCATCGCATCCTGCGGCGGATCGGCAGCTTCGTCAGCTACGCAGGACTGTCGCTGATCGCGCTGCTCTTTCTCTTTCCCTTCTTCTGGATGGTGTCGAATGCAGTGCGTTCCAACACCGAAGTGCTGGCCGTGCCGGTCCGTATCCTGCCCGAGGAATATCAGTGGGGTAATTTCATCGAGGCGCTGGTGTCGTTGCCCTTCGGCACCTTCCTGCTGAACTCCTTCGTCGTTGCCTGCGGCGTGACCGTGATCGTCATCGTGGTCTCCTGCCTGTCGGCCTACGCTTTCGCCCGCCTGAGGTTCCCCGGCCGTGAAGGGCTGCTGCTCACCTATCTCAGCACGCTGATGATCCCGCAGGTGATGCTGGTCATCCCGCTCTTCCTTCTGGTCAGCAAGCTCGGCTGGATCAACACCTATCACGGCATGATCCTGCCGGTCGCATTCTCCTCTTTCGGCACCTTCTTGCTGCGGCAGTTCATTCTCGGCATTCCCAAGGACCTCGATGAGGCGGCGATGATGGACGGGGCCTCGCGCCTGCGCATCCTGGTCAGGGTCATCGTTCCGCTCGCCATGCCGGCGATCGGCCTGCTGTCGCTCTTTACCTTCATCGCGCAGTGGAAGAGTTTCCTCTGGCCGCTGATCGCCACCAGTGGGCTCGAAAAGGCCACGTTGCCGCTCGGGCTCACCTTGTTCCAGACGCAGCAGGGCACCGCCTGGAACTACATTATGGCGGGCGCCACCATCTCCATGGTGCCTGGGGTAATCCTCGCCATCGTGCTGCAGAGAGTAATCTACAAGGGCATCAGCGTCGGCTCCGGATTCGGCGGAAGATAACGTCAATGAAACAAAGACTTGAGGCATCAGTTCCGAATTTGCCGCAGCGCCTCTCAAGTCCACGTGACCGGAGCCGAAGAAGGGGCTGCCGCCACGGCATCAAGTCCCCCGCCGATACTTCCAGCTCCGGCGCGAAAAGTAAAATTTAACCAAAATTTGAAATAACGCGCTTCTATCCGAATTGCGCAGGGGAATTTATGAAAACGGCCACGCTTGTATCCATCGCCTTGGCGATGTCGGTCTCTGTTGCCAATGCTCAGACGATCGGCGTTTCGATGTCCGATCTCGACAAATTCAGGACAGCGCTTCTCAATGGCGTCGTCACGCACGGGCAGATGGTCTCCGGCCTCAAGCTGGTTACCGAGAACGCCAAGGGCGACAACGAGCTGCAGAAGAAGCAGGTCCAGAAGCTCATCGCCGACAAGGTCGACGCCATCATCCTGGCGGTTTCGGATGGCGATCTCGGGCCGCAGATGACCAAGATGGCGGCGGATGCGGGCATTCCGCTTGTTTACATCAACAACGTTCCTTCCAACCTGCTCGATCTTCCTGAAAATCAGGTCGTGGTCGCCTCCAACGAAAAGGAATCGGGGACGCTGGAGACGAAGCAGGTTTGCGCGCTGCTCAAGGGTAAGGGCCGCGTCGTTGTATTGATGGGCGAGCCTTTCCACGCGGCCGCCCGCGCCCGCACCCAGGATATATCGGATGTCATCGCCACGCCGGAATGCAAGGGCCTGGAGATCGTCGAGCGGCAGGCCGCCTACTGGTCGCGCGATTATGCCGACCAGCAGATGCAGGAGTGGCTTGCGGCCGGCGTCAAGTTCGACGCCGTTATCGCCAACAATGACGAGATGGCGCTCGGCGCGATCCGCGCCATGAAGAAGGCCGGCATGCCGATGAAAGATGTCGTCGTCGCCGGCGTCGACGCGACCGACGATGCGCTTGCCGCAATGGTGGCCGGCGATCTCGACGTCACCATTCTCCAGAGCGCCGTCGGGCAGGGCGCGGCCGCAGTCGACGCTGCCGTGAAGCTCGTCAACAAGGAGAAGGTGTCGCGCGAAAACAACGTTCCCTTCGAACTCGTGACGTCTGAGAACCTTTCCAAATACCTGCCGAAGAGCCAGTGAGCATAAGAGGCCTATAATGTTGCATTTCTGGAATAAATTCGGCATTCGCGCGCAGATCACGGCGGGCTTCGTGCCTTTGATCCTGCTGATGAGCCTGCTCACGGTCAGCGCGATCTCCGGCATGAACGGGCTTGCCGCCATCTTCGCCTCCTATCGCGCCACGGCAGGCCAGAGCCTCGCCATCTCGGATTACAGCGACCAGCTGCACGAGATCCAGTTGTCGGCCGAAGCCTTCCGCTCGACGCCGACGCAGGCCGTCGTCGATGGTTTCCGCGCCGGCGTGAAGGCCTTCGAGGCGGATGACCCGCGTTTTGCCGGCAACAAGGAGCTGCAGTCCGGCCTTGCGATGATCCGCCAGGATATCGCTGCCTACGAAAAGGCCTTCGAACAGATTGTCACCCTTCAGGCCCGGCGCGACCTGCTGATCTCCAAGGTCACCGAATTCGGCCCCTGGACCAGCATCGCGCTCAACGACGTCATGCGCAGCGCCTGGCGCCAGACCGACGTTGCCCTGCTGCACATGACAGCGGAAACGCTGGAGGCCCTGAACCGCAGTCTCTATTTCTCCGAGCGCTTCGTTCACTCCGATGACTTCGCCGCCTATGACACGGCGCAGGCAGCACTTGCCCAGGCAGTGGCGTTGAACGACGCCGCTGCCAAGGCTGCCAAGAACGAGCTGCAGAAGAAGCGCCTGATGGGCGCCGGCCAGCTCATGCAGAATTACACCGCGCGCCTCGGCGACATGAAGGAGGTGCTGCAGGCCTCCGGCAATATCCGCCAGACGCAGCTCAACGTTTTGGCGCCGAAGATCGCAGGCGAATTCAAGGATCTGCAGGCGACGGTGACCGGCGCGCAGAAGAACCTTGATGGCTCGGTCGAAGCAACGGTTGCCTCGGCGACCAGCACGACGCTCGTCATCAGCGGCCTGCTGATCGTCATCGGCCTCGTGCTCTCCTATTTCGTCGGCCGGCTGATTTCCTCGGCTGTCCGGGGCATGGCGCAATCCATGGAACAGCTCGCCCGCGGCGACGACGTTATCGTCATCACAGGCGTCGAGCACCGCCATGAACTGGGCGCCATGGCGCGTTCGCTGAAGGTGTTCCAGGAAACGGGTCGCGCCAAGCTGATCGCCGAGGCCAATGCCGAGCGCGCCCGCCTGGCGGCCGAAGAAGAGCGGCTGCGCCAGGAGGCCGAGCGGCTTTCCGACGCGCAGGTGATGGAACATGCCTTCCGACAGATTTCGCTTGGTCTCGACGCGCTCTCGAAAGGCGACCTCTCCGTCCGCGTCGGCGAAGTGGACGCCCGCTACGTCAGAATCCGCGATCACTTCAACAATTCGGTCGCAAGCCTCGAGGAGGCGGTCGATTCCGTCATCAGCGCGGTTACGACGATCCGCTCCGGCCTTGCGGAAATCTCCACCGCCTCGAACGATCTTGCCCGCCGCACCGAGCAGCAGGCTGCGTCGCTGGAAGAAACCGTCGCGGCGCTTGGCGACGTGACGCGGGGCGTCAACGGGACGGCCGAGGGTGCAAGCCGCGCCCAGGCTGTCGTGGCGACGGCCCGCACCAATGCGGAAAAGGGCGGCGAGATCGTCTCCCGCGCCATCGCCGCAATGACGGAAATCCAGAATTCGTCGTCGAAGATCGGCAACATCATCAGCGTCATCGATGAGATCGCCTTCCAGACCAACCTGCTTGCACTGAATGCCGGTGTCGAGGCGGCTCGAGCCGGTGAAGCCGGCAAGGGCTTTGCCGTCGTCGCCCAGGAAGTCCGCGAGCTTGCCCAGCGCTCGGCCAATGCGGCAAGGGAGATCAAGGAACTGATCTCCACCTCCTCGGCGCAGGTCAAGACGGGTGTCGAGCTGGTCGGCGAATCCGGCGTCTCCTTGGAGCAGATCGTCGAGCAGGTCTCTTCGATGAATGAGACCGTTGCTGAAATCGCGGTTGCCGCCCGCGAGCAGGCGACGAGTCTGCGCGAAGTCTCGGCCGCCGGCGACCAGATGGACAAGGTGACACAGCAGAACGCCGCGATGGTCGAACAGACCACGGCCGCCGCCCAGAGCCTGACCCAGGAAACCGAAAGCCTCGCCGAACTGCTGCGCCGCTTCAAGACCGGCAGCGGCAGGGGGTCGGAGCAGCGATACTACGCATTGGCGTCCTGATGTCCTGCTGATGCAAACATCCAACCGCTCCCGCCGGCAAGCCGGCGGGAGCCGCGTCTACCTTCCTTCACGGGCCCGAATTCCTGGCTCTTTCGGCTAAGCCACGCAGATGCCTGGCACCGCAACCTTCTGAAAGAGGTGCGGCGAGGCGATCGCCGAGGAGGGATAGGCCGAAATCTTGGCCCGGAACTCGGGATGGGTGAAGGCCTCGCGGAAATGTTCGTTCGATTCCCAGACGGCGTAATTGAGATAGGTCGGGTTCTCGCCCAATGCGCGATGCAGCTGGGTGGAGATGAAGCCCGGCTGCTTCTTCATGAAGGTTGCGTCGTCCTGCCAGTTTTCGAGGAATGCCTTTTCATCGGCCTTGTCGAGCGTGAACAGGTTGACGAGTACGACCGGGAACGCATCGATGGCGATCTGGCGCTCGATCGGGAAGGCAGGGTCCATCGGGCGAATGCGTGACATGGTACACTCCATTCTGTATGGTTGCGTGATGTCAATTCGACATAAACGAGACATATGATATTGACATTATGATGTCAAATATATTGCATGGTGACAAATGGATAAACCTGAGCGAACAGCTGCTGGATCCGCATTGACCATTCTCATTCTCGACCTGTTCCGGCTGAACAACCGTATGCTGACGTCGGGCGACAGGCTGGTTGCCGGCCTTGGGCTGACGAGTGCGCGCTGGCAGGTTCTCGGCACGGTCGGCGCGTCGGCGCGCCCTCAGCCGGTCGCTTGGCTCGCGCGTGACATGGGCGCGAACCGCCAGAATGTGCAGCGCATCGTCAACGATCTGGAGAAGGAGGGCCTTGTCGCCTTCGCGGCCAATCCGCATCACCGGCGCGCCCAACTCGTGGTGCTGACGGAGAAGGGCCGCGAGACCTTCAACGCCGCTATGCGCCTCCAGGCCCCATGGGCAAGCGGCCTCGCGGAGGGCCTCGAAATCACCGACATCGAAATCACCCATCGGGTCATGAAGGCGCTTCTCCAGAAGCTGGAAGGAAGCGAAGGCGGCGAGGAGCCGGGTTGACGGCAGTTGACATAACGCTGCCGCCGATCCTCGGAAACGGATCTGTGAGAAAGGGGCCAAAAACGATCAGCCACGGCCCGCTGCGAGGCCGTGGCTGATGCAGCGCGCAATCTGTGGGAGACAGGCGCGGCCGATTACTTGTTGGCGGCAAGCGCTCCGTTGATCTTGTCGACGTCGGCGCTCATGGCCTTGAAGGTGTCGTCGAGGGAAAGCTCGCCGACGATCAACTGGCTCATCCGCTGGACGATAAGCTGATAAATGGCCCCGGATCCCTTGAGGCGTTCCAGGTCGCGGGCGGCCTGCGGCGCACTGTCGCGGGCCGCAAGGAAGACGGCCATGGCTTCCTTGGCGTTCTTGCTCTCGAGCTTGTATTGCGGATCCTTGATGTCGGCGCCGGTCAGGATGACGTAATTTTCGGCGATTTCACGCTGGATCTTTTCAGAGCCGAGGAACTCGATGAACGCGGCCACGGCTTCGGGATATTTGGTGCGCTTGAAGCCGACGATCGCGGTGCCGCCCGGCATTGCATAGCAGCCGGCATCGCCGCACGGCGCGCTGATCGCCGTCCAGTCGAAAGCGTCGGCGATCTTCTTCTGGAACGGATTGACCATCCAGTTGCCAGCAAGATAGGTCACGACATTGCCGTTGACGAACTCGTCACCCATGTTCTTGTACTGGGTTCCGCCGGCCGCACCCCACATTTCCTTGGGGAATGAGCCGTCCTTCGTCCAGTTGTAGAGGTCGGTGATGTAGCGCTTGGCAGCATCGTCGGGGAACGAGAACTTGCCGTCCTTGACGTAGTTCGAGCCGTAGGAGAAGGCAGCGCCCGAGAAGCGATGGCCCGAGCGGTCCATCGTGAAGGGGATCTGCGCACCCGTGGCCTTGGCGACGCGCGCGGAGGCTTCGACAATGTCCCTCAGTGTAGCGGTCGGCTGGGGAAGCGGTTCCTTGGCCTGCTCGAAGAGCGTCTTGTTGACGAAGGGCAGGTTGAAGGTCTGTGACGCAACATAGCCGTTGATCGAGTTCGGATCGTTGACGCCGGGGAAGCGAAGCGTGTTCAGGCTGTCGCCGTGCAGCTTGGCGAAGCCATCCGGATCCTTCATCAGCGGGCGCATGTCGAGGTAATAGGGCGCCAGCTGCCAATCGGTGATCTTGGCGATGTCGGGACCCTCGCCGACGGCAAGTTGTACCGGCAACTGCTTGGCGACCGCATCATAGCCCGATGAGACGAAGTTGACCTTGATGTCGGGATGCGCCGTTTCGAATTCCTTGCTCAGGGCTTCCATCCGCTCGACGTAAGCCTGATCGTCGTCGGTGAATAAGAAGGTGATCGTCTTGGTTTCCGCCATGGCAGTGCTGGACCAAGCGAGGGAAACAGTCGTCAACGCCAGTGCGAAAGCCCCTGATAGATAGTTTTTCATTTTCATCCTCCCATGAAAACATTTTCATCAATCGCGGCCTTGGCCATCGATAAGTCAATTTCATATACTTGACATTCATCTCGTCAAGCTATTTCCTGCAGCAATAGCGGCGTTCTTGAGCAATTTTCAAAAATCACGCACCAAATAACCTGATGAAAATATTTTCATTGGATTGCGGAGGAGGCGATCTGTGAAAACGGAAAGCATCAAGCAGCCGGACGACATGGCGCCAGCCTATGGCGTGGGCCAGAGGCAGACGATAACAGCGTGGGCCGTGTCCGCCCTCATCGCGCGCTATTTTCCCGGCGAGCCCGCGCCCGCCGAAGACCGCGTCGACTATCGTTTCATCAACGGTTTTGTCGATGTCGGCGACCTGCCGTGCCGCAAGGCCTTCTGGTCCACCATGGTCGGCCGCGAGCTTATGCCCGACACATCCTGGCAGACCGAGAGCCTCAATCTTCCCGGCCCCAACCGCCGCGTCGAATTCACCAGCTTCTGGCATGTGCCGACGCATGTCAGGAAATGGCTGAAGGGCACCTTCAGGACGGAGGCGCCCCGCACGCTCAATCTCGCGCTCAAGACCTGCGGCGGCGTTCGCATATGGGTCAACGGGCAGGAGGCGGTGCGCTTCGAACCTTTCAAGCGTAACATCGAGAGCGCAACCGAGATAAGGCTGCAGCTCGAGGCGGGCGACAACGAGGTTCTCGTCCATACCGAAGATCTTGCCGAGCGCGACACGACTTGGTTCTTCGAGCTCGAAATGCTGGACGAGGAGCCGCTCTGCGTGCTGCTGCCAGTATCGCTGGATCAGGACGAGGTGCGGGAGCTGGAAGCGCTTTCGCGCGGCGTGCGCCCGGCCCGCGACGTCTTCGTCAAAGAGCCGCTGGAGATCATCTTCGATACGGCGCCCGAGCGCGACCTGCCGGTGGAGCTCAAGGTGGTCGGCCATGGTCACGAGCGGCCGGTTCTCGCCCATGCGAAGCTGACCCTGCACGCCGGCCAGAACCGGCTGACGGCCGACGATGTCTGCGCCATTGCCGACGGTTATCACGGCATCCATATGACGATCGGCTCCGGGACGGGCTCGGTCACCCGCGTCATCGATGCCGCCTTCATGAGCAGCATCTCGCCATCGCCGGCAGAGGCATCGCTTGCCGCCCGCAAGCGGCAGGCGCTGGAATACAGCGCCCGCTTCGGCGTCAACCGCGCCGGCCGCCTGATCGCCATGATGGAAACCGGCTACGGCGACCAGGAAAGCTTCGACCGCATCGTCGATGCGACGCTCGCCTCCATCGATCAGCGTGAGGATTGCTCGGATTTCATCATGGTGCCGCTCTTGTGGCTGCTTGGCGCCTATGGCGACCGGATGCCCAAGGCGATGGTCGAGCGCATCCGCCATTCCGTTCTCTCCTACCGCTACTGGGTCGACGAGCCGGGCAACGACGCGATGTGGTTCTGGAGCGAGAACCATGTGCTCTGCTTCCATACCAGCCAGCTTCTGGCCGGACTTCTCCTGCCCGACGAAATGTTCTCGGCCTCGGGGCGCACGGGCCGTCAGCAGGCGGCGCTCGCCACCGAGCGCCTCGGGCGCTGGTTCGACAGCGTCGAAGCGCATGGCCTGGCGGAGTGGAACTCGGCCGCCTATTACCCGATCGATTTCATCGGCCTGCTGGCACTGGAGCGCTGGGCGGAGAGCGGGATCGCCGGCCGCGCTCGCGGCCAGATCGATCTCATCTTCCGCATGATCGCCCTTCATACGCTTGCCGGCGTTCCGGCGGGGTCGCAGGGGCGCGCCTATGACAAGGAACTGCGCGCCGGCCCGCTGACCGAGCTTGCGCCCTTCGCCCAGGTCGCCTTCGGCACGGGCTGGCTCAACAACGGCGTCGCGGCGCTGACCATGTTCTGCGCCGGCGATTATGAGCCTCCGGCCGATCTCGCCGAGCTTGCTTCGCTTTCGCGCGGAAGAAGCGTCGAGGCGCGCTACAGCCAGGGGCTCGAGAGCGGCAAGCTCGTGCTCTTCAAGAACGAGGCCGCACAGCTTTCGACTGTCGTCGATCACAAGACCGGCCGGAAGGGGCATCAGCAGCACGTTCTCGATATCCGGCTCGCCGGCCATCCGATGGCGAGGCTCTGGGTCAACCATCCCGGCGAAGACGACCCGTGGGGCAACCAACGACCGTCCTATTGGGCCGGCAACGGCATCCTGCCGCGTGTCGCCCAGCATCGCGACGTCGCCCTTTTGATCGAGGACACGGGTGATGCGCGGCATGCCTGGACGCACGCCTATATCGGCCGCGACGGTCTCGACGATCTGATCGTCGAGGACAAATGGCTGATCGCCCGGTCGGGCAGGGGATTTACCGCCCTCTGGGCCTCGAACGGCCTGGAGCTGATCACCGACGGGCCGACGGCCGGCCGGGAGGCGCGCTCGCATGGATCGCTCTGCGGCTGGGCGGCCATCGTCGCATCCGGCAATGACGATGCTTTCAAGGGCTTCATCGAGCGCCTGTGCCAGACGGCGGTGTCCTTCGATCCGACCCTTCGGCGTCTTTCCCTGACGCCGCCGTGCGGTCCGGCGATCGCTCTATCCTATGCGGAGGGTTTTTCGATCGCCGGTCAGCCCCGGGCGTTCACGCATGATCAGCCGCACCCGATCCTCACCCACGACAGCGCCGCTTGCCAAGCCGGCGCTGACGGGCCGTTCTACTGCTAAAACATAGGTTCTTCAGCATGAACACAGCATCTGTCGACAACGCCGCCCTCCTGACGACGATCGATCGCGTGGCGACGGCTTTCAGCCGGCTCCGGGGCATCAAGGAAGGTCTCGTGACGGACGATGCCGCCTCCGGCATCCAGTTCGACGAATGGGATTGGGAAGTCGGCGTTGGCCTTTATGGATTTCTGCGCCGCGCGATTTCCGCCAATGACCATAAGGCGCTGGAGGAGCTCGTCGCCTGGTACAGCGCACAGATCGAACGCGGCCTTCCGCCGCGCCAGATCAACAGCACGGCGCCGATGCTGCCGCTCGCAATCCTCGTCGAGCATGTCGACCGCCCCGATTTCCGCGCCCTCGTCGAGGACTGGGCCGACTGGCTGATCATGGAATTGCCGAAGACCGAGGAGGGCGGCTTCCAGCACGTCGTCAAGGAACGCCTCAACGACGGCGAATTGTGGGACGACACGCTGTTCATGGCCTGCCTCTTCCTCGCGCGCGCCGGCGTGCTCTGCGAGCGCAACGACTGGGTCGACGAGGCCATCTATCAGTTCGTCATCCACACCCGCTATCTCTCCGATCCCGTGACCGGGCTCTGGTATCACGGCTGGACCTTCAACGGCCGGCACAACTTCGCCAGTGCCTTCTGGGCGCGCGGCAACGCCTGGATCACTGTTGCCATTCCCGAGCTCTTCGATCTCGTGCCGACGCTCAGTGAGAAGGATCGGCGTTACCTCTCGAACGTCCTCGTCAGCCAAGTGCGCTCCCTGAAAGTCTATCAGCGGCCGGACGGCATGTTCACGACGCTTCTGGATGATCCGTCCTCGCCGCTCGAAACCTCGGCCACGGCAGGCATCGCCTATGGCATATTGCGCGCCATCGATGCCGGCATTCTCGACGAGAGCGACAGGGTTCATGCGGAGCGCGCGCTCAAGGCCGTGATGGCGCAGATCGACGACGAGGGCGTCGTCCACGGCGTTTCCGATGGCACGCCGATGGGCCATGACCTCGATTTCTACCGGCGCATCCCGAACCTGCCGACGCCTTACGGCCAGGCGCTGACCATGCTGCTGCTGACCGAAGTCCTGATCGAAGGCGGCCGCCGCCAATGAGCGCCACCTCCCTCGTCGCGATCGAGGCGCTCGACGGTGACAATACCGACGGTCTGCAAGCGGAGATCGACCGTCTTTCGGCGTCCGGCGGCGGACGCCTGGAACTCCTGGCGGGCATCCACCTCTGCCGGGGGCTCCGGCTGCGCTCCGGCGTCGATCTGCATCTTGCCGCCGGGGCGATCCTGCGTCCGGTTCCCGATTATGCCGCGTACGCGCATACGACGGTTTCGGTGATCGCCGAGAAATCGGATCGCGGCATGATCGTCGCCAAGGATGCGCAGCGGATCAGTCTGACGGGGAAAGGGCGCATCGAAGCCGGCTGCGAGAGCTTCATCATTGGCGACGATGAGACTGTGGGAACCTTCATCCCCGCCGAATCCCGCCCCCGCGTCGTCGTCTTCGAAGGCTGCGACGACGTCGAGATCAGTTCCATTCATGTCAGCCGCTCGCCGATGTGGACACTGCATTTCGTCGACTGCACCGATGTCCTCGTCCGCGACGTCACCATCGAGAACGACCGCCGCCTTCCCAATACGGATGGCATCGTGCTCGATGCCTGCCGCGGCGCCGTCATCGAGGATTGCAACATCTCGACCGCCGACGACGGCATCTGCCTGAAAACCAGCATCGGTCCTCAAGGCGTCGCCATCGGCCGGTGCGAGAACATTCTCGTGCGCCGCTGCTCCGTTCAGAGCCTGAGCTGCGCGCTGAAGATCGGCACGGAAACACATGGCGACGTCAGCAATGTCCTGTTCGAGGATTGCAGCGTCTCGGCTTCCAGCCGGGCGCTCGGCATATTCTCGCGCGACGGCGGCCGGATCTCGAATGTGAGGTTTTCCAGAATTTCGGTAGAGTGCCGCGAAACGCCGGATGGTTTCTGGGGTTCGGGGGAGGCGCTGACCGTCAATGTCGTCGATCGCATCGCCGAACGCCCTGCGGGCGCCATCGAAAATCTGATCGTCGAGGATGTGACCGGGCGGATGGAAGGCGCGATCACCATCATTGCGGCGGCGCCGTCAGGCATCCGGAACGTGTCGCTGGCCCGTATCACCGTCGATCAGCAGCCGGGGCAGCTTGGCACCGGGCGGACCTACGATCTGCGCCCGACGAATGCCGACCTCGCGCCGAAGACGGGTGGCGGCGGGCGTGCCAATGCCTGGACCCGAGGTTCGGACGGACGGGTGATCGGCCTGCAGGAGTATCCCGGCGGAATGCCGGCCGTCTACGTGGCCGATGTCGCCGGGATATTGATGAACGAGGTGCGGATTACGAGGCCTGCACCGCTGCCGCAAGGCTGGAACGCAATCGACGTCGTCATGGAAACGGCGGCATCTGATGGGAGTGGGGCATGGCAGAACTGAAACTTTCCACCGTCAACAAGTCGTATGGCGCCGTCAAAATCCTGCATGACGTCGAACTCGACATCAAGGACGGCGAGTTCGTCGTCTTCGTCGGTCCGTCGGGGTGCGGCAAGTCAACCCTTTTGCGCATCATCGCGGGCCTTGAGGAGGTGACTTCGGGCGCAATCGCGATCGGTGGACGCGACGTCAGCGCGCTGTCGCCGGCCGAGCGCAAGATCGCGATGGTCTTCCAGTCCTATGCGCTCTATCCGCATATGAGCGTACGCAAGAATCTTGCTTTCGGCCTGGAAAATTTGAAGTTCAAACGTGCCGAAATCGAGGCGCGCATTGCCGAGGCGGCCAGGATGCTGGCGATCGAACCGTATCTCGACCGACGTCCGAAGCAGCTTTCGGGCGGCCAGCGCCAGCGCGTGGCGATCGGCCGGGCGATCGTGCGCGAGCCCGACATCTTCCTCTTCGACGAGCCACTGTCGAACCTCGACGCGGCGCTACGTGTCCAGACCCGGGCCGAGATCACCAAGCTCCACCGCGACATCAAGACGACGATGATCTACGTTACCCACGATCAGGTCGAGGCGATGACCATGGCCGACAAGATTGTCGTTTTACGCGCCGGTCGGATCGAGCAGGTCGGCGCACCGCTGGAGCTCTTCGATCATCCGCGCAATCTCTTCGTCGCCGGCTTCCTCGGTTCGCCGCGCATGAACATCATCAAGGGCAAGGTCTCGGGCGTCGGCGAAAGCGGCGTCGTCGTCGATGTCGGCAACGGCGGCACAATCGTCAGCAGTGTCGATCCAGCCGGCATTGCAGTCGGTCGGTCGGTTGTTGCCGGTATCCGGCCAGCGCATTTCACCCGCTCCAGCGAGCGCGGCCTGCCATTCGTCGTGCAGTATCACGAAGGGCTCGGGACCGAGACCTATGTCTATGGAAATCTCGCCGGGCAAGACGATCAGATCATCATCCATGAAGCCGGCCATTTCGCGCCGGTTTCCGGCGACCGGATCATGATCGATGCCGATCCGGCCCGCGTTCATCTGTTCGATCCCGAAAGCGGCCTGGCCTTTGGCAGACGGTCCGGGCAGGGGAGGCGCTGATATGGCAGAGCTCACGGCCGGTACGTTGCTGTCTCAGACAGGCGAAACGGCGATGAGGGTGGTCGAGGCGCCGATGAATGCGATCGAGCGTCTGTTCGGCCGCAAGCGGATGCCATGGCTATTCCTGGCGCCGAACCTCATCCTGTTCGCCATCTTCACCTTCCTTCCCATCGCCATCGCCGTTGGCTACGCCTTCACGGGCGGCACCAATCTCTTCGTCTCCGACCGGCCGTTCGTCGGTCTCGACAACTTCCGCACCCTGCTTTCCTGCGGCAATTATCTGCAGCCCGGAACCTGCCAGGAATCGCTGTTCTGGACGGCGGTGTGGAACACGCTTTGGTTCGTGGCCTTCAACGTCATCGCCACATTGCTGGTGGCGTTGATCACGGCGCTGATCCTCAATCGGGCGATCTTGGCGCGTGGCTTCTTCCGAGCGATGTTCTTCTATCCGGTTCTGCTGTCTCCCGTCGTCATCGGCCTGATCTGGAAGTGGTTCCTCGATCGCAACGGCCTGCTGAACGCCTTCTTTCAGATGCTTGGTGTTCCGCCCGAGATCTTCCTGCTCGACGTTGGCTGGTCGCGCTTTTTTGTCGTGGTCGTGTCGGTCTGGTTCCATATGGGCTTTTACACGTTGATCCTGCTCGCCGGCCTCCAGGCGATCCCGAAAGATCTCTATGAAGCCGCGTCCATCGATGCCGCTTCACCGCGCCGCACGCTGTTCAGGATCACGCTTCCACTTCTTGCCCCGAACCTGCTGGTCGTATTCATCCTTCTGATGATCAAGTCGGTGCAGATCTTTGACGAAGCCTGGGTTCTGACCAATGGCGGCGGCCCGGGCACGGCCAACAGCTTCATCGTCCAATATATCTACCAGATGGCCTTCGGCAGCGATCTTCGTCTCTTCGGGCTTGCCTCCGCCGCCTCGGTTCTCATGGGGCTGGTGCTTCTGGTTCTCACCCTCATACAGCTGCGCCTCGGCAAGCGGATGGAGTCCTGAGATGAACCCGATCAGTTTTCTCTCACGCACACGCCGGGCCGGACGCATCGATATCACCGATATCTTGTCATGGGTCTGGCTGATCGGCGGAACGCTCGCCGTGCTCATTCCCGTCGTCTGGGCAGGCCTCTCCTCGCTGAAGCCGGCGGCCGAGATCACCCGCTTTCCGCCGTCGCTGCTTCCGCGGGCCGCCGTGGAGCAGACCGTGCCCGGATTCGACAAGCCTCTCAGCCTTTGGAACGTAACGATTGATGGCCAGCAGCGTGAAATGGCCATGGTGCGGCGCATCGGTCTCAAGGCGCAGATGGTCGATCCTGCAAATCCGGGGCAACCGATCGGTGTCGATGTCAAGGGAATCACGCCGGTGCAGCATCTGACCGTTGCCACCGAGAACTACACCGATCCGTTGACGCGCTTCAACTTCCTGACCTTCCTGAAAAATTCGGTCTTCGTCACCGTGGTTGCGACGCTGCTGACGCTTGTTGTCAACGCCATGGCTGCCTTTGCGCTGTCGAAATACAAATTTCGCGGTGACACGACTGTGTTCGTCATCATCATCTCGACGCTGATGATCCCGCTCGCCGTCGTCATGGTCCCGGCCTATCTCGTCATTGTCGGGGTCGGGCTCGCCGACAATCTCTGGGGTGTCATCCTGCCGACCGTCGCCTCGCCGACGGCCGTTTTCCTGCTGCGGCAATATATGCTGACCATACCGGACGAACTGATCGAGGCGGCACGCGTCGATGCGGCGAGCGAATTCTGCATCTTCTGGCGGATCATCCTGCCGCTGACGGCGCCGGCGCTTGCCGTGCTGGCGATCTTTTCCGTGCTCTGGCGTTGGAACGATTTCCTCTGGCCGCTCATCGTCCTCAACAGCCGCGAGAATTTCACCCTGCAGGTCGGGCTCAACGCCTTCCAGGGAGAGTTCTCGGTGCAGTGGCACTATATCCTGGCGATGACGTTCCTCAGCTTGTTGCCGGTCACCGTCGTCTTCCTGTTCCTGCAGAAATACATCACCACAGGCATTGCCGGTACGGGAATGAAGTGAACGAATCCTGGCGCGCGGCACCGATTGGGGTCGAGGCGAGGAAACCTCCAAGGATTTAAGTCTGCCTTTCCGATTTCGTCGCGCCAGCTTCAGTCCTATTTGGATCGGAGCCGTGCAGGATTAACTGGCAGAGGCCATCACAACACGGTTTCGAATAGCGGGATCAATGCTGCGCCGATCGCGCCGGGGGCATCGATGATCTGGGCCACTGCGAGCTGCGGGATGTCGCGCAAGGCGCCATGCCGAGGCAGATTGTTGAATTCGGTGCGTTTGATCAACATTCTCGCAAGCGAATGTGGAAGCTCGCCGCCAAGCACGATCAATGCCGGGTCGAAGATCGCGCAGATCGCGTTGATGGCACGATTGTGGGCCGGAGTGACGCGGTCGATCCATTCCTCGACACCATCCCACTCCACCATATTTTCGTCCTTCAGATCCCTCAGGGTTAGGCCGCTGCGCCCCTTGCCGCGAAGATGCTCGAGCAGCTGGTTGAGAGCGGGGCGATCATCGTAGTCCTGACGCCCGAAAAGAACGGAGATTTCGCCGGCATTTCCGAAACTGCCGCGAAACGGCATGCCGCCGGAGACAAGGCCGCCGCCATAGCCATGAAGGTGGGCGATATAGGCAAAATCGGCAACGTCACGCCCGACGCCGAAAATTGCTTCCGCCAAGGCCGCAGTCCTGGCGACATTGTCCGCCCAGACCGGCAGGCCAAGCCGCTCCCCAAGCAATGGCGCCAGGTCGATCAGCGACCAATGGGCCAGCGGCAGGGGACAATTGAAAGCCGTATCCAGCATGCGATGGCCGGAGACTGCAAGGCCGACGCCGAGGATGTCGCGCCGCTTGGCGCCGCGCCGGGCGAGGATCTGTTCGACGGCTGCTTCGATCCGCTCCATTTCCAGGGATAGCGACGAGCCGGCCTGGGGAATTTCCATATTGTCCAACGGTTCGCCGAAACCCATGAGGCAAACGCCAATCGTTCCGACGTTGATGGAGATGCCGAGCGTCAGACACCACTCCCTTCGCAGTGTCAGCTCCGGACTTGGTGGACCGGCGCGCCGGTTTTCCGATTGGGAAAAGACGACCATTCCCCGATCATGAAGCCGGCCGACGATTCTGTGCAGCGATTGCTGAGTGAGATCGAGTGGGTCGGTCAGGCTGGAGCGCTCGATGCCGGGCGACTTCCAGATCAACCGCAAAAGGTCCCGTTCGTTACGGGAGGCTACTCTCGCGGGCTCTGTGTCTCGCAGGAAATGTGGGGCAACGTGGTCCAGCGGAGCGTACTTCATTTTCCAAACATATTGATTTACACTGTAAGTGTGAAGCAGGTGGAGGGGACGCTTTGCTTCTGCGGGGCAACGAAATCATCCGTGGTTTTGCCGGTCCTGCTTAACCCATCAAGATTGGCCAGACCAGTCGCGATGATGTCAGGCGGCAGAAGAAAAGAACCGAGCGGCATGGATGCGTTAACACGGGAGAAAATGGCAATTGCCGAGCATCGTGGTTATGGATTCGAGCCCACGCATGGAGGCACCAGCTTCGAATCAATGGTTCAGGCCTTTACGGCTGGTTACGGCGTTTTCGGCGCACAGCCGTTGAAGGATGACCGAAAATTCGCCTGGGCCGCGGATCTGAGAAGGACCGAGGCGCTCACGGTGCTTCATTCGGTCTACCAGAGTTCCTGGACGATTCGGACGCTTGATGACTCTCCGCAGCATCTCGCGTTTTTCATGCCGCACACAGGCTCTTTTCGACTGTCGATAGGAAAGAGAACGGTCGAAAGCGGCGCCGGTTACTTTCTCATGGCCAACAATCACGAAGTCGGCGATCGTGTGGTCCAGGGAGGACCGCACCGCTCGGACGCCCTTTTTCTGGACTGGAAGGTTGTGAAAAGGGTCCTCGCCTCGCTGGTGGAAAAGCCCCTCTCGGAGTCGTTCGATCTCGACCCGATTCTGGATCGCGCGACGCAGTCAGGCCAACTGATCGGCAATCTGCTCCAGACGATCGTGCAGGGCATGCGCGGCGCCGGTCCGTTGCTATCCTCGCCTCTTGCCGCAGCCGCGATGAGCGAAACTCTTGCTCACCTCGTGATCCGATTTGGCCGGCATCGGTTTTCCGATCATCTGGAAAAAAAGAAAGTACAGTTGATTGCACCTTGGCATGTCCGACGCGCTATCGACTACATGCATGCCAATATCGCGGAACCTATCACCATGACGATGGTTGCCGATGGCGTCGGCGTTTCGCTACGGGCGCTGCAAACGGGCTTCAAGGCCTTCAGGGGAACCTCACCGGCCGGCTACCTCCGCACGATCCGGCTGCAGGCGGCCCGCGAGCAGCTGCGGGATCCGACAAACCAGCAATCTGTCCGCGAAATCTGCGCGATCTGGGGTTTTGCGCATGCCGGCAGGTTCTCCATCATCTACCGCAGCACTTTTGGTGAAAGTCCGAGGGATACGCGGTTACGGGCTGAGCGATTGCGGTGAATGAGTTTCTACATTCTCCCAGGTGAGATGATGGAGCCGGCACATACATGAATCCCCGCTCTCCCGGGCAGTCCCTATGGCGTGATGTTTCTTCTCGACGCGGCGGAGCACTCGATGCATTGCTGAGAGGTCGCGCCTTCTGCATTCTCCGACGGCTGGGATCACGGAGGCGGCGCGATGCTGCCGCGCAGGACGAGATGGCAGCCGAGCTCCAGGCGATGGGCCGGCCGTTGCGGATCATTGGCGATCAGCCGCTGTTCGATGAGCGCGAGCGCTGCCGCCCCGAGACGGTCGGTCGGCACGCTCACGGTGGAGAGCGGCGGGCGGCTGAACTCGCCGGGAACGATGTCGTCGAAGCCGAGCACAGATATCGCGTCGGGCACGCGCATGTCGCGATCGGCCAATGCCTTCAGGCAGCCGAGCGCCAGATTGTCGGCCGCGCAGAAGACGGCGGTTGCGCCTTTCAGCGCGGCGTCGCGATCGAGCAGCGCGTTGATGGCCGCTTCGCCATGCCGGGGCTCATATCCCTCGGCTTCGATGATCATGTCCTTCGGCACCGGAAGCTGTGCGGCCAAATAAGCATCGGAAAAACCGTCATACCGGCGCTGGATGGTCGTTCGGCCCTTCCAGGTCAGATGCAGGATCCGGCGGTGGCCGAGCGCCAGGAGGTGCTCGATGCCGAGCCGTGCGCCGAAGCGGTTTTCTGGCGTCACCGTATCGACCAGCATGGCGGGATCCTCGCCGTTGACGATGACGACGGGCATGTCAGCCGAGGCGAGGCTGCGGATGAGTTCGGGCTGATCGTCGTTCAGCACCACGATACCGTCAGCGCGTTCTGCTATCGCAATCTGCCTGACTTCGGCGCCGTCGATGCGCCGGCCGCTGCTGACATAGGGTACGATCCGGATGCCTCGACGCTCGCATTCCCTGCGAAGACCGTTGAGAATCGTCCAGCTCACCAGATTGAGGTCGCTCTCCGGGGCGGCATCGTCAGGAATGGCGAGAAGCAGAACGTGAAAGGCGGCAATCGTCGCCTTTTTTCTGCGGCGATCGAGATAACCGAGCCGTTTTGCCGAATCCAGCACTCTTTCCCGCACCTCGATCGTGAGCGGCGCAGTTCCGTTCAGGGCGTGCGAGGCCGTGCTCAGCGACACGTCGGCATCGCGTGCGACATCTTTGAGATTGACTTTACGTTCCACTTTTTCCGCCGCGAATTCAGATCGTACCTTCGAAGCATAAGCTAACTTGATGTTTTCACATAAAGGACTTTAAAAAAGCTATGTGCTTGCGCCGATATTTTCGTCATTCGCAATCAGCGACGTTCGGCAAGCAGCCCGTTGAACAGCAGGTCGAAATAGGCGCGCATGAAGGCGTCCTTGTCGGGCGTCGGCACCCGGCGATCATCGAATATCAGCCGCAGAACCGTCGTCGTCAGAATCGGCGCAACCACGATATCGGAAAATTCGACAGGAATTTCGCGAAATTCCCCCAACGCAACACCTTCCAGGATGAGAGCGTCGATCCTTGCGATAATCGGCGCGATGAATTCATCGTGGTGGCGATCGATCAGGTCGGGGAAGCGCTGTCCTTCCGAAATGACCAGACGCGTCAATTCGCGGGTTGTACGATCCTCCGCGATTTGGTCGTAAAGCAGACCGAGAATGGACATCAGCCTGTCGGTGGCGCTGCCGCTGAGGCCAGCGGTGATTTCAAGCAGTTCCTGAAAGGGGACGGAGAAGTGACTGATCATGGCTTCGAAGAGCTTTTCCTTCGTCTCGAAGTAAACGTAGACTGTGCCTTTGGTGACGCCGACCCTGTCTGCGATGTCGTCGACGCGGGCGCCCGTGAACCCGTTTCTGACGAATTCCTCGAATGCGGCATCCAGGATCTGGATGGGTCGCAGCGCCTTCTGTTCCGCGCGTGTGAGTTTCTTCTGAGCTGTCATTCGTGCCTCGCCTCCCTTGTTTTGCGCTATCGGTCCTGTGCAAAAGTTTCATTGACTAATCCGTCAGTCAATTATATAGCAGCTGCCGTTGAGAGCAAGAGGTCAACTATGAGAACCATTCTGTTCGCCACAGCGATCGTATGCACGATCGGTCTCGTCTCCTGCAGCGAATCGGACGGGCCGAAAGAACCCGGCGCGCGGCAGGTCGGCGTCGTCGTCGCCAAGTCTGAGCCGCTGAGTGATGGCGGTGCGCTGACGGGAGAGGTGCGCGCCCGGGTCCAGACCGATCTGTCCTTCCGGGTCAGCGGCAAGATCATCGAACGGCTGGTCGAAGTCGGTCAGTCAGTGAAGGCGGGGCAGGTACTGGCGCGCATCGATCCCGAAGAGCAGAAGGCCGATCTCGATGTGGCCGCGGCCAATCTTCAGTCGGCTGAAGCCCAGCAGACCCAGGCACAGCTCGCCTTCGACCGTCAGCAGAGCCTGTTTCGGACGCAGGTGACGACGCGCGCCGCACTCGACCAGGCACAGGAGGCGCTTCTGACCGCGCAGGCCTCGACGAAGTCGGCGCAGGCGCTCTTCGAGACCGCGCAGGACACCCTGTCCTATACGGAGCTGAAAGCCGATGCCGATGGCGTGATCACCGCCCGCAATGCCGAGGTCGGGCAGGTGGCGCAGGCCGCCCAGGTTGTCTTCACCCTTGCCCATGACGGCGACAGGGACGCCGTCTTCGAAGTGGTCGAGAGTGCGTTCCTGCGCCCGATCGACGGCGACGGCACCGTGAACCTGCTTGCGAACCCCTCGCAGAAGATCACGGCGAAGGTGCGCGAGATATCGCCGACGATCGATTCTTCCACCGGCACCATCAGGGTCAAGGTCGCGATATCGAGCGATGCTCCCATTCCTCTCGGCGCTCCCGTCGTCGGAAAATTCAACTACGTTCCGCAGGACGTGATCCAGCTGCCCTGGTCGGCAATGACCTCAAAGGACGGCAAACCGGCCGTCTGGATCGTCGATCCTGCATCCTCTGCGGTTGCGGTGAGAGCGATCGAGGTCGCCCGTTACGAGACCGGCAGCTTCGTCGTCAAGTCGGGCGTGTCGGCGGGAGATGTCGTGGTGACCGACGGGACCAAATTCCTCAGGCCCGGTGAAACCGTGTCTTATGTCAAGGAAGCATCCAAGTGAGTATTCGTCCCAAGATAATCGCCCTGTTGATGGGTGCGGCCCTGATCTCCTCCTGCACGAAGCAGGAGGAAAGCAGGCAGGAGGCGCCCCGTCCCGTGCTGTCAATGACGGTCAGGCAGACGCCCGCCACAAGCCTCGGCCTGACCGGCACGATCCAGCCGACCATAGAAACCGATCTAGGCTTCCGGATCCTCGGGCGGATGATCGCCCGCAACGTCAATGTCGGTGATGTCGTCAAGAAGGGTGACGTGGTTGCCGCCATCGATCCGCTGGCGCTGGAGCTTGCCGTGCGCAGCGCCCAGTCCGATGTAGAGAACAGCGACGCTCAGCTCCGAAACGCCGTGACCACGGAGCAGCGCCAGCGCGCGCTTGTTGAATCGCGCTCCGGCACGGAAGCCTCGCTCGAAGAAGCCGAGCAGGCGAGACGGACAGCCACGGCCGCGGTCGCCAAGGCGCAGGCCAACCTCGACAAGGCCAAGGAGCAGCTCGGCTATGCGCAGCTTCAGGCTGAATTCGATGGGGTCGTCACGGCGACTTCGGCTGAGGTCGGCCAGGTCGTGTCGGCCGGCCAGACGGTCGTGACCATCGCCCGGCCGGACAAGCGAGACGCCGTCGTCGACGTGCCCCAGGCCGCTGCGCAGAAACTGGAGATCGGCGCGCCGTTTGAGGTGACGCTGCAGCTCGAGCCTTCGATCCGCACGAGGGGCGTCGTGCGCGAAATCGCGCCGGAGGCGGAGACCGCCACCCGAACGAGTCGGACCAAGATCGCGCTCGCCGATCCGCCTGAAGCCTTCAGGCTCGGCGCGGTCATCACGGCTTCCGCAACCATCGCTGCCGATCCCGAGATCATGCTGCCGTCCTCGGCGATCCTTGCCGGTGCCGACGGCGCCAGTGTCTGGATCGTCGACGTAGCCGGCAAGAAGGTGACGCTACGGCGCGTCACGATCGACGGCAAGTTAACCGACGGCGGCACCGTTCGCGTCACCGAAGGACTCGCTCCCGGAGAGCGGGTGGTCGTTGCCGGCGTGCATAAACTTCAAGATGGCCAAGCCATCAGCATCGACCAGGAGATCAGCCAGTGAAGTCCTTCAATCTTTCCGACTGGGCGCTCGAGCACCGTTCGCTCGTCTGGTACTTCATGATTGTCTTCATTCTCGCAGGCGCATTCTCCTACCTGAACCTCGGCCGCGAGGAAGATCCGAACTTTACCATCAAGACGATGGTGATCACCGCCCAGTGGCCCGGCGCATCCGCCCAAGAGGTGACGCGGCAGGTGACCGACAGGATCGAGAAGAAGCTCCAGGAACTGGAATCGCTCGACTACACCAAAAGCCAGACTGTTGCCGGTCAGACCACCGTCTTCGTCGAATTGCTGCCGACGACAAAGGCTAAGGATGTCGCGCCGACCTGGCTGCGCATCCGCAACATGATCGCCGACATCAAGGGAGATTTCCCGAGCGGGGTCGTTGGTCCCTTCTTCAATGACCGCTTCGGCGACGTGTTCGGCAACATCTACGCGTTCACCAGTGACGGGCTGACCCAGCGCCAGCTTCGCGATCTCGTGGAAAATGCGCGCTCCGAAGTTCTCACGGTACCCAATGTCGGCAAGGTCGACGTGATCGGCGCCCAGGACGAGGCGATCTATCTTGAATTCTCCACGCGCCAGATCGCAGCGCTCGGCATCGACCAGCAGTCTGTTATCCAGACGTTGCAGGCCCAGAACGCCGTCACCCAATCCGGCTTCGTCGATGCCGGTCCGGAGCGCATCGCATTGCGGGTGAGCGGACAGTTCACCTCCGAGGAAAGCCTGCGCTCGATCAACCTTCGCATCAACGACCGCTTCTTCCCGCTGACCGATGTCGCCACCATCAAGCGCGGTTATGTCGATCCACCCTCGGCTTTGTTCCGCTTCAACGGCGAGCCGGCGATCGGACTAGCCATCGGCATGAAGCAGGGCGCCAATCTGCTGGAGTTCGGCGAGGCGCTCGACGCGCGGATGAAACAGGTCGTCGCCGATCTTCCGATCGGGGTGGACGTCCACCGCGTCTCCGATCAGCCGCACGTCGTCGACGAGGCTGTCTCCGGCTTTACCCGCGCGCTCTTCGAAGCGATCGTCATCGTCCTCGTCATCAGCTTCATCAGCCTCGGCCTGCGCGCCGGCATGGTGGTGGCGATCTCCATTCCTCTCGTGCTGGCAATCACGTTTGTGGTGATGGAATACTCCGGCATTTCGCTTCAGCGCATCTCGCTCGGTGCGCTCATCATTGCGCTCGGGCTGCTCGTCGACGACGCCATGATCGCCGTCGAGATGATGGTGGCTCGCCTGGAGGCAGGTGACGATCTGAGGAAAGCCGCCACCCACGTCTATACGTCGACGGCCTTTCCGATGCTGACTGGAACACTTGTCACCGTCGCCGGCTTCATCCCGGTCGGTCTCAACAGCAGTGCGGCCGGCGAATTCACCTTCACGCTTTTCGTCGTCATCGCGGTTTCGCTTGTGGTGTCCTGGATCGTCGCCGTGCTGTTCACGCCGCTTCTCGGCGTCACGATCCTGCCGAAGACGATGAAGTCGCATCACGAGAAGAAGGGTCGTTTCGCCGCCGTGTTCTCCTGGCTTTTGGGGCTGGCGATGCGCTGGCGTTGGGTCACCATCGTGCTGACGGTCGTCGTCTTCGCCCTTTCGGTCGGGGGCATGGGGCTGGTGCAGCAGCAGTTCTTCCCGAACTCGGACAGAACAGAGCTCGTCATCGACTGGAACCTGCCCCACAACAGCTCGATCGCCGAGACAAACAGGCAGATGGCCAAGTTCGAAAAGGAGATGCTGGCCGATAACAAGGATATCGATCATTGGACAACCTATGTCGGCCAGGGCGCGCCGCGCTTCATCCTGTCCTTTGACGTGCAAACGCCCGATGTCACCTTCGGACAGACCATCATCGTCACCAAAGGCCTCGATGTGCGCGACAAGGTGCGGGCGGAACTGCAGGATTATCTGACGAAGACCTTCCCCGGCACAGACGCCTTCGTGAAGCTTCTCGATATCGGCCCGCCGGTGGGCAAACCGGTCCAGTACCGGATCAGCGGCCCGGATATCCAAAAGGTACGTGATATCTCCCAGCAGTTTGCAGGCGTTGTCGGTACTCATCCGCTGCTGTCGAACATGGTGCTGGACTGGAACGAGCCTTCGCGGGTGGTGAAGGTCGATGTGCTGCAGGACAAGGCGCGCCAGCTCGGCGTCTCTTCCGAGGACATCGCGACCGCCCTCAACGGCATTGTCGAAGGTTCGACCGCGACGCAGATCCGCGACGATATCTACCTGGTCAATGTCATCGGCCGGGCCAGGGCGTCCGAGCGCGATTCCGTCCAGACGCTTGAGAATCTGCAGCTCTCGACCTCCAACGGCAAGGTCGTGCCGCTCTCGGCCGTGGCGAATTTCCGCTTCGAACTTGAGCAGCCAACGATCTGGCGTCGCGACAGGCAGCCCACCATCACGCTCAAGGCGGCCGTCATCGGTTCGACACAGCCGGCTACGATTGTCGATCAGCTGAAGCCGAAGGTGGAGGAATTCCAGAAGAACCTTCCTGTCGGATACAAGGTGGAAATCGGCGGCGCCGTCGAATCCAGCGCCGAGGCGCAAGGGCCGATTGCGGCCGTGGCTCCGCTGATGCTGTTTACGATGGCGACGATCCTGATGATCCAGCTGCAGAGCTTCAGCCGCCTCTTCCTGGTCTTTGCGGTCGCGCCGACGGCCCTGATCGGCGTGGTGGCGGCGCTCTTGCTCAGCAATGCTCCCATGGGCTTCGTCGCCATCCTCGGCATTCTGGCGCTGATCGGCATTCTGATCCGCAACTCGGTCATCCTCGTGGTGCAGATCGAGCATCTGCGTGCCGAAGGTGTGACGCCATGGCAGGCGGTCATCGAGGCGACCGAACACCGCATGCGGCCGATCATGCTGACGGCGGCGGCGGCAACCCTCGCGCTGATCCCGATCTCGCGCGAGATCTTCTGGGGTCCGATGGCCTACGCCATGATGGGCGGCATCGTCATCGGCACGGCCCTCACCCTGCTGTTCCTGCCGGCGCTCTACGTCGCATGGTTCAGAATCCCAAGGGATGAGGGTACTCGGGCCGAAGCCACGGCAGAGGCATGATGCGGTCTTCGATGGCCATCGCCTACGGCCGCCGCGGCAAGGTGAAGCACATCATCCTGTTCGGGCACAGCATGGCCTGGCCGGGCGTGTCCTTCGCCCGCAATAGGCTGATGGCCTGTCCATCTGGTCGATCAGGATTGTGTACAATGTGACTCTTAAATTGTCAGGTGCCCAAATGAGGAGCAGACTTCCGTCTGTGGCCGAGTCGGCCTCAGGGGATATGGGAGGGCATTCATGAGCGTACGAAATCCGTCTCCCTCGTTATATAACGAGGATCTTGCACCCGCCGAGGAGCGTAAGTGGGGTGCATTCAGCATCTTCAACGTCTGGACATCGGACGTTCACAGCCTGTGGGGCTATTATCTGGCGGCGAGCCTGTTCCTGCTCTGCGGCAGCTTCGTGAATTTCGTCATCGCCATCGGCATCGGCTCTCTCGTCATCTTCTTCCTGATGAGCCTGGTCGGAAATGCCGGCGTGCGCACCGGTGTCCCTTTTCCGGTTCTGGCGCGCGCCTCCTTCGGCACCTTCGGCGCCAATGTTCCCGCACTCGTCCGGGCGGTGGTCGCCTGCTTCTGGTACGGCGCGCAGACTGCCGCCGCCTCCGGCGCAATCGTTGCCCTGCTGATCCGCAACGAAAGCCTGCTCGCCTTCCACCAGAACAGCCACATGCTCGGCCATTCGACCCTCGAACTCATCTGCTACGTCATCGTCTGGGCGCTGCAGCTGCTGATCATTCAGCGCGGCATGGAAACTGTCCGCAAGTTCCAGGATTGGGCAGGTCCCGCCGTCTGGATCATGATGCTGATCCTGGCCATCTATCTGGTCGTCAAATCAGGCACCTTCTCGTTCGGTTCCGAAATCCCGCGCGACGTGCTGATCGAAAAAACCAAGGATGCCGGCGTGCCGGGCGAGCCGGGCTCGATTGCGGCGCTTGCCGCGGTGGCCGCCACCTGGATCACCTATTTCGCGGCACTCTATCTGAACTTCTGCGATTTCTCGCGTTACGCGACGAGCGAGAAGGCGCTCAGGAAGGGCAATCTCTGGGGCCTGCCGATCAACCTGCTGGCATTCTGCCTCGTCGCAGGTGTCACGACCACGGCAGCCTTCACCGTATACGGTGAGGTCCTGCTGCATCCGGAAATGATATCGGCGAAATTCGACAGCTGGTTCCTGGCGCTGCTTGCGGCGCTGACATTCGCGGTTGCAACGCTCGGCATCAACGTCGTGGCGAACTTCGTTTCGCCCGCCTTCGACTTTGCCAATGTCTTCCCGCGCCAGATCAACTTCAAGCGCGGCGGATATATCGCCGCGCTGATCGCCCTCGTGCTCTATCCCTTCGCTCCCTGGGAGACGGGTGCTGCGCATTTCGTCAACTTCATCGGTTCGACGATGGGGCCGATCTTCGGCATCATGATGGTCGACTACTATCTCATCAGGAAGAGCCAGCTGAACGTCGAGGCTCTCTACCAGGAGAATGGCGAGTTCCGGTTCCAGAACGGCTGGCACGGCAACGCCTTCATCGCCTTTGCGGTCGGTGCGCTGTTCTCGTCGATCCTGCCGACCTTCACCTCCATCCTGCCGGACTGGTGGGGCACCTATGGCTGGTTCTTCGGCGTCGCCATCGGCGGAGCGATCTATTTCGTGCTGAGGATGGGCGCACGGCGCAATCCGGCCTTCGCCGCATGACGAAACAAAGGCGCCTGGCCATCGCCAGGCGCCTTCATGTTCTGTTTGGAAAATCTGCCGGCCCGAGGGAGCCGGTCATTTCGCCCGGTTCAACGGCGTGCCGCCACCGCATGGATGGCCCCACGGCCGATGGGCTGGGCCATGGATTTTGCCGTCGAGCGGAGGGCTGCGGAATGGCTGGAGACCACCTCGTCGAGCCTGAACTGTGCGACAAGTTCGCGAAGCTTCTGGGCCTCCTGCGCCAGTGAATCGGATGCTGCAGTCGATTCTTCCACCATCGCTGCGTTCTGTTGTGTGGTCTGGTCCATCTGATTGACCGCGACGTTCACTTCGCTCAGTCCGATCGACTGTTCTTTCGCAGAGGTGGCGATCGAATCCATGTGGTGATTGATCTGTGTGATGAAGCCGCCGATGGTCTTCAAGGCCTGGCCGGTATCGCGCACCAGCTTGACGCCGCTTTCCACTTCCCTCGATGAGTTCTGGATAAGCCCCTTGATTTCCTTGGCAGCGCCGGCAGAGCGCTGTGCGAGTTCGCGCACTTCCTGGGCGACGACCGCAAAACCCTTGCCGGCTTCGCCGGCTCTCGCCGCTTCGACGCCGGCATTGAGGGCAAGAAGGTTGGTCTGGAATGCGATTTCGTCGATGACGCCGATGATGTTGGAAATCTGCTGCGACGAGGCCTCGATGCGTTCCATCGCTTCCTCCGCATGGGAGACGACTTCCGCCGAAATCCCGGCGCTCCGGTTTGCCTCGGTGGCGACTGCGCGCGTCTCCTCGGTCCGCTTGCTGGAGTTCGACACGTTCGCTGTGATTTGTTCTAATGCGGCCGCCGTTTCTTCGAGCGAGGCCGCCTGCTGCTCTGTCCGTTTCGAAAGATCACCGGCGCCCGAGGAGATTTCCCGGGTGCCTTCGTCGATCGTGCCGATGCTTTCGGAGATTGCTCTCAGCGTCGCGCCAAGCTGCGTGACCGACTGGTTGAAGTCATGGCGGAGTGCTTCAAACTCGGGGGCGAAGGCCTCATTGAGCTGGAAAGCGAGATCGCCCGAAGCGAGCCGTTTCAGACCGGCGGCCAGACCGGAAGTGGCGATGCGCAACCGCTCTGATGCGTCGGCTTCCGCCTGCATCTGCGCCGCAACACGATCTGCCTCCGCCCTGTTGCGGTTCTCCTCGGCTTCCACCGCCAGGCGCTTGTTCGCAATCGCGGCCTGGCGGAAAATCTCCACCGCTCCCGCCATCAATCCGATTTCGTCGGCGCGATCGGCAAAAGGAATTTCCGAGCCGGTGTCGCCTTCGGCGAGATGCCGCATCGAGGCGGTGATGTTGGTAATCGGATTGGCGATGCTCTTCAGTACGAAGACGATCGCGCCGAGAACGAGCAATCCCGCAAAGGCGATCGTTGCAAGGAGGTAGGATTCGATGGAGGCGAAGGTCTCCTTGCTGAGATCGGCAGCCTTCTTGCTGCCGCTGACGTTCAATTCGACCAGGGCCGCCGTGGCCTCCTTGAGCTTGTCCGAATAGGAACGCATCTCGCCGCCCAGATATTGGCCAGCTTCTTCGGTCTTGTTTGCACGGGAAAGAGCAAGCAACTGCGAACTGCTGGCGACGTAGCCTTCGACACTTTCTTTGATCGTCTTGATCAGATCCCGCTCGCGATCGGATGAAGCCAGCTGAAGATAAGCGTCTGCCGATTTGCGAGTTGCATCTTCGGCGGCCTTAATGGCCTCTTCACGGGATTTCTTCTCTGCTTCCGCCTGGACGATAATGTGATCGCGGTAAGCGAGGCGCAAATTTGTCATGGCGAGGCTGATCGCTTGCGAAGCCTGCACGCTCGGCAGCCAGTTGGCGGCGATTTCTTCGGTGGAGCCGTTCGTCTTTTGCAGGCCGTCGACCGCGAGATAGGCAACGAGCCCGAAAAGGAGAGCTATGCCGCTGAAAATGAACAGCAAACTCGATTTAATGTTTGGACGGCGCATCAAAGTCCCCATCGAACAGTCCGGTGTCGTGCCGGTTTGACCAGGCATGTTTGTAACGGAAAAAATTTAACGATGTGTTCCGGAGTGTAAAACGCCGTTTACCAGTTTACGCGAAACTCGCCGCCCTCTTCGTGTTCAGATTCCCGCTCCAACCGGAAAACGCTTAATCGACGGCTCAGGGACAATAGGAGCCAGACATGGTGAAGCGCATATTTTCCGCCCTTCTTGCGTTGGTCCTGCCGGTACAGGCAGCCGTTTCTCAACCCCCTGATGACGCACAGGCACGCAAAGCCCGGTCTGTCGCCCAGCTTCAGTCGGAAGGCGTGCCGACCATCGATCATCTGCCGTCCATCGAGGCAGAGAGCGACAGTACCCGCCGCGATAAAAGAGCAGTCGTTCAGCGCGCTATCGCGCTTGCGATCGTTGCCGTAAAAGGCGAGACTGGTGATCACTCGATGGGCCAGGCTCTCATCCGGCAATTCGATGCAGCAAGTTTCTTCACCCCCAAGGAACAGGCGTTCATGGACGACCCCGATCCTTCGGAGCAGGACCGGGTGAACTTCGCTTGGCGCTATGAGGGCGTGCACGTCATGTTATGGGCGCTCGGGATCACGGCCGATCTCGAACGTCCCGACCATATTTGCGATGTGCCATCCATCGCCGGGACGCTTCGCGAACTCGGCACCGACGGGCTGATGCGCCGCGCCAGGCTGCGTCCGCAGAAAGAACTGCTCGACGCCGCCGACCTGATCTACCGCTACGATTGGGCGGTCGTGAATGCACGGCTGAAGGGCGAGGAGGCGCCGGCCGGACTGGACAAGGGCGTGGTTTACGAGCGCCACTACGCCCTCAACTGGCTGATCGGTTACCTGAATCAGGACTGGGATGATATTTCCACCGATACGTGACGAGTGTGGACTTCCTGCCCAAGTCGAGGATTGAGGCGGGGGAGTCGGCCCCCGTGCCGAAGTGGATGCATGTTTTGCGAAATGGCATTATGATCGGCGCATCGCCTGACCGGCGTTGGTTTCGGACACGTGATCCGCAGGACGGGGAGGACGGCAGGATTTGGAACGGCTGAAGGATCTGGACAGTGTTTCCGCGCGGGTTGGCAGCGGGTCGGCGTCGTCTCCCTACGAGCGGCGCGGCGTCGTGGCCGCAGCCGTATACCAGCATGGGCAGCGCATTCGCGACATCAGGATAGAGGAGGCTGGCGAATGGCGGAACCGGGAGGATGCGATCGTCTGGATCGGCCTGCACGAGCCGGATGAAGTGCTGCTGCACCAGATCCAGGCCGAATTCAATCTCCATCCGCTGGCGATCGAGGATGCGGCGCAGCCGCACCAGCGTCCGAAGCTGGAGATTTACGGTGACGCGATGTTCATCGTCGCCCGGACCGCCCATATGAAGGATGGCGAGATCATCTTCGGCGAAACGCATCTGTTCGTTGGCCGCGGTTATGTCGTCTCCGTTCGCCACGGAGAATCGTCTTCCTATCTGGCCGTCAGGCAGCGATGCGAGGCGACGCCCGCCGCCCTTGCCCATGGCGAGAACTACATTCTCTATTCCATCCTCGACTTCATCGTCGACAACTACATGCCTGTTATCGAGGTGGTGCAGGAGGAGGTCGAGATGCTCGAGGATCTCGTGCTGCGCGAACAGCTGGGAAAATCCGACATCGAGCGGCTTTACATGCTGCGGCGCAAGCTTCTGCGGCTGCGCAACGCAGTAGTGCCGCTCGTCGACGTCTGCCGGCGATACGAGCATATCGATCTTCCCGGCATGGATCCGACGCTGCAATCGCTGTTCCGCGATGTGACCGATCACGTGCGCCGGGTTCAGGAGGATATCGACGCGTTGCGCGAGGTGCTCGCTTTCGCCTTCGAGGCCAGCGTGATGATCGGCCAGACGGAACAGACGGCAATCGCCCGCAAGCTCGCTGCCTGGGCGGCGATTCTCGCTGTTCCCACCGCGATCGCCGGCATCTACGGCATGAATTTCAGCGACATGCCGGAATTAAAATTCCAATATGGCTATTTCGTCGTGTTGGGCGTCATCGTCGTCCTGTGCCTCAGCCTTTTCGGCTTCTTCCGCCGGCGAAAGTGGCTTTAGTCAGGACAGCGCTTTCAGCAGCCGATTTCGGTGTATCCCGATATAGCCGATGTCGTTCAGATAGAGCCTGGCGTCTCCTGCATCGACGTCTTCCGCGAAGGTCTCGTCGCCGGCCGCAGCCTTTGCCAACATGAAATCGGCAAGGGCTTGGAGCCGCGTGCAGACCATTTCGGGAAGCCCACGCCGTTCTGCCATCGTCGCGCCATAGGCGGTGCAGAAGATTTCCGCCCGCCGCAGTTGCTCGTCGAGACCGAATGCCACGGAGGCATTGGCAGGATCGGAGAGGGGCGCCCAGCGATAGACCGCATAGGCGAGATCCCAAAGGCGCGGGGCGGGATGGGCAGTGTCGAAATCGACGATCCCGACAGCTTCCTGATCGACGGTGGCGACATTGTAGGGCGCAAAGTCTCCGTGACAGACGATCTCCCGCGGCTCCTGCGGCGGCAGCATCCATATCTGAGCATCGTCATCCGATTCCAGAAAGCCTTGAGATGCTCTATGAAAATCGCGCAGAAGTCTTGCTGCGGAAATCAGCATGCGCTCCGATCCGACAAGGGGATCACTGAGGTCTTCGCAGACGCGCCCGTCGACATAGCTGACGACCTCCTGATCGTCGCCGATAATTTGAATGGGCTGCGGAGCCGCCGGGAAGCCGTTGCTTCTGAGATGGCGCAAGAACCGGTGCGTGGTCGGCGTCCATGCTCCTGATGGTCTGATGACGGTATCGCCGTCGCGCCAGATCTGCCCGGTTCGACCGCCCTCCAATAATTCCACGCATGGCCTCCTACGCAGATTTCAGTTTTTCGATATGGGCCTGAACCGTAGCGCCAAGGTTCGTCTCATGGCAGTTCCGGTAGAACGCCGCCGTGTCCGACGGCATCCCGTTGGGAATGGCGACGAAGTCGTCAAGCCGGAAACCACTTGTACTGCCGAGTTGCGGGTCAGCCAGCTGGCTTTCACTCAGGGCGCCGACGCGAACGGCCAAGTCTTGGAAATAAGCGAGGTTCTCGTCCACTGCCGAAGGCGTCGATGTTCTGCCGTGTGCGGGAATGACCAGTTTCGCATCAAGGTCACGGATAAGCCTGAGTGAGGAGCGGATCTGGCGAAGATCATCGGCACTCCTGCTCCAGACTTCGGGAATGGGATATTCCACCGCGTCGACGGCGAGGCAGATGCGGAGTTCCGGAATCCAGACGGCGATATGGTCAGGCGTGTGTCCCGGCGTGTGAATGAGTTCCAGCGTCAGATCGCCGCCGTTAAGGACCATCGAGCCGGAGAAGGTGATATCCGGGCCGATAAGTTCGACGTTCGCAAACCGCGTTTCCTGTCTCGCCTTGTCCTTCAGGATCTGCTGCGTAGAGGCATCACGCAGACGGTCGAGCGCGGCGGCATGCGCGATGATCGGAGCACGCCCTGAAACCGCAGTGTTCCCCCAGAAGTGATCCCAATCCATATGCGAATTGACGACGATCAGCGGGCGATCCTCGCCTCTGTCCCCAACCAGATCGAGCGCAATCCGGCACAGTTCCGGCGTGCCGAGCGTATCGATCAGGACATTGAACCTCTCGGTCCGCACAAACACGGCATCGACCTCGTCTCCCGCCCGGAGGATAATGATGCGCTCGTCAAGTCCGGGATAGGAGCACAATTCTACCGCTGGGTTCACGTCTGCCCGCCTTCGCTGCAATCGCAGTGATATCATCTACTACATCAAATCTCGTTTGGATGCTCGCCCTCTAAGGGCTTCCCGATTTCCGCTCCACCGGCACTGGCACATCCCACCGTTCCATCACGGCGTTCGGCACAGCGGCCGCGCAGATCACTATAACGCTGGGCTTCGAGCGGCCGAGGCTCTTCGGCGTCCATCGTGCCTGCAGGGGCACCGCGCATCGGGGCACAAGCACCTTCGCATTGGGTTCTAGCACGTTCCACTGCTCGTGCGCCTTGGCGTTCTCCTGTGCGATGAAGCGCCTGGCCTTTTCGCGGATTTCGAACAGGCCGTGCTTATCCGGCGTCGAGCGATCGGTCTCGATGCTCCAGGAGGCGAGGCAGGGTATGCAAGCCGTGAGGGCGGTGATGAAGACTATTGATCGAAGCATTGATGGGCTCTCAACCGCTCGAGATTTCCGGATCGGAAACAGTCGGACGATCTTTTATCGCATGGCGGCAATATCTCTACCGGCAAATCGTGAGGACTTCCTTCTCTCGCTGAGCGAGATCGGCCTGCCGGATCACGTCGTCTCCCACCTCGCGCGCAGGCGCGTTCAGCCTTTAGCCATGTGCCCCATGCAGCCGTGAATTGACGGTTTGAGTGGAACAACCTCCGCCAAAAGAAGTTTGCCTGAAAAGCAACACGAGGCGGCGGCCGATGTTACTCTCTGCGAAGCAGGGTGCGTTCAGCACCCCACCCCGGATCTATTATGTCAACCCGCTACTTCTCCAAGGCATCGATGCATGGCGCGAGGTTTTCGACCATGCGGCGGATACTGGCTTTGAGTATGTTCTGACGGCGCCGCTCTTCGACCGAGGCGGGGACTGCAGCGTCTTTACCTCCCGGGATTTCGATCGGCTCGATCCTGAACTGCAGCTCGGAAGCGCGGTCGATGATGGGATATCGCGCCTGTCGGAGGCCGCTGACAAGAGCGGCGTCGGCCTGATGATGGACCTGATGCTCGACGGGAAAGTCGGCGATGCGCAAGTGGGCTTTCGTCCGATCGATCCTCGACGCTCGCCGCTCGATCCGGCGGAGCCGATGAACACGATCGGGTCCGAGCGGCAATTGCGTTTGTTGGGGGAGTGGACCGAACGGCTGTGGCGGCTGTCCGGGCTCGGCCTCTCCGGCTACCGAGTGCTCGGGATCGATCGCGCTGAACCGGCGCTTTTCAAATCGCTGATCGCTGCGGTGCGCGAGAAGGCTGACGCGCAATTCCTCGCCTGGACGCCCGCCACCGACTTTGCGGTAAGAAGAGGGATCGCGGATGCGGGCTTTTCTGGATGTTTTTCATCGATGGCCTGGTGGGATCTCGACGAGAGATGGTTCGTCGAGGAGCATCGCGTTCAGGAGGCGCTCGGCTGGCAAATTGCCTTTCCCGAACCGCCCTTTGCCAGACGGATTGCGCATGGGACCGAGAGCCGTGAAATTCTCGAGCGGCGTGCCGTCAGAGCGCTGCGGCTCGCCGCCTCGCTCGGCGGCGGCCTCATGGTTCCGATTGGTTTCGAATATGGTGCGGCGACGCCGCTCGATCCAACCCACGGCGATGGTTCGGGGCTGCGGAAGCTGCGCCATGATCTCGCCTTCGACATCTCCTCTGAAATACGTGCCGCCAATGCCGAGATCGGCAGGCCCGGCCACGCGCGCGCTCCGTCGCTTCGCCTGATCCGCAACGCCAACGGGCCGGTCTCCGCGCTTGTGCAATCCGAGGAGCAGGATCTCCGCAGTGCATCGAATGTGCGGTTCGTCCTGATTAACCGGGACCTCCGGAGAAGCGCGCCCGCGCCGATGACGGCGCTTCGCGAGGCGGTGTCCGGCTATCTTCCCGTCGCGGCCGATGGCGCAATCCTGCGCCTGCGGGCCGGGGAGACGCGGATCATCGGAGCCAGAGCGCCGGAGCCGATCACATCCCGACCCGCCCTCGACGTCGAGCAGGCGATCGCTTCGCCGCGGCTTGCCATCGAAAACATCATGCCGCGGGTCGATGACGGACGCTTTCCTGTCAAGCGGGTGGTCGGCGAGACCGTCACCGTCGAGGCCGATCTATTCGCCGACGGTCACGACCCGATCGCGGCCGTCCTGCTCTGGCGGCCGCACGACGCCATGGCGGAGTGGAACGAGACTGAGATGCAGCTGGTCGAGAACGACCGCTGGCGCGCCGAATTCCTGCTGGAGCGCATCGGACGCTACGAGTTCGCGGTCGAAGCGTGGAAGAATCCGTTCGCGATCTTCCGCTACGAACTGACCAAGAAGAACGATGCCAGGTTGGACCTGAAGCTGGAGCTTCAGGAGGGGTTGAACCTCGTGCGCGCCGCGAGGGCCGAAGCGCCGGCGGCACTCGGCGCCGACTTGCAGGCGCTCATCGACGGTCTGGAAAACGCCTCGGATGCCGAGCGCACGGCAATCCTGCTCGACCCCGAGACCTCCGAGTTGATGAACAAGGCTGACAGGCGGCCCTTCCGGCTTCGCTCCACGACAAGCGCCGTCGATGCTGAACGCAAGTCGGCGGCCTTCGCCAGCTGGTATCAGATCTTCCCGCGCTCACAGAGCGGCGATCCCAATCGGCACGGCACCTTCGACGACGTCATCCCGAGATTGTCTGCCATCCGCGACATGGGTTTCGACGTGCTCTATTTCCCGCCGATCCATCCGATTGGAACGACCAACCGAAAGGGACGCAATAACAGCCTGAAGGCAGCGCCTGATGATCCCGGAAGTCCCTATGCCATCGGTTCCGAGGAGGGCGGCCACGATGCCATTCATCCCGAGCTTGGCGATTTCGAGGATTTCGGCCGGCTGGTCGAGGAGGCGGGCCGGCATGGTTTGGAGATCGCGCTCGATCTCGCGATCCAGGCTTCGCCCGATCATCCCTGGCTGACGGAACATCCCGGCTGGTTCGACTGGAGGCCCGACGGCACGATCAAATATGCCGAGAACCCGCCGAAAAAGTACGAGGACATCGTCAATGTCGATTTCTATACGAAAGACGCGCTGCCCTCTCTGTGGGTGGAACTCAGGGATATTGTCCAGCTTTGGGTCGACCAGGGCGTCAAGCTGTTTCGGGTCGACAATCCGCACACAAAGCCATTTCCGTTCTGGGAATGGCTGATCGGCGATATCAGGGCGCGCCATCCCGACGTCGTCTTCCTGTCGGAAGCCTTCACCAAGCCGAAGGTCATGTACCGGTTGGCGAAGATTGGCTTCTCCCAGTCCTACACATACTTCACCTGGCGCAATACCAAGTGGGAGCTCGAGCAATATATGCGAGAGCTGACCGAGACGGCGCCGAAGGAATTCTTCCGCCCGCATTTCTTCGTCAACACCCATGACATCAATCCGGATTTTCTGCAGAACGCGCCGCGCCCGGCCTTCCTGATCCGCGCTGCACTCGCCGCGACGCTTTCCGGTCTGTGGGGCGTTTATAACGGCTTCGAACTCTGCGAGGGCCGTCCCGACGCCAAGCGCAAGGAATATGCCGACAGCGAGAAATACGAGATCCGCGCCTGGGATTACGACCGGCCGGGCAACATCATCGCCGAAATCAGGATGCTGAACCGCATTCGGAACGAAAATACCGCGCTGCATTCGCATCTCGGGCTGACGCTGCTGAACGCCTGGAATGACAACATCCTGTTCTTCGAGAAGGCGAGCCAAGCCCGCGACAATGTCTTGCTGATCGCGATCAGCCTTGACCCCCATAATTTTCAGGAAAGCGATGTCGAACTGCCGCTTTGGAAGTGGTCGTTGGATGATGGCAGCGCGCTCGACGCCGAGGACTTGGTCACGGGGCACCGGTTCAGGTGGAACGGCAAGCGGCAGAGAGTGGGTTTCAATCCTCAGATCCTGCCCTTTGCGATCTGGCGCGTTCGCGCAGCGGAGGCATGAATGGACACGATGAATCCCGGTAGCGTCGACCCGCTGCTCTGGTACAAGGATGCGATCATCTACCAGCTGCACATCAAGTCATTCTACGACGCCAATGGCGACGGCGTCGGCGATTTTGCCGGCCTGCACCAGAAGCTCGATCACGTCGCAGCGCTCGGCGTCAACGCGATCTGGCTTCTGCCTTTCTTTCCCTCACCGCGTCGTGACGACGGCTACGACATCGCCGACTACGGCAATGTCAGCCCGGATTACGGGACCATGGAGGATTTCCGCGCTTTCGTCGACGCCGCCCACCAGCGCAATATCCGTGTTATCATCGAGCTCGTCATCAACCACACCTCCGACCAGCATCCCTGGTTCCAGCGGGCACGTAATGCACCTGCGGGATCGCCGGAGCGGGATTTCTATGTCTGGTCGGACAGCGATCAGAAATTTCCGGAAACGCGCATCATCTTCCTCGACACGGAAAAATCGAACTGGACGTGGGATGCCGTCGCCGGCGCCTATTATTGGCACCGCTTCTATTCCCACCAGCCCGACCTCAATTTCGACAGCCCGCTTGTTATGGAGGAGCTGCTGAAGGTGATGCGCTTCTGGCTGGAGACCGGTATCGACGGTTTCCGCCTCGATGCGATTCCGTACCTCGTCGAGCGCGAGGGGACGATCAACGAAAACCTTCCCGAGACGCACGCAATCCTCAAGCGCATCCGTGCCGCCCTCGATGCCACTCATCCCGGCGTGATGCTGCTTGCCGAAGCCAATCAATGGCCGGAGGACACGCGCGAATATTTCGGCGAAGGCGACGAATGCCATATGGCGTTCCACTTCCCGCTGATGCCGCGCATGTACATGGCGATTGCCAAGGAAGACCGCTTCCCGATCACCGACATCCTGCGCCAGACGCCTGAAATCCCGGAGAATTGCCAATGGGCGATCTTCCTGCGCAATCACGACGAACTGACGCTTGAGATGGTCACCGACGCCGAGCGGGACTATCTCTGGGAGACCTATGCTTCCGACAAGCGCGCCCGCATCAATCTCGGCATCAGGCGGCGCTTGGCGCCGCTGATGGAACGCGATCGCCGGCGCATAGAGTTGATGAACGCGCTTCTTCTGTCGATGCCGGGGACGCCCGTTATCTATTACGGTGATGAGATCGGCATGGGCGACAACATCTATCTCGGCGACCGTGACGGGGTGCGGACGCCGATGCAATGGTCACCCGACCGCAATGGCGGCTTCTCCCGAACGGATCCGGCGCGCCTCGTCCTGCCGCCGATCGCCGATCCGCTCTACGGCTTCGAAGCTGTCAATGTCGAAGCCCAGAGCACCGATGCGCATTCACTGCTTAACTGGACGCGCAAGATGCTGGCGCTGCGCGGTCGGCATCCGGCCTTCGGACGCGGTTCGCTGCGTTTCCTCTCGCCTGAGAACCGCAAGATCCTGGCCTATCTCAGGGAATATGAAGGCGAGACGCTGATGTGCGTCGCAAACCTCTCGCGACTGCCCCAGGCGGTCGAGCTCGACCTCTCGGCCTTCGAGGGCCGCGTGCCGATCGAACTGACGGGCATGTCGCCCTTTCCGCCGATCGGGCAACTGACCTATCTCCTGACGCTGCCGCCCTATGGCTTCTTCTGGTTTCAGCTGGAGGCCGATGCCGATCCGCCGGCATGGCGTACTGCTCCGCCCGAACAGCTTCCCGATCTCGTGACGATGGTCCTCCGCCGCGGTCTGCTCGACCTCGTCGATGAACCGCGGCTGGGACGCGTCCTCAGCAACGAAATTCTGCCCGCCTACCTCTCCAAACGGCGGTGGTTCGGCGCAAAGGATCAGCCGCTTCAGGCGGCTCGACTGATTTCGGCAACGCCGATCCCCTATGCCGATGGGATCGTTCTCGGCGAGTTGGAGGTGGAGCTGCCGGATCACAGCGAATCCTATCAGTTGCCGCTGGCGGTCGCCTGGGATGATGCGCAACCCTCCGCTCTGACACAGCAGCTTGCGCTCGGGCGGGTTCGTCAGGGCAGGCGGGTCGGCTTCCTGACAGATGGGTTCGCGGTCGAGCCGATGGCGCGCGGTATCCTGCGCGGGCTGACCGACCGCTCGCGCATCACCGGACGTACCGGCACCCTCGAATTTCTCGGCACCGAGCGGCTCGACCGCCTACAGGTTACCGACGGCATGCCGGTTCATTGGCTATCGGCCGAACAATCCAACAGTTCGCTGATCGTCGGCGACGTCGCCATGATCAAGCTGATCCGGCACATCTTTCCGGGCGTCCATCCGGAAGTCGAGATGACGCGGTTTCTGACCTGCGCGGGTTACCATCACACCGCTCCACTCCTCGGCGAGGTCGCGCATACGGATTCCAGTGGGCGTCGCTCGACCTTGATCATCGTCCAGGGCGCGATCCGCAACCAGGGCGACGCCTGGAATTGGATGCTGAACAATCTGCGCCGCGCGGCCGACGAGCTCGTGTTGAACGATCCGGCGGTCGAGCCCGGCGACGACGTCTTCCGGCCGCTGATCAGCTTCGTTGCCATGGTCGGTATGAGGCTCGGCGAGTTACACGTCGTGCTCTCCGGGGAAAACGCGGACGAGGCTTTCAGCCCTGTGGTCGCTGGCGACGATGAGGTCGAGGCGATCAAGAAGGCGGTGGCGGGCGAAGTCGCCTATGCCATGTCGAAGCTTGCCGAGCGCGAGGAAAATGCCGAGCCCGCTATCGATCTGCTCGCCCGTCCGCTTCTGGAACGCCGCTCCGAACTGGTTGAACTTGGCGCGCGCCTGGCGGAGAGCGCCCGCGGCACGCTGATGACGCGTACGCATGGCGACTTCCATCTCGGTCAGATCCTGGTCAGTGAGGGCGACGCCGTCATCATCGATTTCGAGGGCGAACCCGCGAAAAACCTCGCTGAACGCCGCGCCAAGACGGTTCCGCTGCGCGATGTCGCCGGGCTTCTCCGGTCGCTCAGCTATCTCGTCGCCACCGCCCAGCTCGACAATGACGCAGTCACCGAACACGAAAACGAGGTGCGCCATGACGCCATCGCCCGTTTCGGGCGCAATGCCGAGCAGGCTTTTCTCGATGCCTATTGGCAGGCGGTCTCGGCCTCGAAGGCGCTCGCCATGCCGACCGAACAACGACGGAGGGTTCTCGATGCTTTTCTTCTCGAAAAGGCGGCATACGAAATCGCCTATGAGGCCCGCATCAGGCCGAAATGGCTGCCGATCCCGCTTGCCGGCCTTACCGAAATCGTATCGCGCTTAGCGGGGGTCGAGGCATGAATGTTGAACGCTCGGAACTTCTCGCCGGCATCGGACATGATGCGCTCTGGGCGCTGATCGAGGGACGCCATGGCGATCCCTTTTCGATCCTCGGCCCGCATGAAAGCGGCGGCATGACGATCGTGCGCGTCTATTTGCCGGGTGCCGAAGGCGTCGATCTCATCGAAGCGGCGAGCGGCAGGGTGGTGGCACCCTTCAGCATCGCTCACCCCTCAGGCTTGTTTGCGGCGGCGATGGGTTCGAGGATGCCCTACCGGTTGCGGATCACATGGCCGGATGGCGAGCAGATCACCGAAGATCCCTATAGTTTCGGACTTCTGCTTGGAGAGCTCGATCTCCACCTGATCTCCGAGGGCACGCATTATAGCCTGAGCCGGACGCTCGGCGCGGTTGAAATGTCGGTCGACGACGTCGCAGGTGTCCGTTTCGCCGTCTGGGCGCCGAATGCCCGCCGCGTTTCGGTTGTCGGCGATTTCAACGCCTGGGACGGGCGGCGAAACCCGATGCGGTTGAGGCAGTCCGCCGGCGTCTGGGAGCTGTTCGTGCCCCGGCTGGCGCCCGGCGAAAGATACAAGTTCGAGATCATCGATCCGCATGGAAACTGTTTGCCGCAGAAGGCCGATCCGGTGGCGAGAGCGAGCGAAGCTGCCCCGTCCACCGCTTCGATCGTCGCATCGTCGATGCGATTCCGGTGGACTGACGACAATTGGATGAAGGGCCGGTCGCGACAGCAAAGACTGGAAGGGCCGATCTCCGTCTACGAGGTGCATGCCGGTTCCTGGCTGCGGGAGAATGGCGGGCGGTCGCTCGACTGGGTCGAGCTCAGCCAGCGGCTCGTTCCCTATGTTCGCGATATGGGATTCACCCATATCGAGCTGCTGCCGATCATGGAACACCCCTTCGGCGGCTCCTGGGGGTATCAGCCGCTCGGCCTCTTCGCCCCGACCGGCCGTTATGGCACGCCTGAGGATCTCGCCTATTTCATCGACCGCTGCCATGGCGCCGGGATCGGCGTCATCCTCGATTGGGTGCCGGCTCATTTTCCCACCGACGTCTGGGGGCTCGCCCGCTTCGACGGCACCGCGCTCTACGAACACGAGGATCCGCGTGAAGGCTTTCACCGTGACTGGAACACGCTGATCTACAATCTCGGCCGCAACGAGGTGAAAGGCTTCCTGATCGCCAGCGCGCTGGAATGGCTCGAACGCTACCATATCGACGGATTGCGCGTCGATGCCGTCGCCTCGATGCTCTACCGCGACTACAGCCGCAACGAGGGGGAATGGATTCCGAACCGGTATGGCGGTCGTGAGAACCTGGAAGCGGTGGAATTCTTCAAGCACCTGAACAGCATCGTCCATGAGCGCTGCCCGCATGCGATGACGATCGCAGAGGAGTCGACCGCTTGGCCCGGCGTCACCAAGCCGCCGGAAGAGGGTGGGCTCGGTTTCGACATGAAGTGGAACATGGGCTGGATGCATGACAGCCTGAGCTATATCGAGAAGGACCCCGTCCATCGGAGCTACCATCACGGCACGATGACCTTCGGCATGATCTATGCCTATTCCGAACGCTTCATTCTGCCGATTTCGCACGACGAGGTGGTCTACGGAAAAGGCTCGCTGCTCGGCAAGATGCCGGGCGACGAGTGGCAGAAATTCGCCAATCTGCGGAGCTACCTCGCCTTCATGTGGGGCCATCCCGGCAAGAAGCTGATGTTCATGGGAGGCGAGATCGCTCAGCTCGGCGAGTGGAACCACGACGCCTCAATCAGCTGGGATGTGCTGGATCGGCCCGCGCATGCGGGAATCCAGCGGCTGGTCAAGGATCTGAACGGCTTCTACAAAGACGAGCCGGCATTGCAGTTCGGCGATTTCCATCACCAAGGCTTCGAATGGGCGGCGGCCGACGACGCGGTGAATTCAGTGCTCGGCATGCTGCGTTATGCCCCCGATCGCTCGTCCTCGGTTCTCGTCCTCTCGAACTTCACGCCGGTGCCCCGTTACGGCTACAGGATCGGCGTGCCGCAGGATGGCGTGTGGGTCGAACGGGTCACGACGGATGCGCGCGAATATGGCGGGTCCGGTCTCGTCAACGGCGCAGTGTCGAGCGAACCCGTGGCCGCCCATGGCAGGCCGCATTCCCTCGCGCTGACACTGCCACCGCTGGCGACGATATTTCTCAAGGGGCCGTCGCCGTGAAAAGGTCTCGGCCCCTTGCGGTCATTCGGCATGCGGAGCCGGATGAATGAAAGGCCAGGGACTCGCCTCAGATCCCCTTCCAACCGGAACTTCGATGAGAACGGGCTCGTCGAGTGCGAGTGCCTTCTCCAGCACCTCTCTCAATTCGCCGGGGCTTGTCGCCCGGAAGGATCGGATGCCGAAGCTCTCGCCAAGGACGACGAAATCGGGATTGGTCAGATCCGAGCCGAGAGTGCGGCCCTTGTAGATCTGCCTCTGGTCGCGCAGCACATTGCCGTAGGCTGAATTGTTGAAGACGATGGCGACGACGGCGATCTTGTGCTGGACGGCTGTGGCAAGTTCCTGGACGCCGAACATGAAGCCGCCATCGCCCGAAACGGAGACCACTGCCTTATCGGGATGGGCGACTTTCACGCCCAAGGCGGTGTTGAAGCCGAAACCGAGATTGTCCTGATAGCCGCATGTCACGTATTGGCGAGGGCCGTAGGTCGGGAAGGCAAAGCGGGCGGCAAAGCCAGTCTGGCTGATTTCCTCGACGAAGAAGCCGTCTTTCGGCAGGGCCTCGCGAATGGCTTCGAGATAGCCAAGCTGTGGCTGCACCGCCGAGAAACGAGATCTTGCTTCTTCATTGAGTTCGGCAAATTTGTCCCTGCGATCCCCTCGGAAGTACCCCGCCAGCGCGTCGGTAAGAGCCTGGGCCCCATCCTTGGCGTCCGAGACGATGCCGACATCCGGCTTGAGACGGACCATCTCGGTCGGATCGATATCGATGCGGATGATCTTGAGCCCCTTGGGAAGCCACTTCCAGCGCATGAACTGCAATTCGAGCCTGCTGCCGATCCCGATCAGCACGTCGACCTTCTTCCAGTATTCATAGGCGGCCACGAAATTCAGATAGTTCGGATGGTCGTCGGGCACGATGCCCTTGCCGGAGCGATGCGATGTCACCGGCGCCTGCAGCAATTCCGCTAACGCGGCGATCTCCGCGCCGGCATCCGCCGCGCCGCCGCCGACCATGATCATCGGATTGCTTGCGCTTGATATCAGTGCTGCCGCGGCTGCGATCTGATCGGGATCGACGGTTGGATGAGGCGCTCTCGCGCCAACGGGAATGTCGATTTCAGGGCCGGATTGTCCGAACACGTCCCAAGGGGCTTCGACCGCTCCCGGGCCCTGGCGGCCGGAGAGCATCTTGCCGACGACCGCCGCCATGACCGGACCGGCTTCGGACTGATGGTTGATGCGTTCTGCCGCCTTGGTAATCCCGCGCATCGTCGCAAGCTGATCCGGCAGTTCGTGCAGCTGTCCTCTGCCTCGGCCGATGAGGTGCGACATGATGTTGCCGGTGATGCAGAGCACCGGCGCGTTGGCGCCGTAAGCGGTGCAGAGGGCGGCGCCCGAATTGAGAACGCCCGGGCCGGGCACGACGGTATAGGCACCGATCCTGCCGGTGGATTTGGCATAGCCGTAGGCCATGTAGGCCGCGCCCTGTTCATGCCGGGTGTGGATGAACCGGATCTTGTCGCCGGCGTCGTAGAGGGCATCGTTGAAATCGTACATGTGGGCGCCGGGGATGCCGAAGACTGTATCGATCCCATGGGCGACAAGCGATCGGGTGATCGCCTGGCCGGTCGTTTCTTTCCTGTTCATTCAAAGGCTCCAATGGTGCGATCGGTTATGATTTCAGGCAGCCTTCGGCCCGGAGCGCCGCGACGATGGCGCCGGCATCGGCGGGCTGCATGCCGGCAAGGTTCATGCGCCCGGAATCCGCCATGTAGATGCCGTGGTTTGCCCTGAGCGCGACCGCCGTTTCCTTGCGCATGGAGAGATTGGAAAACAGGCCGCGCTGACGGCTGATGAAAGCCAGTTCGGGCGAGGCAGCAGCCAGCGCCGCGCGATTGCCGTTGATGCGCTCGCACATCTCTTCGAGTTCGGCGCGCCACATTGCCGTCATTTCCGGGTTTTCGAGAATGGCCCTGACGATGGCGGCCCCATGATCCGGCGGCATGGACCAGTTGACGCGGGCAAGCGCCGCCATGTTGCTTTCCGCCTTTCTGGCGTCATCGGCATGGCGAGCCACGACATACAGCGCGCCGACGCGTTCGCGATAGAGGCCGAAGTTCTTGTCGCAGGAATAGGCGATCAGCGCTTCCTCGACCGCATCGAGGATTATGCGCGTCGGTGCTGCATCTTGTTCAAGACCGTCGCCGAGCCCCTGATAGGCAAGATCGATGAAGGGCACGAGCCTGTGCGCAACGAGAAGTTGGGTAATCTCTCGCCACTGTTCCACGGTAAAATCGATACCCGTGGGATTATGGCAGCAACCGTGAAGCAGCACGACGTCGCCTTCCCCGGCGGAAGACAAAGCGGAGACCACGCTTTCGAACGTCACCTGCTGTGACGTCAGGTCGACGAAGGCATACTCCTTTACGTCCAAGCGTGCCGAAGCGAAGATCGGTGCATGGTTAGGCCAGCTCGGCGTTCCCAAGAGAACCTTTGCCGATGGATTTGCCGTTTGGATGAGTTCCGCGCCGAGACGGAGCGCGCCGCTGCCGCCCGGCGTCTGAATGCCGGCGAGCCGTTGGGCGAATTTCGGCGAGTTGCCGAAGATGATCGGCTCAAGCAGGCGCACGAATTGCAGATCACCCTCGGGGCCGAGATATTTCTTGCTGTCCTGGGTCTCCAGGAGAAACTGCTCCGCCGCCTTGACGGCCCGCATGACGGGCGTGCGTCCCATGGCATCGCGATAGACGCCGACGCCGAGGTCGATCTTTCCGGGACGATCGTCGGCCTGGAAGGCTTTGATGAGCGCGAGCAGGCTATCGGCCGGCCGGCTGTTCAGTTGGTCAAACACTGTCACCTCCACTTGCATGTCAGAGGCCGAAGATTAACGGAACTATCGCGACGAATTTCTGCGATTATCGTCCTGTTTAAGCGTAATTGTGCAGATAATCTGCGTCATATCGGTATAATACGCAGAAACTCACCGCAATCGAGGCCGATGACCATGCTGGACCCATTTGATATCAAACTGCTCGCCGCTCTCCAGCAGAACAGCGAACTGACGCAGAGCGAACTCTCTCAGAAGGTCAATCTCTCGGCGACCCAATGCGCCCGCCGTTTGGAAAGGCTGCGCAACGAGCAATATATTCAGAGCGTCGTCGCCATCCTCAATCCGGTGAAGCTGGGTTTCACCGTCGTCGCGCATACGCTCGTCAGCCTTCGCGCGCATACAGAAGGCGGAAACGAGCGGCTCCATCGTTTCATCGAGACTGCGCCGGAGATCCTGGAATGTTATTCGCAGACGGGTGACGCCGACTTTCTGATGAAGGTCATGACGCGCGACCTCGACCATCTCAGCCAGTTTCTCGAAAGAATGATCCGGGTCACCGACAATCTGGCGTCGGTGAAATCGAGCATCGTCCTGAAGACGATCAAAAAAACGACCGCTCTGCCGCTGCAGATCGTGACGTGAGGGCGGTTCCGGCCGCTTTCACCTGAGATAATGGATATGCGGGCGCGAATGATGGGGTGAAGCTTCGATGCGGGCTTCGACCGAAAAGACTTCGCGCAGCAGTTTCTCGCTCAACACGTCCTCTGGCGCGCCGGAGGCGACGATCCTGCCCTGCTGCATGATAATAAGCTCATCGCAGAACATGGCGGCATGGTTGAGATCGTGCAGCGCGACGATGCTGGTGATCGGCAGGCCGGAAACGAGCCGCATTAGGCCGATCTGGTGCTGAATGTCGAGATGATTTGTCGGTTCGTCGAGGATCAGCTCCTGCGGCGATTGGGCAAGCGCCCTGGCGATATGGGTGCGCTGCTTTTCGCCGCCCGACAGGCTCTGCCAGCGCTCGTCGCGCTTTTCGGCCATGCCGGCGCGTGCGAGTGCGGCCTCGACCGCCTCTTCGTCGGCTCTCGTCCAGCCCGAGAACATCGACCGGTGCGGGAAGCGGCCGAGCTTGACGACGTCGACGACCTTGAGGTTGGCGTTCGTCGTCGCGTGCTGCTCGACGAAGGCGATGCGCCGGGCGATCGACCGGCGGCTGATGGTACCGATATCGCTACCGGCGAGGATGACGCGACCCGAATGCGGCCGCTTCAGGCCGGCGAGAAGCCGCAGCAGCGAGGTCTTGCCCGATCCGTTTGGCCCGAGCAGGCCGAGCATCCGGCCGGGCTGCGCCTCCATGGAAACACCGTCCAGAATGGTCTTCCTGCCAATTTTCCAGGTGAGGTTGTCAGCCTTGATGCTCATGGCGCGCGCTGGAACCGGTAGAGGATGATTGAGAAGAAGGGCACGCCCACCAGCGCCGTGACGACGCCAATCGGCAGGATCTGGTTGGGAATGAGGGCGCGCGCGGCAATGTCTGCGAGCACCATGAAGATCGCTCCCGCGATGGCGCAGGCCGGCAGGAGACGGATATGCAGCGGCCCGACGACGAAGCGGGCGACATGCGGCACGACGAGGCCGACGAACCCGATCGAGCCGACCATGCTGACGATCGTCGCCGTCATCATCGCGGTCAGCGCGAAGAGCGCCATTCTGGCGCGGCTGACATTGACGCCGAGCGAGGACGCCGCTTCGTCGCCGAAAGCGAAGGCGTCGAGCACGCGGGCGTAGAGCAGACAGGCGGCGAGGCCGAAACCGACGACGATCGAGACCAGCGCGAATTCCGGCCAGCGCACGCCGCTGAAGCTGCCGAGCAGCCAGAACATGACGTCGCGGGCCTGTTGCGCGTTGGCCGAGGTGGTGACGATATAGGAGGTGGAGGCGTTGAAGAGCTGCGATGCGGCGACACCGGCAAGGATGGTGCGGTCCGCGCCGCCGCGCGTGCCGTTCGACAGCAGCGCCACGAAGAAGAAGGCCGCGAAGGCGCCGGCGAAGGCGCCTGCTGAGAGCGATACAGCGCCCGCGCCGACGCCCAAGATGACGATCGCGACGGCGCCGGTGGAGGCTCCGGCGGAGATGCCGAGCACATAGGGTTCGGCCAGCGGATTGCGCAGCAGCGACTGCATGATGGCGCCCGACAGCGCCAGTCCCGCGCCGCAGAAGGCGGCGACGAGCGCGCGGCTGAGCCGATAGTCCCAGATGACGGTCTCATGGATGCGGTTCAGCTCGACCGCGGTCCAGCCGAGCCGGTTGGTGACGGCCGAAAAAGTGGTCGCAAGCGGGATCGGCAGGTCGCCGATCCCGACGCTGACGCCAATGGCGACAGCGATGAGGCAGAGGGAAGCGAGCAGCAGTGCGGTGACCGCTCCCAGCCGCCGGAAGAGACGGCCTGCGTTGGTCACTTCAGCAGACCAAGGGCCTTCAATTGCTCGGCAACCTGCTCGGCGCCGTAGATCGTGCGGATGGTCGGATTCATCGCCTGGCCGTCCATCACGACGAGAGCCTTGTTCTTGACGGCCGGGATCTGGCTGACGGCCGGATCGGTGTTCAGGAAGTTGATCTTGGCCTCGGGCTTGTCGAGCTCCCAGCGGTTGCGGTCGAGGCTGGCGACGACGATGACGGCGGGATTGGAGGCGATGATGCCTTCCCAGCCGACGGTCGGCCATTCGGCGTCCGCGGTGATCGCATTGTGGCCGCCAAGCAGGTCGGCGATGAAGCCGGAAGCGCTGTACTTGCCGCCGACATAGGCATCGGCCGAGGGGCTGGGGCTGGAGAACCAGAAAACGTAGGAGAGGTTCTGGCCGTCCTTGGCAACGCTGCCGCGGAGCTTGGCTTCACGCGCCTTGAAATCGGCGATCAGCGCCTGGCCGCGATCGGCGACATCGAAAATCTGCGAGAGTTCGTCGATCTCCCTGTAGAGCAGATCCATGTTCCATGGCTCGCCGCGGCTGCCGTACTGGTCCTTGACATCCTTGGTGCTGAGGCAGGTGCTCGGCGAGAGATAGGTTGAAACGCCGACCTTGTCGAAATCCTCGCGCTTGGCGATCTTGCTGTTCGGGCCGACGAGGCTCGGCAGGGCGACGGCCACGAAATCGGGATTTTCGGCAAGCATGGATTCGAAGGTCGGCATCTCCACGGTGAGGAGCTTGACCTTGGCATTGGCTTCGGCGAGTTGCGGCAGGACCTTGCTAGGCCAGAAGGCGGTGCCGACCATCTTGTCCTGGAGGCCGAGCAGCAGCAGGATTTCCGCGCTGTTCTGCCCAAGCCCGATCGCCCGCTCGGGCGCTTTCTTGAAGGTCACCTGCGCGCCGCAGTTTTCGAGCGTCAGCGGGTAGGTTGTCGAACCGGCGAATGACGGGGCTGCGGCAAGGCCGATCAGGGCGGAGAGGCCGCAGGCGGCCAGAAGTGATTTGAGGCTGGTCACGAAGAAAATCCCGGTGCGTGAATATATGCGGCCGGGGTATAGCCACAGGAACGATCGGAAAACAAGACAAAAAAGATCAACTTATCGCAAAAATCGACGGCACTGAACATTGCCGCCGGAACAGTGCTCGCCGGTGTCGAGCGAAAAGCCTTCGAACATGATTAGCTGAGCTTGCCCACAAGCTTGGCATAGTCCGAAAAAGTGGCGCCTTCGCCTTTTCCGCCGGCTTCGCCGGCAAGCTGCAGTACGCGGATCGGAAATAGGATTGCCGCCAAGTTGGCGCCGGACAGCTCGTGGTCGTCGTCTTCCTCAATCGCCTTTTGAGCTTTCGAGAGCGCGGCGTCGATCTCGCCGCGCGTGAGCAGTTCCTTTTCCACGATGGCGTCGAATATCGAGGCCATCGCCATGATCAGGCCTTTGAGCTGCAGATTGGCGGTATTCATGAGAACTCCCAGGTGAAGAAAGGATCCTAGTCTGGCTCGACGGGCCGGATTGTTTCGACCGAGACCGTACCCTCGAGTATACCGCGCTTTATATCATGTCTGTTCCGATCGATCTCTATCACGGTGTAGAGTTTATCGTCGCGAAAGGCGCTAGCATTGGCGGTCGTGACGTCCTCGGCGGGCGCCGCATCGACTTCCATGAAATCGAGTTCTCGTGCGGCCGCGACGATCCTGGCATCGCCTGGCGTTCGGGCGGCCACGACGATCGTGCCGTGATTGGTGGCATTGCCCCATCTGGGATCATCGGGTTTCGCAATCGGTTCCAGCCGATAGATGTTGAGCACCTCGCCGCCGGCCTCTGGCGATGCCTCCGCGGCGGCATCCTGCATCTGCGCCTGACTCTCGACCGAGCGCCCGAAGGTCGTCGGGCTGGTCGCGTTGTTGATCTCGTCTTTGCCTGTCCTTGAGACGTTCGACATGTCGCTCTCCTTGTCAGGGCGGAAACGACGGGCGGCGGGAAACTGTTCCCGCGCAGGCAAAGTTTGGGCGTTGACGATGGGTTAGGCCTATCTCTGCAACCCTGCCGCACACCCATACCCTTTTTCCAGCCGAGCACTAGTTACCTTCTGTCGAATAAGGGGGATTCCGTGAGCAAGCAGACCAGTGAATATTCGGCCGATAGCATTGCGGCAGAGAGCCTCAACGGACGTGACCATAAAAGCATGGCGTTTGACGATGCCAGCGCGCTTCTGGAGGTGCTTGTCGCGGTCCGGCGCGGCGATTTTTCCGTACGGATGCGCTCCGACCTGACCGGTGTTACCGGCAAGGTCGCTGATGCGCTGAACGATATCATCGCCGCCAACCAGCGCATGGCAAAGCAGCTCGAACATGTCGGCCAGGTGGTCGGCCGCGACGGGCGCACGAGCACGCGCGTGCGCTTCGGCCTGTCGGATGGTTCATGGTCCGAGATGGAAGGCTCGATCAATGGTCTCATCGACGATCTCCTCTGGCCGACGACGGCCGTCACCCGCACGATCACCGCGGTCGCCAAGGGCGATCTGCTGCAGACCGTGCCGCTCGATGTCGACGGGCGGGCGCTCAAGGGCGAATTCCTGCGCTCGGCCGATATCGTCAACACGATGATCAAGCAGCTCAGCGTCTTTACCTCGGAGGTGACGCGCGTTGCCCGCGAAGTGGGCACCGACGGCAAACTCGGCGGGCAGGCGCAGGTGCCTGAAGTGACCGGCGTCTGGAAGGACCTGACCGAAAGCGTCAACTCGATGGCGTCGAACCTGACGGCGCAGGTGCGCAATATCGCGGAAGTGACCATCGCCGTTGCCAACGGCGACCTTTCCAAGAAGATCACTGTCGACGTGCGCGGTGAGATCCTGCAGTTGAAGGAGGCGATCAACACCATGGTCGACCAGCTGCGCTCCTTCGCTTCCGAAGTGACGCGCGTCGCCCGCGAGGTCGGCACCGAAGGCAAGCTCGGCGGCCAGGCGCTGGTGCCTGGCGTCGCCGGCACCTGGAAGGACCTGACCGACTCGGTCAACGCCATGTGCGGCAACCTGACTGCCCAGGTGCGCAACATCGCGCAGGTGACGACGGCGGTTGCGCGCGGCGACCTCTCGCGCAAGATCACGGTCGACGTCTCGGGCGAAATCCTTGAACTGAAGGAAACCATCAATACGATGGTCGATCAGCTGAACGGCTTTGCCGGCGAGGTGACGCGCGTGGCGCGCGAAGTCGGCACCGAGGGCCGCCTCGGCGGCCAGGCGCAGGTGCCCGGCGTCGCCGGCACCTGGAAGGATCTGACTGACAACGTCAATTCGATGGCCTCGAACCTGACGGCGCAGGTGCGCAATATCGCCGAAGTCTCCACAGCCATCGCCAATGGCGACCTGTCGAAGAAGATTACGGTGACAGTGTCGGGCGAAATCCTCGAACTGAAGGAGACCATCAACACGATGGTCGACCAGCTGAACGCCTTTGCCTCGGAAGTGACCCGTGTGGCGCGCGAAGTCGGCACGGAAGGCCGGCTCGGCGGCCAGGCGAACGTGCGTGGCGTCGCCGGCACCTGGAAGGACCTGACCGAAAACGTCAACTCGATGGGCGGCAACCTGACGGCGCAGGTGCGCAATATCGCCGAAGTCTCGACTGCGATCGCTAACGGCGACCTGTCGAAGAAGATCACCGTCGACGTGAAGGGTGAAATCCTCGAACTCAAGGAAACCATCAATACGATGGTGGACCAGCTGAACGCCTTCGCTTCGGAAGTGACGCGCGTGGCGCGTGAGGTCGGCACGGAAGGCCGGCTCGGCGGCCAGGCGAACGTGCGCGGCGTCGCGGGCACCTGGAAGGACCTGACCGATAGCGTCAATTCCATGGCCTCGAACCTGACCGGCCAGGTGCGCAACATCGCCGAAGTCGCGACCGCCGTCGCCCAGGGCGACCTTTCCAAGAAGATCACCGTTCCGGTTTCGGGCGAAATCCTCGAGCTGAAGGAGACCATCAACACGATGGTTGATCAGTTGAACGGTTTTGCCGGCGAGGTGACGCGCGTGGCGCGCGAGGTCGGCACGGAAGGTCGGCTCGGCGGCCAGGCGAACGTGCTCGGAGTCGCCGGTACCTGGAAGGACCTGACCGACAGCGTCAACTCCATGGCCGGCAATTTGACGGCGCAGGTGCGCAACATTGCCGAAGTCTCCACAGCGATCGCCAATGGTGACCTGTCGAAAAAGATCACCGTGTCGGTCTCGGGCGAAATCCTCGAGCTCAAGGAAACGCTGAACACCATGGTGGACCAGCTGAACCGCTTCGCCTCGGAAGTGACTCGTGTCGCCCGCGAAGTCGGCACCGAAGGCAAGCTCGGCGGCCAGGCTCAGGTGCCTGGCGTGGCCGGTACCTGGAAGGACCTCACCGAAAACGTCAACTCCATGGCCTCCAACCTGACAGGCCAGGTGCGCAACATCGCCGAAGTCACCACCGCCGTGGCGCGCGGCGACCTCTCGCGCAAGATCACCGTCGACGTGAAGGGGGAAATCCTCGAACTGAAGAACACCATCAATACGATGGTGGACCAGCTCAACGCTTTCGCCGGCGAAGTGACCCGCGTCGCCCGCGAAGTCGGCACCGAAGGCAAACTCGGCGGCCAGGCGCAGGTCTCCGGCGTCGCCGGCACCTGGAAGGACCTGACGGACAGCGTCAACTCCATGGCCGGCAACCTGACGGCGCAGGTGCGCAACATCGCCGAGGTGGCGACCGCGATCGCCAATGGCGACCTGTCGCGCAAGATTACCGTCGACGTGCGCGGCGAAATCCTGCTCCTCAAGGATACCTTGAACACCATGGTCGACCAGCTTCGCTCCTTCGCCGGCGAAGTGACGCGCGTCGCCCGCGAAGTCGGCACCGACGGCCGGCTCGGCGGCCAGGCCGTCGTTCCCGGCGTGGCCGGCACCTGGAAGGACCTGACCGATAACGTCAACCTGCTCGCCGCCAACCTGACGACCCAGGTGCGCAACATCGCCGAAGTCACGACCGCAGTGGCGCGCGGCGACCTGTCGCGCAAGATCACCGTCGACGTGAAGGGCGAAATCCTCGAACTGAAGAACACTATCAACACGATGGTGGACCAGCTCAACGCCTTTGCCGGCGAAGTGACGCGCGTGGCGCGCGAGGTCGGCACCGAAGGCAAGCTCGGCGGCCAGGCGCAGGTGCCGGGTGTGGCCGGCACCTGGAAGGATTTGACCGACACCGTCAACGTCATGGCAGCCAACTTGACCGAACAGGTGCGCGGCATCGTCAAGGTGGTGACGGCGGTCGCCAACGGCGACCTCAAGCAGAACCTCACCGTCGCCTCCAAGGGCGAGGTGGCGGCGCTTGCCGAAACCATCAACAACATGACCAATACGCTCGCGACCTTCGCCGATCAGGTGACGACGGTGGCGCGTGAAGTCGGCGTCGAGGGCCGCCTCGGCGGCCAGGCGAATGTCCCCGGTACCGCGGGAACGTGGAAGGACCTGACCGGTAACGTCAACCTGCTTGCCGCGAACCTCACGACCCAGGTGCGCGCCATCGCCGAGGTCGCCACCGCCGTCACCAAGGGCGACCTGACGCGCTCGATCAAGGTCGATGCACGCGGCGAAGTGGCCGAGCTCAAGGACAACATCAACACGATGATCGACAACCTGCGCCTGACGACGGAGCGCAACACCGAGCAGGACTGGCTGAAGACCAACCTGGCGCGCTTCACCAACATGCTGCAGGGGCAGCGCGACCTGACGCTGGTCGGCAAGATGATGCTCTCCGAGCTCGCGCCGCTGGTTGGCGCGCATCAGGGTGTCATCTATCAGGTGGATGCCGACGAAGAGCAGGCGTTTCTGTCGCTGCTGTCGGTCTATGCGCAGGGCGTCGAAGCGGCGCATCCGCCGCGGCTCGATTTCGGCCAGGGCCTCGTCGGGCAATGCGCCAGCGATGCCCGCCGCATCCTCGTCACCGATCTTCCCGACAACGTCGTTCCCATCAGTTCGGGCGTGTTCACGACGCTGCCGCGAAGCGCCATTGTCCTGCCGGTGCATTTCGAGGGGCAGGTGAAGGCGGTGATCGAGCTTGCCTCCGCCGGTGAATTCACCGAGCTGCAGCTTTCCTTCCTCGACCAGCTGACGACCTCGATCGGCATCGTTCTCAACTCGATCGAAGCGACGATGCAAACCGAAGGACTGCTCAAGCAGTCGCAGCAGCTTGCCGCCGAACTGCAGACGCAGCAGCGCGAGTTGCAGCAGACCAACGAACAGCTCGGCCAGAAGGCGCAACAGCTGGAGGAACGCAACGTCGAAGTCGAAGCGAAGAACCAGGAAATCGAGCAGGCGAGACGCGCGCTCGAGGAAAAGGCGACGGAGCTTGCACTCACCTCCAAATACAAATCCGAATTCCTCGCCAACATGTCGCATGAGCTGCGCACACCTTTGAATTCGATCCTCATCCTCGGCCAGCAGCTCGGAGAAAACCCGGACGGCAATCTGTCGGTCAAGCAGATCGAATTCGCAAAGACGATCCACGGCGCCGGCACCGATCTGCTCAACCTCATCAGCGACATTCTCGACCTCTCGAAGATCGAGTCCGGCACGGTCTCGGTCGATGCCGAGGAGATCTTCGTCAGCAACCTGCTGGAGGTGATGGCGCGGCCGTTCCGCCACGAGGCGGAAAACCGCAACCTCTCCTTCGCGGTCGAGGTCGGCGCCGATGTGACAAAGAGCATCATCACCGACTCGAAGCGGCTGCAGCAGATCCTCAAGAACCTGCTCTCGAACGCCTTCAAGTTCACCGCGCAGGGCGGCGTGACGCTTCGCGTCGCATCGGCGACGAGCGGCTGGTCACCGGAGCATCCTTCTCTGCGGCACGCGCCTTCGGTCATTGCCTTCGAAGTGGTCGATACCGGCATCGGCATACCGCCCGAGAAGCAGCGCATCATCTTCGAGGCGTTCCAGCAGGCGGATGCGTCGACCAGCCGCAAATATGGCGGCACCGGACTTGGCCTGGCGATCAGCCGCGAACTGGCGAACCTGCTCGGCGGCGAGATCCAGCTGCGCAGCACGCCCGGCGTCGGCAGCACCTTCGTGCTTTACCTGCCGCTCACCTATGTCGGCGCCGGCGCGGTGGCGCCGAAGTCCACTCCGGCAGCGGCGAACGTCGTCGAGTTCGCCGAGGCGGCTGCCCGTCGGGCTGACAAACCGGTCGAACATGTCGCGGACGACCGTCACCGGATCGAGCCCGGCGACTCCGTGCTGCTCGTCGTCGAAGACGATGCGCATTATGCCCGCGTCCTCGTCGATCTCGCCCGCGACAACGGTTTCAAGGTGCTGGTCGCGATGCGCGGCAGCGACGCGCTTGTTCTCGCCCAGGAATACAGACCGTTGGCGATCTCGCTCGATATTTTCCTCCCTGATATGCTGGGCTGGACGGTGCTGAGCCAGCTCAAACAGAATTCCCAGACGCGACACATTCCGGTTCAGATCATCAGCCTCGACGAGGACCGCCAGCACGGGTTGACCCGCGGCGCCTTCGCCTTCATGAGCAAGCCGACGACCCCGGAAGGCCTCGGCAAGGCACTGTCGCGGCTGAAGGCCTATGCCGAGCCGCGCCGCAAGCAGTTGCTGCTGGTGGAAGACAACGAGGCCGAGCGCGTGAGCGTCACCGCCCTTCTCGGGCACGACGACATCGACATAACAAGCGTCGGCTCCGGCTCGGAGGCGCTCGCCGTTCTCCGGCAAGGCTCTGCCGACTGCGTCGTGCTTGACCTTACGCTGCCTGACATGTCCGGCTTCGAAGTGCTGGAGCAAATCCGCGACGACGACGGGATCGCCGAAGTCCCGGTGGTCGTCTTCACCGGCCGGGAGCTTTCACCTGACGAAGACGCGATGCTGCACAGCATGGCCCGCAGCGTCGTGGTGAAGGGCGTGGAGTCGCCTGAGCGCCTGCTCGACGAGACTGCGCTCTTCCTGCACCGCGTCGTCGCCGACCTGCCGGCCGCAAAACAAGCGACGCTGCAGGAGCTGCACAGCTCGGACGAGGATCTGGTGGGCGAGACCGTGCTGCTCGTCGATGACGATGCGCGCAACATCTTCGCGCTGAGCAGCGTTCTCGAACGTCGCGGCATGAAGGTGCTGACGGCGACGACGGGCAGCGAGGCGATCGACGTCATCAACAATGAGCCTTCCGTCGCGATCGTGCTGATGGACATCATGATGCCGGGGATGGATGGCTATGAAACAATGCAGGTGATCCGATCTGAGCCCCGCTTCCGGCGGCTGCCGATCCTGGCGCTGACGGCCAAGGCGATGAAGGGCGACCGGGAAAAATGCCTGGAAGCCGGCGCCTCGGACTACCTGGCGAAGCCCGTCAACACAGAGCAGCTGCTGTCGGCTCTGCGCATGTGGCTGCACCGCTGAGGATCCGGTCATGAGCCCCGTCAATATCCTCCTCGTCGACGATCAGCCTGCAAAGCTTCTGAGCTATGAGGTGATTCTCGAAGAGCTCGAGGAAAACCTGATCAAGGCGCAGTCGGCGCGCGAAGCATTCGAGCACCTGTTGCGCACCGAGATCGCCGTGATCCTCGTCGACGTCTGCATGCCCGAGCAGGACGGTTTCGAACTCGTCGGAATGATCCGTCAGCACCCGCGCTATCAGAACACGCCGATCATCTTCGTCTCGGCCGTGATGCTGGCCGAACCTGACCGGCTGCGCGGCTACGCGGTCGGCGCCGTCGACTATGTCTCGGTCCCGATCGTGCCCGAGGTGCTGAGGGCAAAGGTCAGAGTCTTTGCCGATCTCTACCGGAAGACACGGGAACTCGAGCGCCTGAATGCCGAACTGGAGGCCAGGGTGCACCAGCGCACCGCCGAGCTCGAGGCCTCGGCCGCGCAATTGCGTCAGCTGAACGAGGAACTCGAACACCGCATCGACCAAAGGACGCGCGAACGCGAGGAGGCGCTGGCGCAGCTGTTCGAGGCGCAGAAGCTCGATACGATCGGCCACCTGACAGGCGGCGTGGCGCACGATTTCAATAATCTTCTCATGGCGGTGCTCGGCAGCCTCAGTCTGCTCAAGAAGCGGCTTCCGGCCGATGAGCGCAGCGAACGCCTGGTGACGAACGCCATCCAGGCGGCCGAACGCGGTACGGCGCTCACCCAGCGTCTGCTCGCCTTCGCCCGCCGACAGGAGCTGAAGCCACAGGCGGTCGACTTCCTCCGGCTGTTCGAAAACGTCGAGGATCTGCTCGCAAAGGCGGTTGGACCGCGCGTCGAGATCCGAAAGCGCATACCGGCGGATCTGGAGCCGCTTCTGGTGGACAGCAACCAGTTGGAACTGGCCCTGCTAAATCTCTTCGTCAATGCGCGGGATGCGCTTGAAAGTGGCGGTGCGGTGACGGTCGCCGCGGCGGCGGAGCAAGACCGGCCCGCCGGTCTTGCAGGCGGAAACTACATCAGGATATCGGTCTCGGATGACGGCGAAGGGATGGACGAGGCGACGGTCCTGCGCGCCGCCGAGCCATTCTTCACCACGAAAGGAATCGGCAAAGGCACTGGTCTTGGCCTATCGATGGTGCACGGCCTGGCGGCGCAATCGGGCGGTTCCATCCAGATTTCGAGCACAAGAGGGAAGGGCACAACCGTCTCGCTCTGGCTGCCCGTTGCGCAGAGCATTGCCAAGGAGGAGCCGGCGGTCGTGCCTGCGGCCGCGGAACCCTTGAAACCGGTCTCGCGATCGCTTGCCATCCTCGTCGTCGACGACGACGCGCTCGTCAGGACCGGAACCGTGGCAATGCTGGAGGATCTCGGACATCTGCCGCGGGAGGCGGCTTCCGCTACCCAGGCCCTGGAATTCCTCGCCGGCGGACAGGAGTGTGATCTCGTCATCACCGATCATGCCATGCCGGGGATGACCGGCGCCGAGCTCGCGCGCCACCTTCGTTCAGCCTTCCCCAACCTGCCCGTGATCCTCGCTTCAGGTTATGTCGAGCTTGCCGAGGATCAGGGGCTCGGCCGCATGCTCAGGATGGCGAAGCCGTTCACGCAAGAGCAACTCCAGGCGGCCATGGACGAGGCGCTGAGGGACAAGGTCGCGGCGGCATGATGATCGAGGCGCGGCGGCTGGGGAGAGCTTGACTGGTTGGAGCAGGATCAGTTCCATTTCTTAATTGCCTCGCTCCCAGGAGAGGATCAGAAAATACGAAAAGCTGTCAATTTTACTGTCCTTTGGATTGATGGCCAAAGCTGCCTCCTCAAAACTCCTGGCGCCGCCCAGGAGATAGACTGTTTTGCATCTTCCGAGAGTATCTACAGACGGATTGCAGAATATTAAGTGTCGATTTTTGATGTTTAATTCTTCATTTATAGTTTTACCAACGTCCAGCAATATTTCCTTTGCGTAGATGTCTGGATTTCTAATATACGAAGCGCCGTCAAAATTTAAGCTCTTGGCAATCATCAACGTCCGTTTGTTTCCATCGCATTGCATGACGAGCGACGCGTCTGATGAAGTTTTTCCAAAACCTGGACAGCTAGTAGCGACGGAATCGAGCGACTTTATAGAAAAGCTCTCTGGTAGTGCAGGCGTATACAGCCCGACTGCAAGCAAAATTGATACAAAGCTGAAGGCGTGAGGCGCTGCTGTCATCTTTGCATCCACACTCGATTAATCCGCGACATAACGCGCATATCATATTTGGGACTGGTTTGGTGCTGAAATCGCGGCCTTTACCCCGCATGGTTGAATCACAACCGCGTTGCAAACGGAATACGAAAAGCTAGTCTTTCGTCCGCGTGAATCCTTCACGATCAACGAGATGACGTCGCGGCTAAATTCGGACTTGCGCCGCCCGCTGATCAGGTCTCGCTCGCTTGCTGCGCTCCACCCCAGGCGAAACTTTTTGCCCTGACAAAAGTTACTCAAACCCATCTCACGTCACCGAAGGCTTTCCTTTGACCAAAACGATGTTCGGCCCCGCGTTCACCGAAGATGGCGTCCTATTTCGCCTGTGGGCTCCCCTGCATGAAAGCGTTTCATTGAAAATCGAAAGCACCGATCCGCGTCCGATGCAAGCGGCTGAAGACGGCTGGCATCGGTGCACGGTCGCGGATGCCGGCCCTGGTACGCAGTATCGCTTTATCCTGCCGGATGGACTCGAAATTCCCGATCCTGCCTCGCGCTTCCAACCGCAGGATGTGCATGGTCCGAGCGAAGTGGTCGACCTTGCTGCATATCGCTGGAGCACGCGCGAATGGACCGGCCGGCCCTGGGAGGAGATGGTCATCTACGAACTGCACGTCGGCTGTTTCACACCCCAGGGGACTTTCAAGGCCGCGATCGAGCGTCTCGACCATCTGCGGCAGCTGGGCGTCATGGCGCTGCAGATCATGCCGCTCAGCGACTTCCCGGGTCGCTACAACTGGGGCTATGACGGCGTGCTTCCCTACGCGCCCGACAGCAGTTACGGCCGGCCGGAAGATCTTATGGCGCTGGTGGATGCGGCGCACGAACGTGGCATTTCTGTCTTCCTGGACGCAGTCTACAACCACTTCGGACCCGACGGGAACTATGTCCCCTCCTACGCGCCGCTCTTTACCGATCATCACAAGACGCCCTGGGGCCACGGCATCAATTACGACGGCGACGGCTCTGAGATGATCCGCGAATTCATCATCGAGAACGCCATCTATTGGATCAGCGAGTTCAGGCTCGACGGTTTTCGCTTCGACGCCGTCCACGCCATCAAGGACGACAGTTCTGAGCATCTTCTTCACGCGCTGGCCCGCCGCGTCAGGGCTGCGGCCGGTGACCGGCATGTTCATCTGATCGTGGAAAATGAGGAGAATGACAGCGACCTTTTGGAACGTGACGCAGACGGCGAGGCGAGGTTGTTCACGGCCCAATGGAACGACGATATCCACCATGTTCTGCATGTTGCTGCCACGGGTGAAACCTTCGGCTACTATGCCGATTATGCCGGCGACACCGGCAAGCTCGGTCGGGCGCTGACGGAAGGATTCGTGTTCCAGGGCGAGCACATGCCGTATCGTGGAGGAAGCCGAGGCAGGCCGAGCGGCCACCTGCCGCCCACCGCCTTCGTGTCCTTTATCCAGAATCACGACCAGATCGGCAATCGGGCGCTGGGGGACCGGATCATGGCTTCGAGCCCGACCGATGCCGTCAAGGCCGTCACATCGATCTACCTGCTGGCGCCTGAGATACCGATGCTGTTCATGGGTGAGGAATGGGGTGCGCGAGAGCCTTTTCCGTTTTTTTGCGATTTCGACGAGTATCTGAACGAGAAGGTCAGGAAGGGCAGGCGCGAGGAGCTTTCGCGCCTGCCGGGTTTCGACGCTGACGAGCTTCTTGACCCGACGGCGCCGTCGACCTTTGCGGCCGCCAAGCTCGACTGGTCGAAAAGTGTCTCATCAGAAATGCTTGAATTCTATAGGACGCTTCTCGACCTCCGACGTCAACGGATCGTACCTCTGCTGAAAGGTGCCGGCGGTGGAAACGCGGCCTATCGTTCGAGTTCAACGCTTGCGGTGGATTGGGCCCTGGCCGGCGATCGGCGGCTTCATCTGGATGCCAATCTCGGCAGCGAAGCGGCGCCGCTTCTCCAGCAGCGCAACGAAGGCGAGATGATCTTCCGCCTCGGCGGCAGCGAGGGAGGCAAACTGGCGCCCTGGACGGTGATCTGGAGCATTTCGAAAGGTGAGGGCTTGGCATGAAGGCGATCGGACGATGAAATCTGCCGAGCTCGACAAGCTCGCCCGTCGATACGGGATCAGCCCAACCAGGCCCAGTCCCGAGGATCACGAGGTGGCAATTTCCGCCGACACCAAACGCAAGATACTCTCGGCTTTGGGAGTCGAGCTATCGGGAAACACCCATCCCGAGATCTATCCACTGCGACGGCAGCGGCAGTCGGGGCCGGCGGATGAGGCGATCCCCAAATCATTTCTGCCGGATTTCCTGCTCAAGACGCGGGTCTGGGGTATCAGCCTGCAGCTTTACGAACTCCGTTCGGTGCGCAACTGGGGCATCGGAGATTTCGAGGATCTGTCCGATGTGGCCGACCTGGCGGGAAAGCTTGGCGCCGATTTCATCGGCCTCAATCCGCTTCACGCACCATTTCTTGCCGATCCCGATCGCTGCAGCCCCTATGAACCTTCAAGCCGTCAGCATCTCAACCCGCTCTATATCGCGGTCGACCGATTGCCGGGTTTTGTCAGTAGTGCCGAACTCGAACGGCAATTGGAGGGACTTCGCGGAAGCGACCTCGTCGATTATGCCGGAGTTGCGAGGGTCAAGCTTGGAATTCTGCGGGATCGCTGGCGCGCCTGGCTGCAAGCGGATGCCGCCGATGAAACCTACAATCCCGTCGATTTCGATGTCTTCGTCGCGCAGGGCGGCGACAGCTTGCGGCGACACGCGCTTTTCGAATGCCTTTCGCTTTCCATGGTGGAGCGTGGGAGGGGCGCCGGTTGGCAGCGATGGCCGGCCGATTTCCGGCGCTTCGACAGCGCCGCCGTCGCCGAATTCGCACGTGAGCATGCGGAGGAGGTCCGTTTTCATATGTGGTTGCAGTGGCTCGCCCACCGGCAGTTGCTGCAGGCGGCGGACCGGGCGCGCGAAGCCGGCCTGCGGATCGGGCTTTATCTCGATCTTGCCGTGGGCGAGGCGGTCGACGGATCGGCGATGTGGAGCGAGCCGGATGTCTATATCTCGAAGGCGACCATCGGCAGCCCTCCCGATCCATTCGCGGTAGAGGGGCAGGACTGGCATCTCGCCGGATATCTGCCGTCCGCGATCGCTGCGGGAGACAATTCTCCTTACCGGCGCATGGTAAGCGCCGCCATGCGCTATGCCGGTGCGATCCGGATCGATCACGCCCCGGCGCTCCGACGCCTCTTTCTGGTGCCGCTCGGCAGCAGGCCGGATGGCGGCGCCTATGTCCGCTACCCCCAGCATCGGCTTCTACAGATCCTGGCCGAGACCTCCGCTGAGCATCGATGCCTCGTCATCGGTGAAGCGCTGGGAGTGATACCGCCGGATTTGCCTGACGAGCTCGCGGCGGCGCAGATCCTTTCGTATCGCATTCTCTCCTATGAACAAGACGGGAAAGGCTTCAAGCCGCCGGATGCCTATCCCGTTTTCGGCCTGGCCTGCATTTCGACGCACGACCATCAGACGCTTGCCGGTTGGTGGCGCAGCGCCGACATCCAGGATCGCCGCGACCATGGTATCGTGCCGCCCGATCTCACGGCAAAACATCGTCAGCACCGCCGACGCGAGCGACGAAATCTGAAGACGGCGCTCCGCGCTGCCGGCATCGACGTGCCGGCCCGTCTCAACGCAAGGGCGAGCCGGGAGACCTTGAGGGAATTGACCGTCAGCGCCTACCGCTTCATCGCCCGTACTCCGTCGCTTCTCGTCGCGGTTCGGGTTGCCGACCTGACCGACGAGAAAAGCCCCACCAACATCCCCGGCACGAGCGACAGCTACCCCAACTGGAAACCGAAGCTGTCGGTTTCGCTGGAGGGGCTGGCGTCGAACCCGCTGCTGCATCGCATTACGGCGGCGATGCGGGAAGAAAGGCCACGAATTCACGCGGCGAGGGAACGATCAGGGAGCAGGCGGATTTCGAATAGACAGGGATAAGGATCGCCGAGATGAAAGCCAGAAAACCACTTGTCGAGGTCGCGGTAGAGACCGAGGAAGGCCGGGTGCCGTTGGGCATCATGAACGCCAAGCAGGCATTGTCGCTTCCTGACGATCTCGATGTGAAGGTATCGCATCCTGATCACGAGCCGGGCAGCACCGACATTTTCATTCCCAAGGACGAACTGCACCGGCATCTGGACAAGTCATAGGATGCGTCACCTTACCAGCTCGACGCGGGCAGGCGATTTGAATTCGAGCCCGGAACCTCGGCGGGCCTGGAGTGTTTGACTCGATAAACCGAAGGAGAAAATCATGGCACATGCCGACCGGAAACATATTGGTGCTGGCACGAAGGGAAAGGGCGACGGCGGCGGCGCGATGACCGATCTCGACCGGGAACAGCTTCCCGAAAACATGGTCCTCTCGAACCGCGACAAGACGCAGCATTCCAAGGAGCGCGGCCTCGACGGCAAGACGATCCAAACTGAGCAATACGCGGATCACAGCTCCAATCGGAATCCTAAGTGAGGAAAAGGTGATGAGCAGCAGATTGCCCCCCATTCCCGCCAAAAACGTCAGCAACAAGGGAGCCGGCAAGCCGGCGCGGACCGAGGCGGAGGATACCGCAAGCGGCAACGAAAACCCTGAGAAGAAGGGTCAACAAGGAAACACCAAAGTCAACACTACCCATCAGGGTTACCAGCAGGACAGGTAGGAGGCATCGATGTCTACCTCGCAGAAGAGCCCGTCAACTATCCGCCAGGGCGGCCCAGGCGCATCCCACGAAAACGCCAAGGCGCCGCTCGAGGTACCGAAGCCGGCAGCCGAGCCGGATAGACGCACGCGAAGCAAGGTTTCCGGCGGCGGCGGCGAGCATGATCGCCACCACACCCACGACGCAAGAGAGAAGTGAGGGACAGACCTGGCGGCGGAACCCTGATCGGCCAACGTCGCAGGTCCACCGCTTCACATGATCAACATGACGGAAAACAGACCATGACGACCGCATTCATCCTTGTTGCACTGGCTCTCCTCATCATCTACGCCGGCCCGACATTGCTTTACATCTGCGTTGGTTATGCTGACTACATGATCGAGCGGCGCCGACATTTGCTGGCTGTGAAACACGCCGTAAAGCGTCGCAGCGACGAGCTTTAGCTGTCCGTTACAACGGGCCATCAATACTTGGGGTGCCGTATCTTTGGCTCCGCAGGTTCATTCTTCTTCGTTGGAGCGCTGGGTGATCGCGAAGTCCTGGAGGATGCCGGCCTTTTCAGGCTCGCTGCCGGCATGGGCGATAAGAGCATGGAAGGCGGCTCGAACGATCTCTTTCTTGGTGGCCTGCGGATGCGATTTCATCACCGCCTTGATCAGCTGTTCCCCGAACCGTCGTCTTCGATTTCCTCGACATCATGACGAGGCAGAATGCGCTGCTTCACTTCCTCGGCCGCGACCGCGATACCTCTGGCCGTTCCCGCCAGCGCCAGTTCAGCGGCGATAAGAGGGTGCTTGCGCACAAGCTTGCCCAGCACTTTGGCGGCTGCAGCCGCCTTGGCCTGGGACAGGACGCCTTTATTAGCGCGTTTGCGCAAGAGAGATTCCAGCTTTCGCTTCGAACGCTTTCGGGGCGGCGTCGAATCTAATGTACGGCGACGCCCTTCCGAGGGTTTTCTTCGGCCTGTTTCCGGACTTTCTTCGGGAGCGCCGAACTGGCGGCGTCACGCACGACGCCGACGGCCGCATCGGTTGCGCTGTGAAAGGCTCGGCCGACTAGCCCAAGGGTCTTGGCGCCCTTGCGCCCACCCGATTTTGCGGCGCCGGCAATGTCGTCGCTATCCTCCACGAGCACGGCCGCTGCAGCGCCGGCCCCGGCGATCAGCGCCTTTCCCAAGATATCGCGGCCTGTCGAGCTCGCCAGTAATGTTTTCACTATAGAATTCTTCCGGATGCCTTTAGGTACCTTGTATCCTGCAATCCTCTTCGGAATCTTTGTCTTGGCCATAGTACAGCTCCCTTTTGAACGTTGGAAACGCGGTAAAGCGCACCCTGTTCCCAGATTAGGTGGCACAGTTCGCGATGGCGGGATCTCCGGCAGTGCGGGAGCTCCGGTCTCGTCGCAGCAAAGGGAGAATAGACGTTAGTGGATCGACTGCGAGGTCGGAGCGTTGATCTTGAGCAGATCCGGGGCGGGAAACATCTCGATCAATCCTGCTGCGAGGTCGTCGACATCCGTCTTGCCGTCATTGAAGAGCTGAATGGCGGCGCTGCACAGGATCTGGCTGTCGTGTTCGCTCACCGAGACGCCGAAATGGCGATACCAGCTCATGACAGCCTTCGAAAGACATCTGAAATCCTGCGGTAGTATCGGTCTGTAGAAAATCGCCATGAACGCCCACCACGATTGCCGCTTGTCGCCTTCACTTAATCAAGATAATGCCCGTCCTGTTTGATACCAAGCGGCTTGTTTCTTCGGTGCGTTAGCGCACGGACCAGCTATTTCGAGCGGCGTGCCGAGCCTCCTTTGCCTCAGGCAAGGACACCCGCGGCAATGGCGGCCTGGATGAAACGTTGGCGCGCCAGTTCGGCGCTTCCGCGTCGGCGAAGCGCATCGACGCAGCGCCGCTTCGCTTCGAAATAACCGCCGCCCCGAACGTTGGTCCAGCGATGATTCAGGATGTCGAGTGCCGCGTCCGGACCTTCTATGCGCTGCTGCTCGCTCTCGGCGGTGCGGATGAAAACTGGATATTACCAAACCAGGTGGAAATCGACCTCGATGACGTCAGCCATGATATGATCCAGAATGGTCTTTCGGACGGTGGCCCCTGCCGCTGTCCTGGAACGTCCGGTAGTGGCCCGGGTGAACAAACGCATGGCGAGCCCTGGCCGGGAGCCTTGGTCGGATCGGTGCTTCATGGTCCATATGGCATCTCCTTTGCCGGTCGAACTACGCCATGGCACGGGTGTTCCTGTTCGAAAAAGGAACTCCTGCCTGCCGCCACCGAGTACTGGAACAATGTCTGCCTCGCCTTGTTATTTGTGCGACAGGCGAATGCCGAAGCAGCCGGAGGATACGATGAGGCGGAGCATTGTGCTTGGGCTGGTTCTGGCCATCGCGCTGACGGGTTGCACCACCAGCGCAGGCAGCTACACATCGGCGGGACTTGAGCCTATTCCGGGCAGCATCACCTATCAGGGGCAGCCGCGCACAAAGCTGACGAAATCGCCGGTCGGTTCATCGTTCCCGCACAGCTTCACGGATCAATGGGGGCGGCAAGTCGAGGAGATCTATATTATCCAGCCGGACCGCAGCTTACTGATTTCCCAGCGCCACTACCGACCGGTTTTTTCGCTCGACGACGACTAGGAAGGAGACCTGATCATGCCGCGCCGTAAGAACAATGTTGGGACGACGCTCGACACCGAGGGAGCCAAGATCGGCGAGCCTGTTCCGAAAGCGATCATCGATATCAACACCGCCTCTGTCGGGGTCCCCCGCCAGGCCGAGCAAGATTTGCGCACTGAATTGGGCGCTCTGCGGCAACAGGTTGATAGGCTACAGCAACAGGTCATCAGTGCCGGGCGTTCTGCGAAGGGCGGCGCCCGAAACGCAGTCCGCGAGACCGAGGCTCTGGTGAAGCATTATCCGCTCTCAACGTTTGCCCTCATGGCTGCTGTCGCGGGTTTGTTGACGTTTGCCTCACGTCAGCTCTCCCCACCACGCCATCGTGAGTCCTCAGCCCTACGAGATCTCAGGGATTTCTACGACAGGATGCGCGAGCGGATCTGACAAGATTTTAGGATTGCCAGCATTCCGATTCTGCCCGACTCTCTGTCAGGCAAGGAGGGAAAATGCATGCTCGACGTCCTTATACGAAGCGCTCTCGATATTGTCCGGCGCGCGGAGCGCTTGATCGAAGCGGCGAGACGGCTGCTTGACAGGCATGATCTTGCTGAGGGCGAGCGATATGAACTCGATTATGAGATCGAGCGGCTGAGGGACGCGGTTCTTGCGGTGGAGGAGGCCGTCCGGTCGCTCGCGCGCAGGAGCGAACGCTGGCCGCAGGCCGCTCGTGTCCATGCGCTGCAGACGACATTGCACTGATTGCGTGACTTCACAGGCTCCCTGTCGTTTTCCATAAATTACTGTTTTCCAAGCAATTTTCTAAGGCGTAACTGCATGTCACGCCGATGTCACGCGACCATGGAAGCAATATATGCTTGATTGGGCCGCTTAGCGCTTATGATTTCCGGCACCGGGTGCATGAAACGGGGGACGAGGAACAGGGGCGCTGTGATCGTTGGGGCATCGCGATGACTTTGGAAACATCCGGGCAAATATCCGAGCCCGACGAATTCGTATTTCCGGTTCACACCCGGACGATCGCTCAGATACGCTATGATATTCGCAGTCATGTTATGACGGTCATCTATCACGACGGCCGCTCGCGCACGACAACGGGCATACAGGGTCCGGCGATGCTAAAGATCCTCGCCCAGCGTCCGCTGGAGCGTTCCCCGTTTCTTTTGCGGACGGTCATCTGATCGAGAAAGTCGAGCATCCACCGCTAAATCGTGTTGGTGGTGCATCCATTTCAGTGGAGCTGCGTTCATCCTGGGTAGTCAGACATGAAGGGAACGCCGATGACCTTTCCACCGCCAAAAGCCGAGGCTCCCGCTCAGCGGTTCGAAGAAGCGAGCGCTGCTGCGCGCGACGCTTTGGAGGAGCTGATTGCAGCCGCCAATCAAGCCGGATGGGCAACCGAAGAAATCTCGGTCGCATTCCTTGAGGCGGCGCGGTTTTTGACCGAGGCCAATAAAAAAGATCCCGATCCTGCGGAAGATCCCGTGATTAGCGACGTGCCGGGCAAGCGGGAGCAGATCGGCCATGGTGAACTTTTCGATTAGGACGTCGCTCACATCCGGCTCAGGACGCATCTCACCGGCCAATCCTTGCGACCGAGCTGCGTATGACGAGGCTCGTGCTGACCCGCAGCCGTTCAACGGCTAGGGGGATCTGTTCGATGCGGGCGACGAGCCGCTCGCCGGCGAGTTTGCCCATCTCGTATACGCGCTGGTCAACGACTGTGATCGGGGGAACGGTAACGCTTGTCCAATCGGCATCCAGGAAGGAAATCATCGAGATGTCGTCGGGAATTGAGAGGCCGAGTGATTGCAGCGACTTGAAGACGCGCAGCCCCACCAGGCTGTCTGATGCGAGGATTGCCGTTGGCGGTGATGAATCCGAGAGCAGGCGTCTGATCACGGCGTCCGTCTGCGGTTGGTCCGTCGCGCCGAGCCGCACATAGTGAAGGGGGTTGGGCAAGCCTGCCTCTGTCAGGACGCTCACGAAGCCCTCCACGCGTTCACGCACGGCAGAATTCGATATGCGGGCGACATCGGTGGGTCCGCCGTCCTCGGCGTCCATGGCCGAAACGTAAGCGAGATGTCGGTGTCCTGCCTCGACCATAAACCGGGCGGCGGCGATGGCAGCCTCGCGATCATCGCCGGTCACGGCGTCGACATCGAGTTCCGGGATGCTCCGGTCGAAGAGGACCAGCGGCATACCGGCGCGGCCGACGTGCCGGAGATGGTCGACGCTGTCGCAGCGAGCGGGCGTCACGATCAAGCCATCGACACGCTTGCCGATCAGGAGGTCGACGGCTGATTTCTCCGCTTCGAGCTTCTCGCCCGAATTGGAAATGATCACGTTGAAGCCGGCGAGCCGAGCCGCATCGCTGATGCCGCGTACCGCCAGACTGAAGAAGGCGTTTTCGATATCGCCGACGACGATCCCGATGATGCCGGACCGGCCGGTGCTCATGCTGCGCGCAAGTTCGTTCGGCCGGTATTCGAGTGCGGCCGCCGCCGCCAGGACCTGATCCTTTATCTTACCGCTAACGACACCGTAGCCGCCGAGCACGCGGGCGGCCGTCGCTTTCGACACCCGTGCCGCCTTCGCGACGTCGGCGACAGTAACTGAACGTTTCGGGCCAGCGGAATTTTCCATGCCGCAGCACTACAAGAGTTATTGACGGGCGGTCAATTGACAGTTATCAAAATGGCTGTGAGACCGGTCTCTTTTAGATAGAGACCGGTTTCCTTGCAGGAAAGTGTTGCCGCAAAACGGCGGCAACGGATAAACAGCTAATGCCGACAAGAGCATTCCTTCCGGAGCGGAGAACGAACATGAAACTTTTTGAATCACTTCCGGCAGTCATTGCGCCTCTGCAAGCCGGCCTCACGGCTTGCTTTCTGGCGATGGGAGTGGGTTTCGCAGCAGCGGCCGACAATCCCTACAATCTGATCGAGCCTGGCGTTATCAGCGTCGGCACGATGGGCGATGCCAAGCCCTATACATTTGCGACCGCGGATGGCCAGTTCACCGGTTTCGACATCGAACTGTTTCTCAACGTCGTGTCTAGGCTCGGCTTTCAGAAAGACAAGGTGACATTCACCGGCCAGGAATTTTCCGCCCTCCTGCCATCGGTTGCAAACGAGCGGTTCGACGTTGCGGTCGCCGCGATCGGAACCACCGAAGCCCGCAAGAAGACCGTCGACTTCTCCGACGGCTATCTCGCCGGTTATCTCTCTGTGCTGACGTCGGACGGTGCCATCAAGGACGCGGCCGGGCTGAAGGGCAAGCGGCTTGGTGTCGTGCAGGGAACCTTGCAGGAAGTCTACGCCGCCAAGAATTTCGGTGAGACCGATCTCGTTAAATTTCCTGACAACAATTCCGCCGTCGCCGCGCTCAACAACGGCACGATCGATGCGCATTTCCTCGACTACGAGGCGGCCAAACAATATGGCGAACGCTATCCTGCGCTGAAGGTCGCCGTCAACATTCCATCCTTCGATGCGCCGGCGGGCTTCGTGATCAGGAAGGGAAACGACGCCTTCCGCACGGCGCTGAACAGTGCCCTTCACGACGCGATGCAGGACGGCACCTGGAAGACGCTCTATGAGAAGTGGTTCCCCGGCTCACCGATGCCGGACCAATATCTGCCGAAGAAATGAGGCGCCAGGCCGTCCGCCGAGGCGGACGGCCTAGTCTCGGCGGCTGCATGCCCGACAAGGCCTCACGGGGATCACGATGAACTGGATAGACAATCTGCGCCGCAGCTTCCTCGATTGGAGCGCGATGGCGGACGTGCTGCCGAGCATGATCAGTGTCGGCCTGAAAAATACTCTGATCCTTGCCGCGGCATCGACCGTGCTCGGCGTCGTCATCGGCATGGTTCTTGCCGTGATGGGCATCTCTCAGTCTCGCTGGCTGCGGCTGCCGGCGCGCATCTATACCGATATCTTTCGCGGGCTGCCGGCCATCGTTACGATCCTGATCATCGGCCAGGGCTTTGCCCGGATCGGACGGGATATCTTCGGCCCGTCGCCATTCCCGCTCGGAATACTGGCGCTCAGCCTGATTGCCGGCGCCTACATCGGCGAAATTTTTCGATCGGGCATCCAAAGCGTCGAGCGCGGCCAGATGGAAGCCTGCCGGGCGCTCAGCATGAGCTATGGGCAAGGCATGCGCCTGATCGTCATTCCGCAGGGTGTGCGGCGCGTGCTGCCGGCGCTGGTCAATCAGTTCATCGGCAACGTCAAGGATTCGAGCCTTGTTTATTTCCTCGGATTGCTCGCCTCAGAGCGGGAGATTTTCCGCGTCGGGCAAGACCACGCGGTCGTAACCGGCAACCTGTCGCCACTGCTCCTGGCAGGTGTTTTCTACCTCGTGATCACCGTGCCGCTGACCCACTTCGTCAATTACATCGATGCGAGGCTGCGATTGGGAAAACAGGGGCGGGGTCCCGGTCCCGGGAGTGGATTGGTCGAGGTGACCGAGCTTGCGGCGGCGGTGGGCCCCCACTCCATCACCGGCGTCGCGAGCTGCGATAATCAGCATTTCAAGGGCGGGACGCTTGAAATCCGAGATGTGAGTATGGCTTACGGAGAGCTCGAGGTACTCAAGGGTGTCGATCTCGATATCGCCGCCGGAACCGTCACTTGCATCATCGGCCCTTCCGGCTCGGGAAAATCGACGCTGCTGCGTTGCATGAACAGGCTCGTCGAACCGAAGGGTGGCGACATACGGCTCGACGGCGAAAGCATCCTGGCCATGAAGCCGGAAAAGCTCCGTCGTCGGGTCGGCATGGTGTTCCAGCACTTCAACCTCTTTCCCGACCACACCGCTTTCGAAAACGTCATGCTTGCACTGACGAAGATCAAGAAGATGCCGAGGCAGGAGGCGCGGCGCGTCGCCGAGGCGCGCCTGGCCGATGTCGGTCTTGCCGCGCGCCGGGATCACCGGCCGGCAGGCCTCTCCGGCGGGCAGCAGCAGCGCGTCGCGATCGCGCGGGCATTGGCCATGGATCCGGAGATCATCCTGTTTGACGAGGTGACGAGCGCGCTTGACCCTGAATTGGTGAAGGGCGTGCTCGACCTGATGGCGAGGCTCGGTCGTCAGGGCATGACGATGGCCGTCGTGACGCATGAGATGGGGTTTGCCCGCCGCGTCGCCGACCAGGTGGTCTTCATGGATGAGGGCCGTATCGTCGAAGCCGGCTCGCCGCAGCAGATCTTTGACAATCCGCGAAGCGAACGGCTGAAGCGCTTCCTTGCGGAAGTTCTCTGAGGCGCCAGCCGTAAGGCGTGCAAATTCGGTTCGATCAAGCAAGAGCAGGAACAGGGTACCCGACATGAATGCTTCCACCAAACCTTCGAAGGTCGTTGTCATCGGCGGCGGGATTTTCGGCGTCTCGACCGCGCTCCATCTGGCCCGGCTCGGGGTTGATACCATGCTCATCAATGACGGCCCCCTTGCCAACGGGGCTTCCGGCCGGTCGCTCGCCTGGCTGAACTCGGCGCGAAAGCGCTCCGATGCCTATCACCGGCTGCGTCTGGCAGGCATTGACCGCTATCGTACGCTGGCTGCTCGATATCCCGATGCGCCGTGGTTGCGCTTCGACGGCGGCCTGACCTGGGACGCGGACGACGCGAACAACGAGATCGCCGAAGTCTTCGACTATGAACGTGACCTCGGCTATCACGCACAATGGCTCACCCGGGAGAAGATTGCTGCGGTAACGCCCGGCGTCGACCCAAGCGCTGTGACGCCGCAAGGCGCTATCTTCAATCCGGGGGAGGGGTGGGTCGATCTTCCATCCCTGATTGGTAGGCTTTCGGAAGAATTCCAGGTGCTGGGCGGCGAGATCATCACGGATGCCGGACGCGCGGCGGTCGACGTCAGCAACGGGCGTGCCCGTTGCGTAGTCACACCGGACGGCACGCGCCACGACGCCGACGCCGTGCTGCTCGCTGCAGGCAGCGAGGTTCCCGCAATCGTTGCGGAGGCCGGCCAACAGATCGAGGATGCAACGCCTGTCGCCCTTCTCGTCAGGACAAAGCCGATCCGCCACCCGCTGAAGGCCGTGCTCAACACGCCGCGTGTTGCCATTCGACCGATGTCCAATGGGGGCTTCGCACTCGATTCCGCCTGGTCGGAGGAAGAGGTAGGCGTCAACCCCGACGGCAGCTACAATGTCAGGCAATCGACGCTGCAGGGACTGCTGCGGGAAGCGTCGAAAGTCCTCGAAGGCAATCCGGTCCTTGAGATCGAAGATTATGGGGTCGGTCCGAAACCTATTCCTGGCGATGGCGAGCCTGTTTTCGGCGAGCTGTCCTCGATCCCGGGTTACTTCGTCGCCTTTAGTCATAGCGGCGCCACCCTTGGCCTGATTGCCGGCGAGCTGTTGGCGGATGAGATCGCCACGGGCCGCCGCCATCCGCTGCTGGCGGCGTTTCGCCCTGAGCGCTTCAGCGCATCGTGCCGGTGACGTCCGCGATATGGGTGGCTGCCAGCCTGATCGGCGCGCGGATCATTTAGAGCCATCGAGCGTTCTGCCGAAAGGAACCAATGGGAGACGCAACATGTTCAAGGATCAGGCCGCCGCCTTCGGCGCCGAAAATAACCGAGGCGATGCCGCCGCTTCAATGCCGAATGGAGAGGAACCAGCCATCAATCCGGATCTCATTCGGCGTGAGGGCTTCGCGAGCGAGGCCGAATACCGCGCCTACTTTGCCACATTGGGCAGAGATGTGTCCGCTCCGACCGAAGATCACGTGGGAGAACCGGTGCGGACCTCCGGGGAACACATCCTGGAAAGCCGGCTGCAGGAATTGAGGTGGGAACTCGAAATTCTGCAGGCTCGTCTTCATGGAATCAGACGCCAGGCCGCGACCGTTGTCACCGAAAACCTCCGGTGGGCTGATTCCAGCGCCCATGCCCAGCTTGGCGATCAGCCCTGGCTGAAGCTCGCCGGCGCGATGGCGGGTGCCTTCGTCATCACCAGGGGTTTGAAGCGCCTGCCTTGGGGAACTGTGGCGACAACGGCGCTCCCCCTGGCCGTCGCGGCAATGAACAGAAAGCTCGCTCGGCGGTGATGTGGCAGGCACAGATGGTTCTGCGTGAGATCGCGCGCCGGTTCCTTAATCATGAAGGGACGCCATCATCTCGCCGAAGTGTTCGTGACATCCTACCGCTTTAAACGGAGGCGAACATGGCTGGACATGACGATCGCTACGTCGAGATTACCACGCGTCTTCGCTCGGTACGGTCGTTCTGCGACTTCCTCTCGCAGGGCGGAACTGTCCGCGTCGCCCTATCGGAGGGCGAACCGTACAAGGATGTTACTGCCGCGCTGCTGGAGCGGAACCGCCGGGAGGCGGAGGCACTCGCCCGCACGCGCAGGTACCTCTACCCGGAGCTGGCCGACGAAGAGGTGGCGCCGCCGCTCTACAGCCATCACTGACGCACCCGCGCGTCGTGACCATCGCGAGGGTAGGATGGGATGGGCCTAAAGCGCGTCGCGATCTTTCGGATTCGTCTGCCGCGCTTTGCGTCCTTGTGCTTACGCATGTCGTTATTGCAAAACCGCTGCACACTTTTGCGCGACATGCTCTATGCAGCGGCAACCCGGCGTGCCTCCGTTTGATCCAGCTGGAACTGGTCGATCAGCTGCAGGAGCGTTCTGGTCTCATCGGCAAGTTCCTTCGTCGCCGCGCTGGTTTCCTCGACCATGGCGGCATTCTGCTGCGTCATCTGGTCCATCCTGTTGACGGAAGAATTGACCTCGTGCAGCGCGTTGTACTGCTCCCGGCTCGAGCGGGCGATGACATCCATCTGCTCGGATGCGGTGACCACTTTTGCGGAAATGCTTTCAAGGACCTCACTCGTTTCGCGAACGACCCGCGCGCCGTTGGTGATCTCGGCTCGCGAACGTCCGATGAGTTGCTTGATCCGTTGGCCGGCCTCCGCTGAGCGCTGGGCGAGATCGCGGACTTCCTGGGCCACGACCGCAAAACCTTTGCCGGCCTCGCCGGCGCGGGCCGCTTCGATGCCGGCATTGAGCGCGAGCAGGTTCGTCTGAAAGGCGATGTCATCGATAACGCCGATGATCTGCACGATCTCATTGGAAGCCGCCTCTATCTTGCTCATCGCCTCGATGGCGCTGGCTACCACCTCGGATGAAGAATCGGCGGTCTTCTTGGTATCCGTGATAATCTCACGGGCATCGTCGGCGCAGGCCGCTGATGAGCGAACCGTCGTTGTAATCTCCTCGATGGCGGCGGCGATCTCTTCGAGCCCTACGGCCTGCTGTTCCGTGCGCTTCGCGAGGTTGCTGGCGGACAGATCCATCTGACCGGCATTGCCCTCGATCATCCGCGTGTTGGTGCGAATCTGGTCAATCGTTTCCTGCAGACGAAGCAGCGACGAATTGAAATCGTTACGAAGTTGCTCCAGCCGGCCGAAGAAAGGCGTCGCGATCGTCTGGGAGATGTCGCCTCGCGCCAGGCGCCCGAGCCCCTCGGCCAGTGCCGTCACAGCAAAATCGATCTGCTGCTCGACAGCGCGTTTCTCCTCATCATTACGGTGCCTTTCCTCCTCGGCCCTCGTCCGTTCGATCTCGCTGCGCTCCTCAATCTCGACCTTGGCGATCGCATTGTTCTTGAAGACACCAAGCGCACGAGCCATGTCGCCGATTTCATCGGCGCGGCTTTCGCCGACGATCGACGTTTCCAGCCTGCCGTCCGCCAGTCGCCGCATTGCCGAGGTGATCTGATTGAGCGTCACAGTCAGACCGATGCCGGCTAGAATTGCGATCACCACGCCGAGGATCGTTGTTCCAAGCGACATGGAGTTGGCGTCATCGCGTTCGTCGGCCGCGTTCTGCCGCTGCATTTCGGCGAAAGCCGTCAGCTGGGACCACATCCGATCCACATCGGCGGCGGCGGCACGGAATTCGTCCTGGCGCTGCGCGCTGATGCGGACGAGGTCGGCAGCGGATTTCTGCATCTTGTCCAGCGCCGGCAGAAGCTTCGGTTTGAGATTGTCGAATTGTGTAACGCCGCCGGCATTGGAAACCAGCATGTCCAGACCTTTTCTGACGGCGGTGATCTCCTGCGAAAGCCGCTGGAGATTGGCGTCCGTCGGGGCCAGCGCCAGCTTCGCCATGACGATCTGGATCACGTAAGCCGAGGTCGTCAGCTTCTGACCATCTCTCTGACTGGTCTTGGCGCGCTCGACCATTTTGGCTGTCTCGGCCGCCTTGTCGGTCACGGCCTTCAGCCGCCGTGTGGCGACCACCCGCAATTCGGGCAGGCTGCCGACGATCTGGCCAGTTTTATCGCTAAGCGCGGCTGCGCGTTCATCGGTCTGGCCAGAGGTTTCGACGAGCGGCTTCAGGGAAGCGACGGCGTCGTCGATCGCCTTTTTGGCATCCGGCGCTTCGCCGCCAAGGGCCATTCCCACGATGCGCTGCTGCCGGGCGAGTTGCTCCATATCCGGCCTGGCAATCGTGCCTGCGGCCTGGGCCTTGTCGTTCAGCAATTGGGCGAAGGACGCGAAGTCCGAAATACGCTGTGCGTCGGCGAGGGTGTTGCGGGATTCATCTTCCTGCAGGTCGGCGGTACGCTGGAGAGCCTTGGTCCCTTCGACAATATCTGTCTGAGACGATACGACGACGCTCTGGGCTTTCTGAAGATCGGTGAGCAGCGCTGCCCTGCTCTCCTGAAGCTGCCACAGCAAATCCATGCGGGCTGCAATTCGGTCAATGGAAGAGAGCACCTGCTCCAGTTCCTGCTGACCACTATGATCTGCGCTGAGCCGCTCGATGCCGGATTTTTAAAAGGCTGCGCTGGTCGGCAAGCCTGGCGTTGACGGCCTCCCGGTTTTCCTGCGTGGCATTGGCGAGGAACTCGGCCATTGCCGCCGACAGATTGCGAAAGCCGCTCAAGGATTGCAGGACGGAGTTGGAAATATCCATCCGCCCCTGAAGCAGACTCGATGCATAAAAACCCGTCGCGCCCACGGCCATGATGCTCAAGATGAACGGAATGATGAACAGCATCACCTGCGTCTGGATGCGAACCCGCGATAACAGCCTTCCCAGCATCAAACCCCTCCACCCCTGCAGGAAACAGCCGATCTCGAGTGAAGGTCCCGATCCGCTCGAATCGACTCTATCCGTCTCCGTCCCGACACCTATGGGATCGCGGAATGAATATTTCATAACGCCTAACTCGTGAAATATTCGCTTCAATGTCGCTATGGGTGAACGTTGAATGCCGTTTTCTGCCGGAGACTCCACCGCCGCTGGCGAATGATCAGGCGAAACTGATTTCTGCAAGAAGAGGGAGGTGGTCGGAGGCGACCCTCGTCAGCCGGCTTTGGAGCACTATTGCCCGTTGGACGACCAGGTCTTCGGTGACGAAGATGTGGTCGAGACGCATCAGCGGATAGCGGGAGGGGAAGGTCGCTCTCGGCGCCTCGCTGCCTGCGAGCTGGGCGTCGGTCAATGAGCGCGCGGCAAGCCGGTAAGTCGCCGATGACGGAATGGCGTTGAAATCGCCGCAGAGAATGCTTGGAACCGGTTCGTCCGACGGACCGCGCAGCCAGCCGGAATTCAAGAGCGTCGTCATCTGCCGAATGCGCTCGCGCCCTCGAAGGCCGAGATGAGTATTGACCACGAGCAACTTCCTGTCGCCGAGCAATATTTCGACGGACAATGCGCCCCTCGCTTCGCCGATGGAGGGCAGCGGACCGGCCTTGACCGCGCCGGTTGGCAACGCGGTGATGATTGCATCGCCATATTGCTCCTCGGCAATTGACAGCGCAGGGTGAAAATGAGCCTGCATCTTTAGAAGGGAAGCGATTGCATGGGCCTGGTCGACGCCGCCGGTCCTGCGCCTGAGGACGTCGACCTCCTGCAGGGCGACAATGTCGGCTTCAGCCTCGGCGATGACCGAAGCGATCCGCCCGGGGTCGAGCTTCCGGTCGTTGCCGATGCAGCTGTGAACGTTATAAGTTAGGAGTTTGATCGATCTATCCGGCATAGGTCCGCTGAAGCTGATCTCCCCTCGAGAGACGGGACTCGTTCTCCCCCAGGGGAACACAGAACTCTTTTGATCGTTCCAAATGATCGAGCCGTGGGGCTCGCACTTCGGAAACGGACAATCGATGAATCTGAAAACCATAATCTGGAATGGACTGCTCGTTGCCGCCCTTTGCGTCGCGGGCTTTCTACTCTATCGGATTTTCCGCCAGTACAGCCTGGAGCAGATCGTCCAATCGGTCCGCGGCATACCGTTTGAGACCTTCGCCACCGCGTTGCTCTTCGCGGCGGCATCCTATCTATGCCTCAGCTGTTTCGACCTGCTGGCGATCCGTTCCCTTGGCAAATCCCTGCCTTACCGGAGGGTCTTGCTCGCCTCATTCATCAGCCTTTCGCTCGGTCACAATATCGGCTTTGCAGGTCTGAGTAGCGGCGCCTTCCGCTATCGTTATTATTCCCGCTGGGGACTGACGACGGAGGACGTGGCGAAGATCATCCTGTTCTGCGGTGTCACAGTGGGGCTCGGCCTCATCACGCTCGGCGGCTTTGCCCTGATCGTCAATCCCGCTGACGCGGCACGTCTGCTGCGTCTCGATGCGGCAAGCACCCGGGTGTTCGGGCTGCTGGCTCTGACCGTGCCGGCCGTCTACGCGGGGTTGGCGTTCTTCATCCGCGGCAAGCTGCGGCTGTGGCGATGGTCGTTTCAACTGCCGCGCTTTCCGATCGCGGTGGCGCAGGTAGGCGTTGGGACGATCAACTTCATGCTGGTGTCCGCCTGCCTGCACCAGATGCTCGCGACCTTCGGCGACGTTGCCTTCTTACGCTCCGTCACGGCTTACGTGCTCGCCAATTCGGCGATCCTGGCAACCCATGTCCCCGGCGGCCTCGGCGTGCTGGAGGCGACCGTCTCCTACGCCGTGCCGCAGCAGGCCTCGATCGGCGCGCTGATCGCTTTCCGCTGCGCTTATTTCTTCATCCCGCTGACGCTGGGCACGACACTTCTCCTCGTCAGCGAATTCATCTTCCGGCGGTCACGCAGTGCGGGCGAACAGGCGGAGGAGCGCGCCGAGGCCCAGTCGGTGTAGGAGCAGAAAGGGCCGGCTGGGGTCGACGATCGCCGTACCTGTGATCGGCGAGACTTTGCCTGACAGTTCGACGGCAAATTCCCTGAGGCCGCGAGCCCCCTGGTTCAGCGCGTCTATCGCCTCGATCATCGAACCGCGTTGCGCGTAGGCAGCCGCGAAAGCCTCGGGAGCGGCTCCGAGATATTCCGCGAGAAGCCGATTGTACAGCTCCGCGATCGCGCGGCGATGCTCGCCGGTTTCAGCCTCGAACAGCAGATCGCATTCTGAATCAAGCCCTTCCGAGCGATTGTTGAGATTGGAAGAGCCGATGCGGACCAGTTCGTCGTCGGCGATTATCAATTTCGAATGGATGAGCACCTCGACCTCGCTGTCTGCCTGCGCCGACTGCCCGGGCGCCTCAGGCCCTGGCACTTTCGGCCCGGGCACGACGGGGTAACAGACCCGCAGGCGGTTGGCGCGATCGGCGCGTTTGAGGCGGCGGATGACACGGTCGCGATTGCTGCCCATGACGAGCTTTTCGATCAGCCCGTGAGAACTGCGCGTGCAGATGACGACCACCTCGGGCCCGTCCTCCTCCTGCAACCGTGCGGCAATGGCGTCGGCGACGCGGAAGGAGGCGAGATATTGCGCCTCGATATAGAGTTGACGCCGCGCTCGGGCGATGATCTCCAGGGTCGATGCGATGCCGTCGCCGATACCGGTGCGCCAGGTGGTTTCCGGCTCCGTGAGGGCGAAACCGACCGGGATGTCTTGCAGCGATATCGAGAGATCGTCTGGCCAGGCGAAGGACAGGCTGCCGGCAAGTGGCAGATGCTTTTCGCCGGTGGCGTTTTCCCAGCGCCGCCTGGCGATATCGCCGATCAGCCGGGCGGCATCGCCCGTAACCATCGCCTGCACGTCGTGCAGCGGATCGTAGGGGGCACCGTCGGGGTCGCGCCGCAGCTTGTCCTTGGCGTGATGGCGCCTGGTATCCCATCGCCGCGACGTCATGTCTATACCGCCGATGAAGGCGACCGCGTCGTCGATGCAGACGAGTTTCTGATGATGACAGCCGCGCAACGCGTCCTGAAGATCGAAACGCAGATCGATCCTGGCATTCTTGGGGAAATTCTTCTTCCGAAGTAGATCTATCGATTTGTCCGAGTAGATCGGCCCGAGCGCCCAAATAAGAATGCGTATTTCGAGTTCGGGATTTTCCGCCGCCAGCGCGTGCAGCAGGTCCGCCAAGGTTTCGTCCGACTTCTCGGGCTCCAATCGAATATTGGGATGGAAGTCCCATCCGATGATCCACACATTGCGGCGGGCCTGCCGCAACGCCCTTGAAACTTCGGCAAAATATTTGTTGCCGTTGATTAGAAAGGCGGCTTTTTCCGCGCGTCCCTGGAGCCGAAATGCCGCACTCCCCTCTTTTTCGCCTCCCCGATGTTGCGCTTTTGTTCGGGTCAGGTAAGGTTGATCGGAAATGGTTTCGAATGCGGTCATGTTTGCCTCGGCCGTTTTGACTGAAAACAAACGCCTGGAAATTCACCGGGTTCCCGATCCCGGCCGTCGCCGCACAGCGGGTCGAACAGCGAGGATATAGGAAACGAGATGTCACAGCGGGCAGGCAGCGCCGATCTTCCCCTTCACGGGGGACGTGTGCCGCATTGGCTCGGCGACAGGATGACCCGGTTGGGAACGCTGATCACCGAGGCGATCGTTCATCACTACGGCCGCGACGAATTTCTGCGCCGGCTTGCCCACCCTTTCTGGTTCCAGTCCTTCGGCGCGGTCATGGGCATGGATTGGCATTCCTCCGGCATTACGACAAGTGTTCTCGGTGCGTTGAAGCGCGGGCTGAAGCCGCGCGCCGGCGAGCTCGGCCTGCATGTCTGCGGCGGCCGAGGCGCGCATTCGCGCAAGACCCCGCAAGAGCTGGTCTCGATCGGCGAGCGCGTCGGCCTCGACGGGGAGGGGCTGGCGACGACGAGCCGGCTCATCGCCAAGGTCGACAGCGCCGCGCTGCAGGACGGCTTCGACCTCTATCTGCACGGCTTCATCGTCGCCGATGACGGTCATTGGGTAGTGGTGCAGCAGGGCATGAATGGCGACCGGCGGCAGGCCCGGCGTTATCACTGGCTCTCCGAAGGACTCGAAAGTTTCGTCGACTCGCCGCATGCGGCAATTGAAGGCAGAAGTCAGGGCGAAATTGTCAATCTCGCCGATAAACGCGCCGAGCGCTCACGGCGTGGTCAGCTCGACCTCTTGGCAACGCTCGGCCCCGACAGGATCATCCGTGAGGCGGCCGCGCTGATGCGTGCGGAGGAGCCGGCGCCCGAACCTGCCGAACAGCCGATGCTGCCGCATTTGGTCATGCCCACTCATCATGATGTCCGCGAGAGCGATGTCCACATGCGGCGCCTGCATGGAAATATGGCGGCTGCGGCGGACCGCGGACCGGTGGACTTTCAGGAGTTGCTCCTCGTTCCAGGTGTCGGCGCCCGCACGGTGAAGGCGCTGGCGATGGTGGCGGAAGTGATACACGGCGCGCCCTGCCGTTTTTCTGACCCGGCACGCTTCTCCATCGCCCACGGCGGCAAGGATCGACATCCCTTCCCGGTGCCGCTCAAGGTCTATGACGAAACGATCGACGTGATGAAATCGGCGGTGCGCAAGGGCAGGCTCGGGCGCGAGGAGGAACTGCAGGCGCTGAAGCGCCTGGACGATCAATCCCGGCAGATGGAACGCTATGTCACGGGTCCCGATCTCAAGGAGATCATCGCCGGCGAATTCCGCCAATCCGCCGATTTCGGCGGCCGCAGCGTCTTCGGCTGGGAGCCGCCGCCCGGGGATGAGGATTAGGCCATGACGGCGAATGTGTCAGCCATTTCGGGCGGCATCGTGCCATCGATTCGGAGTTTCAGGCCGATGCGCTGTTCAATCGCCCGGTGAAGGCACACCCTCGCGGATCTCTTTCGAAAATTCCTCGGAGGCGGCGGCACCCTTTGCCCGTGCGGTGATACGCGCCGCCGCTTTCAATTCCTCAAAAGGCAGCTTCATATCGAGCGCTTTCCGGTCATAGGCGAATTCCGGAAGGTAACCGTTCACGATCAGCCGCCAATCAAACGGAAATGTAGCGCCGACGGCCCGCATCATTTTAGCGGCAGTCGTGGTGCAGTTGGTGGTGAGCGAGTTGTAGAAGCGCGGGTGTTCGGCGAGCGTGTTCGCATCGCTCACATATTGCAGGAGAAGCCGAGCGGCATTGGCCGGCGGAACGCGCATGCGAAAAAGCTGAACGTCCTCGCCGCGTATGTTGGATCGGACAAGAATGACGTCGCTTTCGGTGGCCGCGATAATGACGAGGGGATTGCTTTTGAAGAGGTCGCCGATCGGAGAGAATTTACCCCCGGCCGTCCTCCGCACCTCGATCGACCATGCCAGGTATTGGTAGTCTTCGAACCCGAAACTCAGGATCATGTGCGCCATCTCAGGCCCTGACCAATAGGACATGAACAAATCGAGGCTCCTGAGCTTGTTCAGGTCGTAGGTGCGCGACTCCCATTTCTCCACAAAACCGCCATCCGTTTTCCAGGCGAAATTTCTGACATTGGTCAGCGTGAGGATGTTGCCGTCGACCGTGCCTGTCACCTGCCTGGCGACGTCTCCCGCCCAGTCGGCCGTCACTGGCGGCTTTATTGAGGTCCACCAAACGGCGATGCCTGCAAAACATAGGACGAACGGAAGGACAACCATGGGGCGTGGCTTCCAGATTATTGAAACTGCCGCGGCAACACCGACCAACGCGAGGACTCCTGCTGCGACCTCTCGGACCAGCACGGAAACGGGCAGACGATAGAATAGCGCGAGAGAGGCCCATATGGTCGCCAGCAGAAACGCTAGACAGAAGACAGCCTTTGCAGCCCGAAACAATATCCGAACGAGCAGGGGCGCTTGCCGCCGTCCGCGGCCTGAATATCTTGACGCACTTTGGCTGTTGTTGAAACTCATGACGCCTTCCTATCCTTGTTGAAGGTCAATCGATGATTTCGGTGTCCCAGTCATGTGACGAGGGCCGAGAAGGCGTATTTATCCGGAGACGCGGCTCCCGTGACGAGGGGATGGCGAACAATTTGTCTTGAACTGAGGACGCTTGTCCAGTCCGCATCGGACAAAGCCAAGAGTCTTACGAGCAAACGACAGTCGAATATATCCGGGCGATATGTCCGTGCCATTCGGAGCAGCGCCAGCAAGAGTAGATCCTTACGGGCAAGACGCATTCCTGAATGCCGATGCGGTTCGTCAATGGCCGTCCGGGGGGACGGCCTCCGCCGGCACCGTCTCCTTCAGGTTCTTCCGGTGGAAGATGAACAGGCCGGCAAAGACGATGATTGCGGCGCCGACGACGATCTGCATATCGGGAATATCGTTGAAGAAGATATAGCCCAGCACGATTGCCCAGAGCAGCAGCGTATATTGCAGCGGCGCCAGCAGCGATGCTGGCGCGAGCTTCAGCGAGCGGGTGATCAGCAGATGCGCGCAGGTGGCGACGATGCCGAGCAGCAGCATGCCGGCCCAATCGATCGATGTTGCCGGCTGCCAGTTGCCGATGCTGATTACGATGCCGGTGGCAAGGGCGGCGACCGTCTGCCATGTCACCAGCGTCGTGTCGCTGGTCGAGCGCAGGTAGCGGCTCATTACCAGTGACAGCGCGAAGGAAAAGCTGCCAGTGAGGCCGAAGAGGGAGGGAAGCGACAGCATTGCCGTCGACGGACGCAACGCGATGACGACGCCGGCAAAACCGACCAGAACGGCGAGCCAGCGGCGCCAGCCGATCTTTTCCCCGAGAAAGAAATGCGAGAGCGCCGCAATGTAGATCGGTCCGGCCATGTAGAAGGTCATGACATCGGCGAGCGGCAGATAGGCGACGGCGGCGTAGAACAGTGCGACATCGCCGGTCGCCATGACGACCCGCATGAACTGCAAGCCCTTCTGCTCGACGCGGAAGAGCGCCATCGGTCCCTGCCGCAGGATCATCGGCCCGAGCAGGATGAAAGCGCCGACCGAACGGATCACCAACACCTGACCGACGGCAAAGCTCGTCACCAGCCACTTGCCCATCGCATCGTTCAACGCAAACAGCAGATCGCCGAGCAGCATCAGCACGACGCCCGTCATGATCAGGTTTCCGGCATTGGCGACGGCCGCCTTCTTTTTCATTCCTCGAATCCTCGCAAAAACGGCCGCGCATGCGCGGCCGATTGCGGCTTCGGCCTTAACGCGGCCGATGTCAACGATCAGTTTGAAACACCTGTCTTGAATTTCACATAGGTGACAGGGTGAGCGACTTTGCCCCGGCACAGGCCCGACGACGCGTTGAGTTTTCTGGACTTCGTCACTTCCGTCGAGTTGAGCGTAAATGGCGGCGATCTGACCGCCTTCAGTATTTCCAGCTTGTATAGTCGCCCGCAACGCATCCGAAGGGAGCGCGATCTTGGCCGAACCGCTTCCGCAATTGAATGCACCCCCATTTGTTCAACGGCGTCGGCATGAGATTGTTGATGTCCATCCCCGGCGACTGGAAAGGTGTGCTGGCACTTGTCACGTACCAAAGCCAGAAACCGATGAAGCCGGCGAGGATCAAGAGGAGGGTGCCAAAAAACAGCCGCAGCCGCGCGCCGACCGACATTGTCTTCCCGCGCTTGCCGATCAAGACCGGCACAGTCTGTCCACCGCCGTGCTGTGCGAATGGCGCAAGCGCAATCTTTCGCTCGTCATCCGTCAGCCCGATACGTTGCAGACGATCATCCAGAAGCACTGGCAGCGCTGTCCTGCCATGCCGGACCGCCAAGCCCACGGCTTTGCCGTTTGCCACCCCCACAATCAAAGGCTCCTGACCTCCCTTCATCTGGGTGTAGGCTGATCGACCTGTCCGATCGTTGGCGATCTTGTCATTGTAGGTAACGGAAAGAATGTGCGCTTGCGATCGAACGCAGCAATTTCCACCGGTATGGTATCCAAGAACGCCGGTTGGCGCAGTTGCCGTTTAACACGCCAGATCCGCAACGCCTGGAACAGTGTTCCAAGGCTCATGCCGCCAAGAAACAGGGCAAATACGGTGAGGGTTATGATCCGGTTCCAGAGCTTGTCCAGACCGAGGCTCATTGTCGCCAATTCCGGATGGTCGGCCGAGATCACCACGCCCGTTTCATAATCGCCGGTATGAAAATCGACGAACATCACTTGGACTTCCGTGTCGTAGTTGCGTCCGTCGTAACTGTAGACGAGCCGCGCCTCACAGTCCGTAAAGAAGAGCTTGCGTGTCGTGCATCTCCCGTTTTGGACGTCACCATTCTCGACGGCCAACGGATTTTGGCTGACCTGAAAATCCCTGATGACGCCGGGCGCTTGCCAAGTGACCATAAACACCGCCAGTGCCGCGATGACGGGAGTGGCCCAGAAGTAAGCCCGCGGCGTGGAGATCACATCAGGTGCAAGCGATAAAGGGCGGCTGGGAAGAACGAGCGCAGGCACGGGGATGACGCCTTTCGAGTATTCGAGCTGAGAAATACGCCGGATAGGAATTTTGATCGAAGCGGGTGACAGCTTCGCAGTAATGTTCGCACTGATACATTGTGCGCTGGCCAAATGTCACTCTGGTTGTCTCGCGAGACCGGCACATCTTCACATAAAACTGGGGGTGTCATGGGTCGTGCGCTGGCGGACCATCGAGGGACGGTTTTCGTCGCCAGCATCGGTTTCAGGGTCTTGAGGTCATCAGGCGACAGCTGCACGAGATTGTCGTGGAGGTTCGAGATCAGCTCGGACACCGTGCGGGCGTTGTTCTGGGCCGGATCGAGCGTCCGGATACCGGTCAGATTCGTGCCGATGACAAGCATGTTGGGCGGCGATGCCGCCAGGCTCGGCTGCGCCGCCATCAGCGCGCCTGTCATTGCGATCGTCGTCAGTAGCTGTTTCAGCATCTCAAGACCTCCCAATCCTGTTGCTTGCGGGAATGATGTTTTGAATTAGCCGGCCGTCTTCACGTCCTGCCGGTCCGTTTGGATATCGCCCTCGGTCTCCCAGCCTCGAAGCAGCCGACGCAGCTCGTCGCGATCCTGCGCGTCGAGCCGCGGCAGTCCTGGCACGCGTACCGGGCCGACATCGAGGCCGGAATAGGTGACGGCCTCTTTGACGACGGTGACGTTCGCGCCGTTGCGGAACTTGGTGCGCATCCGCTCGAAGGGTTCGAGCTTGTTGACGATTGCTCTCGCCGCGGCGAAGTCGCCTTTCTCAAGCGCTTCATGGACGGCGAGCGACAGCTTCGGCGCGACGTTGACGAGGCCCGAGGTGAAGCCGCGCGCGCCGGCCGCGGTGAATGTCGGCGCCCAGCTCTCCGCCAGGCCGCACACGAACAACGCGCCTTTGGGATCGGCGGCGGGGATCGCCCTCGCCAGCAGCATCAGATCTGTCGTGGCGAACTTGATGCCGGCAATATTGCCGTGATTGGCGAGGCGGACGATCTCGGCGACGCTGAAACCCTCGGCTCTGACGTAAGCGACGAGCGGCAGAGTGGATGCATCGGCGAGATTGCAGAAATAATCGATCTGGGCCGACGGCGCCGCGAAGGGATCGACCGGCTGATGCGACATGACCGCGGAGGCGCCGATCGCGGCCGCATCCCTGGCCATGCCGGTCGCTTCGCGCAGCGACCGGCCGATCGCCGCCGTCACCGGCGCCCGGCTATCCACACCCGATACCGCCGCCTCGTGGACGATCCGGATCTCTTGCGGCGTCAGGGCATAAAATTCTCCGGTATTGCCGGCCGCGACGATGTTGTGAATGCCGGCCGCGGCCACCCGCGCATAGACCTTCGCGGTAATCCGGGGCTCGACTTCGCCCCCGGCATCATAAGCCGTGACGGGAACGCCCGACACGCCCCTAAGCGCCTTGCGCATGATCGCGATGCTCATTTTTCTCCCCCGTTGGCTCTTCTTCCAGTGATCGTCAGCCGAACCGGAAGGGCGGCAGCCCCTCCGCATCGACATCGAAGGCAATGACCGTCCCCGCCTCGAGACGTCCGGTGCGGTCGCTCGACAGGCTCGTGACGTAGAGGGTGCTGAGATCAGGGCCTCCGAAACACGGCATTGTCGGTGCTGCGACCGGCAGAATGTAGATTTCAACGATTTCGCCGTCGGCCGATATTCTGTTCAGGCGGCCGGCGGAGACGCCGGCGCTCCAGTAGAAACCGTCGCGATCGGTGGTCGCTCCGTCCGGCCGGCCTTGTTCTTCGGTGAAACTGCGAAGGCGGCGTCCCCCGCCGAGTTCGCCCGTCTCGGGATTGAAATCGAAGGCTTGCAGAAAACACTGCCGGCTGTCGGAGTGATACATCCGCCGGCCGTCCGGCGACCAGGCAAGGCCGTTGGAACTCGTCAGCCCCGTTGCGACGGTCCGCGTGCTGCCGTCGGCGCCGACACTGAAGAGCGCCGCATCATTCACCTGCGGCTTGGCCTCGCTGATCGAGCCGACCCAGAAGCGGCCGTCCGGCCCGACCTTGCCGTCGTTGAGGCGGCCGATCATCTCTCGTCCCACGGGATCGCACAAAAATTCAAGCTGGCGGGAGACGGGATCGAAGAGATGCACGCCCGTCTGGAGTCCGACGACGATCCTGCCGTCGCGGCATAGTCCGAGGCAGCCGATCGCGGAAGGCATGTCGAAGTGGTCGGCTTTGCCTTCGGCCGAGAGCCGGACGAGCGCCGGCGCCAGGATATCGACGAGCCAGAGCGCGCCGGTCTCCTCGTCCCATACCGGCGATTCACCGACCGTCAGCGGTTGCTGCAGGACAGGACGGATCTTCGGCTCAACGATGCGGGGTGCCGTCACGAGACTGTCTCCGGATCTTTGACGAGGCCTTCGGCATCGCGCATGCGGATGCTGCCATCGTGATTGAATTCGCAGAAGCCGCCGCCCTGGAATGCAAGGGCGACCCGTCCTTCCGCGCCGTTCTCGATATGGGCGTGATCACGCGGCCGGTCCTGCGGCTGGTAGCCAAGCCGCGTCGCCAGATCGTTGTCCCACCATTTCGTGTCGGTATCGGAAACGCCATAAACGACGGTCGCGGCGATCTGCGGATGGGTGAGGCCGATCCGCACCAATTGCGCCAGATCCCGGGCGCTGATCCAGATTGCGATCGTGCGTTCGCTGTTGGGATAGGTGCCGGCATTGCCGATGCGGATGGATAGGGAGCGAATGCCCGACGTATCGTAATAGAGTCCCGCCACCAGTTCGCCCCAGCATTTGGAAAGCCCGTAGGGGCTGTCCGGTCGCATGGGATCGAGCGGTGAAATGACCTCGCCGCGGGGATAAAAGCCGGTCGCATGGTTACTGGAAGCGTAGACCATCCTCTCGACCTTGTTGATCCGGGCGGCCTCATAGAGATTGTAGGTGCCGAGGACATTAGCCTGCAAAATAGCGTTCATATCGACGCCGCTGGCGATGCCGGCGAGATGAACGACGCCGTCGACGCCGCGCAAAGCGGCCGTTACCTCTTCGAGCTTTGACAGATCGGCGCGGACGAAGCTTTCATTTCCGGCCAGGTCCACAGGCTCGCGAATATCGATCAAGCGGACATGCTCCGCATGCTGCCGGAGGAACGGGCGCAACAGCGTCCCGACACGTCCGGCGGCACCCGTTATGGCGATCCGTCTCATCGTCCTTCCTCCCATTGTCGCTCAAACCCCCTGGAACATGCGGGCGCGCGCATTCAGTATGTGTCTCTTCATCGCGTCGTGCGCTTCGATTTCCCGACGTGCGAAGATCGCCTCTACGATGACCGCATGCTCGTCCTGAACGCTGCGGATCTGCTCCGGAGTCCGTTTCAGGCTCAGGCTTCGCGTTACGGAATGGCCGATGGCGAAATGCGGCTTGAACCATTCACGCACGGTGATGTGAAACTGATTTCCCGTCGCCATCGCGATCGCGTCGTGCAGGGCCTGGTCTTCGTCGGCGCCGAGTTCGCCGTTCCTCAAACATTGTTCGATTGCAAGAAGCGCCTCAGTGATCCGCTCCTTGTCGGCCGGCTGCCAGTTTCGCGCGGCAAGCTCCGCAGCTTCGGCCTCGAGGCCGGCGCGGAATTCGAAGAACCGCTGGACATCGGCAAGCGAGCCGACCGGGACCATTTTCAGCATCGACGAATCCGGCCGCTGCCGGACATAGGAGCCAGAGCCCTTGCGGGAAACGACGAGGCCATCGGCTCTCAGGCGTTCGAGCGCTTCGCGCACGACGGGTCTCGATGCGCCGAAATCGGCTGCAAGCCTGGTCTCCGACGGCAGCCGCTCGTTGACAGGGAAATTGCCGTCCGCGATCATCCCCACGATCTTCTCGTAGATGATGTCGCTGAAGCGCGTTGCGCCCCGGTTCGAAACGGCATCAAGTGCAAACGTCATTATCGCTCTTTTCTCCCCCGCCAAGTGGCAAATTCGCCCCGTCGGCTCTTCGCCCGGCGAGCAGAAGCCGGATATGCCTTCTCGACCATGCGCCGGGATGGCGCCGCGCCGTCACCGGCCGCGATGCGGCCTGTATACAGCTTCTGACAGATCTGTCTTCTTTCTCTATCCAACGCAGGATTGCCAACGGCTTGGCGTTGTGTCTGATACGGCATGTGCTATCGAATCTGTAATTATCTGTCAACTCTTGTAATCATTTGAGAACGTGTCTATGGTTTCGTTCCAGCGCCGAGGAGGGCGCAAAACGGCAGGTCGGGAGCCCGCCGCACCAGCCGGGACAAGCCAGTGCCGGCATAAAAGGGGAGGAATCGATGCCCAATGAAATTCTGTCTCGCGGTGTCACCCGCCGCGCCGTTCTCGGCGGCATGGCTGGTGCTGCAGCACTGTCCATCGCCGGTCGCGCCTTCGCCGCCGGCGGCGAAGCGCCTGCGCTGGCGCAACTGGTCAAGGACGGCAAATTGCCGCCGCTGGCCGAGCGCCTGCCGAAGAAGCCGATGGTGGTAACGCCGTTCGAGAAGGTCGGCACCTATGGCGGCACGTTGCGCCGCGGCCTGCGCGGTTCATCCGACCATAACGGCATCCTGCGCATGGTCGGCAACCAGAGCCTCGTGCGCTGGAATCTGGAATTCACCGCCGTGCAGCCGAACCTTGCCGAGCGCTGGGAAGTCAGCGACGACGCAACGCAATTCACCTTCCATCTGATCGAAGGCGTGCGCTGGTCAGACGGTCATCCCTTTACCGCCGACGACGTCGTTTTCGCGATCGAAGACTGCGTCAAGAACACCGAACTCTACAGCTCGACACCGGCGCAGCTTGCTGTCGCCGGCAAGCCGGTCACCGTCGAGAAGATCGACGATTATACGGTGAAGTTCACCTTTGCGGCGGCGAACGCGCTTTACCTCGAAAATCTCGCCACGCCGCTCGGCCAGCATCCGACGCTCTTCCCGAAGCATTACTGCAGCCAGTTCCTGCCGAAATACAATCCCAATATCGAGGCCGATGCGAAGAAGGCGGGCGTCACCAGCTGGACGGAGCTCTTCCGCAGCCGCTGCGGTGACATCGAGATCCCGACACGCTGGGGCAATGTCGACAAGCCGACCCTCGATCCCTGGGTCGTCAGTGAGCCTTATGTCGGCGGCGCCACGCGCGTCGTCATGGCCCGGAACCCCTATTTCTGGCAGGTCGATACGGCAGGCAACCAGCTTCCCTACATCGATGAGATCAATTTCGGCATTTCCCAGGACGTCGAATCGCTGATGCTGAACGTCATCTCGGGCAAGATCGATATTCAGGAACGTCACATCAGCGTGCTGGCCAACAAGCCGACGCTTTCCCAGAACATGCAGAAGGGCGATTATCGCCTGCTGACGCTCGTGCCTTCGGCCTCGCAGCAGTGCCAGATCTACTTCAACATCACCCACAAAGATCCTGCCATGCGCAAGATGTTTGCGGACAAGTCATTCCGGCAGGCGCTCTCGATCGGCATCAATCGCCCGGAGCTTATCGACATCGTCTATTTCGGGCAGAGCGAGCCCTACCAGGCCGGGCCGCGTCCGACCCATCCGTGGTATCATGAGAAATATGCGCGCCAATTCACCGAATATGATCCTGAAGAGGCAGGCGCGATGCTTGATCAGGCCGGTTATAAGAAGGGGCCGGACGGCTTTCGCGTTCGGCCCGACGGTCAGAAGGTGTTCTTCTCGGTCGACGTCATTCCGACGCTTTATCCCGATCTCGTCGATGCCCTGGAGCTGGTCAAGACGCATTGGTCGCAGATCGGCATCGACATGAAGGTCAATACGATCGAGCGGGCCCTCTATTATACCCGCGGCGACGATAATGCCCATGATGCGCAGGTGTGGCCGGGGCCGGGTGGTCTCGATCCGATGCTTGACCCGCGCGATTTCTTCGCTTTCCATCCGCAGGGTTCGCGTTACGCCATTCCGTGGACGCTCTGGTATACGTCTAACGGCGCGCGCGGCGAGGAGCCGCCGGAAAGCCAGAAGAAGCGCATGAAGCTGTTCGACGAAGCGCGTTCGACGGCCGATCTCGACAAACGCGGCGCGATCATGAAGCAGATCTTCGACATCGCCGCGGAGGAATTCGAGACCGTCGGACTTTGCCTCGCCGTTGGCGGCTTCGGCATCATCCGCAATAATCTGCGCAATGTTCCCGAGAAGCAGCCGGATAGCTGGTCCTGGCCCAATCCGGGACCTGCGATGCCGCAGCAGTTCACCTTCACGAGCTGATTTTGATCGAGCGCCGTACCGACGGTACGGCGCTTTCTTCGGTTCGCCTTCCGATGCCTTGCCGGCGATGAGAGCCGGTTAGCCCCGAGGGCGGTACTCAATGCAAGAGGCGCCCATGCTGGTCTTTATCGCCAAACGTTTGCTGTGGATGATTCCATCGCTCTTTGCCGTCAGCTTCCTCGCTTTCGTGCTGATCCAGCTGCCGCCGGGCGATTACGTCACGACCTATATTGCGACGCTGGCGGCTTCCAACGAGATCGTCGATCAGAACACCGCGGCACAATTGCGTGAACGCTTCGGACTCGATGACCCGATGCTCATCCAATATTTCAAATGGATCTGGGGCATCCTCTCGCGCGGCGATTTCGGCATTTCCTTCGAATGGCAGCAGCCGGTGTCGGATCTGATCTGGGAGCGCATGGCGCTGACCCTGGTTCTCGCTCTTTCGACATTGATCGCCACCTGGGCGATTGCTCTTCCGATCGGCGTCTTTTCCGCGGTGCGCAAATACTCGATCGGCGACTATTTCTTCACCGCCTTCACCTTCTTCGGTCTGGCCGTTCCGTCCTTCCTCCTGGCGCTGGTGCTGATGTATATCGCAGCGGTCGAATTCGGCCAGGACGTCGGTGGATTGTTTTCGCCACAATATGGGAATGCGCCCTGGAGCTTTGCCAAGATGGGCGATCTCTTCTCGCATCTCTGGCTTCCCGTCGTCATCCTTGCCGTCTCCTCGACGGCGAGCCTCATCCGCGTCATGCGCGCAAACATGCTCGACGAGCTGCCGAAGCCTTACGTGACGACGGCACGGGCAAAGGGGCTCTCGGAATTCCGCCTGCTGATGAAATATCCGATGATGATCGCGCTCAATCCGTTCATCTCGACGATTGCCTGGCTACTGCCCAATCTCATCTCCGGCTCGGTCGTCGTCGCCATCGTCCTCAACCTGCCGACGGCCGCCCCCTTGCTGCTGCAGGCACTGATGGCCCAGGACATGTATCTGGCCGGCGCCTTCGTTCTGCTGATTTGCGCGCTGACGCTGATAGGCTCTCTGATCAGCGACATCCTGCTTGCGCTGGTCGATCCCCGCATCCGGTTGGAATAGGAGCCTGATATGGCCGACATCGCCGTTACAAACATTCAGCCGGATCGCGCCGCCGTCGCATCGCAGTGGCAGCTGATCTGGTGGGCTTTTCGCCGCCACAAACTGGCCATGGTGGCGCTCGTCGTCACCGTGATGATGTACATCGTTGCCCTGGTTCCGGGCTTCTTCACCATCAACGATCCGAACCTGCAAAATGCGCGGGCGACCTTCCACCCGCCGCAGAAATTGCATCTGATCGATACCGAGAACGGATTTTCCTTCGGTCCGCACTATTATCCGATGAAGCTGAGCCGCGATCCGGAAACGCTCGCCGCCATCTTCAAGGAAGACACGACGAAGCGCGTCGACGTCCAGTTCTTCGGGCGCGGCTATGAATATTCCGTGTTTGGCCTGTTCAAGACCAACATCCATCTGATCGCCTCGCCCGACAAGACGACGCCGTTGCTTCTCTTCGGCGCCGACCGGCTGGGGCGCGATGTTTTCAGCCGGACGGTTCAGGGTTCGCAGGTCTCGCTGTCGATCGGCCTCGTCGGCGTCTTCCTGTCATTGATGCTCGGTATCGTGATCGGCGGCATCTCGGGATATTACGGCGGCCGCATCGATTTCTTCATGCAGCGTGTAATCGACTTCGTGCTGTCGCTGCCGACGATACCGATCTGGCTCGCCATGGCTGCCGCCCTGCCGCAGGATTGGCCGGCGACGCTGCAATATATGATGATCACGATCATCCTGTCGCTGACCGGCTGGGCCCAGCTTGCCCGCGTCGTTCGCGGCCGCTTCCTATCCCTGCGAACCGAGGAATTCGTCGCGGCCGCCAGACTGGATGGCGTTCGTGAAGGCCGCATCATCTTTCGCCACATGCTGCCGAGCTTTGCGAGCCATATCATTGCTTCGATCACCCTCGCAGTGCCGGCGATGATCCTGGCTGAAACCTCTCTGTCCTTCCTCGGGCTCGGGCTGCAGCCGCCGACCATTTCCTGGGGCGTGCTGCTGCGCGAGGCCCAGAACATTCGCTCGATCGCCACGGCGCCCTGGCTCTTCCTGCCGGGCTGCGCGGTCGTGGTCGCCGTCATGGCGCTCAATCTCCTCGGCGACGGTCTGCGCGACGCGGCCGATCCCTACAACAAATGAGGCCGGCATGACCGACATCGTTCCCATTGCCGGCAGGCCGCTGCTCGAGGTGAAAAACCTCACCGTCGAGTTCCCCCTGCGCACCGGCGTCTTTCGCGCCGTCAGCGACCTGTCCTTTACAATCGAGCCGGGCAAGACGCTCTGCGTGGTGGGTGAAAGCGGATCCGGAAAGTCGGTGACGGCGCGCTCGATCCTGCAGATTGTCGACGCGCCCGGCCGGATCGCCGGCGGTTCGATCACATTGAACCACCCGAAGGGCGGCTCCATAGATCTGACCAGCCTCAATCCGCGCGGGCGCCAGATCCGGGCGATCCGCGGCCGCGATATCGCGATGATCTTCCAGGAGCCGATGTCGTCGCTGTCGCCCATCCACACCGTCGGCAACCAGATCATCGAGGCGCTTCGCCTCCACACCAGGATGAGCAAGGGGGAAGCGCGCGCCGAAGCCATATCGCTGCTCAAACAGGTGGAAATTCCCGCGCCTGAAAAGGCGTTGGATCGATATGCCTTTCAATATTCCGGCGGCATGCGTCAGCGCGCGATGATCGCCATGGCCCTCGCCTGCAGGCCGCAGTTGCTGATCGCCGACGAGCCGACCACGGCGCTTGATGTGACGACGCAGGCCGAAATTCTCGACCTGATCGCCCGGCTGCAGAAGGCCAACGGCATGGCCGTTCTCTTCATCACGCATGATATGGGCGTCGTGGCGCAGATCGCCGATGATGTTTTGGTCATGCATAACGGCGTCGCCAAGGAATATGCGCCGGTCGAGCAGATCTTTCACGCCCCGAAAGACGATTATACCCGCATGTTGATTGGCTCGGTGCTGAAGCTGGAGCAGAAGGCCGAGATTCGCCTGGCGCGGGCGCCGCTCGATCGGACGGCGGCGCCAATCCTGGAATTGCGTAATCTTTCGATGGATTTCGGCGAGGTAAAAGCACTCGACGACGTCTCCATTTCGCTGTTGCCCGGTGAGACACTCGGCATCGTCGGCGAAAGCGGATCCGGCAAGACGACGATGGGCCGCTCGATCATGCGGCTGCTCGATCCAACTGCCGGCGAAATCCTCTATCGCCGCGCCGATGGCGGCATCATCGACCTGGCAACGGCAAAAGGGCAGACGCTTGCTGCCGCGCGCCGCGAATTGCGCATGGTGTTCCAGGATCCCTTCGGCTCCCTCAATCCACGCATGACCGTCTCCCAGATCATCGGCGAACCCTTGCTCGTCAACGGCATCGCCAAGGGGAGGGCGCTCGACGAGCGCGTCTGCCACCTGATGGAGCAGGTCGGCCTCGATCCGAGGGCGCGCGAACGCTACCCGCATGCCTTCTCCGGCGGCCAGCGCCAGCGCATCGGCATCGCCCGCGCCATCACCCTCAATCCGCGGGTCATCGTTGCCGATGAGGCGACCTCGGCGCTCGACGTCTCCGTGCGCTCGCAGGTGCTCGATCTCCTGATGCGCCTGCAGGACGAACTCGGCCTCGCCTATATCTTCATCAGCCATGATATCGGCGTGATCCGCTATATGTGCGACCGCGTCGGCGTCATGTATAAGGGTCAGCTCGTCGAAATCGGTGAGGCGGAGAAGGTCTGCCGCACGCCCGAGCATGCTTACACGCAAGCGCTGATATCGGCCATTCCGCGCCCCGATCCACGTGACCGCGACCGTTCGCGGCGCTTCCGCTATATCGCTCCCGACACTCTCAAGAACGGGAGCGCTCAGCGATGAGGATCACCGGCATAAGAACATTTCTCATGCACGCCGGTCAGCCAGACCCTTCGAAATGGGCCTCGGATGAGCGGTCGGGAGACGGTGCATCCACGCAGCTGCGGGGCACGAGAAATTGGCTGTTTTTGAAGATCGACACCGATGAAGGCATCACCGGCATCGGCGAATGCTCCGGCTGGCCGCGGGTGATCGAGACGGCGATCCATGATCTGGCGCCTCTCCTGATCGGCGAAGATCCCGCCCATATCGAACGTCTGTGGCAGAAGTTGCATATCGCAATGATGGGTCACGGCATGCTCGGCACCGTCGGAGGCGGCGCGATGACCGGCATCGACATGGCGCTCTGGGACATCAAGGGCAAGGCGCTCGGCGTGCCGGTCTGGATGTTGCTCGGCGGCAAGGTGCGCGACAAGATCCCGATCTATTCGCATGCCAATACGCCCGAACGCGCGCTTGCGGTCAAACAGCGCGGCATAAAGGCGATCAAGTGCGGTGGCGTGGCCGATCCGGTTCGCAAGGTCGCAGCACTGCGCGAGGCGGTCGGCGACGATATGGACGTCGCCATCGACCTGCACGGGCCGCCATGGCTGACCCCTGCGGACGCCTGCCGCCTGGTGCGGGCGCTCGAACCCTATGAGCTGATGTGGGTGGAAGATCCGATCGCGCCCGACAATCTTGAAGGCTACCAGCGCATTCGCGACGCCGCTCATGTGCCGCTTGCCGCCGGCGAACGTTCGGCGACCATCTTTGGCGAGCGCGAGCTCATCGAAAGAGAGCTGGTCGACGTAATTCAGCCCGATACCGGCCGAGCCGGCGGCATCACCCAGATGAAGAAGATCGCGGCCATGGCCGAAGCCCATCATATCCAGATGGCACCGCATTCAGGCTCGCTCGGACCGGTGGCGGAATATGCAGCCTTGCATCTGTTGGCCGCCATTCCGAACGCGCTCATCCTCGAGCGGCTCGACGATGACTGGGACGGCCGCCGCCAGACGATCGTGCCGCATCCAAAGCAGGTGGACGGGATGATCACCGTTCCCGACGCCCCCGGGCTTGGCTGCGATATCGACGAGGAATTCGTCGCCCGCTTTCCGAGCGGCGGCAACGTCTCCGTTCCCGTGCCGGAGGCCGCCGGTTCCTACAATCCCGGAACCTACGACGAGCATCTCTACGTGCAGACGCGCGTGGCGCGCCGCAGTTATTTCAATCGCTAGAAGGACAGAATGATGAAGATCGACCGCATGCGGGTGTTCATGACCCGCGACAAGGACCGACCCCGCGTGATCGTCGCGCTCGATACCGACGACGGCCTGACGGGCTGGGGCGAATGCTACAATCACGGCCCCGATAAGGCGCTGCCGCCGCTGCTCGATTATCTCTACGGCTTTCTCTCCGGCCAGGACCCGACACGCGTCGATTATCTCGTCAACCTGCTGATCCAGCAAAGCCGCTTCCCGCCGGGTGCACTCGGCCTTGCCGCGATTTCCGCGCTCGACCATTGCCTGTGGGATTTGGCGGCCAAGGCCGCGAATGTCCCGGTCTACAAGCTGCTGGGGGGCGAGGTCCGCGACCGCATCAAGGTCTATGCCGGGGTCTATACCGCCCCCGACGCGCCCGCCGCCCGCGACGAGTTCGATCGCCTCAAGGAGGAATGGGGCTTCACCGCCTTCAAACTCAGCCCCTGGCGTATCGACATGCATGCCCATCGCTGGGGCAATGTCGTAAAAGCCTCGGCCGACTATTTCCGCTCGCTTCGCGAGACGGTCAATGACGAATACGAGATTGCCTTCGATGCTCATGCCAAGATTTTCGAACCGATCGCCGCAAGGCAACTCGGCAATGCGCTGGCGCCCTATGATCCGCTGTTCTACGAAGAGCCGCTGCGTCCAGAGAACATCGAGGCCTGGGGCGACCTGAAACAGGGGCTCAACTGCGTCCTGGCCACCGGCGAGTCGCTCTATAACAGGAACGAATTCCTGCGGCTGCTGCAGGTCAAGGGCGCCGACCTGATCCAGCCCGACATTTGCGTCGTTGGCGGCATCAGCGAAATGCGCCGCATCGCCACGCTTGCCGAAGCCTATTTCGTCGGCATTGCTCCACACAACCCGATGGGGCCGCTGGCAACGGCGGTCAATGTGCATTTTTCGGCCGCGGCCCAGAATTTCCGCATCCTCGAATACCGGCTGCCAAAAGGCCAGGCCTATGTCTATGGCGGCCTCGACATCGAGAAGCGGCAGGGGGAAACCCGCTATGTCGTCGACCCCTATCTGCCGAAGGATGGCCATCTCGAACTGCGCCCCGACCGGCCGGGCTGGGGCGTCGAAATGGACGAGAAGGCAATGCAGGAGGAAGGCTATATCCATTGGCAACGGCGCGTGCCGAAGCGGCCGGACGGCTCTTATGCCTTCGCCTGAGGGCTTCACACACTAATCGGAGCTGGCCGCCGGATGACGCGGCCGCTCCTGCGCGGCGACGTTTGCAGGCATTGCAGGAACATCGCCATCCCATTCCAAGCGCCTCTAGGCGTCTTTCGGCAACACTGAGCGAACCCTCGCGATGAAGACGTGGAAGTCCTGCATGAACGTTCGAAGGAAATCGGCGGTGCTGGCGTTCGTGACCTCGCCGTCATCAGTAATCAGCCCCGGCGTGAATTGGATGTAGGCTTCTGGAGCATTCATCTGCGGAGAGTTGCAGAAACTGAGCACGCTGCGCAAATTCTGCTGGGCGACGGCTGTGCCTACAGCGCCCGGCGACGTGCCGATCACCGCCGACGGCTTGCGTGTGAACGAGTTGGTCCCGTAAGGGCGGCTCGCCCAGTCGATTGCGTTTTTCAGCCCGCCGGGGATGGATCGATTATATTCGGGCGTCACGAACAGTACTGCGTCGACGGCCGCGATTGACGCCTTGAATGCTCTGCCGGCCGGAGGGTAGTCGGCGTCGTAATCGTAGCTATAGAGTGGCAGGTCCTTGAAGGAGATCTCTGACATTTCAAGTTCCGGCGGGGCGACGCGCACCAACGCCTTGGCGAGCTTGCGGTTGATCGAGCCCTTGGCGAGGCTGCCGATAAGATAGCCTACTTTATGCGTGGTCATGGCGTTCTCCAGTATCCCGCATGATAAGGGACCATCATACGCGGAATTCTCGACGGGGTCTCTGTCCTTTGAGTGCAAGCAACTATTCGTCGATGAACGTGACCGTTTCGGCCAGCGGGGCGCGGCCCGTACGGGCGTAACCGCAGGGTCTTCGTAGCCGATCGACATGCCGCAGAAGAGGATCAGCCCATCGGGCGGCGACAGGACCTCGGCGACCGTCTCGCGCACCTGCGACCACGCCATCTGCGGGCAACTGTGCAGTCCTTCGGCGCGGAGCAGCAACATGACCGTCTGCAGATACATGCCGACGTTGACGGCGACCAGGCAGCGGCGGCCAGCACGCGCTCAAGTATCTCCATCGCCACAGGCTGGTCCTTGAATCCGCGCACCGACCGTCGGCTTGTGACTGCCTCATATACGTCCATGATCGCCTCCGTGCGCCGGGCCCTTCGTTCCGTTTCTGATGTGGTTCATTATCTCCATTCGCAATGGAGGCGTAATCACACCGTGGTCTAGGAGGCGTACATCAAACGAACATCGAACGTACATCAGCGATCGACGGGTCGAGGCGCATGTCAGCAGAATTGAAGACCAATCATGAGCGGCAAGGTCAGCGTTCCGCCATTGGAGTTAGGCGCCGACGGCTCGAGCACGTTCTGCCGCCGTACGGCGATGCGATCCGAAGATGTCCGCGAGCGTATCGAGCATTGCCCTGACCCCTTCAGATTGAAGTGAATAGTAGATCGTCTGCGCAGCCCTTCGCGTCTGCACGAGTTCCTGGTCTCGAAGAATTGCCAGATGCTGAGACGTCGAAGATTGGCTCAATCCCACTTCGTCAGCCAGGACGGTTACGGACATTTCTCCTTCGCTCAACAGATGCAGAATGTGAAGCCGTTTGGAATTCCCGATAGCCGACAGGAAGTTTGCTTCGGTGTCGAAGGCATTGGTTTTAGGGGAAGGCGCGACTGACGATTGATTGTTCAAGGCGAGATCTCCTTTGGGGAACCAAAGCCGGGCACGATGTCATATCCCCGAACTTTAATTTAGAGATAACGCAAGCGTGCGGGGTCGGAACCCATTGCCGGCGCCGCATCGTCTTTTTTGGCGTGAATCGGATACGGCGTGCATCAAATGGACAGCCGGCGTTCTTGGCTCCTTGATTAAAAGCTAACGCGCCCCAGCCTGACGCATCTGCGCCGGCAATGTTTCCCAGGCCCGGATCAGTTCGCCGATTGAGGCGGCCTCCATCTTGTGCATGACATTGCTGCGATGCAGCTTGACCGTCACCTCGCTGATGCCGAGATCGAAGGCGATCTGCTTGTTGAGGCGTCAGCGTGCCACTTCGTGCAGAACCTCGCGCTCGCGCTGCGTCAGCGTCTCCAGCCGTTCGATATTGCGATTGGCGATCGCCGCTTCCGCCCGTCGTTCGCCGTCCATTGAAATAGCGGCGGTCACGGCATCAAGCAGCGTCTGATCCCGCGCCGGCTTGGTGAGGAAATCCACGGCGCCGGCTTTCATCGCCTGGACGGTCATCGGGATATCGCCATGGCCGGTCAGGAAGATGATCGGCTTGGCAATGCCGTTCTCAGCCAGATGGCTCTGCAGGTGGAGACCGCTTGCCCCCGGCATGCGCACATCGAGGATCAGGCAGCCGGGTCTGTCCAAAACATCCGCATCGAGCAGTTCGCGGGTAGAAGCAAAGCTAATCGGCTGAAAACCGGCCGACAGGATCAGCTCCGACAGCGCCTCGCGAATGGATGCGTCGTCGTCCACGATCATGACGAGCGGCTGATCCTCTTCACATTCACGCTGCGCTGAAAAAGGCGCCGATCTACGAACGAACGGCTGGTCAACCCTCATGTCACCCTCCATCTCTCGATTTGTGTAAGGCATGGGCGATGGCCGCGATCAGGGCCTGGGCATCGAATGGCTTGCGGAAGAATCCGCCGGCGCCTTGAGCGCGGCCCTGATCCGCGATCTCGTGGCGGCCCGTGATCAGGAAAACCGGCAGCTCCGGACGTGATTTCCTGACGAGATCACGAAGCTCGAAGCCGTCTATGCCGGGCATTCCGATGTCGGTGATGAGCAGATCCAGGTCCGACAGCCCATTGACGAGCAGCGAGCCTGCCGACGAGAAGCCGCGGGCGACATAGCCCGCCGATTCCAGAAGGTCACTCATCGATTCGAGGAGTCTTGGATCGTCATCGACAATTGCCACGACATGTCTTGTCTTGTTCATGTTCAATTCCCTCCCACCCGGCGCGAGTGGGTTATCGGTATTTCCAGTTTCTCCGCGATGCGCACGAGATCGGCGAGCGATGCAGCCGCCATCTTCTGCATCACGTTTCTTCTGTGAATCTGCAGAGTGACTTCGCTGATCCCCAGCTCTGCCGCTGCCTGCTTGTTGAGGAGGCCGCTGACGACGAGCGGCAACACCTCGCGTTCGCGCGGCGTCAGTTCGAGATAGTGTTGCCTCAGCATTCCGAGTTCTGCGCGGCCGGCTCTCTTTTCCCGATCCTCGGCGATCGCTGCCTGGATTGCCGCCATGAGGTCCTCATCGCTGAACGGCTTGGTGAGAAAATCCACCGCGCCGCGCTTGATGGCGCGCACGGAGGAGGGGATGTCCCCATGTCCGGTGATGAAGACGATCGGCGGATGATCGCCGTCGGCGATCTGCCTCTGCAGGTCGAGGCCGTTGATATCGGGCAGTTCGATATCGAGGATGAGGCAGGCGGGAACATCCGGCTTGTTCGCTTGCACATAGTCGCAGGCAGACTCGAAGGCGATGGCGCGTATGCCATGCGAGTCCAGCAGCTCGCCGAGAGCCTCCCGGATGCGTTCATCGTCATCCACGATGAAGACGATATGGTCATCGGTCGTCATGACGCTGCCTTCGTTTCGATGGGTAATGTGAAGATCAACGTCGCTCCGTGCGGTTGGTTCTTCTCCGCCCACAATCGTCCGCCATGCAGCTCGACGATCGAGCGGCAGATCGCCAGCCCCATCCCCATGCCGTTTTCCTTCGTGCTGAAAAAAGGCTCGAACATCTTTTCGGGAAACTCGATGCCCCGCCCCAGATCGCGGATCTCGGTCTGGACGGCATTGCCGACCTGGTGCGAGCGTATCTCGACCAGCCTGTCGCTTGTCGTGGCGTCCAGGGCCTCGATCCCGTTGCGGATGAGATTGATCAGAACCTGCTGGATCTGAATGCGGTCGAGCGCGATGGACGGCAAGCTGTCGTCAACATCGACGTCGATGCGGACGCGCCGCCGCCAGGCTTCGTCGGCCATCAGGCTGCGCACCTCCTCGATGACGCTGGAAAGAGTCGTCTGAACTCTCCTGTCGGCGGATTGTTTGAACAAGGCGCGAATGCGGCCGACGACCTCAGCCGCCGAATTGGCGTCGCGGATGATGCGCTCGACCGTTCTCTGCGCCCGCTCCATATTCGGCGGGTCGGCCATCAGCCAGCGCTGACAGGCGTGGGAATTCGCCACCACGGCCGCCAGGGGCTGGTTCACCTCGTGCGCGATCGAGGCGGAAAGCTCGGCGAGGCTCGCTGCCTGGCCCGCCCGGGCAAGCCCCTCTTGCGTCCGGCGCAGCTCTTCCTGCGCCTGAACCTCACCGTCGATATCGAGGCATATGACATTCCACTGCACGATCGCGCCCTCGCCGTCGCGCATCGGCGCGGCCCGCGTCTCCACCCAGCGATAATCGCCATCGAACCGCCGCAGCCGATGCCGGCGCGCATAGGGTTCGCCGGTGGCGAGCGAATGGGCATATTTCTCCTTGACATCGGCCAGGTCGTCGGGATGAACGCCGGCATCGAGTGTGCCGGCCAGCCGTGACTTGCCGGTTCCGTCAAGGTCTTCGAGCCTGTATCCGAGAAAATCCCGAAGCTGCGGATTGCGATAGACCGGCTCTCCGTCGGGAGCCGCGCAGTCGATCATCACAGGCAGCGTTTCGACGATCTGCCAGAGCGACCGTTCCCTCTCGCGCAGCGCCTTCTCGACGCGCAGCTGGTCGTCGATATCATGCGACAGACCGTACCACTGGACGATCTGCCCGTTTTCGTCACGCAGCGGCTCGGCGCTGCCCTTCACCCAGCGATAGACGCCGTCAGCGCGCCGGAGGCGAAATTGTTGCGAGAAGCGTTCGCCGGTGACCAGGGAATGGTTGAGCGCCTCGGAGAGTTTCTCAGCATCTTCGGGATGGACGGCGACTTCGATGAGGGCCGCGAGCCGGCCGATGCCCGGTTTCTCCATCTCGGCGACGTCGAGACCGAGAAAATCGATCAGGCGCTTGTTGAAAAAGGTTGGACTGCCTTGCGGATTGAGCCGCCAGAGCAGACTCGGGACCATGTCCACCAGTTGGGAGAGCTCCCGCTCCCGATTGCGCAGCGCCTCCTGCGCGCGCATCTCGTCGTCGATGTCGACCGATATCACGTACCATTGCACGATCTCACCGTTCTGACCCCGCAGCGGCTCGGCGCGGCAGTCGACCCAACGATAGGCACCGTCGAAACGACGCATGCGGTATTTGATCGAGAAGGGATCGCCGCTGGCGAGGGAACGGTGGACTGTCTCAAGCAGCCTGGGCGCATCATCTGGATGGACGAGAGTGTGAATGTTTGAGGAAAGGCGGCTCATGCCCGGCCGATCCATATCTCCGACGTCGACACCGAAAAAGTCGATCAGGCGCTTGTTGAGGAAGACCGGCTCGCCTTCAGGCGTCAGGCGCCTGATCTGGACCGGGACCATGTCCACGAGCTGCGAGAGTTCGCGCTCGCGATCGCGCAAGGCTTCCAGCGCCCGCACCTCGTCATCGATGTCGAGGGACACGCCGTACCATTGCACGACCTTCCCCTCGTCGTCGCGCCGCGGCTCCACCCTGCATTCGGCCCAGCGATAGACGCCGTCTTTTTCAAGCCAGCGGAACCGCATCGCGGTGCCGCCGTCGCTTTCGAAGCAATTGCGCAGCATGCGCCGCACAGCGGGCGCCTCGTGGGGGTGCACCAGCTGGTTCAGCAGCTCGTCGATGCGCGGCTCGGCCAGGGCATCGAAATCGGCGATGACCGATCGGAAGTGATCCTGGTAGCGTTTGTTGAAGTAGATCGACTCGCCCGCCGGCTCCACACTCCAGATGCGGACGGGAACGGCGTCGATCATCTGCTGCAGCTGCTGCTCGCTCCGGCGCAGGGCCTCTTCGGCATGGACCTGATCATCGATATCGTGGCAAAGACCGTACCATTGGACGATTTTTTCAGCCTGATCGCGCATGGGCACGGCGCGGCTCGACATCCACCGATAGACGCCGTCGGCGCGGCGCAGCCGATAGCGCATGGCGAAGACTTCGCCGGTGACGAGGCAATGGCTGAGCGACTCTCTGAACGCCGCCATATCATTGGGATGAACGATGGCTTGAAGGACTGCCTCCAGCCGGCTCACATCAGGCCGGTCTGAATCCGCAACGTCGATGCCGAGGAAGTCGATCATGCGTTTGTTGAAGAAGGTCGGCTCGCCGTCCGGTCTCAGGCGCCAAACATGGCTCGGCACCATGTCTACGAGCTGCGATAATTCCCGTTCCCTTTCGCTGAGCGTTTCCACGCTCTGACGCAACGAAAACACCGCCAGCTGATGCTGACGCGATATGGCGGCGACGATCAGCGCTGAGAATGCTGAGATCGCCAGGAAAAGCTGCAGCATGACCTGGTTGTATTTCTGGGACGCCGGGTCGCCGGCAAACTGGCTGGCGCCCGTCATCGTGGAGACGGCGGTGATCAGGGCTAGGAGAGCGAGCGACACTGCCGCCCCCTTGATTTCGAAGCGGACCGCGGCCCAGAGAAGAGGCGGCATGATGATATAGGCGAAGGGGAGATAGCCACTCAGCGAAAGAGCGGCGACGCCGAGAAAGATCAGCGCCAGGACGGCAGCTTCCACCCATTGCCCTGCCGAGAGTTGGGTCTTGCCGGGCCAGCTGTGGAACAGAACCAGTGCAAGCGGTGCCACGATCAGGACACCGGTCGCGTCTCCGATCCACCATAAGGGCCAGGCCGTCAGGAAGGATTGCGACTGGATGCTGAACCAGGCGAGCGTGGCGCTTCCGATGGTCGCGCTGACGGTTGGCGCAATTCCGGCGCTGATGATAACAAATGCAATCACTTCCTGCAGGGTTTCGAGCCGAACCGGGAGCTTCAAAGTCCGGTTGACGAGCCATGCCGCGACCATCGCTTCGAGAGCGTTGCCGACATAGATCAGGAAGGCCGCAGCTTGCGGACTATGGAACCATAGGACATTACTGAACATCTCTCCCAGGCAGCCGGCCAGAATCCACCATGGCCAGCTGGGTCGGGAGGCGAGGATCAGGGTCGCGATGAACAGCCCGGCCGGAGGCCAGATGGAAATACCGGTTTCCGGCACCACCGCGAGCGACTGGGCGAAGCCGCACGCGAGCACATAGGCGAGGAAGAAAAGCGCCAGACGCAGGAATGGCGGGCGGTGCGACCAGACGCTTTCCATCCATCGTTCCGGCTGGACAGGCGAAGCCAGGGAATTGTCAGCATGTCCTGCAGCAGTTGTTTTCCATTTCGGGGCCGGCGCGCTCATATTGGAACCGTAATCCTGGCGCACCACAACCGCAACTCATGGAAACCCATGCATTGCGCGGGAATGTAGGCGGATTTCTCCACCGCCGGCTGACCTTCCATCTTTCCGATCCGGCATCCTAGACTTTGGGCTGGCTCCGCTAATCCTGCGTCTCGGACATCCGACCCTCAAGCATGATGGAAGGCGTTCGGCGTCCCGGTCATTCTCCGTCCGCGCGGGCATATAGACGATGCAACAGAGGATGCCGAGATGAAAATCATGATAGCGGGAGCAAGCGGTCTGATCGGAACGCAACTGGCGGCGGAGCTGCGGCGTTTGGGCCACGACGTCACGGCCGCATCTCTGTCGTTCGGAGTCGATACGGTGATCGGCAAGGGCATCGATGCGGCGATGACGGGAGCGGACGTCGTCATCGATGTGACCAATGCCGCGTCCTTTGGCGACAGTTCGGCGCTCGATTTCTTCAAGGCATCGACGAAGAACCTGCTCGCGGCGGCGGCGGAAGCCCGCGTCCGGCACTATCTCGCGCTTTCCGTCGTCGGCACGCCGCGCCTCGTCGAAAGCGATTATTTTCGCGCGAAAGCGGTTCAAGAAAATCTCATCAGGGCCTCGGCTCGCCCCTACACGATCCTCCGCTCGACGCAGTTCTACGAATTCATCAACGGCGTGATCGACATCGGTGCCGAAGGCAACGTCGTTCGTTTGCCTCCGGCCCCCATCAGGCCGGTCTGGGCTCGGGAAGTCGCGGCATTCCTGGCGGAATTGTCAGCCGGAGATCCCTTGGGCAATATCGTCGAGATCGGCGGCCCCGAACAGTTCGGCATCGACGACATCGCCCGCATCTATCTGTCCGCGAACGAGGACCCGCGACAGGTGATAACCGATCCTTCCACCTCGTATTTCGGCGTCGAACTGAGCGGTGATGTGTTGCTGCCTCATGTCGGCGCGCGCGTGGGGAGCCAGACGCTCTCCGAGTGGCTCTATAGGTCGATGGCGGCTTAGCGGCCATCTTGAATTTTGCCGAACGAAGTAATACCTTCTTCTTGGAGAGTATTACAGAAGGCGTTCGCTATGACCACCACCGTTACTGCGAAAGGGCAGGTGACCATTCCGAAGCCTGTACGGGACATGCTTGGCATCGTTCCTGGCAGCCAGGTCGATTTTCATCGTGCTGCCGACGGCAGTGTGGTTCTGACGCGCGCCGACAAGAAACGGCCGGCGAGCCGCTTCGAGAAGCTGCGCGGCCATGCCGGCAAGGGCCTGGATACCGACGCTATCATGGCTTTAACGCGCGGCGAAACGTGACCCTGGTTGATACCAATGTGCTCCTGGACCTCGTAACCGACGACCCGGAATGGTCCGACTGGTCTATTGCGCAACTCGAAGCCGCGAGTATCGAGGGTCCCCTGCTCATTAATGATGTAGTCTTTGCCGAACTTGCGGTTCGATACGAGAGGATCGAGGACCTGGAGGCCTTTGTGGAACAGGCCGCCCTCGAGATGATACCGATGCCGAAACCCGCCCTGTTTCTTGCCGGGAAGGTTTTCACGCAATATCGCAAAGCAGGCGGTACGCGCACCGGCGTACTTCCCGATTTCTTCATCGGCGCTCATGCCGCCGTGCAGGAGCTGCCGCTCCTGACGCGAGATGTCGGCCGCTATCGCCGCTATTTCCCCTCGTTGAAATTGATAGCGCCCGGTTCCTGAGGCGAAGACCCGCGTTATGGCAGATTCCAATAAATCTCCCTGCAGCCGGGGCTCAAGCTTTGCGCGGCCTCAACACTATTGACCGGTTGGCCTTCGCATCAAAGGGTGAATCCTGTTCTATTGAACAACCAGAGAATGATGCCGACCGAAACGGGGATCATGCTCCAGCGGTGCAGTGCCCCGCCGGCTCGACCTCCAGTCTATCGCGGCCCATGCGCCCCATCGAAGATATGCCGCGCCTTGGCCCTCGGCGCAGCGACGGAATGACGATTGACCAGTGAGCATTCGAGCTTCGTAATTGGATAGCGCTTGCCGGGCATGGTCTGAAGGTTGAGATGTTCAATCGCCCACTGACCCATGGCGAGGTGCGGAAGGACCGAAGTGGTCAGTGCCGGCACCAGATGTCTTGAAATTTCCTCATCGTCGTAGCCGACCACCGACATATCCTGGGGAATGCGAAGCCCGGCATCTTTGAGCGCTTCGTAGCATCCCACTGCAGTGCGATCGTTCTGGCAGAAAATGGCGGTGGGGGGGTCCTGCAAAGCAAGCAATTGCATCGTAGCGGCGTAGCCGGCACCGGCCGACCAGTCGCCTTCAACGACTAATTCTGGATCGAAGGGTATATCGGCGGTCGCCAGTGCACGGCGGTATCCCGTCAGCCGGTCTTGTGCAGCCTGCATCCAGATTTCACCAGTGATCGTCCCTATGCGATGGTGACCGTGCGCGATTAGATGCCGGGTGGAGCTCTGGCCTCCGGCGATTTCACTTGGCACCACGGCTGGAAAGGCATGATCCGCCGTGTAGCAGTTCAACAATACCGTCGGGATCTTGAGTTCGTAGACATAAGAAGGGAGTTGGACCTCTCTGGTATAGATTGTCATGTATATGAGCGCGGATATGCCCCCGTTCGTCAGCGCCCTGATCGCTTTTGGCTCCATGACAGGATCACCCAGCGTTTGGGTGACCAACAGCACGTTGCCCGTGTTCCACGACGCTTGGCGGGCGCCCTCGATTGCGACGATCGCTTCCGGGCTGGTAGCGAGCTGATCCACTGCGAAACCGATCACGTTGTCCAGGCCCGAATAAGTGGCCTTCATGGTATAGCTTGTCCCCATGTAGCCGAGGGCGCGCGCCGCCTCCAATACGCGGTCGCGAGTCTGCTGTGAGATGCGGGTACCGGGCGTGTCGTTGAGCACGAAGGAAACAGCAGCCTGCGAGCAGCCGGCCGCCGCGGCGATGTCCATCATGGTCACGCGGGCGGGCTTATCCATTTCAGGATTCTTTTGGGTCTTAGGCTTTCGCATGCGGGGGAATGATCTCCGGATCTTGGAAGGAGTTGCGTTTTAGGTAATTAATATTAGCATTTATCCGAAAGTGCTGGCAATCGCGCGATCACCTGCATTGCTTGGCGATCATCACTTCAAAACTTGATTCTAGTTATCCCGCGATGAAATGTTTTGATGTGCATTGATAATACTATTTACTAATTAAGATTCTTGTATACCGTCAGAGGGCGATCGGAACCTATGCCACTCGTCGCTTTTGCGGCGGCCCTTAGGAGGGGGCGCGCATTCGGCCGGCCGTAAATCGCAAACGGGCCCATGCGACTGCGGCCCCTCGGGAGGTATATTATGAAACAGCTGAAACGGAATGCAGCCTTGTTCCTTGCCGGGCTGGTACTGAGCGCGGCGCCGATTGCAGTATCCGATGCCGCCGACAAACCAACTCTTGCTTTCGTCGTCAACGGCGCGTCTGACTTCTGGAAAGCCGCGGAAGCGGGCGTGAAGAAGGCCCAGGCCGAATTGCCGGATTACCAACTGGAACTGAAGTACCCTGAGCAGGCATCGGTAGCCATCCAGCAGCGCCTGATGGAAGACCTCGTCAGTGCTGGCGTCAAGGGGATCATGGTTTCCGCAGTCGATCCCAAGACGCAGACCGAGGGCTTGAACAAGATCGGCTCACAAACAGCCCTCTTCACGACCGACAGCGACGCGCCGCAGACCAACCGCGTCGCTTATATTGGCTCGTCCAATATCGACGCCGGTCTGCAGGCGGCTGAAATCGCGAAGAAGGCAATGCCGGATGGCGGCAAATGCATCGGTTTTGTCGGGCTCCTCGGAGCCGATAATGCCAAGGAACGCATTCAGGGCATGAAGGATGGGCTTAAGGGGACGAAGATCGAGCTGACAGATGTGCGCGGTGACGATATCGACCAGACACGCGCAAAAAAGAATGTCGAGGATGCACTGGTTGCCAGCCCGGACGTGACCTGCATGGTCGGCTTCTACTCATATAACACGCCACGCATCTATGAGGCGCTGCGCGACGCCGGAAAGCTTGGTCAGATCACTGTCGTCGGCTTTGACGACGATCCGATCACGCTCGGCGGCGTCAAGGAAGGCACTGTCGCGGCAACCGTCGTGCAGCAGCCATTCGAATGGGCTTATCAGGGGATGAAGCTGATGGCTGCCTACCTCAAGGGCGACAAGTCCGGTGTTCCCAGCAACGGCTTGATCATCATTCCGACAGTGATCATCGGCAAGGATGACGTCGATAAATATGCCGCCAACTTGAAGGCCATGGCTGGAAAGTAATTCTCTTTCGCGGCGGGGGTACTCCCCGCCGCGAAAGACGTTTCATGCCGCAGCACCCGCAGTCATGGACAGGCAATGAATCATAGCTCAGACATCCCGTCACCGAACGCGCCTGCAACGCCGTTCCTTTCGCTTTCCGGCGTTGGCAAGACTTTTCCAGGCGTCGTAGCGCTTGACGGGTTGTCGCTCGACATCGTGCCGGGAGAGGTCATCGGCTTGGTCGGCGAGAATGGGGCCGGCAAATCGACGCTGATGAATATTCTTGGCGGCGTGATCGCTCCGGATCGGGGCACGATCCTGCTCGATGGCGCAGAGCTTCGCCACCTTACTGTGGAGACGAGCATCGCATCCGGCATCGCTTTTGTGCATCAAGAACTCAACCTTTTTGACAATCTCGACGTCGCCGCCAATATCTTCCTGGGCCGTGAGCCGTTGAAAGCGGGACCTTTCAAGTTTGTCGATCGTGCTCGGCTTCGAGAGATGGTGACCCCGCTCTTGAAGCGCGTGGGAGCACATTTTTCCGCCGACACACCCGTTGCGTTGCTTTCTCTTGCCGAGCAGCAGATGGTGGAAATCGCCAAGGCGCTGTCGATCAAGGCTCGGCTTGTCATCTTCGACGAACCCACTTCCAGCCTGCCGCTGGCCGAAACCGAGCGGCTGCTGAACATCATCACATCGCTGAAAGCGGATGGAATCAGTGTGATCTTCATCTCGCACCGTCTCCACGAGGTTGAGCGCGTAGCAGATCGGGTGGTCGTATTACGCGATGGCACGCTCGTAGGTACGCTCGCCAAGAAGGACATTGGCCATGATCAAATGGTCAAGCTGATGATCGGCCGGTTGCTCGCGGCCCGGACGGCAAAGCCGCAGCGTTCGCCAGGGCCGGTCGCATTGAAGGTAAACGGCGTGCGCACTGAGGCCTATCCCAGCCGCCCCGTTGACCTGGAAATAAGGTACGGAGAAATCCTGGGGCTTGCAGGCCTCGTCGGGTCTGGCCGCACCGAGCTTGCAAGGGTACTCTTCGGCATCGACCGGAGTTACGGCGGAGCCATTCTGCAGGACGGACGCCAAATTGCGATCGGTTCTGCTCGGGACGCTGTCGCCCGGGGCATTTTTCTGGTGCCGGAGGATCGCAAGCGCAATGGCATTCTTCTTGATCTTCCGATCGCCCAGAACATCACCCTTGCCGATCTTCCCAGGATTTCTAGCCGCTTCATGGTCTCCGCTGAACGGGAGATCGAGGCCGCTGAAAAGCAGCGTGTTCGTCTCGGGATCAAAGCGCCCTCCGTTTCGACGCGAACCGGCACTCTGTCCGGCGGCAACCAGCAAAAGGTGGTTCTAGCCAAATGGTTGTCGATGAGCCCGAGGGTAATGATCTTCGATGAGCCGACACGCGGCATCGATATCGGCGCGAAGAACGAAATCTACGGCCTGATGCGAGCGCTTGCTGATGCCGGTGTCGCGATCCTGATGATCTCCAGCGACATGGAAGAGGTGATCGGCGTTTCTGACCGCATCGCCGTCATGCACGAGGGCCAGATCGCCGGCATTCTCGAAGAGGACGAATTCAGCCAGGAAAGCGTCCTTTTGCTTGCTGTCGGCAAAAGCGTAAAATAGCGGCCGCGGCCATTATGAACGGGTATCGGAGATGGGTCTCGAATGATCAAGAAAGATCTTGGACTGCTGCTTTTGATCGTCGTTGTCGGCGTCGTCGTCGCCATCATCAACCCGCGCTTCTTGCTGCCGATCAACCTCGCGAACACCGCCAACCTGATTGGTCTGTTCGGCATCCTGTCGATGGGTCAGGCCTTTGTCATCATTACGGGCGGTATCGAGCTTTCGGTGGGCTCGCTCGTAGCGCTTCTTGGCGTACTGTTCGTCGATTTCATAGCGGTACAAGATATGCCCTGGACGCTGGCACTGCCGCTCATTCTCCTGCTCGGCGCCGTCATAGGCGCCGTCCACGGTTGGCTCATCACCCGGCTCAACTTGCAGCCCTTCGTCGTCACCCTTTGCGGCCTCCTGATCTATCGCGGGGCAGCGCGCTTCTATACGGCCGACGGAACGGCGGGATTTGCTTTCGGCCAGAATTTCCCGAAGCTTGAGTTTCTGACCGCCGGGCGGTTCTATGGCATTCCGAGCACCTTCATTGCGATGGTCGTCATTTCCGTGGCCATGTGGCTGGTGCTTCATCGCTCTGTCTTCGGACGTTATCTTTACGCGGTTGGAAAAAACGAAGAGGCTGCTCGCTATTCAGGTATCCGGACTGACCGCTTGGTTATGACGGCCTATATCATCTGCGGACTGCTTACGGCGCTTTCGGCGATCTATTTCGCCATGTACACGCGCTCGATCTCGCCGGCGAGCCATGGCCAGTTCTACGAGCTCTACGCGATCGCCGCCGCCGTGCTCGGCGGCTTTTCACTCCGCGGCGGTGAGGGATCGATCGTCGGGGTCGTGCTGGGCACAGTCCTACTGCAAGAGTTGCAAAACCTTGTAAACCTGCTCGGCATTCCTTCGTCGCTGAACTTCGCCGTCATGGGTGGCGTGATCCTCATTGGCGTCCTGATCGACCAACAATGGCATTCTATCCGCGCAAAGCGACGCCTCGTCTCCGCCGCACGGCAGACTGAATCCCGTCGTCCAAACGAAGGAACCTTGCCGGTGGTTGCTAACCGGGAATAGATGCGGCCACACTCGGCGAAGAGTTGATCGCCTGCTCGTTTCTGGAGCTCATGTCATGACCATTGAAGCCATGACCAACATTGGTCGACCGTGAACGCGGAACATCTTTTCACGTGTACCTTCCTTCCAAGGAGGGGGTGCGGCTTGAGAGATATCCATACGAAATCGATTGCGCAAACGTTTCGATGACGTTAGCGTGATCATATTCGCGGATCCCGGGAAAGCCTGTTCGAGTTGGTTCCGCTTGGGAGGATAATTTGAGCAGCTTCCTTGTAGTGCTGCTGGCGAAAGCCGGAGGGCACGCATGACCACTATTTCCGCGGTCGCAAGGGCGGCCGGAGTTTCTGTCTCCACGGTTTCGCACGTTCTTAACAAGACCCGCTACGTGTCGCCCGAAAAGGCGAAGCTCGTCATGGAGGCTGTGGACGCGATTGGCTACATTCCAAACGCCGTTGCGCGCTCGCTCAAACTCTCCTCGACAGGTACAGTCGGCTTGGCGATTTCCGCGATCTCGAACCCTTATTTCAGCGACATCATTTGCGCGATCGAAGCCGAGTGTTCCAAGAGAGGCTTGATCGCATTTTTGTGTGACACTCAGGACGATCCAGATCGAGAACTGGAGCTCGTCCGGCATTTGCATCGGCGCCGCGTCGATGGGATTATTCTTGCCCCTTCGGGCGATCCAAAAAGATCGTTGGACTACCTTATCGACTGCAATCTTCCCTGCGTGCTCGTCGACAGGCTCTCCGATGATCGTTTCGATCAGGTCGGGACCGATAACACGGCGGCTATTCGCATGCTGGTCGATCATCTCGTTGCACTCCATCACGAACGGATCGGAATCATCCTGGGTCAGCCGGGATTTGCGACGACCGTGGAGCGCACGAAGGCTTTCCGGGCTGCCATGGCGGAGAAGGGGATAGAGGTGCCGCCTGCTTTCATCAGCAATGGCAATAGCAGCACCGCAGACGCCACGGCTTCGACGCACCGGTTGCTGGAGCTGAAGGAGCCACCCACAGCAATCCTGGCCTCAAATAATCTTGCGATGATCGGCACCATGAGAGCCATTCGGGAACGCGGTCTACGCGTTCCCGTGGACATATCCGTGCTCGGAATCGATGATTTCGAATGGGCGGATTATTTCGAACCGCGCCTGACGCTCATGGCCCAGCCTTGTGACGAGATTGGTTACAAAGCAGCGGATCTCCTGATCCAACGGATCGGCGATAAACATCTACCTCGGCAGACCGTGCGCCTGTCGCCAGTCCTGCGTATCCGTCAATCGTGTGGAGAAGCAGCATGAATAATCAGGTTGTTCTTTCGGCGAAAGGGGTCACCAAGCATTTCGGCGGTGTTCAAGCGCTACGTGGCGTGGATTTCGATCTCAAAGTTGGAGAGATTCATGCCCTGCTTGGGGAGAACGGCGCGGGCAAATCAACATTGATGAACCTGATGTCGGGGGTGCATACGCCGGATCGGGGAGAGATCTTCATCAACGGAAACCCCGCGCGATTTTACACCCCCCGCGATGCACAAGCCGCAGGAATCGCGACGATCTTCCAGGAATTGGATCTCGTTTCGAGTTTGAGCGTCGCGGCCAATCTCTTTCTTGGTCGCGAGTTGGTCCATCGACACGGCATGCTGGACGGAAAGGCGATGTTGCGCGAAGCCCGCAACAGACTGGAAGCGATTGACCGTTCAATTGATCCGGCTCAGCTCGTAAGCGAACTTTCAATCGGCCAGCGCCAGGTTGTCGCCATTGTCAAGGCGCTGTCTTATGCGTCGCGTGCTCTGATTATGGACGAGCCAACAGCTGCCTTGACCGCTGGGGAAGTCGATCGCTTGTTCGAAATCATGCGCGGACTCGCATCATCAGGCGTAGGTATCGTCTATATTTCGCATCGGCTTGAGGAAGTCCCGCAGATTGCCGATCGAGTGACGGTGATGCGCGACGGTAGAGTAGCTGGCGTTACCGAACCGAACGCGCCGCAGGCCAAGTTGGTACAGCTTCTCGTCGGCCGTCCATTGAGCGAGCTTTACCCGCCTCGCTCCGGTCATGTCGGAGATGTGCTTCTGCGGATGCGGCAGGCCTCCTTCCGTCCGCATCGGCCGTCACCCGGGTGGCGGGCCCCATCTAAAATTGATCTGGATGTTCACCGCGGTGAAATTGTCGGTTTGGCTGGTGTGATGGGCGCGGGCCGGACGGAGCTTCTGAGCGCTCTGTACGGGACGGGCGTGCCGGGAAGATGGCAGGGCGAGGTTACAATTGACGGCAAACCGGCAAGGCTCAGATCCATCGCCGCTGCGCGCAGAGTTGGTCTCGCATTCGTAACCGATGATCGGCGCGGTGCCGGACTTATGTTGCGTATGTCTGTTGGCCTCAATCTGGTGATGTCGATCATTCGGCGGATATCGCCGAATGGCTTGTTGTCTGCGCGTCGACAGGACGATGCGATTAAGAACTCGTTCGGGAATTTCGACATTCGTCCGAAGAACCCCCGGATCGCGGTGGGTGCTCTTTCTGGCGGCAATCAACAGAAGGTCGTCCTTGCGAAGGAGGTATTGGGCAATCCCAGCTTGTTGCTTCTCGACGAGCCGACCCGTGGTGTTGACGTCGGAGCGAAGGGGGAGATTTACACTCGCCTGCGCAAATTTGCCTCGGACGGATTGGGCATTCTTGTCGCTTCAAGCGAAATGCCGGAGCTGATCGGCTTATGCGACCGAATAGTGGTTCTCCGCGACGGCTGCAGCGTTGCCGAATTTTCCGGCGGCGTGGGCGAGCATGAGGTTCTGGCCGCTGCCAACGGGAGGGAGGGATGATGTCCGAACAGCAGATCACGTCCAATCCAGCGATACAGCCTGCTAAGCGTATTGATCCGCTTGCTGTGATAGTGCGCTTCCAAAGCCTGATCGGCCTTGTGCTGGTCTTTGCCGGCGGCATCATATTCTCTCCCCGCCGGCACGGCGTTATCCTGTTTCTCCAGCCCGACAACATCGCCAACATCGTCCGCGCGGTATCCGAAACCGGCATCATCGCGATCGGGATGACGTTTGTGATCATCACCGCCGGGATCGATCTATCGGTCGGGGCGACCCTTGGTCTTGCGAGCGTTGTTACTGCAACGTTGATGGTCTCTGGTGGCTTCGGGCTAATTACGACGGTTGTGGCGGTGCTCCTGATGGGAACTTGTTTCGGGTTGGTCCAAGGAGCAATCTCAAGCAAGTTTCGGCTCGAAGCATTCATCGTGACCCTTGCGGGGCTGCAGGCTGCTCGAGGCCTGGCACTCGTGGTCTCGGGAAATCAATACATCAATATATCGTATGGCGAGGGGCCAGGCCTTGCTCCGCCGATCTTCGCAATCCTGGGCGGCCGTCTGTTCGGCAACGTCGTTCCGGTAGCCACCATCGTCTTTCTGATTTTCGCCTTCATCGCCACGATCCTTCTCAATACAACGCGGTTCGGCCGTTACGTCTATGCGGTTGGCGGAAATGAGCGTGCCGCCCGCATATCGGGCGTTCCTGTCTCGGCGATCAAGATCGCCGTCTATGCCATAACAGGCTTTGCATCCGCGCTAGCCGGCATCGTCCACGCCGGCCAATTCAACTTCGGTAGCGCCAATGATGGCACCGGATACGAATTGACTGCCATCGCCGCCGTGGTGATTGGAGGAACCAGTCTGTTTGGCGGCGCGGGTTCCATGGTCGGAACGATCGCCGGCACGATCATGCTGGGTGCCTTAGCCAATATTCTGCAGCTCAACAACATCACGCCAGCGATGCAATTGCTTGCCACGGCGGCAATCATTGTCTTGGCGGCAGTCCTTCAATCCCTCGTTCGTCGCCGCGAAGGGTTGGGCAGGTAATGTGGCGGCACCTCCCGGAAGGTGGATCCGGGATCAATGTGGAGGAGAAAGCAATGATACGGACTACATTTCAGTCATCAAATACCTGGCGAATCCTGCTACTGGCCTGCTCTTGCGTCGGTTCTGTGAGCGTGGCCCAAGCTGCCGATCCGCTCGTGAAGGCTTGCGCCAAAGACGGCGAATTCGTCATCGGCTTCTCGCAAGCCAACAACGCTGAGCCATACCGCCAGCATGTCAACGATGAGCTGGAGGCGGCCGCCAAGGCGGTCCCTCAGTTTACGCTGCAGATTGCCGACGGGGCCGGCAATGTGAACACTCAGACATCACAGGTCGACAATTTCATAACGCAAAAGGTTGACCTCCTGTTGATATCGCCTTTCGAAGCGGCTCCGCTTACCCCTGCCGTCAAGCGGGCAATGGACGCGGGTATCCCGGTCATCGAACTCGATCGTAAGACGAACGGTGAAGCCGGCAAGGACTACACAGCTTTCATCGGTGGCGATAATTACAAGATTGCTTTGGCAGCCGGCGAATATACGAGCAAGACGCTTCTTCCAGATGGCGGCGAGGCTGCCGTGCTGGAGGGGCTGCCGAGTTCGACACCGGCCGTCGAACGGCTGAACGGCTTCAAAGATGGTGTGAAGGCCAATCCTAAGATTCAGATCGTTGCAGAACAGGCAGCTGACTGGCTGCCGGACAAAGCGCAAACGGCTTTCGCGGCTATGTTGCAGGCTCATCCCGATATCAAGATGGTCTATGCCAGCAACGACATGATGGCGGCCGGTGCGCTGCTTGCTGCAAAAGGCGCCGGCAAGAGCGTGAAGATCATCGGCACCGACGGCTTGCCTGGCCCTGCCGGCGGGATTGAAGCGGTCGCGAAGGGTGATTGGTCCGCGACCTTTACCTATCCCACGGGCGCGAAGGAAGCGATCGACATGGCAAAGTCGATATTACTCGATTGCGCCTCGTCGGTGCCGGCAACCGTAACAGTCGACACCACCGCGATTACGCCTGATAACGCCAAGCAGATGATGGGTAAATAAAACCCGACACTCCCCCGGCCGGCCGCGTCCGATCGGCCGGGTGGTGACATAAACGGCCACGACATTCGAGTGGAGGAACGTTGCTGCGTCCAACATAAGAATGTGAGCATCAATCAAATCGTTGTCGGCATCGCCAGCGACAAGCGGCAGGCCTATCTGCAGTTCGTGCTCTTGAATCTCAGCGCTGACAGAAGCAAAAGCGTCGAAATTGATTTCGAGGCGCTCGTGCGCTCGGTCAAGCTCGATCCTTCCGATCGGGATTTCGATCTCATCCCGACGAACGATGATGGCGAACTCGACGGCGTCTTTACCCATCTCGATACCGGCGTCCGTCCAAATGTCTTCGGCTGCGTCGACCTATATTCCGATAGTGAGATTACCGTGTTCGATCCGAATGGTATGTTCAGCACGGAACTGCCGAAGGGGGCCGGAGCATTACCGAGCATTGCAAGGACAATCCCACCGATTGCGGCCTTTATAAACTCGCCGACGGGGGCTTCTTCTCTTCGGCTGTGTCGCTCGAAATGCGCAGCGTCACTTCTGCCTACGGCACGATCGAGGTCGAGACGAAGCCATTTTCGAAGAAGGGCGATGACCTGGTGATCGACGCAGATGATTACCGGGCGGTGCCGCCATTCGAGGACGGCGCAACGCTTGACGGCGAATGGGTCTACAACTTTGCGTCAAGTGGCATGACCGCGACCTCCTCGGGATCGGTCGCCACCAGCCACACGCTGACGCTGCGCAAGAACGGCACTTTCGAACGCACCCGCTGGTCCGGCGCCTCGATGACCAGGGAGGTCGGTGGGTCGCGGACGGGTGTGACCACGTCCGGTGACCGGCCCGGCTCCAGCGTTATAGGCTTTCGGACTATCGCCTCGACCTGACCGATACGCATAGCAAGATGGAGAGCCTGAGCATTTTCGAACCGGACAAGGGTTCCGACGGGCTCTTGGTGATCAACGGCAACAACTACCTGAAAGATGACGGGCAATAGTCGGGTCGAACCCTTTCCGTCCTGCCGGCGGCCCGCAAAGTTTCAATGATTTTCATATGGATGTTGAGCATGCAGGCCTTGCCTGTCGGCATCTCGGGCGGTGCGAATCACCGCCATCCAAGCCGCCAAACCTGCGTTTTTCGGAGCCTGTTTTGCCGGCTCTGATGCGCGTTTTGGTTAAGCATTTGTAATTCGGTCACGAATCGCGGCATATAGTAACTGCGCAACTGAAGCGCTTTCGTTCAAAATTGCGCAGTTACGCAGGAAAGAGATCATGCAACCGAGTCTTGCTCTTCAAGATGATCAAGAGCACCTTCCGTCGCTTCTGGCAACGGATGCGAAGGAGTTATCCTATCAACTTCAGCAGCATCAGGCCAAAATCTTTCCCCCTCTGTCGCAAAAGACGATCAGGACATTTTCTCCGGCGGAGGCTGCGGCCTTCATCGGCATAGGCGAAGGTTATCTCCGGCAGGTGGCCGCTGACGGCCATGGACCGGATCCGCTGGCAAACGGACGCCGGCTCTATAGCGCAACCGACATGGACCGGATCCGCCGGGTCCTCGACGAGCGGAACGGGACGCCGAAATACGTGCCGGCCCGCAGGCCGGGCGAAAAACTCCAGATCGTTTCCGTGATGAATTTCAAGGGCGGCTCGGGCAAGACCACGACCGCCGCCCACTTCGCGCAGTTCATGGCGCTCCGGGGCTACCGCGTACTCGCCGTCGACCTCGACCCGCAGGCCTCCCTGTCTGCTTTGTTTGGCCATCAGCCGGAGTTCGACGTCGGCGAGGGCGAAACGATCTACGGTGCGATCCGCTATGACGATCCGCGCTCGATCGCCGACATCGTGCGCGCCACCTATACGTCGAACCTGCATCTCATTCCCGGAAATCTCGAACTCATGGAGTTCGAGCACGAGACGCCGAAGGCCATGGCATCGGGCACGGCGGAGACGATGTTCTTCGCCCGCATCGGCGAGGTGCTGACCAATATCGAAAGCCTTTATGACATCGTCGTCGTCGACTGCCCGCCGCAGCTCGGCTTCCTGACGATGTCGGCGCTCTGCGCCGCGACCTCGGTGCTGATTACGGTTCACCCGCAGATGCTCGACGTCATGTCGATGTCGCAGTTCCTGACGATGACGAGTGAATTGATGTCGGTCGTCGAGAAGGCCGGCGGGCGCACCAGCTATGACTGGATGCGCTATCTCGTGACGCGGTTCGAGCCGAATGACGGGCCGCAAAGCCAGATGACCGGCTTCATGCGGGCGATCTTCGGCAATCGCATGCTCCACAACGCCATGGTGAAATCGACGGCCGTTTCCGATGCCGGCGTCACCAAGCAGACACTCTACGAAGTCGAGCGTTCGCAGTTCACACGCGGAACCTATGATCGCGCGCTGGAGTCGCTGAACCTCGTGAATGGTGAGATCGAAGCGCATATTCGCTCCACCTGGGGAAGGAGATAGGATGGCGCGCAAGAACCTCATCGAAATTTCCGCGCCGAGTCCGGCAAGGGTGGAAGCGGTCGCGCCGCGCGACAATCGTCCGATTGCCGGCTTCGTGCCGCAGGAGCGCAGCGGCGGGCCGGTCGGCGGCATCACCAAGACGCTCGGCAACATTACCGAGAAGATGGAGCGGGCGAGCGAGCTGGAACGGCAGCTTGCGGCCGGCCAGATGATCGTCGAGCTCGATCCCGGGCTCATCGACGGCTCCTTCGTCAGCGACCGCCTGGCGATCGATGCGGCTGAACTCGCCGAGCTGGTCGAGCAGATCCGCGAGCATGGGCAGCAGGTTCCGATCCTCGTGCGTCCGCATCCGGAAGCCAGGGGCCGCTATCAGGTCGCCTATGGCCATCGCCGCCTGGCGGCCACGAGAGAGATCGGCATCAGGGTGCGCGCGGTCGTCCGCGACCTGACCGACGGCCAGCTGGTCGTCAGCCAGGGGCAGGAAAACAGCGCCCGCACCAATCTCTCCTATATCGAGCGTGCGCTTTTCGCGTCGCGGCTCGAGGAACGCGGCTTTGCCCGCGACGTCATCATGGCGGCGCTGAGCGTCGACAAGGCGGCGCTGTCGAGAATGCTGATCGTGATACGGCAGGTGCCCCTGGCGCTCATCAACGCCATCGGGGCTGCGCCTGATATTGGCCGCCGACGCTGGCTGGAACTCGGCGAGCGGCTGGAAAATGCCGATGTCGATAAGATCATCGCGGAGTTGTCCGCGGACGACGCGCGCGGAATTTCGAGTGACGAGCGGTTTCACCGGGCATTCGTTCTGGCAACGAAGAAGGCTGCGGCACCGAAGCCGGCGGCGAGTAAATCAGAAATCAGCGGCGTGCCGGTAATGGTCAAAAAGACAGGGTCCGGCGCCACTTTCGTCTTCGACGGCAAGACCGCGCCCGGGTTCGACCAATTCGTCCAGGAGCGGCTGCAAGGCCTGTTCCAGGAGTTCAAAAAGTACAGAGGAGCGTAGCGCGCAAAAGAAAAAGGCCCCCAACGACGCCGTCGTGGAAGCCCTTCTCAGATCTTAAGCACATCGAGAATCGCATTTCCACGAATCACAGTCAAGCGTCTTAGGCACCAAAGTGGTGGACTGTTTTCTTTTGCCTGAACGAAGGTGAAGGCAAATGGAGAGTGGATATGTGACGACGCCCTTTGGGCGGCGGCCGATGTCGCTCGGCATGCTGGCAAGCCAGCAACTGGCCGAGACGATCGAGCCGGGGATGAAACGCAGCAAGTGGAAACTGTTCAGGGCGATCTGCGAGGCGCGGCCGGCGCTTGGCGTGACCGATCGGGCGCTGACGGTGCTCGATGCGCTGCTGACCTTCTATCCCGATGACGAGATTTCCGAGGAGAAAGGCCTGATCGTCTTTCCCTCGAATGCGCAGCTTTCGCTTCGCGCCCGGGGTATGACGCCGGCGACGCTGCGGCGGCATCTTGCCGTGCTGGTCGAGGCCGGCCTGATCCTGCGCAAGGACAGCCCGAACGGAAAGCGTTATGCGCGCCGCGACAGGGAAGGGGAGATCGGTGAGGCCTTCGGCTTCAGCGTCGCGCCACTGCTGGCGCGCGCGGCAGAGATCGAAACCCTGGCCGCCGAGGTGGTTGCTGACCGAGAACTTATCCGGGTGACCAGGGAGCGCCTCACCGTATGCCGGCGCGATATTTCCAAGCTGATCGCAGCAGCGCTCGATGAGGCTGTGCCCGGCGACTGGGAGCAGATGTCGTTGATGTTTCGCGATCTCGTGTGCAGGATTCCGCGCGTGGCGGGTCGCGAGGAATTGGCTTCCTTGCTCGACGAGATGGGCCTGTTGCGCGATGAAGCCGTCAACTTGCTGGAAAGACATATAAAATCACAAAAAATAGACGCCAATGAGTCTCAAACTGAGCGCCACAAACAGAATTCAAACCCCTATTCCACATCTGAACTTGAACCAAGCTTCGAAACGAAGCAGGGCGCGAAGCTGACGACCGATATTAACCGGGTCGCCGGGCCGCAGGACGAGCAAAGATTGAGACATCCGGCATCTGCCGGCGCAATGAGCGGCAGGAAATCCGGCGCGGCTGAACCGGCGGCGGGACATACGCTGAAATCCTTCCCGCTTGGTCTGGTTCTTCAGGCCTGCCCGCAGATTCTCGATTATGGGCCGGGTGGAACGATCGGCAATTGGCGCGACCTGATGTCGGCTGCCGTCGTCGTCCGCTCGATGCTCGGCGTCAGCCCCTCGGCCTATGAAGAAGCCTGCGCCGGCATGGGGCCGGAAAACGCCGCGACGGTGATCGCCTGCATTCTGGAAAGGGGCGGACACATCAATTCGCCCGGCGGTTATCTCCGCGATCTCACCCGGAGGACCGAGAGAGGCGAATTTGCGATCGGCCCGATGCTGATGGCCCTGGTGCGGGCAAATGGTGGAGTGCGGCGCGATGCCGGCTGACGGACTTCGGCTGCTAGGCCGCGCGTGCATCGGAAGTTGGTCGGTCAACGCGGCGGCGCGGTACTTTCCCGCAGGATCAGCTCGACCGGCCACAATTCGTGGATCTCGTCCGCGGCGCGCCCGGCGATAAGCTGTAGCGTCAGCTCGGCGCAACGTGTGCCCGCGGCACGCATGGAGGATCGTGTGGTCGAGAGCGACGGGACCATATTTTCAGCCGTCAGATAGGGAAAGACGTCGTCATGGGCGATGACGGAAACATCCTGCCCCACCGTCATTCCAAGCGAACGGACGGCGCGGTAGACACCAAGCGCCGTCATCGTGGAACCGGCAACGATGGCGGTCGGGGCATTGGCGCTCTCCAGAAAAGAGCGGGCATGGCGAAAGCCGCTCTCGTCGGAGAATTTGTCGCAGACCATGAGGTTGGGATCTGCGGTGAGCCCACGCTCCTGATGGGCGATCCGAAAACCCTGTTCTCGATGAATCGAATAGGTCTTGCCCCGCAGCCCATTGATCATCGCAATGCGGCGGTGCCCGAGATCGAGCAGGTGTTCGGTCACTCTGCGCACGGCATTTTCATTGTCGATATCGAGCCACGCATGAACGTGATCGGTCTCCGAGCGGCCGTGGACCAGAAACGGCACGCCCAAGCTGTTCAGCATCTCGATCCGAGGGTCCCTGGGGCGGGGCGAATGAATGATCACGGCGTCCACCCGGCGGCTTTCGACCAGGCGCCGGTAGGCCTGTATCTCGTCCTCGTCATTATGCGCGGTAATCGGTGTGATGAGAATATCCGTATCGGTGGTTTCCAGGCGTTGCGCCATGCCTGACACGAATTCAGCGAAATGAATTTCTCCCGAACGCCCCATCATGACGCCGATCGCTCCGGCTCGCCCGGTCTTCAGGCGCACGGCATTGATATCGGGGCGATAGCCAAGCCGCATTGCTTCGCTTGCAACCCGGGCGCGCGTGGCTTCGCTCACCTCCGGATAGCCGCTGAGTGCACGGCTGACCGTTGTCGGAGAAAGCCCAAGCTGCTTTGCAAATTCGCGAAGTTTCATCGATGTCTTCTTTGGCTGGGAAATCAATGGACGATGCGTTGATGATGCGCAACGGGCAAGTGGCGTTTCAGTTCATATTGAAACCGATTTCAATTATGTGGCGTTGCTGTTTTGGCTGCAAATGCCGAATTTACGCCCTTATCCGCGCAGCATGGCCATTATTATCATACAAATACAACCAGCAGAGGCTGGTTTTGGTGTCTTGACGTCATCAAAGCCTTCTGCAATGTTTCGTTTGCCAAATCGATTTCAATTTCTGGGAGGAGATTATGAAACAGTTTGCTCTGGCCTTGTCCGCGCTTGGCCTCGCTATCGCGGCCGGCCCCATCCACGCCGCAGAAATTTCGTTTGCCGCGAACACCACCGGGAAAAACGTCGAATTCCTGAACAAGCAGCTTGCGATTTTTGAGAAGGAGACCGGCAATCAGGTGAAGCTCGTCACCATGCCGTCATCGAGCAGCGAGCAGTTCTCGCAATATCGCTTGTGGCTTGCCGCAGGCAACAAGGATATCGACGTCTATCAGACCGATGTCATCTGGGCGCCGCAGCTTGCCGATCAGTTCATTGATCTGAAGGAGGCCACCAAAGACGTGGCCGGCCAGTTCTTCTCGTCGATCATCGCCTCGCAGACTGTGAACGGCCGGCTCGTGGCGCTGCCGTTATTTACCGATGCTCCGGCGCTGTTTTATCGAAAGGACCTGCTCGAGAAATATGACAAGCAGCCGCCGAAGACCTGGGACGAGATGGCCGCAACCGCCAAGGAGATTCAGGACAAGGAACGCCAGGCGGGCCAGAAGGACCTCTGGGGCTATGTCTTCCAGGGCAACTCCTACGAGGGCCTGACCTGCAACGCGCTGGAATGGGTGAAGTCGTCGGGGGGCGGCCAGATCGTTGAGCCGGACGGGACGATCTCGATCAACAACGACAAGGCGGCAGCAGCGCTCGAACGCGCCAAGGGGTGGATCGGCACGATCTCGCCGCCCGGCGTGCTCGCCTATCAGGAAGAAGAATCGCGCGGCGTCTGGCAGACCGGCAACGCCGTCTTCATGCGCAACTGGCCCTATGCTTATTCCCTCGGCAACGGAGCCGATAGTGCCGTCAAGGGCAAGTTCGACGTGATGACGCTGCCGGTTGCGGCCGCCGGCGACAAGCCATCCTCGACACTCGGCGGCTGGAACCTGGCGGTGTCGAAATATTCCGAAAAACAGGAAGCGGCCATCGCGCTCGTGAAATTCCTGGCGTCGAAGAATGTGCAAAAGGCTCGCGCCATCGAGCTGTCCAATCTGCCGACACTGAGCGACCTTTATGACGACAAGGATGTCGCCACCGCACAGCCCTTCATGCCGAACTGGAAACCCATTTTCCAGGATGCGGTGCCGCGTCCTTCGGCGACTGCCAAGGTAAAGTACAACGAAGTGTCCTCGAAGTTCTGGACGGCCGTGCACAACACGCTGTCCGGCAGCGGCTCGGCTGCCGAGAACCTCGAGCTCCTCGAAGCCGACCTGACGACCCTCAAGGGCGATGCCTGGTGAGTAGCGGGACCGGCGGCCGAGAGGTCGTCGGTCCAGTCTCCGCAGCGCTAAACGGGAAGGCGTTTCATGACTGAAATCGTAGCTCCACAAGCAGTCGAACAAAGGGTTTCCAACCTCAGAGCCTCTACGGAACTGCGATCCGAGCGCATTCGATCGGCCTGGGTGTTTCTGGCGCCGACGCTGTTGATCCTGGCAATCGTCGCCGGCTGGCCACTCTTCAGAACCATCTATTTCAGCTTTACCAATGCGTCACTCAACGACCTCGGCAATGCGCAATTCGTCGGCTTTGCCAATTATCTGTCGTGGGTGACGTTGAAGAGCGGAAGGACCGTCTATCGGGGGTTGCTGGCCGATCCGGTCTGGTGGAATGCCGTCTGGAACACGGCCAAATTCACCCTCCTTTCCGTCGCGATCGAGACTATGCTCGGGCTGATCGTCGCACTGGTGCTGAACGCACAGTTCGTTGGGCGTGGAATCGTTCGGGCCGCAATCCTCATTCCGTGGGCGATCCCGACCATCGTTTCGGCCAAGATGTGGGCCTGGATGCTCAACGACCAGTTCGGCATTCTCAATGATGTTCTGCTCGGTTTCGGCCTGATCAGCGAGAAGATCGCCTGGACCGCCAATCCCGAAACGGCGATGATCGCCGTGTTGATCGTCGACGTCTGGAAGACGACACCGTTCATGGCGCTTCTGATCCTTGCCGGGCTGCAGATGGTGCCGGGAGACATCTATGAGGCCGCCAAGATCGACGGCGTCAATCCAGTCAAGGTTTTCTGGCGTCTGACGCTGCCGCTGATCCGGCCTGCCATCATGGTTGCCGTGATTTTTCGGATGCTGGATGCGATGCGCATCTTCGACCTGATCTATGTTCTGACGCCCAACAATGCGCAGACGAAGACGATGTCGGTCATGGCGCGCGAGAACCTGTTCGACTTCGATAAGTTCGCCTATGGCGCCACCGCCTCGACGGTGCTCTTCCTCATCATCGCGTCCGTCACCGTCTTCTATATCTGGCTCGGCCGCGTCAAGCTCGGCGGGGAGGAACGCTGATGCTGCTTTCGATCACCAAGAACACACTCTTCTACCTGCTCGTGACGATCATCGTCATCATTGCGGTTTTCCCGTTCTACTATGCGATCCTCACCAGCCTGAAGACCGGCACGGCCCTTTTCCAAGTTGATTATTGGCCGACCTCGATCTCCTTCGGCAACTATGCTTCCGTGATGGGCCAAGGTAGCTTCGTCCGCAGTCTTGCAAATTCCGCGATGATCGCCTGCGTCGTGGTGTCAGCATCGCTGTTGCTTTCGATCACCGCTTCGTTCGCTTTGGCCCGGGTGAATTTTCGCGGACGGGCACTGTTGATGCTGACTATCCTTTCGGTGTCGATGTTTCCGCAGATTGCTGTTCTTGCCGGCCTCTTCGAACTCATCCGATGGATCGGCGTCTTCAACACGCCCTTCGCGCTGATCTTTTCCTACGTGATCTTCACGCTGCCCTTCACCGTCTGGGTGCTGACGACCTTCATGCGGGAATTGCCGATCGAGATCGAGGAGGCGGCGATCGTCGACGGCGCCTCGCCATGGGTCATCGTCACCCAGGTGTTCATGCCGCTGATGTGGCCGGCGCTGGTGACGACCGGTCTGCTCGCTTTCATCGCCGCCTGGAACGAGTTTCTTTTCGCGCTGACGTTCACATCCTCGGATACGCAGCGGACCGTGCCGGTCGCCATCGCTCTGCTGTCGGGCAACAGCGAATTCGAAATTCCCTGGGGCAACATCATGGCGGCTTCGGTGATCGTCACCGTGCCGGTTGTCGTGCTTGTTTTGATATTCCAGCGCCGGATCATTTCGGGGCTGACCGCCGGCGGCGTCAAGGGTTGAGGGAGTAGGACATGGCAGAAATCCGATTGGAAAATATCCGCAAGAGCTTCGGCGCTTTCGAGGTGATTAAGGGTGTGACGATGGAGATCCGCAGGGGCGAGTTCATGGTGTTCGTGGGGCCGTCTGGATGTGGCAAGTCCACGCTGCTGCGGCTCATCTCCGGGCTCGAGGACATCACCTCGGGAACCCTCGCTTTCGACGGTGAGACGGTAAACCGGCACGCGCCGTCGAAGAGAGGGATCGCCATGGTGTTCCAGTCCTACGCGCTCTACCCGCATATGACGGTCTTCGACAACATGGCTTTCGGCATGAAGCTTTCCGGGAGCAACAGAGACGAATGCCGCCGGCGCGTTGAGCAGGCGGCCGGTATGCTGCAGCTCTCGTCCTTCCTGGACCGCTTGCCGCGACAGCTTTCCGGCGGACAGCGTCAGCGCGTCGCCATCGGCCGGGCGATCGTGCGCGATCCCAAGGTTTTCCTCTTCGACGAGCCGCTGTCCAACCTCGATGCGGCGCTTCGCGTCGCGACGAGGCTCGAGATCGCCAAGCTTCATCGCAGCATGCACGGCACGACGATGATCTATGTAACGCATGATCAGGTCGAGGCCATGACGCTGGCCGATCGGATCTGCGTGTTGAGGGACGGCGTCGTCGAGCAGATCGGCACGCCGCTGGAACTTTACGAAAGCCCGAATTCGGTCTTCGTCGCCGGTTTCATCGGTTCGCCGAAAATGAACTTCCTGTCGGGCGGGCAGGCGCAGCCCTATCACAGCCATACGATCGGTGTGCGCGCAGAGCATGTGCGCGTCACGGCGGAGTCGCCGGTTTGGAGTGGCACGGTCATCCATTCCGAAATCCTCGGTTCCGATAGCTTCGTTTACTTGGATATCGGGGCCGATGAACCGCTTGTCGTGCGGGAGGCCGGCGTCTCTCGACATGAGCCGGGCCAAACGCTTGGCCTCGCGCCACTTGCCGGTCACATCCACCGTTTCGACCGGTCGGGCCGGGCGCTCGAACGTGAATCCATGCGGGCTGCCTGATCTTTCAGGCTCGATGTCCTTCCCAGGCTCGATCCGCTTCAGCTACAAGGAGAAAGACGTGACTATACGCACCGTTGTGTGGGGTGAAAACATCCACGAGAATACCAATGCGATCGTCCGGGGCATCTACCCTGAAGGCATGCATACGACGATCGCCAATGCGCTGAATACCGATGCCGGCATCTCGGCGACCACGGCGACGCTGC
>NZ_JABDWI010000015.1:0-209096 GCF_019685235.1 Rhizobium sp. NLR8a
CGGCAACCGGGACGTCCTTCCAGGCAAAACCTTCCTTCGATAGATCCTGCTTCAGGACGTTCAAAGCCGCTGCCTCGCCCCCCGACGTCCACCAGTGCAGCATCTGCACTTCCTTCACGTCGGCAGCGCGTGCGGAGACGCCGGCGCCGGCCACGGCCAGTGCGATCACGGCAGTCATTGTCAGAAACTTACGCATCGAAGAACCTCCCAGTTCCCGTTTGGAGATGCGGGACCCATTCCCGCACCCGATCACCCGCCCTCCTCAGGCGTAGTTTCGTCGCTGGCGAAGCCAGCCTCAGGTTCGCGGCATCCACCAGTTGGTGCGCTTGCCGATATGCATGTTCAGCGTCTTGGTCTCCGTATAGTCCTCGACCGCGTGGCGGCCGAGCTCACGGCCAAGGCCGCTCTGCTTGTAGCCGCCGAAGGGCAGTTCCGAGGCGCCGTCCATGAAGGTGTTCATCCAGACCGTGCCCGCCCGCACTGACCGACCGATGGTCAGGCAGGTATCGAAATCGCGGCTCCAGACACCGGCCGAGAGGCCGTAATCGATGGAATTCGCGATCCTGATTGCTTCGGCAGTCGTTTCGAACGTGAGAACCGAGAGGACCGGGCCAAAGACCTCTTCGCGCGCCACCGCCATGTCAGGCGTGACCGCTTCGAGGATCGTCGGCGACATGAACTGCCCCATGCCGAGGTCGAGCCTCTCGCCGCCATGCGCGATCCGAGCGCCGCTGCTCCTGGCGCCGGCGACATAGCCCGAGATCTTCTCCAGATGCTGCGGCGTTATGATCGCGCCGACCTGCGTCGAGGGATCGAGGGGATCGCCGACCTTGACCGCCTTCGACAACTCGGCAATCCGCCTGACGGCATCGGCAGCGATCGACTTGTGAAGGATCAGCCGCGAGCCAGCATTGCAGCACTCGCCGGCATTGAAATAGGCACCGAAGACCGCGGCATCGATGAAGGCGTCGAGATCGGCATCCGGGAAGACGATCTGCGGGTTCTTGCCGCCCAGTTCCAGTGAGACCTTCTTCAGCGTCTGCGCAGCATTCGCCATGGTCAATTTTCCCACGCCCGTCGAGCCGGTGAAGGAGACCATATCGACGTCGGGATGAGACGTCATGACCGCGCCGACCTCAGGTCCCGTACCGGTGACAATATTGACGACACCCTCGGGAATGCCTGCTTCCTGCAGGATTTCTCCGAGCACGAGCGTCGATCCCGATGTCAGTTCAGAGGGCTTGACGACGGTGGTGCAGCCTGCGGCAAGGGCGAAGGGCAGCTTCTGTCCGACGATCAGGAACGGGAAATTCCAGGGCGTGATGATCGACACCACGCCGATCGCCTCGCGCAGGACGACGCCGAGCGTGCCGTCCCCAAGCGTGTTGTAGCTTTCGCCGTGAAGGTCGCGAGCAAGAGCCGCCGCATAGCGCCATATGTCGACGGAGCCCGCGATCTCGCCCTGAACCTGGGTGATGGGTTTCCCCGCCTCGATGGCATCGAGAAATGCCAGTTCTTCCGCACGCGCCGCGATCAGATCGGCAGCCCTGAGCAGAATGGCCGACCGCTCGGAAGCGGTCATTCGCGGCCATGGCCCGAGATCGAAGGCCTTGCGGGCGGCGGCGATGGCGCGTTCGGCATCGCTCCTGCTGCCGGCCGGGAAACGGCTGACCACCACACCATGGCTCGGCGCGACGCGCGCGATCGGATCGGCGGCGCCGGCTTCCCATTTGCCGTCAATCAGCATCTTGAAATCGCGAGCTTTGTCATTGCTAAGCGCGGTCGGATTGACGAGAACCGTCATTACCATTCTCCCTTGAATCTTGCCGGGCGCTTTTCGCTGAACGACGCAACGCCCTCCTTCAGATCGCCGGTCTTGGCGGCGAGGATCGAGCCTAGGGCTTCGACCGCGGTTCCATTGTCTTCACCGTTCGCCGATGCGATCATCAGCTTGACGATCTCGATAGCGGCCGGTCCCCGTGCGGCAATCCGCTCGGCATAGTCCCTGGCAGCCGCCAGCGCGTTTCCCGTCGGAACCACCGCGTCGACGATCCCGAGCAGACGCGCCTCCTCGGCGGTAAAAATCTCGCCGCCGAGCGCCATGCGCCGGACGGCCTGCGCGCCAAACCGGCGCACGAGACGCTGGGTGCCGGACCAGCCCGGCACCATTCCGAGGCCGGTCTCCGGCAGGCCGATCTTGATGTGTTCCTCTGCGATGCGAATATCGGCAACGCCGGCCAGTTCGAGCCCGCCTCCGAGGGCGTGGCCATTGAGGGCCGCGACCAGCGGCACCCTGAGCGTCGCCAGTCTATCGAATATGCGGTGGCCGTGCCGCACCCAGGCGTGGCCGAACTCCTGAGGCAGCATTCCGCCCCAGGCCTTGATGTCGCCTCCGGCGGAAAAGCCCTTTCCTTCGCCGGTGAGAACGGCAGCGCGCACATTCGGGTTCGCCTCCACCGCGTCGGCCGCCTCCGCCAAGGCTTTCAGCATATCGAGATCGAGCGCGTTCAGCTTCTCCGGCCGGGAGATCGTCAGCGTCGCGACATGGCCATCGATATCGATCCTGACCGATCCACTAGCCATTGAAGGAGCCCTCCAGCGCCCGCGCCCTCCTTGCCGGAAGCGAGAGTCCGATCTCAGCCTCCCGGAACAGTGCGGCGTCCATCACCTTCAGGTCGGGCGCGACGATCAGTCGGAATTCGGACTGCTCGAGGATCTGGGTTTGCAGATCGACGCCGGGCGCGATCTCGGTCAACACGATGCCCTCAGGCGTCAGCTTCATGACGCACCGCTCGGTGACATAGGTGATATCCTGACCCTGCTCGATTGCGCGCCTGCCGCTGAAGGTGACGTGTTCGACCACGTTCACCAGCTTCTTCAGCTTGCCTTCCTTTTCGATGAGGAGAGCTCCGTCGGCGATCGAAAGCTTCGCACCGGCGTTGAACATGCCGGAGAAGACTATCTTCTTCGCCCGCGCCGTGATGTCGACGAAGCCCCCAGCGCCGGCGGTGACATGCGGCCGGAACGACAGCTTCGAGACGTTGACCGATCCGTCCTTTCCGATTTCGAGGAAGGACAACAGCGACGCATCGAAACCAGCGCCCTGGAAATAGGTGAACTGATAGGGAGACGGCATATAGGCGTCGGCATTGGAGGCACAACCGAAGGCGAAGTCGAGCAGCGGCACACCGCCGACCGCGCCCTGCTCGATCACCCAGGTGACAGCGCCGTGCAGCCCCTCCTCCAGCAGAATCCGTGGCACGTTGGCCGATATTCCGAAGCCGAGATTAACGCAGCTTCCCGCCTCTAATTCCTGCGCGACACGGCGCGCGATGACCTTCTGGACATTGAACTCCGGAACGCGGAAGCTATCGAGCGGGCGGAAGATCTCGCCTGATATTGCCGGGTCGTACCCAGTCTGCGTCGTCTGCTTCTGATCGGGATCAACGATCACATAGTCGACCAGCATTCCCGGCACGCGGACGTCATGGGGCTTCAGAGAGCCTTCATTGGTGATCCGCTTGACCTGCGCGATGACGATGCCGCCATTATTGCGGGCGGCAAGCGCCTGATCGAGGCCGCCGAGATAGGCGCCTTCATGTTCATAGGTGAGATTGCCGCGCTCATCGGCTGTCGTCGCGCGAATGATCGCGACCTGCGGGACGATCGCGGGGAAGAACAGCCAGTCGTCGCCCTCGAAGCTGACGCGCCTGACCACCGGATCGCCCGAAGCCAGGGCGTTCATTGCGCAGCCCTGCCGCTCGGGATCGACGAAGGTGTCGATGCCGACCTTGGTCAAGACACCAGGTCGCTTGGCGGCGGCCTCGCGATGGATGTCGAACAGGATGCCGGAGGGAATATTATAGGCCGGGATCTCATTATTGGTGATCATCTGCCAGATCAACGGCGGCTCGGCCGAGGACGGTCCCGAGGGATAGGAACCGCCGATGATGCGCTTGAGCAGACCTTTCCTCGCGATATGGTCGACGCCCTTGATGCCGCTCATATCGCCGGCGGCAATTGGGTGAAGGGTGGTAATGTGACTGGGATGACCGGTCGCTTCGAAACGCTCGCCGATCGCCTTCAGCATCAGGTCGGGGCAACCTAGACCGCTCGACGACGACACCGTAACGACGGCGCCATCCGGGATCAGCGCGGCCGCTTCGGCTGGTGTGAGATGCTTCTTCATGTGCGTCACTTCGAACCCCGTTTCAATTTCCCGCTCTGCCGGCCCTTATCGGCGCGGCTGTGCCGGCTCCGCAACTTTCGCGGACGACGAGCCGAACGGCTGTCGTCACCGTCTCCGCTTCGGCCTTGCCCGCATTGATCTGCTTGAGGAGCATCTGTGCGCCGCGACGCCCGATGCCCTGCGGATCGACCGAGACCGTCGTTAGCGCGGGAACCGCCGCCTGAGCCTCGATGACGTCGTCGAAACCCACGACGGCGAAGTCGGCGCCAGGCTCCAGACGGCGCGAACGCAATCCGTCGCAGACTCCGAAGGCGACGGCATCGTTGAAGCAGACGGCCGCAGTGGGCCGGTCGCCAAGAGCGATCGCTCTTCCGATCGCCTCCACGCCGCCCGCTCGCGACGGCGCGGACGAGATCACGAGTGCCTCGTCGTATCCGAGCCCGGCCGCCTCTATTCCGCTGCGGTAACCGGAAAGGCGATCGTCGAAGACAGCGGTGTCGGGAAAGCCGCCGAGAAATGCGATGCGCTTATGACCGAGACCCACCAGATGCTGAACGGCGGCCATCATGCCGGCCCGGTTGTCGGAGACTATCGACGAGACCTTGGCGCCAGGCAGGTTTCGGACGACAACCACGACGGGAATGCCTGCCGAGACCAGCGGCTTGAAGTCGGCGGCATCGGTGGCGCGCGCCGGCGAGACGATCAGGCCTGAAATGCCATGTTCGCGCATCGATGCGACAACCTCGCGCTGCCTGTCGATGCTCTCGCCGGTGTTCGACAGGAACTGCACGAAACCGGCCGACTGAACGACCATATCGACGCCGACCGCCAACTCCGCAAAGAAGCTGTTCGTCAGATCGTTCACGACAACTCCGATGATCCTCGATTTGGAACCGGCCTGCCGAAGATTGGCTGCGCCGCGATTATAGACGTATCCGAGCTCGCGCATCACGGCATTGACCTTGGCACGCGTCGCCTCATTGACCAGGGAGGAGCCCTGAAGCACGAGCGACACCGTCGACTTGGAGACGCCGGCGGCCTTCGCAATGTCGATGACGGTCACCCGCGCCTTTGTCACTTCACCCTCCCGACGTCATCGTCGACTGGTGCTTATTTATTTGGAACGTTCCAAATATGTCAAGAGCCATTTTAATTAGGGTTGCTCTTTATTGGCCTTTCTCTCTCCCCATCACGTCACGAGCGGGGACTTGTTTTTGGAACGATTTAAATCATGGAAACAACCCGACAGGCTTTTCCCAACGTTGCGAGTTCGGGCCAGCCTGCGAAATCTCTGGCTCTTCAAGTCTGAGGATGAATCGCGGCAGATGTCGTGGATCCATTAGGTTGATGCAGAATCGCGACGCATCTTTGCTGGAATTGCTCTCGAGGAATTCCCTCCCGGAGGTATTAGCGAAACTTTATCGTTTGTGGCCAATGCTACGGATAGGGGACGTGCCAGATTTAAAGCGGGGCCGGAAATGCCGCATTCGTTTGAAGCCATTCTGGAGAACCTGCCGCAGGGCATTGTTCTCCTTGATTCTGCCGATACGGTGACGGCTTTCAATTCCCGTGCGCTTGATATTCTCGGCCTTTCCGATGGCACTCTGCGCAGAGGAATGAATATCGACGGCCTGCCCGGCACCGCCGACTGCCGTGCAGCGGCTTGTTCACGGTTGACTACCGGCAGGCCGCACACCTCGCAGTTTGCACTGGCCAACGGACGGATGATCTCATTGACCTGCGCCCCGTCGAGAGCGGGAAGCTGGATCCTCAGCTATGAAGACATCTCGGCCCATATCCGCGTAGAAGACAATCTGAGGGAACAGCATCGCCGGTTCGACGCAGCTCTCAGCAATATGCCGCATGGGCTGTGCATGTTCGACGCGACGAAGAAGCTGATATTGTGCAACGCATCCTATGCACGGATGTACGATCTGCCGGATTTTTTGACTCGGCCCGGAACGTCGCTGGTGGACATCCTCGCCTATCGAAGCCAACAGGGAAATGGTCCGGCCGACACCGCCACCTATTTTGACGTCGTCTTCGAAGCGACGGCACTCGGCGCACCGGCGAGCCAGAACATCGCGCTCACCGACGGGCGCATCATCAAAATCACCCACAATCCGATGCAGAACGGCGGATACGTAGCGACACACGAGGACGTCACGAAGACCGTGCGGCTCGCGGAAGCGCTGCGCCGCCATCACGATCAGCTCGAAGTTACTGTGCAAAACCGAACGGCGGAGGTCGAACGGCAGGCGCGCGAGCTTGAGCGGATGCTCGCCCAGGAGCGGAGCATCAACGAATTGCAGCGGCAGTTCGTGGCGATGGCATCACATGAGTTCCGCACCCCGCTTGCAATCATCGATGCTGCCGCTCAGCGGCTGCTCCGGAAAGGGGGCGCGGTCGAGCCCGAATTTCTCAACGACAAGGTCGAACAGATCCGTGCATCGGTGAACCGGATCGTCGATCTCATGGAGAGCATCCTGACGGCCGGACGCCTCGATACCGGCAAGATCGATATCAGTTATGACGCCTGCGCCGTGGGAACGTTGATCAGAACCTGCTGCGAGCGGCAGTCGGCGATCTCGAAGACGCACGGCTTCGTGCTCGACATAGACGGGCTGCCGGAATTCATCGATGCCGATCCCCGCAGCTTAAGCCAGGTCTTTACCAATCTGCTCTCGAATGCGGTGAAATATGCGCCAGGAACCTCCGAAATTCGTGTTACGGCATGGGAGGAGACGGGCAATATCAAGGTTTCGATCAGCGACGATGGCGTGGGGATCGATGCTGAAGACGTGCCCCGGCTGTTTCAACGCTATTTCCGCGCGCGGACCTCGACCGGGATTGCCGGAACCGGTATCGGCCTCAACCTTGTCAAGCAGATCATCGAACTGCATCGAGGCTCGATAGAGGTGCGAAGTGCAAGAGGGTGCGGATCCACCTTCACCGTCACTCTTCCCATCAAGAGAGCCGCTGACATTCTGGCAAGCAACGACGTTGCCTGATCATTCAGGCCCTCAAACGGCGTCCTGTACGGCCGAGGGCTCGTTCCCGAACTGACTGCGCAGGATTGCTGTCCGGCATATCTACCCTATCCTTCTCGCAATAGAGGAGGACCATGTCATGGCTTTCATTCACACCCCGGATGCATCCGCCAGCGAGAGGACGACGTCGATGTACGCGTCGGCCGAGGCGAATTATGGTTATCTGCCGAACATGTATCGTGCCTTCGGCCACCGGCCGGAGGTGATGGAGAGCTGGGCGGGGCTGCTTTCGAGCATTCGCGGCCATATGAGCCTCAGGCGCTACGAATTGGTGACGCTGGCGGCGGCCAAGGAGCTTAAATCCTCTTATTGCATGCTGGCGCACGGCTCGGTGCTGCTGCGCGAGGGATTTACCAGCGAGGGACTGACGGCAGTTGTCAACGAGACCGAAAGGGCACCAATCGATGCCGGCGAGCGTGCGATCATGGCCTTTGCGGCCAAGGTGGCGCGCGATGCGACATCGATCACGCAGCACGATATAGACGGGTTGAAGAAACACGGGCTGAGTGACGCCGAAATTTTCGACGTCACGGCCGCCACAGCGGCCCGCTGTTTTTTCTCGAAAATGCTGGATGCGCTCGGCGCTGCGCCCGACCACGCCTATATCGAGCGGCTGGAGCCGAATGTGCGAAAGGCGCTCAGTGTCGGCCGGGAAGTCGAGCGGCCCCTGGCGCCTTCACCCTCGGGCGGCACATCGCAATGATGCAGTGTCGGCTGACGCCAGCGGCTGTGGCCCCTACTCTTCCGGTTTTTCGGCAAAATGCCGAATCGCAAACTCGGCAATAGTCTGGCTCGAGCGATCGGCATCGTCGAGTATCGCGGGAAACAGCTGCCACTGATGCGGCATGCCCGGCCAGACCTCGGTGGTGACATCCACGCCCTGCCCGCGCGCTTTGTCGGCGAGGCGCAGCGTGTCATCACGCAGGGCTTCGCCGGAACCGACCTGCAACAATAGCGGCGGGAATCCGGTCATGTCGGCATAAAGCGGTGATGCCTGAGGATCGGTGGCAGGCCGGCTGCCGAGATAGGTCTTGCGCAAAGTCTCGATCAACGCCTTATCGACCAGCGGGTCGCTGCCGGCATTCGCCGTCATCGATCCGCCCGTCGCGGCAAGATCGGTGATCGGGCTCAGCGCAATCACGGCCGCCGGCAAGGGTTTGGCCGCCTGCTTCTGCCGCAGCACCGCCTCGAGCGCAATGTTGCCGCCAGCGCCGTCTCCTGCCACGACGACGTTCTCGTTGCTATAACCGTTATCAAGAAGCCAGCGATAGGCCGTCAGCGCGTCGTTGATCTGGGCGGGATAGGTATATTCCGGCATCAGCCGATAATTGATCAGAAGCACGTCGCTGGATGCGGCCTTGGCGAGCGAACCGGCGAACAAGCCGTGCGTACGGATGGAACCACCGGAAAAGCCGCCGCCATGGATGTAGAGAATCACCCTTTTGCCGATCGGGTGATGGAGCCGGGCGGGCCACATCAGCTCGCCATCCACGCCGTCGGCATCGACCTGCCGGACCTGGATGCGCGTCGGCCCCGGCATCGTTTCCATCAGCCTGGCGAAAGCAGCCCTGCGCTCTTGCAGGCTGTCGGCGCCGGCAAAGTGCTCCTTCCACAGGCCGAGCAGTTTTTCGACCTGCGCACGCGAGGACTGGCTTTGCGGCCCGATTTCTTCTCCCAGCGCCAGCGGTGCCGATAGGATCAGCGCGGCGATGGCGGGAAACAGATATCCGAGCCGCTTCGGCGCACTTCGATCAGCATTTGACAAAATCCGCCCCTTCATCAATCTCTCCCGATGATGCTGCCATGACCGTATCATTGGCTGCTTCGCCCAGCGAAGTCAAAAGGGTGACAAGCGCAACCTTTCGCTTTTTCACGTCTCCAACGAGCAGGCTGATGCCGGCCCGCGCGGCAGCTGCCGGCCTGCTGCGGGCTGATCGGACTGTCAATGGAAGAAATCGAAATTGTTGCCGGCGCGGCTTGCCATCTGCCAGGCTTCCATCGGAAATGGATCCCGCCCTGCCCTCAACTCCCGTGCTTCGGCTCGCGTAGAAATGAAGGATACCGATGACCACCATTTACCTTGCCGGCCCGGAAGTCTTTCTTCCCGATGCAATGCCCATCATGGCAGAAAAACGCCGATTGGCGCGTCAGTGCGGCTTCGAACCGACCGGCCCCGGCAGCGACGAAAATCAAACGCCGATAAAGCGGACAGCTGCGGAGATTTACGCCCGCAATGACGTCGCCATGCGTAAGGCGGAAATCTGCCTCGCCAACATCACACCCTTTCGCGGCGTCAGCGCCGATCCGGGCACGGTCTACGAGATCGGCTTCATGATTGCTCTCGGAAAATCGGTCTTCGCCTATACCAACCACCCCGACGACTACGGCTTGCGCGTCCGCTCGATCTGGTATGCGGGAATGGAGATCGACGAGACGAGCGGACGCCCGCGCGGGCCTGACGGCATCGCAATCGAAAATCACGGCATGGCCGACAACCTGATGATCGACGGAGGCGTCGAGGCGGCAGGAGGCAAGGTATTCCGTGCAACCACCCTGCCGGCGGATCCTGCCCGAGACCTGGCGATTTATTTTGAGGCGCTTCAAACGATCGCTGGCTTGCGCGGGTAGGATTGGGCTCTTTCACACCGCCCTGATCGCGTCGATCACCGCCCTGAAGCCCGCAGATATATGGCGGCGGCTCGGATAGTAGATATAGAGCGGTTCCTCCGGCTGACACCAGTCGTCGAGCACCTGGATGAGTTCGCCGTCGGCAATGGCCTTTTCGACGCGGGGCTCCCAGATATAGGCAAGGCCGACGCCGCCGAGCGCTGCCTGCATCATCAGCTCGTGATCGTCGAGCGACAGTGGTCCGGTCGGCTGAAAGCTCACCGTCTGGCCGTCCTTCTCGAATTCCCAGGCATAACGTGCACCGGAGGGAAACATGTTCTGGATGCAGAGGTGGCGCTTGAGCTCGTAAGGCGTTTCCGGCTTCGGGCGCCTCTCGAAATAGGCGGGTGAACCGACCACGACCAGGCGGATACGCGGCTTGATACGCAAGGCGATCATGCCTTCGGTGACACGTTCGCCGAAACGGATGCCGGCATCAAACCCTTCCTCGACGATGTCGACCAGCCTGTCGGTCGCGTTGATTTCCAGCTGCAAATTGGGATTGCGTTGAAGCAATGGGGCGATGACACGGCCAATGACGAAAGGACCGATGGAATTCGGCACGTTGATTCTCACCCTGCCGAACGGCGTATCGCGGTATCGGTTCAGCGCATCGAGCGCGGCCGCCATCTCCCCGAAAGCCGGAACGAGATGTGAGACCAGGAGTTCGCCGGCTTCCGTCAGCGAAACGCTGCGTGTCGTGCGGTTGAGCAGGCGGATGCCAATTCGGTCTTCCAGATTGAGCACCGCATGGCTGACGGCAGAGGCTGTGACGCCCCGCTCCTCGCCCGCCTTGCGGAAGCTCTTGTGCCGCGCCACGGCCACGAAGGCCGCCAGTTCGGAAAGTTCAGTGGCCCTCATTGCTGAGTTTTGCTCATCATAGTTTCAATAATAACGAATCTTATACAGCATCTGGTTTTCAGTCAAATTCAGTCCGTCAGCACAGAGATGCGACGCCAACAAAGGAATTCGTCATGAAAGTCTGGTTTATCACTGGTGCATCCCGCGGTTTCGGCGCGCTGATGACCAAGGAAGCACTTGCATCAGGCGATGCCGTCATCGCCACGGCCCGCAACCCGAAGACCATCATCGAACAATTCGGGGACCATCCGAACCTGCTGGCCGTCGCGCTCGACGTCACCAACGAGGCGCCGGCCAAGGAGGCTGCGGCCGCCGGCATCGCCCGCTTCGGCCGCATCGACGTTCTCGCCAACAATGCCGGTTACGGCCTGCTCGGCGCCGTCGAGGAATCCACAGCCGAAGAGATCGAAAAGATCTATGCCACCAATGTCTTCGGTCTCCTGAAGGTGACACGCGCCGTACTGCCCTATATGCGTCGCCAGCGTTCCGGCCATATCCTGAACTTCTCCTCGATCGGCGGCTATTTCGGCTATCCCGGCTGGGGCGTCTACGGCTCGACCAAATTCGCAGTCGAAGGGCTGTCGGAATCCATGGCCGCCGAAGTCGAACCTTTCGGCATCAAGGTGACGATTGTCGAGCCTGGCTTCTTCCGCACGGACTTCCTCGCCGACACCTCGCTAGCAATAAGTCCTGCTTCCATCGCCGATTACGAGGGCACGCCGGCTGGAAACATGCGTAATTTCGCCGTCGACGCCAATCACGCCCAGCCCGGCAACCCCGCCAAGCTCGCGGCCGGCATCATGACAATGGTCAACTCGGCCAACCCGCCGCTGCGCATGCCGTTCGGCAGCGATACGGTCGCCATGATCGAGGCGCAGCATGCGAGTGTCGAAAAGGAACTGGCCGTCTGGCGCGAGCTTGCCGTCTCCACGGATTTTGCAAGCGACGCAACCGCTCGGGCCTGAGCAGCCAAGACCAATGCCGCCGTATTCGGATTTGGACGTGCGGCAGCGCCATGGAGGTGATACAAAGAACGCCTTGCGGCAAATTGGCATTCGCCTCTCGCCGGGGATGGCCTAGATGTAAGTCAGACCGTGACCCCTGAAGAGGCAACACATGCCCATCAAGACCATCTGTATTTATGGCGCCGGCGCCCTTGGCGGCGCCATCGCCGCCAAGCTCGCAGGCAGGGAAGATAACGACGTCGCCGTCGTCGCGCGTGGGGCGCATCTCGATGCGATCCGCAGCCACGGCCTCAGTCTGCGCGAGGCCGATGCGCAAACCCCGCTCAAGGTACGCGTAACGGCAACCGACGATCCGAAGACATTGCCGCGGCAGGATCTCGTCATCACCGGCCTCAAGGGACATCAGCTGTCGCCTGCCGCCGAAGGGATCGCCGGTCTGCTCAAGCAAGGCACCCGCGTCGTCATGATCCTCAACGGCATTCCATGGTGGTATTTCCATCGCGATCCCAGGAGCGGACATCAGGAACTGCAATTCGACGAGCTCGATCCCGGCGGCAGGCTCTGGCGGCTGATCAGCCCGGAACGCGTGATCGGCTGCGTCGCCTATCAAGGCGCGGAAGTGGTCAAGCCAGGCGAGATCCAACTTTCCCACAAAGGCCGCTTCGTACTTGGCGAGCCCTCCGGTGAAATGTCTGCCGAGCTTTCGGCCATAGCAGCGGTGCTGAGCGGCGCCGATCTCAATATTACGACCACGGCCGACATCCGCAGTGAAATCTGGAGCAAGTTGATGGGCAACGCCGCCTTCAACCCGATCAGCGCTCTGACACGGGCGCTGATGACCGACATCATGGCGGATCCGGCGCTCATGGACATGGTGAGCAAGGTCATGAAGGAAGTGCGCGCTGTCGGCGATGCGGTCGGTGCGGATTTCGCCATGTCTGTCGAGCAGCGGCTGGAGCAGTCGCGCCACATCGGCGGCGTTCGGACCTCGATGCTGCAGGACCTGATCGGCGGCAAGGCGCTCGAAATTACCCCGCTTGTCGGCATGCTGGTGGCGCTCGGACGCCTGACTGCCGTGCCGACGCCGGTATCGGAGACGATCCTGGCGCTGGTGACGCAGCTGGATCGGGAAAACCGGCGCGGCAACTGACAACCAGGAGAACGGCGGCCATCAGGGCGACCATTCCTTCCCGACATGGCGTGGGAGATTTCCGCCGCCCGCCTTTATGCCATAACTATATTTTTGCCCCTCGCCACGCATGGATTTCCTATCGCAGGCATGGGCTAAAGGGGCCGATTTCCAACTTTTCGTTAACTGGCATGCTGGTAAAATCTCATCGCCAAGTTATCAGATGCCGCGAGACCGATGCCGAAACCGAATTTCCGCTTCACCCATTACGATCTCAAGGAACAGCGAGCCGGAACGATCGTCGAGGTGTCGCTGAATGCGGTGAACAATGTTCGTCTGATGACGGCGCCGAACTTCCAGCGTTTCACCGAGGTTCTCGATTTCAAATATATCGGCGGCGTGGCGCGCAAGTCGCCGGTCAAGCTCGCCGTTCCGGAAAGCGGCCACTGGCATGTCGTCGTCGACATGGAAGGCCATCACGGGCTCGCGGAATCCGCCGTCAAGGTGATCGCCGCGCCTGTCAATCAGAAGACACCACGCCCTTCCTGAGCTTTGCAGCACCGGCATCTTTTCTGACGCGCCAGGACAGGCACGGACGTGCTTTGTCGACAAACCGTGATCACGAGACGCCCAATCGTACTGATCTTGATCACGATCAATGAATCATCCCGAGTCGTCGTTCACAATTCTCAGTCGCGGGGCTTCCACCACGCCGCCAGCTGCAGTCCGCTCCCATTCATACTCGGATCGCCGAGAGAGGAACAGCAGACGAAGATCTCATCACCTGGGGCAGCCCATGACTTCGAACCCGATCGATCGTGTCACTGATATCATCGATCCCGGCGATGCACTCGGTGAAGTCCTTTTCGGACTGATCATGGCGCTGACTTTGACGGTCGGCTCGAGACTTGTTTTTGAAGAAGAGGGGTTGGATGCTCAGGAGTTGATCGTCGCAACAGTCGGATGCAACGTTGCCTGGGGGATCATTGACGCCGTTTTGTTCGTTCTGGGGACGACGTTTTACAAGAGCAGGCGGCTGCGCCTTTTTCGGCAAATCAAAGCCGCCGGAAGCGAGACTGCGGCGCTCAACATGCTCGCGAAAGAATTCCCGATCGAAGAAGCACCGTTTTCTGCAAAGGCTGCCGATGCAGACGCGCTTTATAGATCACTGCTGACGCTCGCACGCAGGGCCGATCCTGTGAGGGCGTCTCTATCGAAAAATGATCTCCTTGCCGCCCTCGCGGTCGTTTTTCTCGTCTCGGTCACGTCCATTCCGGCCGTGACCCCTTTCTTTCTCATCGACAGCGCCCACCTCGCTCTGAGAGTCAGCAACCTGTTTCTCATCATGCTGCTGTTCGTGACGGGTTATGCGTGGGCGAAATTTTCGGGAGGCAGGCCTTTTTATGCGGGGATGACGATGACTTGCCTCGGATTGCTTCTGGTCGCCATAGCGGTCGCTCTTGGCGGTTAACCCCGCCCACGCGTCAGCGCGGATTGCGCTCTTTGCGCAGCTTCGCCCACCATTCCAGCCGCTTACGGATATCCCGCTCGAAGCCGCGCTCCGGCGGATCGTAGAAAGTCTGGCGGCCCATCTTCTCCGGAAAATAATCCTGGCCTGAAAAGGCGTCCGGCTCGTCGTGATCGTAGCGATAGCCCTCGCCGTAACCCTCGCCCTTCATCAATTTCGTCGGCGCGTTGAGGATATGCTTCGGCGGCAGCAGCGAGCCGTTCTGCTTTGCGGCCTGGCTTGCGGCCTTGAAGGCGGTGTAGACGGCATTCGATTTCGGCGCGGTGGCGAGATAGACGCAGGCTTGCGCCAGCGCCAGCTCCCCTTCCGGCGATCCGAGATAGTCATAGGCATCCTTGGCGGCGTTGCAGATCACCAGCGCCTGCGGATCGGCAAGCCCGATATCCTCCACCGCCATGCGCACCAAACGCCGGCCGAGATAGAGCGGATCCTCGCCGGCATCGAACATGCGGGCAAGATAATAGAGCGCAGCATCCGGATCCGAGCCGCGCACCGACTTATGCAGCGCCGAAATCAGATTGTAGTGGCCGTCCTGCGCCTTGTCGTAGACTGGGGCGCGGCGCTGGACGATACGCGTCAACGCTCCGGTATCGAAGCTCTCGCCCTCGCGGGCAGCACGCCAGATCTCTTCGGCGAGCGTCAGCACGGCGCGGCCGTCGCCATCGGCCATGCGGATCAGGCTGGCGCGCGCCTCCTCGGTCAGCGGCAGCGGCTTCTGCTCGATCGCCTCGGCGCGCGTCAGCAATTCCTCCAAGCTCTCCTCGTCATGTGACTTGAAAGTGAGGACGCGGGCGCGCGACAACAGAGCGGCGTTGAGCTCGAAGGAGGGATTTTCGGTGGTGGCGCCGACGAGAATGACGGTGCCGTCCTCCATAACAGGCAGGAAACTGTCCTGCTGGGCGCGGTTGAAACGATGAATCTCATCGACGAACAGCAGCGTCTGGCGACCGTCCATGCGGCGCATGCGAGCCGCCTCGAACACCTTCTTCAGATCGGCGACGCCGGAAAAGATCGCCGATATCTGCTCGAAGGCCAGCCCCGCCTCACCGGAAAGCAGCCGCGCCACCGTCGTTTTGCCGGTGCCTGGCGGACCCCAGAAGATCATCGATCCGAGCGAACCACTTTCGATCATCCTCTTCAGCACGCCGTCCTCACCGGTCAGATGTTCCTGACCAGTGACATCGGCAAGCGTCTTCGGCCGCAACCGGTCGGCAAGCGGCCGCCTGGCGGCAACCTCTTCCGGAACACGCGGCGCGAAGAGATCATTGCTCATCGGAAGAACTGCCTGATACGCTGGCCATCGCGCTCGATCTCGACCCGCCAGAGACCGGGATCGCTGCTGGCTATCTCGGCCAGTTCTTTGGTCGATTTTACTTCCGTTCCGTTGATCGAAACGATGATATCCTTGGGCTCAAAACCCAGACGAGCCGCCGGGGAATCCTGCTTGACATCGGCAACGACGACGCCCGCCGATTCCGAGGGCATGCGCAATTCATCTGCGACGCGCGGCGACAGGTTTTCGACGACGGCGCCGGTAAAGGGCGTCCGCCCGCCAATGACGCGCTGGTCGCGCGGCGAGGTCTCCGGCGCGCGGTCGAGCGCCAATGACAACTGCTGCTCGTGGCCGTTGTCGATGACGGTAAGATTGACCGTTTTGCCGAGGCCGGCTGTGGTCAGGCGATAGAGCAACGCGTCCGGATGCTCGACGGCGATGCCGTTGACTGACGTGACGATCTGGCCGGCCTTCAGCCCGGCCTTCGCCGCCGGGCTGCCTTCCGAAACCTTGACGACGAGTGCGCCGCGCACTTTGTTGAGCCCAAGGGCTTCGGCAACTTCCGACGTCACCGCATCGAAGCTCGCGCCGACATAGGGCCGCTCGAAGGATTTGACGCCGGCATCGGCGGAAGCGAGGAAGACTTTGACGAGATTGGCGGGAATGGCAAAGCCGATGCCGTTCGAGCCGCCGCCGCGCGAGAAGATCGCGGTGTTGATGCCGATCAGCTCGCCCTTCATGTTCATCAGCGCACCGCCGGAATTGCCCGGATTGATCGAGGCGTCGGTCTGGATGAAGAAGCCGAACTCGTTCTTGACCACCTGGTTGCGGGCAAGTGCGGAGACGATACCGCTCGTCACCGTCTGGCCGACACCGAAGGGATTGCCGATCGCCAGCACGAGATCGCCGACCTCGACGGTATCGGAATTGCCGATCGGTAGTGTCGGGAAGTTTTCCTTGGTGTCGATCTTCAGCACGGCGAGGTCGACGCGGTCGTCGCGCAGCACCACCTTGCAGGGGAATTCGCGGCCATCTGACAGCGCCACCTTGATATCGTCGGCGCCTTCGACGACGTGGTTGTTGGTGACGACAGTGCCGTTCGCCTCGACAATGACGCCGGAACCGAGCGAGGACTGCTTTTCGGATCGATTCGGCATCTGCTGGCCGAAAAACTGCTCGAAGAAGGGATCGCCCGCAAAGGGCGACTGGCGCTGGATGATCTTTTCCGCATAGACGTTGACGACTGCGCCCGACGTCTGCTTGACGAGCGGCGCGAAGGAGAGCTGCATCTGCATCTGGCTCTCAGGCACCGTCTTTGCCGTCTGCGCCCGGGCCGCAGCCGGCAGAACGAGCATCAGAGCGAAGAGCGAAACGGAGGCGCGCTTGAACAGGCCTTGCATGGGTATCCCTTTTGAATCCTCTTGAGCAACGTTGTAGCGTCCGACGCTAGAAAGGAAAGAGGGCGGAAGCATGGAAGAATAAGGCAAGGGAGTGCCTTGATGGCGCTGCGAATTTGATTCAGGAAGGTCAACCATGCAACTGATATCAAAAGCTAAAATCTGGGCAAAGTCACTGAAGCGTGACATCGTTGCGCTGTGGCTTGCCGCCCGCGATCCTCGCGTGCCCTGGTATGCGAAAGCGGTCGCCGGCGCCGTCGCAGCCTATGCGCTTTCGCCGATCGATCTGATCCCCGATTTCATTCCCGTGCTCGGCTATCTCGACGATCTCGTCATCGTTCCGCTCGGCATCTTGCTGGCGACGCGGCTCGTGCCGGCAGAGGTGATGACTGCGCTTCGCGTGGAAGCGGCTAGGCGGATCGAACGCCCTTCCGGCCGGGCCGGATTGATCTTCATCCTTGTCGTCTGGCTCGCCTGCATCATCTTTCTGGCTCTGGCGGTGCGCAAGCTGATTTGATCGGCAGTAAAGGAAGAAGATGATGACATGGCGAATGTCGGCCGCGCTCGGTTTGGCGATCCTGATTTTCTCATCGGATCTGGCATGGTCGGCGAGTTTCGATTGTGATGCGAAGGAATTGAAGCCGGACGAAAAGGCGATCTGCGACAATCGCGTCCTCAACGACGCCGACGTCAAGATGGTGACGACCTTCGAGCTGCTCTCCGGTCTGCTGGCCATGGGCTCGCGCGGAACATTGCAGGACGAGCAGACCGCCTGGCTGAAGAAGCGGCAGGAATGCGGGGGCGACGCCGCCTGTATCAAGGCTGCCTATGACGAGCGGATGAAGCAGCTCGGCGAGACCTACAAAAACATCAACCGACCGCTTTGACAGCGGCCGCGCCGCTGGACTCTTAATCAGGGGTCGTAGTTTCGACTACTCAGCGGGCGTTGAGATCCCGCACGGCGCCGCGGTCGGCGCTGGTTGCGAAAGCCGCATAGGCCTTCAGCGCGGTGGTGACGTTGCGCTTGCGAATCTCGGTCGGCTGCCAGCCCTTGCCTTCCTGCTCGGCGTGGCGGGCGGCGAGTTCGGCCTCGCTGACACGCAGGCTGATCGTGCGGTTCGGGATATCGATATCGATCATGTCGCCTTCGCGCACCAGGCCGATCGTGCCGCCATTCGCCGCTTCCGGCGAGACATGGCCGATCGAGAGGCCGGAGGTACCGCCGGAGAAGCGGCCGTCGGTAATCAGCGCGCAGGCCTTGCCGAGGCCCTTCGACTTCAGATAGCTCGTCGGATAGAGCATTTCCTGCATGCCGGGGCCGCCCTTCGGGCCTTCGTAACGGATGACGACGACGTCGCCGGCCTTGATCTCGTTGGCGAGGATCGCCTTGACCGACGCATCCTGGCTTTCGAAGACGCGGGCCGGGCCGGAGAATTTCAGGATCGATTCATCGACGCCGGCCGTCTTGACGATGCAGCCGTCCACTGCGAGATTACCCTTCAGCACAGCAAGACCGCCATCCTTGGAGAAGGGGTGTTCGACCGAGCGGATTACGCCGTTCTGGCGATCGGTGTCGAGCTCGTCCCAACGAGCTTCCTGGCTGAAGGCGACCTGGGTCGGGATGCCGCCGGGAGCGGCGCGATAGAAGTTGCGGACGGTGTCGCTGTTGGTGCGGGTGATGTCCCAGCGATCAATCGCATCGCCGAGCGTCTCGGCATGGACGGTCGGACAATCGCGGTTCAGGAGCCCACCCTTATCGAGTTCTCCGAGGATCGACATGATGCCGCCAGCGCGGTGGACATCTTCCATATGCACATCGCTCTTGGCGGGCGCGACCTTCGATAGGCATGGCACGCGGCGCGACAGTGCGTCGATATCGGCCATGGTGAAATCGACCTCGCCTTCGTGGGCCGCTGCAAGGATGTGCAGGACCGTGTTGGTCGAACCGCCCATGGCGATATCGAGCGCCATGGCATTCTCGAAAGCCTGCTTGGAGGCGATGGTGCGTGGCAGCGCCTTGACGTCGTCCTGCTCGTAATAGCGGCGGGCGAGATCGACGATCAGGTGGCCGGCCTCGACGAAGAGGCGCTTACGATCGGCATGGGTGGCAAGCGTCGAGCCGTTGCCGGGCAGCGACAGGCCGAGCGCCTCCGTCAGGCAATTCATCGAGTTTGCGGTGAACATGCCGGAGCACGAACCGCAGGTCGGACAGGCTGAACGCTCGATGACCTTGACGTCGTCATCGGAGATCTTGTCATCGGCAGCCGCGACCATGGCGTCGACGAGGTCAAGCGCATGTGTCTTCCCATGCAGCACGACCTTGCCCGCTTCCATAGGACCGCCGGAGACGAAGACGGTCGGGATGTTGAGGCGCAGCGACGCCATCAGCATGCCGGGGGTGATCTTGTCGCAGTTGGAGATGCAGACCATGGCGTCGGCGCAATGGGCATTGACCATGTATTCGACGCTGTCGGCGATCAACTCGCGCGAGGGCAGCGAGTAGAGCATGCCGTCATGGCCCATGGCGATGCCGTCATCGACGGCGATCGTATTGAACTCCTTGGCGACGCCGCCGGCCGCCTCGATTTCGCGAGCGACGAGCTGGCCGAGATCCTTCAGATGCACATGGCCGGGAACGAACTGGGTGAAGGAATTCACCACCGCGATGATCGGCTTGCCGAAATCCGAATCCTTCATGCCCGTGGCGCGCCAAAGGCCGCGCGCGCCCGCCATGTTGCGGCCATGGGTCGTGGTTCTGGAACGGTAAGCTGGCATCGGTGTCTTCCTCGACATGTCGGAAACATCAGGCGAAGCCGGGCCGGCAATGAAGCCTGCGGGCCGGGCGAACGCCGCTTTTTGGAATTGTCCTAATCCAATCGATGGGGGCTGTCACTACCGGCAAGGCCAAATCCGGTACGCTGCCGGGAGAAGCGCGTTGAGCGCAATTCGAATATATACGGTTCGGCGGGACCTTTGGTTACACCCTATTCCATCACAGCCGAACACAAAAAATTGGCTTCCTGTCAGCAATATTCAAGGCATAGAAATTGATCCGAACATGCGGGCGGTTCGTTTAAGGTCTATATTCGGAATATCCGCCCTGGAGGTTTTCGACATGCCAAGCTATCGCCCCCCAAGGATCGCGTCGTCGGAGATCACGCCGCGCCAGCTCTATCTGCGTCGCCGTGAGTTCCTGGGCGCAGCGACGCTTGGCGCCATGGCGCTCTATGGCGCCGGCAAGGCGAGCGCGGCCACCCTTTCCGCCGTCGAGAGCAAGTACAAGGTCGATGGGAAGACGACGCCGATCAAGGACGTCACGACCTACAATAATTTCTATGAGTTCGGTCTCGACAAGGGCGACCCCGCCGCTCTCTCCGGCGATTTCAAGCCGCTGCCCTGGACGGTCAAGATCGACGGCATGGTCAACAAGCCAGGCACCTTCGACGTCGAGGCGCTGATGAAGGAATTCCCGATCGAGGAGCGCACCTATCGGATGCGCTGCGTCGAGGCCTGGTCGATGGTCGTTCCATGGAACGGGTTTCCGCTGGCGGCGCTGCTCGACAAGGTGGAGCCGCTCGGCAGCGCCAAATATGTCGCCTTCGAAACCGTCGTGCGACCGGAGGAGATGCCAGGGCAGAAGGGCTTCTTTCAGTCGCTCGACTGGCCCTATGTCGAGGGGCTGCGGCTGGACGAGGCGCGCCACCCGCTGACGCTGCTTGCCGTCGGGCTTTATGGTGAAACGCTACCGAACCAGAATGGTGCGCCGATCCGGCTTGTTGTGCCGTGGAAATACGGCTTCAAGGGCATCAAGTCGATCGTCAGGATCACGCTCACCGACCAGCAGCCGAAGAACACCTGGCAGGTGACCAATCCGCAGGAATACGGCTTCTACGCCAACGTCAACCCGGCCGTCGACCATCCGCGCTGGAGTCAGGCAAGCGAGAGGCGCATCGGCGAAAGCGGCTTCTTCGGCGCAAGCCGCCGCCCCACCCTGCCCTTCAACGGCTATGCCGACGAGGTGGCGAGCCTTTATGCCGGCATGGACCTGAAGGCGAATTTCTGATGGCCGAACTGTCGCTTGCCATCCCGAAGCGCTGGCAGCCTGCCTCCGTCTGGCTGCTTTATGTCGTCGGGCTCGTGCCCGCCGCCTGGGCCTTTTATCTCGGCGCGACCGATCAGCTCGGCGCCGATCCGGTGAAGACCTTCGAGCTCTTCCTTGGCATCTGGACAATCCGCTTTTTGATTCTGACGCTTGCCGTCTCCCCTGCCCGCGAGCTTTTCGGCTGGAACTATCTGCGCTATCGCCGCGCGCTCGGCTTGCTGACCTTTTACTACGCGCTGATGCATTTTACCGTCTACATGGTGCTCGACCAGGCGATGGAAATTCAGGCCGTCATCAATGACGTGTTGAAGCGCCCGTTCATCATGTTCGGCATGGCCGGCCTTGCGATGCTTATTCCCCTGGCGGTGACTTCCAATAACCTCTCGATCCGTCGCCTCGGCAACACCTGGATCTGGCTGCACCGCCTCGTCTACATCATTGCCGCCTGCGGGGCTCTGCATTTTGCGCTTTCGACCAAGATCCTCGATCTCCAGCAGTTTATTTATGTGGGTTTGATTATCGCGCTCATCCTCTACCGCTCTTGGCGGCCGATCGCACGCAGTCGGAAAAAAAGCCAGGGGCGGCAACGCAATCGTGCGGCGGCGTCGGTTTCCTGACGGTAGTCAGCCGAGTCTCAACGACGCGCGGATCAAAGGCACAGGCTGCGGCGATGCCGACCGCGTAGGCGAGTATGTTCCAGAGGGAAAATATCCGGCCGAGCAACAAGGCGCCTGCAGTCGTCAGCCGAAACGCGTCCAACCCGGGCGTATGATAAAGCCGGAACAATTCGACCGAGATTGCTATGAAAAGCGCCATGACCGCAATGACCGCCCGCGGTGACCTTCCGAAGACGAGCGCCACCAGCAGATAGACCATCGCTCCCCAGAGCGCCGACCCGCCATATTTGACAACGACGAAAGGCAGATCGACCGCGTAGCCCAAGCGCCTGAGGGCCAGGCCGACCGCAATCACCACAAACACAGCCGCGAGACGGAGGAACTGCGATCGGGAATGTGCTTCGCGCAGAGAACCTTCCACCTTAATCTCCAGGGTTTGGTAAGCGGTGTCGCTGCCGCACCTTGACCAAGATGCTTTAGGCAGTTTCGATGATTGCCGCCATGGCTGCTTTGCGCCGGACACGGACATCTTGGCGTCCTAAACTTTCTCTATTTCTTCCGTCAATTGAATCATAGCCGCCAGGGATATCGCCAATGGGATGGGAAGTACTCGGGCAATGGGGTGAAGATGCGGTTCGCATCGAACGACTGACGGGTGGAGTTGCCAATGGCGTGTGGAGCGTTCGCGTCCACGGGCAGATCGCGGTCGGTGGTCTCGGCAGCCGGACCAACGCCGATCTCGCATGGGAAACCGAGCTGATCCAATACCTCGACAGTGAAGGCATGCACGTTCCAGTGCCGACCCCGACGACGGACGGCCGGCTGTTCGTGGACGGGCTGGTGGTGATGAAATACATGGAGGGCGGAGCGCCCGAGACAGGGTCCGACTGGCGTCGCGTGGCCGACACGCTCCGCGAGCTGCATCGGTTGACACAGGGCTGGCCGCAGCGTCCGGGCTGGCGATCGTCGACCGACCTCCTTCACGCGGAAACCGGAACGAGGATCAACCTTGCCGCGATGCCGCCCGAGGGCGTTATTCGATGTCGCGCAGCGTGGGCGCGGCTCGCCGGACGTCAGAGATGCGTTGTCCACGGCAATCCCAACAGCCCTGGCAACGTCCGCATAACCCCCGACCGGGTCGCGTTGATCGACTGGGACGAGTCACATGTCGACGCTCCCGACCTCGACCTGGTGCTGCCCGGCAACACTGCCGGTCTCGACGACGGCGCGCACGACATCGCCGCGCAAGCGTCAGCCGCATGGGAAGCCGCCGTCTGCTGGCAGGACGACTACGCCGCCAAGCGGCTCGCTGAAGTTCGAGCGGTCTGAGCAGTTTCGGCGGATCGATGGGCCGCATCCATGTCGGGAGCTTCCGGCGACAGCATTGCGCCAAAAGGAGCCTTTACGCACGCGCATGGACAAAGAAAAACAGCCGGGCTTTGCAGCCCGGCTGTTCCGTTTCCGGCGAAGCGGAAAATTTAAGCGGCGACGGCCTGCTCTTCGGCAGCAACGCGGGCCTTGTCGGCTGCGCCCTTGGCATAGGTGTCGCGATCAACGAATTCGATCACGGCCAAAGCGGCGTTGTCGCCCTGGCGGAAGCCGGCCTTCATGATGCGCAGGTAGCCGCCGTTGCGGGTGGCGTAGCGCGTTGCGATCGTGTCGAACAGCTTCGAAACGACGGCGGCATCGCGGATCTGCGAGATCGCCTGGCGGCGAGCATGCAGGTCACCGCGCTTGCCGAGCGTGACGAGCTTCTCGACGATCGGACGGATTTCCTTGGCCTTCGGCAGGGTCGTGACGATCTGCTCGTGGGTGATGAGCGAAGCCGCCATGTTGGCGAACATCGCCTTGCGGTGGCTTGCGGTTCTATTCAGCTTGCGGCCGGCTTTACCATGGCGCATTGCTACTCTCCTTTAATGCAGGTGCCCTTACGTTAACCGGGCCTGCCGTTTCCTGGCACATGCAGGCGATCGGCCTGCTGTTTGACGGGGAAAGGCAGCCGAAAGAGCCTGCCTTTTTGGTTTTTAATACTGGTCTTCGTAACGCTTGGCGAGATCTTCGATGTTCTCGGGCGGCCATGCCGGCACTTCCATGCCGAGGTGCAGGCCCATGGAAGCGAGAACTTCCTTGATTTCGTTCAGCGACTTGCGACCAAAATTCGGTGTGCGGAGCATTTCTGCTTCGGTCTTCTGAATGAGGTCGCCGATGTAGACGATGTTGTCGTTCTTCAGGCAGTTTGCCGAACGGACCGACAGTTCGAGTTCGTCCACCTTCTTGAGCAGAGCCGGGTTGAAAGCGAGTTCGGTGACTGCTTCCTCTTCGGTTTCCTTCTGCGGCTCGTCGAAGTTGACGAAGACGCCAAGCTGATCCTGGAGGATGCGCGCCGCGAAAGCGACGGCGTCTTCGCCGGTGATCGAGCCATCGGTTTCGATGGTCATGTTCAGCTTGTCGTAGTCGAGAACCTGTCCTTCGCGGGTATTTTCAACCTTGTAGGACACCTTCTTGACCGGCGAATAGAGGCTGTCGACCGGGATGAGACCGATCGGAGCATCTTCCGCACGATTGCGCTCGGCCGGAACGTAGCCCTTGCCGTTGTTGACGGTGAATTCCATGCGGATCTCGGCGCCCTCGTCGAGCGTGCAGATCACATGCTCGGGATTGAGGATTTCGATATCGCCGACCGTCTGGATATCGCCAGCCGTGACAACGCCCGGGCCCTGCTTGCGCACGACCATGCGCTTCGCGTCGTCGCCATCCATCTTGATGGCGATTTCCTTGATGTTGAGCACGATATCCGTGACGTCTTCGCGGACGCCCGGAATCGAGGAGAATTCATGCAGCACGCCGTCGATCTGCACCGCCGTGACGGCGGCACCGCGCAGCGAGGAGAGCAGAACGCGGCGCAGTGCGTTGCCGAGGGTGAGGCCGAAGCCGCGCTCCAGCGGTTCGGCAACGAGCGTCGCCCTGGTGCGCGAGCTCGAGGAGAACTCCACCTTGTTCGGCTTGATCAGTTCCTGCCAGTTCTTCTGAATCATGAGTTTGCCTTCCGTTCGTTGCCACCATCCAATCGTGACAACCGAGCTTGAAAACCACCAGGAGCGCCAGGGCGCTCACCGGTGACGAGAGCGATGATCAGACGCGGCGCTTCTTGCGCGGACGGCAGCCATTGTGCGGGATCGGCGTCACGTCGCGGATGGACGTGATCATGAAACCTGCAGCCTGGAGCGCGCGCAGAGCCGATTCACGACCCGAACCCGGACCGCAGACTTCGACTTCCAGCGACTTCATGCCGTGTTCCTGGGCCTTCTTGGCGCAGTCTTCGGCAGCGATCTGGGCAGCGAAGGGGGTCGACTTGCGCGAGCCCTTGAAGCCCTTGGCGCCAGCCGACGACCAGGCGATCGCATTGCCCTGCGCATCAGTGATGGTGATCATCGTGTTGTTGAAGGTCGAGTTGACGTGAGCGACACCCGACGAGATATTCTTGCGCTCGCGACGGCGAACGCGGACGGCTTCCTTAGCCATGCTATTCCTTTCGTTGATCTCTTCACCGCCGTAATACCAGCGGCTACACCGGAACGGCGCCTATATGGTCCCGCTCCAAACTCAAAAGAGGCCAGCGCGGACCGCCAGCCTCCCCACCCCGGTTTCCCGGAAATTACTTCTTCTTGCCAGCGATTGCCTTTGCCGGACCCTTGCGGGTGCGGGCATTGGTGTGCGTGCGCTGGCCGCGGACCGGAAGGCCGCGACGATGACGCAGGCCGCGGTAGCAGCCGAGATCCATCAGACGCTTGATGTTCATCGCGGTTTCGCGACGAAGATCACCCTCGACCTGATAATCACGGTCGATGGTTTCGCGGATCTGAAGGACTTCAGCGTCCGTCAGCTGATGCACACGACGTTCAGCCGGAATACCGACCTTCTCGACGATTTCCTGTGCGAATTTCGGACCGATCCCGTGAATGTAGGTCAGCGCGATGACCACGCGCTTTGCAGTCGGGATGTTGACGCCAGCGATACGTGCCACGCCTGTTCTCCTTGCATTCCAGTTGCCATCCGGCAAGTGGGCTTCGTTATGCGGTCCTTGAGAACCGCCCGTTCAAATTAGGTCCGCAACATGTCAATACGACCGAACCCGGACTTCCCTGGGAAATCCGCGCCGATCGCATGGAATGTCGCGAGTTGGCGCGGTGTTTAGCGGAATCACTGCTGAAAAGCAACCGTTCCGCCAAGTTTTATTTTCAAAGCCTTAAAGCTTGGAAAGAATGGCTTCGACTTCGGCGGTCACCTGATCTATCTCCGCCATGCCGTCCACGGACTTGAGTTTGCCCTTGGCATGGTAGTAGCCGATCAGCGGTGAGGTCTCCTTGTAATAGACCTGCAGCCGGGCCGTCATGGTTTCCGGAGTGTCGTCCGGGCGGCGCTTGAAGTGGGTGGAACCGCACTTGTCGCACACGCCTTCATTGGCCGGAACCTTGTCAGTGTCATGATAGACGCTGCCGCACTGTGCGCAGGAATAGCGGCCGGCAACACGACGGACCAGTTCGGCATCGTCGACACGGAATTCGATGACGACAGAGAGACCTAGACCCTTCGCCCTCAGCATCGCCTCGGTGGCGTCCGCCTGGACGAGCGTCCTGGGGAAACCGTCGAGAATGAAACCGTTGGCGCAATCGGGCTGATCGATTCGCTCGGAGACAATGGCGATGACGATCTCGTCCGAGACCAGCTTGCCGGCATCCATCACCGCTTTGGCGCGCTTGCCGACCTCCGTACCGGCGTTGACCGCCGCACGCAGCATGTCTCCCGTAGAAAGCTGCGGAATGCCGTGCTTTTCCACGATCCGCTGGGCCTGGGTTCCCTTGCCCGCGCCCGGCGGCCCCAAAAGGATAAGTCTCATCGCCCCCTCTTTCCTCCTCGCAACTTCGATTTCTTGATCAGGCCTTCGTATTGCTGCGCGATCAGGTGACCCTGGATCTGTGCAACCGTATCAAGAGTTACGCTAACCACGATCAAAAGCGAAGTCCCACCAAGGGATAATGGAATGCCGGTTTGCGACACCAGAATCTCCGGGAGGATGCAGACGAAGACGAGATAGATGGCGCCAATCACCGTGATGCGGGTCAGCACGTAGTCAATATATTCGGCAGTGCGCTCACCCGGACGGATGCCGGGAATGAAGCCGCCATGCTTCTTCAGATTGTCGGCCGTGTCCTTCGGATTGAAGACGATGGCCGTATAGAAGAAAGCGAAGAAGGCGATCAGCGCCGCATAGAGCACCATGTAGAGCGGCTGGCCATGACCGAGGGCGGCAACGATCGACGTCGCCCAGGCAGGCATCGCCGTGGTGTTGGCAAAACCCGCGACCGTCGCCGGCAGAAGTAGGAGCGAAGAGGCAAAGATCGCCGGGATCACGCCCGATGTGTTGAGCTTCAGCGGCAGGTGCGACGTATCGCCCTGGAACATACGGTTGCCGACCTGGCGCTTCGGATACTGGATCAGCAGCCGGCGCTGGGCGCGCTCCACGAAGACGATGACACCGATGACGGCGATCGCGACAATGATGACGAGCAGGATGAGGCCGGTCGACAGCGCGCCGGTGCGGCCGAGTTCGAGCGTGCCGGCAAGAGCGCTCGGAAGGCCGGCTGCGATACCGGCGAAGATAATCAGCGAAATGCCGTTGCCAATACCGCGCGAGGTGATCTGCTCGCCGAGCCACATCAGGAACATCGTGCCGCCGAGCAGCGTCAGAACGGTGGAAATACGGAAGAACCAGCCCGGATCGACGACAAGACCCTGGCCGCTCTCGAGGCCGGCGGCAATGCCGTATGCCTGGAGCGCACCCAGAATGACGGTGCCGTAGCGGGTGTACTGGTTGATGATCTTGCGACCCTGCTCGCCTTCCTTCTTCAGGTTTTCAAGCGTCGGCACGACCGAAGTCATCAGCTGCACGATGATCGAAGCGGAGATATAGGGCATGATGCCGAGCGCAAAGATCGCCATGCGCTGAACGGCGCCGCCCGAGAACATGTTGAAAAGGCCGAGAATACCGCCTGCCTGGCCGCGGAACGCCTGGGCATAGGCTTCGGGATTGAGACCCGGAAGCGGGATATGGGTGCCGAGCCTGTAGACGAGGAGAGCTGCCAGTGTGAACCACAGGCGCTTCTTCAAATCCTCGGCTTTGGCAAAGGTCGAAAAATTGAGGTTGGATGCCAATTGTTCCGCTGCAGAAGCCATGCGATTCTCCGCCCTACCAATTCCGGCGTCTCTGGGAAAATACCGGCCCCGGAATCAGTATGAAAATAATTCAAAACTGGGTTTTGGACGGATTGCAGCGCAACCCCATGCCTCACCCTTGTTTTCCAGTCTTACCGGCATGACGCGGGGGCGCCAGCCAAGTTTTTGTGAGGCCCACATATGGGAGCAAAATCGCCCGGTGTGAAGCACCCCGGGCGATATATCATCAGATATTATTCTGCTGCAGCCGGAGCCGAAAGCAGCGTCACTGTGCCGCCGGCCTTTTCGATCTTCTCGACGGCGGGCTTGGAAGCGCCTGCGACGACGATGGTGATCTTGGCCTTGAGCTCGCCGTCAGCGAGAACGCGAACGCCGTCCTTGGCGCGGCGGATAACGCCGGCGGCCTTTAGGGCAGATGCGTCAACAGTCGCCTTGGCATCGAGCTTGCCGGCGTCGATTGCTGCCTGAATGCGAGCAAGCGACACGACAACAAAGTCGGAAGCGAAAATGTTGTTGAAGCCGCGCTTCGGCAGGCGACGATAGATCGGCATCTGGCCGCCTTCGAAGCCGTTGATGGCGACGCCGGAACGGGACTTCTGACCCTTGACACCGCGACCAGCCGTCTTGCCGGAGCCCGAACCGATACCGCGGCCGAGGCGCTTGCGGCTGTGGGTGGAGCCTTCGTTGTCCTTGATTTCATTGAGTTTCATGAGCGTTTCCTCCGTCTCACTTCTCGTCGACGATGCGAACGAGATGCTGGACAGCACGGATCATGCCGCGAACGGAAGGAGTATCCTCCAGCGTGCGGCGACGGTGCATCTTGTTCAGTCCGAGACCGATCAGCGTGCGCTGCTGGACGTCCGGACGGCGAATCGGGCTGCCGATCTGTTCGATCGTGACGGTCTTCGCTTCAGCCTTCTTGGTAGCCTTGGCCATTGGTCAGCTCCTCTTATTCTTCAGAGGCGTTGCCGGAGGCGCTACGACGAGCCTGCAGCGTTGCATACTTGATGCCGCGCTGAGCTGCGATGTCCTTCGGGTGAACCTGGTGCTTCAGAGCGTCGAAGGTGGCGCGAACCATGTTGTAGGGGTTCGACGAACCGGTCGACTTGGCGACGACGTCGTGCATGCCGAGCGTTTCGAATACGGCGCGCATCGGACCACCGGCGATGATACCGGTACCAACCTTGGCCGAGCGCAGCAGAACCTTGCCGGCGCCATGGCGGCCATGAACGTCGTGATGCAGCGTACGGCCGTCACGCAGCGGTACGAAGATCAGCTCGCGCTTGGCGGCTTCGGTTGCCTTGCGGATGGCTTCCGGCACTTCGCGTGCCTTGCCATGGCCGAAGCCGACGCGGCCCTTCTGGTCGCCGACGACGACGAGTGCTGCGAAACCAAAACGACGGCCGCCCTTGACGACCTTGGCGACGCGGTTGATCGCGACAAGCTTGTCGACGAATTCGCTATCGCGCTCTTCACGGCTCTGGCGGTCTTCCCGCTGCGGCCTTCTTTCCTGTGCCATTGTCCTCTTCCTTTTTCTTTTCCGGGTGCAATCGGCAAACAAATGTGGACCGCATCAGCCTCCCCTTTTGGAGAGTGCCGCGGTCCGGCGAAAATCCGGCCGGCGCTTGACGCGTCCGGCCGGAAACTGATCAGAAGGTGAGACCGCCTTCGCGGGCCGCTTCGGCAAGAGCCTTGATGCGACCATGATAGATGAAGGCGCCACGGTCGAACACGACCTCCGACACGCCGGCCTTGGAGGCGCGCTCGGCGACGAGCTTGCCCACTGCAGCAGCGGCGGCGGTATCGGCACCGGTCTTCAGAGAACCGCGCAGATCCTTCTCGAGAGTGGAGGCAGACGCAAGCGTCTTGCCAGCCACATCGTCGATGATCTGGGCATAGATGTTCTTCGAGGAGCGATGAACCGACAGGCGCGGACGGCCATTGGCCACCGACTTGAGATGACGGCGCACGCGGTTGGCACGACGTGCAAGTGCTTCTTTCCTGCTAGCCATTTCGCGTGATCCTTACTTCTTCTTGCCTTCTTTGCGGACGATCCGCTCGTCAGCGTACTTGACGCCCTTGCCCTTATAGGGCTCAGGACCGCGATATTCGCGGATTTCAGCGGCGACCTGACCGACTTGCTGCTTATTGATGCCGGAGACAACGATTTCAGTCGGCTTCGGAACGGCGATCGTGATGCCGACCGGCGGCTCATAGATCACGTCGTGGCTGAAGCCGAGGGCCAGCTGCAGGTTCTTGCCCTGCAGGGCGGCGCGGTAACCGACGCCGTTGATTTCGAGCTTGCGCTCAAAGCCGTCCTTGACGCCCTTGAAGATGCCTTCGATCATCGTGCGGGACATGCCCCACTTCGAACGCGCATCCTTGGTCTGGTTCACGGGCGTCACAACGACCGCGTTGTTTTCGAGCTTGAGGCTGATTTCGTCGTTAGCAACGAAAAACAGCTCGCCCTTCGGGCCCTTTGCGGTAACCTTCTGGCCATCGACCGTAGCCGTGATCCCAGCAGGCACCTGAACGGGCTTCTTACCGATACGAGACATGTTTCAATCCTGTCTGTTCGCTATGGAGATCCCTGCCCAATCTTAGAAGACCGAGCAAAGAACCTCGCCACCAACGTTCTGTTCGCGAGCCTGGTGATCGGCCATCACACCCTTCGGAGTCGAAAGGATGGTGATGCCGAGGCCGTTCGCGACCTGCGGAATGGACTTGACCGAGACATAAACCCGGCGGCCCGGTTTGGACACACGGCCGATCTCACGGATCACCGATGCGCCTTCATAATATTTCAGCTCGATGCTGAGCTCCGACTTGCCATTGCCGAAATCGACAACGGAATAGCCACGGATGTAGCCTTCGGACTGCAGGACATCGAGAACACGTGCGCGGAGCTTGGACGCAGGCGTCGAAACCGACGACTTGCGGCGGGAAGCGCCGTTACGGATACGGGTGAGCATATCGCCCAACGGATCAGTCATTGTCATCTAACCTGCTCCTTACCAGCTCGACTTGACGATGCCCGGCACCTTGCCGAGATTGCCCAGTTCACGCAGCGCAATACGCGACATGCGCAGTTTGCGGTAATATGCGCGCGGACGCCCCGAAACTTCGCAACGGTTGCGAATACGGGTCTTCGATCCATCGCGCGGCAGGGATGCCAGCTTGATCGAGGCCTTGAACCGCTCTTCGATCGGAAGAGCCTGGTTCATGATGATCGCCTTCAACGCAGCCCGCTTAGCGGCCTGGTTGGCGACCGTAGTACGGCGGCGCTTGTTCTTTTCAACTGCGCTTGTCTTCGCCATGTCAGGTTCCTTTTCTACGCTCGTCGTTACGGTTATTGACGGAACGGGAAGCTGAACTCTTTCAGGAGAGCCCGTGCTTCGTCGTCGGTCGTCGCCGTCGTGCAAACGATGATGTCCATGCCCCACATCTGATCAACCTTGTCGTAGTTGATTTCTGGGAACACAATGTGCTCCTTGATGCCCATGGCGAAGTTGCCACGGCCGTCAAAGCTCTTCGGGTTCAGGCCGCGGAAGTCGCGAACGCGCGGGAGCGCGATGTTGACCAGGCGATCCAGGAACTCGTACATGCGGGCGCCGCGCAGGGTGACCTTCGCGCCGATCGGCATGTTTTCGCGGACCTTGAAGCCAGCGATAGAGTTGCGTGCACGGGTGATGACCGGCTTCTGACCAGCGATAGCAGCCAGGTCGGCAGCAGCAACGGTCGGCTTCTTGGAGTCAGCCGTGGCTTCGCCCACACCCATGTTGATAACGATCTTGTCAAGCTTCGGGATCATCATCTCGTTGGCGTAGGAGAACTTCTCCTGCATCGCCTTGCGGATGCGCTCGACATATTCTTTCTTGAGCCGCGGCTCGTACTTTGCCTCAGCCATCGATCACTTCTCCAGAACGCTTGGCAACACGGACCTTCTTGCCGTCAACGACCTTGAAACCGACGCGGGTCGGCTTGCCGTCCTTGTCGACGATTGCAATGTTGGACAGGTGAACCGGAGCTTCCTTGGCGATGATGCCGGCTTCCTGTGTCTGCGTCTGGCGCTGGTGGCGCTTGACGACGTTGACGCCACGGACGACCGCACGATCTTCCTTCGGCATAACCTGTACGACTTCGCCGGTGCGGCCCTTGTCCTTGCCAGCGAGCATGACGACCTTGTCGCCCTTACGAATCTTCTGCATCGTTCGCTCCTTACAGTACTTCGGGAGCCAGCGAGATGATCTTCATGTGGTTCTTGGCGCGAAGTTCGCGCGGAACCGGTCCGAAGATACGGGTGCCGATCGGCTCTTTCTTGTTGTCGATGAGGACTGCTGCGTTGGTGTCGAAGCGGATGACCGAGCCATCCGGACGACGGATGTCCTTGGCGGTACGAACGACAACCGCCTTCATCACGTCACCCTTCTTCACACGGCCGCGCGGGATCGCTTCCTTGATCGAAACGACGATGACGTCGCCGATCGAGGCATACTTGCGCTTCGAGCCGCCCAGCACCTTGATGCACATGACACGACGTGCGCCGGAATTATCCGCGACGTCGAGGTTTGTTTGCATCTGAATCATATCAGGTCGCCTTCTTGGTTTACCGGAATGGTTGGGCCTAAGCCCCCTACCCCGGCTTATGAAAATGTTCGCCGGCCGACCTGCCGTAACGGCAGGCAACAACACGGCATAGCTGAATAGCGCGGGGTCGATCGTGCCAGGGTGGTTTCCCGAACGGGACCTTCCGTGCGCTCAAAGCAAAAGAACGCCCGGCATTCGAGCGTTCTGACGCTGCTTCATACAGATATTTCGGCGAGACGCAAGGCCTCGGCCAAAATTCTGTTACTTGCCCTGGGCGGCAATCACCGTCCAGCGCTTGTCCTTGGAGATCGGCGCGCATTCCTCGATGGATACGGTATCGCCGATCTTGTACTGGTTGTTTTCGTCGTGGGCCTTGTACTTCTTGGATCGACGAACGGTCTTCTGGAGCAGCGGGTGAGCGAAACGACGCTCGACACGAACCACTACCGTCTTCTCGTTCTTGTCGCCAACGACGACGCCCTGCAGGATGCGCTTCGGCATATTTTTCTTCCTTTAGGCCTTAACTTCTGCCGCCTTCTGGCGGGCAATGGTTTTCACGCGGGCGATGTCCTTGCGGACTTCGTTGATGCGCGAGGACTTTTCGAGCTGGCCGGTCGCCTTCTGGAAGCGCAGGTTGAACTGCTCCTTCTTCAGCTTGGCAAGCTCGTCCTTGAGTTGGTCGGCGGTCAACGCGCGAACATCTGAGGCTTTCATGAGCTCAATCCTTACTCTGCAATGCGCTGTACGAAGCGCGTCTTGACCGAGAGCTTGGCAGAGCCGAGACGAAGCGCCTCACGGGCGATCTCTTCGCTGACGCCGTCGATCTCGAACATCATACGACCGGGCTTGACCTTGCATGCCCAGTACTCAACGGAGCCCTTACCCTTACCCATGCGGACTTCGGTCGGCTTTGCGGTTACCGGAACGTCCGGGAACACGCGGATCCATACACGGCCGGCGCGCTTCATGTAACGCGTGATCGCGCGGCGAGCCGCTTCGATCTCGCGTGCGTTGACGCGGTTGGGCTCCTGAGCCTTCAGGCCGAATTCGCCGAATGCCAGGTCAGAACCGCCCTTGGCGACGCCCTTGATGCGGCCCTTGAACTGCTTGCGGTACTTAGTACGCTTTGGCTGCAACATTTTCTTACTTCTCCGAGCTTATCTTTCGCCAGCGCTAATTACGCGTTGTCGCGTTCGCGGCGACGATCGCCACGGTCGCGTTCGCGGCTTGCCGGACCCTGTGCGTCGCCTTCCAGCGCGCGACGTTCGGAAGCCATCGGATCGTGCTCAAGGATTTCGCCCTTGAAGATCCAGACCTTGATGCCGCAGATACCGAATGCGGTTTCTGCTTCTGCCGTGCCGTAGTCGATGTCGGCGCGCAGCGTGTGCAGCGGCACGCGACCTTCACGGTACCATTCCGTACGGGCGATTTCCGCACCGCCGAGACGGCCGGCGCAGGTGATCTTGATGCCCTCGGCGCCAAGACGCATCGCGGACTGAACGGCGCGCTTCATGGCGCGGCGGAAAGCCACGCGGCGCTCGAGCTGCTGGGCGATCGACTGAGCGACCAGAGTTGCGTCGACTTCGGGCTTGCGCACTTCGACGATGTTGAGGTGCGTTTCCGAGTTGGTCATATCGGACAGCTTCTTGCGGAGCTTGTCGATGTCGGCGCCCTTGCGGCCGATGATCAGGCCCGGACGAGCCGAGTGGATCGTGACGCGGCACTTCTTGTGCGGACGCTCGATAACCACCTTGGAGATCCCGGCCTGCTTCAGTTCGCTCATCACGAACTTGCGCATTTTCAGGTCTTCGTGCAGCAGCTGGCCATACTCGGCATTGTCCGCGAACCAGCGGCTATCCCAGGTACGATTGATGCCGAGACGGAAACCGATCGGATTGATTTTCTGACCCATTATGCGGCCTCCTCTGCTGCCTGCACTTCACGAACGACGATCGTCAGGTGCGCGAAGGGCTTTTCGATGCGCGACGCGCGACCGCGGCCACGAGCGTGGAAACGCTTCATGACGATCGACTTGCCGACGTAGGCTTCGGCGACGACGAGTGCGTCGACGTCGAGATCGTGGTTGTTCTCGGCGTTGGCGATCGCGGATTCGAGCGTCTTCTTGACGGCGCCCGCGATGCGCTTGCGGGAAAACTCCAGCTCAGCGAGTGCACGCTCGACCTTCTTGCCGCGGATGGCCGCAGCAACCAGGTTGAGCTTCTGGGGGCTGACGCGGAGCGTGCGGGCGACTGCTTGCGCCTCGTTGTCCTTCAGCCGGCGTTCGGCTTTTGCCTTGCCCATTGTTACTTCCTCTTCGCCTTCTTGTCCGCGCCGTGACCGTAGTAGGTGCGGGTCGGAGAGAATTCACCGAATTTGTGACCGACCATGTCTTCATTGACACTGACCGGGACATGTTTGCTGCCGTTGTAGACGCCGAAGGTGAGACCGACGAACTGCGGCAGGATCGTGGAGCGACGGCTCCAGATCTTGATCACTTCTGCACGTCCGCCTTCACGAACCTTCTCAGCCTTCTTGAGAAGATAGCCGTCAACGAACGGACCTTTCCATACTGAACGAGCCATTGGAGACTTCCTCTCTTACTTCTTACGCTGATGACGCGAGCGCATGATCATCTTGTCGGTCGACTTGTTCGACCGGGTGCGCTTGCCCTTGGTCGGCTTGCCCCACGGTGTCACTGGATGGCGACCACCGGAGGTGCGGCCTTCACCACCGCCGTGCGGATGGTCGACCGGGTTCATGACGACACCGCGGTTATGGGGACGCTTCCCGCGCCAGACGGTACGACCGGCCTTGCCGTCGTTGATGTTGGCGTGGTCCGGATTGGAGACGGCGCCGATCGAAGCAAGGCAGATGCCGCTTACGAGGCGCTGCTCACCGGAGTTCAGGCGAAGGATCGCCATGCCCTGGTCTCGACCCACCAGCTGTGCGTAGGAACCGGCGGAACGGGCGATCTGACCGCCCTTGCCCGGCTTCATTTCCACATTGTGGATGATGGAGCCGACCGGGATATACTGCAGCGGCATGGTGTTGCCGGGCTTGACGTCGACAGCCTTCTCCGAAGCGATGACCTTGTCGCCGGCGGCGAGACGCTGCGGAGCGATGATGTAGGCCTGCTCGCCATCCGAATAGCTCACCAGGGCGATGAAAGCCGTGCGGTTCGGATCGTATTCGATACGCTCGACCGTGCCTTCGACATCGAACTTGCGACGCTTGAAGTCGACCAGACGGTAGCTGCGCTTATGACCGCCACCGATGAAGCGAGCCGTGATGCGGCCGAGGTTGTTACGACCACCGCTCTTGGTCAGACCTTCCGTCAGCGCCTTGACCGGCTTGCCCTTGTAGAGCGAGGAGCGGTCCACGATGACCAGCTGACGCTGGCTCGGGGTCGTCGGATTGAATGTTTTCAATGCCATTTTCTTATTCCTCAGAGACCGGTGGAGACGTCGATCGTCTGGCCTTCAGCCAGCGTCACGACAGCCTTCTTCACGTCCTTCTGCTTGCCGACGAAACCGCGGAACCGCTTGGTCTTGCCCTTGCGCAGCAGAGTGTTGACGGCCGTAACCTTGACGCCGAACAGCGCCTCGACAGCAGCCTTGATTTCCGGCTTTGTCGCCTGCTTGGCGACATTGAAAACAACCTGGTTGTTTTCGGATACCAGCGTGGACTTTTCGGTGATCGCCGGAGAGACGATCACATCGTAGTGGCGAAGATCGGTCACTTGAATCGCTCCTCTAGCGCTTCAACCGCAGCCTTGGAAAGCACGAGCTTGCCACGGCGCACGATGTCGTAAACATTGATGCCCTGGATCGGCAGAACATCGATGTTCGGGATGTTCTGTGCCGCAAGCTTGAAGTTGCCGTCAAGCTCTGCGCCGCCGATGAAGAGGGCGTTGGTCAGGCCGAGCGTCTCGAAAGCGGACGCGAGAGCCTTGGTCTTGGCTTCAGCTGCGACCAGGTTGTCGATGACGATAACGTCATCAGCCTTGATCTTGGCCGAAAGGGCATGGCGAAGGCCGAGTGCCCGAACCTTCTTCGGAAGGTCGTGCTCGTGGCTGCGAACGACCGGGCCATGGGCCTTGCCGCCGCCGCGGAACTGCGGAGCGCGAGCCGAATGGTGACGAGCGCGGCCCGTACCCTTCTGCTTGTACATCTTGGCACCGGTGCGCGAGACTTCAGCGCGGCCCTTTGCCTTGTGCGTGCCCTGCTGCTTCTTGGCAAGCTGCCAGCGGATAACGCGGGCGAGAATGTCTTCGCGGGGCTCGAGGCCGAAAATCTCGTCCGAAAGGGAGACCTTCCCGGCGTCTTTTCCCTCGAGGGTCTTGACGTTCAATTCCATTGATCTGGCTCCCTTACTTCGCGGCCGACTTGACGGCGTCGCGCACGATGATCCAGGCACCCTTGGAACCGGGAACAGCACCCTTGATCAGGATCAGACCGCGATCTTCGTCGGTCGAAACCACTTCCAGGTTCTGTGTCGTGACGCGCGTCTGGCCCATGTGACCAGCCATCTTCTTGTTCTTGAAAACCTTGCCCGGATCCTGGCGCGAGCCGGTCGAACCGTGCGAACGGTGCGAAACCGACACACCGTGCGTGGCGCGCAGACCGCCGAAACCATGGCGCTTCATGGCGCCGGCAAAACCCTTACCGATCGTCGTACCCGTCACATCGACGAGCTGACCGGCGGCAAAGTGACCCGCCTTGAGCTCCGTGCCGATCTCCAGCAGATTGTCTTCCGACACGCGGAATTCTGCGAGCTTGGCCTTCGGCTCGACGTTGGCAACGGCAAAGTTGCCGCGCATCGCCTTCGACGTATTCTTCACCTTCGCCTGGCCGGCACCGAGCTGAACTGCGGTATAGCCATTCTTCTCGACAGTGCGCGTGGCAACGACCTGGCAGCCGTCCATACGCAGTACCGTTACCGGGACATGCTCGCCGGCGTCATTGTAGACGCGGGTCATTCCCACCTTTTGTGCAATCACACCTGAACGCATCGGTTCAATCCTTCCAACTCAGCTCGAGCAAGCTCAGAGCTTGATCTCAACATCGACACCGGCGGCGAGATCGAGCTTCATCAGCGCGTCTACCGTCTGCGGGGTCGGGTCTACGATGTCGAGCAGGCGCTTATGCGTGCGCATCTCGAACTGTTCGCGGCTCTTCTTGTCGATGTGCGGGGACCGGTTGACCGTAAACTTCTCGATGCGGGTCGGAAGCGGAACGGGGCCCCGGACGCTTGCACCGGTGCGCTTCGCCGTCGACACGATCTCGCGCGTAGAAGCATCGAGAATCCGGTGATCGAACGCCTTCAGGCGAATGCGGATATTTTGGCCGTTCATTCGACGTTATCCTTGTGTTTGTTTTCCGCATGTCTCTGGACAAGACACGGGTTGTTCTTTCTTCCTAAGGCGGACCACCGGTTTCAAAGATCGAGAGGGCGCCGATACCCGACATCCCTATCCAGTCTTCAGGGCCTTCTAGCCCACCTTATTTGCTTGTTCAGTCACCGCTTCGTCGTCCAAAGCGGCGCGCAAATCGCGCTCGCGCGCCATTTGCTACATTTCTGTGTAATAAGCAAGCGGCTTGCGCCGCCTGCATCATAATATTGTCATCGAATCGGCCACCCCACCGGAGTGGCCGAAGGAATTACTCGACGATTGAAGCGACGATACCGGCGCCGACGGTGCGGCCGCCTTCGCGGATAGCGAAACGCAGCTTTTCTTCCATCGCAATCGGAACGATCAGCTCGACGTCAACCGTGACGTTGTCGCCCGGCATGACCATTTCCGTGCCTTCCGGAAGCGTCACGATGCCGGTAACGTCCGTCGTGCGGAAGTAGAACTGCGGACGGTAGTTGGTGAAGAACGGCGTATGACGGCCGCCCTCTTCCTTCGTCAGGATGTAGGCTTCTGCCTTGAACTTCTTGTGCGGCTTGACCGAGCCCGGCTTGCACAGGATCTGACCACGCTCGACGCCGTCACGGTTCACACCGCGGATCAGCGCGCCGATGTTGTCGCCGGCCTGGCCCTGGTCGAGCAGCTTGCGGAACATTTCAACGCCGGTCACCGTCGTCTTCGACGTCGGACGGATGCCGACGATCTCGACTTCTTCACCAACCTTGATGATGCCACGCTCGACGCGGCCGGTCACGACCGTACCACGGCCCGAGATCGAGAACACGTCTTCGATCGGCATCAGGAACGGCTGGTCAACCGGACGCTCAGGCGTCGGGATGTACGAGTCGACCGCTGCCATCAGTTCGCGGATCGCGTCTTCGCCGATCTTCTTGTCGGAATCTTCAAGAGCAGCAAGCGCCGAGCCCTTGACGACCGGAATGTCGTCGCCCGGGAAGTCGTAGGACGACAGAAGCTCGCGAACCTCGAGCTCGACCAGCTCGAGAAGCTCGGCGTCGTCAACCTGGTCGACCTTGTTCAGGAACACAACGATCGCCGGAACGCCGACCTGGCGGGCGAGCAGGATGTGTTCGCGCGTCTGCGGCATCGGGCCGTCAGCAGCCGAGCAAACCAGGATCGCGCCGTCCATCTGCGCCGCACCGGTGATCATGTTCTTCACGTAGTCGGCATGGCCGGGGCAGTCGACGTGCGCATAGTGGCGGGCCGGCGTCTCATACTCAACGTGCGCCGTCGAGATCGTGATGCCGCGCGCCTTCTCTTCCGGAGCCGCGTCGATCTGGTCGTACGCCTTGAACTCACCGAAGTACTTCGTGATCGCTGCCGTCAGAGACGTCTTGCCGTGGTCAACGTGGCCGATCGTGCCAATGTTAACGTGCGGCTTGTTGCGCTCAAACTTACTCTTTGCCATTTTCGGCTCTCCGTTTTGCTAGTCCCCGAGAGGAGCTAATTCTTGTTATCGGTCAATTGGTATTCCGGTCACTTCTGACCGGAATACTTTGCCTGGATTTCGGTTGCGACGTTCGACGGGACCGGCGCGTAATGATCGAAGGTCATCGTGTACTGCGCGCGGCCCTGCGACATGGAGCGCAGGTTGTCGACGTACTTGAACATGTTGGCCAGCGGAACGTTGGCGCTGATGACAACCGCGATGCCACGGCTTTCCTGACCCTGGATCTGGCCACGGCGGGAGTTGAGGTCGCCGATAACGTCACCGACGTAATCTTCCGGGGTGACGACTTCGACCTTCATCATCGGCTCGAGGAGCTGAGCGCCGGCCTTCTTCGCTGCTTCACGGAAGCAAGCGCGGGAAGCGATTTCGAACGCCAGGACCGACGAGTCTACATCGTGGAAGGCGCCGTCGATGAGCGTCGCCTTGACGCCGAGCATCGGGAAGCCAGCCAGCGGACCGGAAGACAGAACGCTCTCGATGCCCTTCTGAACGCCCGGGATGTATTCCTTCGGAACAGAGCCGCCGACGATCTTGGATTCGAACTTGAAGTCTTCGCCTTCCGGGTTCGGTTCGAAGATGATCTTGACACGTGCGAACTGGCCGGTACCACCGGTCTGCTTCTTGTGCGTATAGTCTTCTTCGGTCTGGCGCGTGATGGTTTCGCGGTAAGCAACCTGCGGCGCACCGACGTTTGCTTCGACCTTGAACTCGCGACGCATGCGGTCGACGATGATGTCGAGATGCAGTTCGCCCATGCCGGCGATGATCGTCTGGCCGGATTCCTGGTCCGTCTTCACGCGGAAGGACGGGTCTTCAGCTGCCAGGCGGTTGAGCGCGAGGCCCATCTTTTCCTGGTCGCCCTTGGACTTCGGCTCGATGGCGATCTGGATGACCGGCTCGGGGAATTCCATGCGCTCGAGGATAACCGGCTTCAGCGGATCGCAGAGCGTATCGCCAGTGGTGGTTTCCTTGAGGCCGGCGAGAGCAACGATGTCGCCCGCGAAGGCTTCTTCGATGTCTTCACGCGAGTTGGAGTGCATCTGCAGCATACGGCCGACGCGCTCGCGCTTGTCCTTGACCGTGTTCAGAACCGAGGAGCCCTTTTCGAGCTTGCCGGAGTAGATGCGTGCGAAGGTGAGCGAACCGACGAAGGGGTCGTTCATGATCTTGAACGCCAGCATCGAAAGCGGCTCGGCGTCGTCTGCATGACGCTCGATATCAGCTTCGGTCTTGAAGTCGATGCCCTTGATCGCCGGAATGTCGAGCGGCGACGGCAGGTAGTCGACGACGGCGTCGAGCAGCGGCTGCACACCCTTGTTCTTGAAGGCGGTGCCGCAGAACATCGGATGGAACTTGACGTCGATCGTGCCGCGGCGAACGAGTTCGCGGATCTTATCGTTGTCGGGCATGTTGCCTTCGAGGTAGGCTTCCATCGCAGCTTCGTCGATCTCGACGACCGTCTCGATCAGCTTTTCACGATATTCTTCAGCCTTGGCCTTCAGGTCATCCGGGATTTCGACGACGTCCCACTGGGCGCCGAGCGATTCGTCGCGCCAGATCAGGGCATTCATCTCGACGAGGTCGACAACGCCCTTGAAGTCGCTTTCAGCGCCGATCGGCAGCTGCATGACGACGGCGGTCGCACCGAGACGCGTCTTGATCATCTCGACCGAGCGGTAGAAGTCCGCGCCGGTCTTGTCCATCTTGTTGCAGAAGATCATCCGCGGAACATTGTACTTCTCAGCCTGGCGCCAGACGGTTTCCGTCTGCGGCTCCACGCCGGCGTTGGCGTCGAGCAGCGCGATGGCGCCGTCCAGAACGCGCAGCGAACGCTCGACTTCGATGGTGAAGTCGACGTGGCCGGGAGTGTCGATGATGTTGAAGCGGCGCATCTTGCCGTCACGGCCCTTCCAGAAGGTCGTGGTGGCAGCGGACGTGATCGTGATGCCACGCTCCTGCTCCTGCTCCATCCAGTCCATGGTGGCTGCGCCGTCGTGGACTTCGCCGATCTTGTGCGACTTGCCGGTGTAGTAAAGGATACGCTCGGTGGTCGTGGTCTTGCCGGCGTCGATATGCGCCATGATACCGAAATTGCGGTAGTCTTCGATCTTATATTCGCGAGCCATTGTGGACTGCCTTTCGATACCGTTCGGAATTACCAGCGATAGTGCGAGAACGCGCGGTTGGCGTCAGCCATCTTGTGCGTGTCTTCGCGCTTCTTGACGGCGGAGCCGCGGTTGTTGGACGCATCGAGCAGTTCGCCGGACAGACGGTCGATCATGGTGGTTTCGTTGCGCTTGCGGGCGGCGGCAATCAGCCAGCGAATGGCGAGAGCCTGGCGGCGCTCCGGACGGACGTCGACCGGAACCTGATAGGTCGCACCACCGACGCGGCGCGAGCGGACTTCAACGTGCGGGGCAATGTTGTCGAGCGCAGAATGGAAAACCGAAAGCGGCTCCTGCTTGGACTTGCCCTGGACGGCGTCGAACGCACCGTAGACGATGTTTTCAGCAACGGACTTCTTACCATCGAGCATGATGGCATTCATGAACTTGGTCACGACGAGGTCACCGAACTTCGGATCCGGGTTGATCTCGCGCTTTTCTGCTTTATGACGTCTGGACATACTTTTCGTCTCTTCAACCGTTAAGGCGCTTCATCACGCGGAGGACCTCGCGCAGCGCCGGATTATTCAAAACCGAATTACTTCGGACGCTTCGCGCCGTACTTGGAGCGACGCTGCTTGCGGTTCTTGACACCCTGGGTATCGAGAACGCCGCGGATGATATGATAACGGACACCCGGAAGGTCCTTGACGCGGCCGCCGCGGATCATGACGACGGAGTGTTCCTGAAGGTTGTGACCTTCGCCGGGGATGTAACCAATGACTTCGAAGCCGTTGGTCAGGCGGATCTTTGCGACCTTACGCAGAGCCGAGTTCGGCTTCTTCGGCGTGGTCGTGTAGACGCGCGTGCAAACGCCGCGCTTCTGCGGGTTCTCCTGGAGAGCGGGAACCTTATTACGCTTTACGTTCGCCTGGCGAGGCTTGCGGATCAGCTGGTTTACGGTAGGCATTCAACCATCCCTTACGTTTTTCTCAGTACCCTTGCGGGCTTGAACTCACGCCGTCTCCGGCAATGACGCATGCTTTCCGTCAATGCGCAAAATATGGCCCGATCCGCTTCCGCAGATGGACCACAAGGAGCAGAGGACGCATAAAATCCTGCGTCATGCGTGCAGCATCATGACTTCAACGTGCGTTTAGAACCTTGTTTGAGGTGAACTTCAGGGCGCGTCGCCCCGAACAGCCAAGCCTCACATGGGATCTGATGGGCGGGGTACTACTGGTTTCCACCCGTTCCGTCAAGGCCGGTTAAGAAATAAACTTGGCCGCATCACCTTGATATGCGGGCCGAACGCCCTGTTTTCATCCTTCTAGACGCATTCAGGGACGTGCGCCAAGATAAAAACTTGGGCCTTGCAGCAAAAGCGGTTAAGGAATCAGCAATTGCGGCGTTAGGTCCTCTCAGCGGATTCGACAAAGCGAATCTCCATGAACCGAGGACAGGCGATGATCACGACACCTGATAACGACAATAATTTCGACGGGCCGATGATCTTCATCATCATCGGAAAAGGCTATGAGTCCGAGGCAAGCGAAGGCATCGACCTGCACATCCTGCTGAAGGCGCCCGATGACGACACCGCCGTGCGCGAAGCCTTGAACGCTCTTGCCGAGGAGGGCTTCATCGAGGCCGATCTCGACCAGATCGGCATGCTGACCGAAATTCCGGCGGAAGAGCCGCACGCCTCGGCTTATCAGGGTGCGGTCGATGGCGAGGTCGCGATCATCCGGTTCAACTGACGGGAACGCCTTCCCTCCCCCGATCAATCAGAGGCTAGCACAAACGAAAACCGCCCGGATCGCTCCGGGCGGTTTTTCAATTCGTAGACCTCGGCTGCGGATTATTCCGCAGCCGGGGCGTTTTCGGCCATGTCCTGCAGCATCGGGGTGGCGACCGCCGCCCCAGTGCCCTTACGGCGCTCTTCGAGAATCAGCTCGTCGCGCGACGTGGCGATGCGGCGAATCTGGGTCATGGTGCCGCCGGTGCCGGCCGGAATGAGGCGGCCGACGATGACGTTTTCCTTCAGGCCCTGCAGGCCGTCGGTCTTGCCGGCGATTGCAGCTTCGGTCAGCACCTTGGTCGTTTCCTGGAAGGACGCGGCCGAGATGAAGGACGGGGTCTGCAGCGACGCCTTGGTGATGCCGAGAAGAACCGGCTCGCCGCTGGCGGGCTTCTTGCCCTGCTCGATCAGGTGGTCGTTGACGTCCTCCAGCTCGATCCGGTCGACGTTGTCGCCGACGATGTAGGTCGAGTCGCCGGCATCGGTGATCTCCACCTTCTGCAGCATCTGACGGACGATCACCTCGATGTGCTTGTCGTTGATGACGACGCCCTGCAGGCGGTAGACTTCCTGGATTTCGTTGACGAGGTAGGAAGCCAGAGCCTCCACGCCCTTGATCGCCAGGATGTCGTGCGGAGCCGGGTTACCGTCGAGGATGTAATCACCCTTTTCGATATAGTCGCCGTCCTGAAGGTGGAAGGGCTTGCCCTTCGGGATCAGGTATTCGACAGGCTCGACACCGTCTTCCGCCGGCTCGATGATGACGCGACGCTTGTTCTTGTAATCGCGGCCGAGGCGGATCGTACCATCGATCTCTGCGATGATGGCGTGGTCCTTCGGACGGCGCGCTTCGAACAGTTCGGCAACACGCGGCAGACCACCGGTGATGTCCTTGGTCTTGGCGCTTTCGAGCGGCGAACGGGCGAGAACGTCACCCTGGGAGACCTTCGTGCCCGGCTCGACCGACAGAATGGCGTCGACCGAGAGCAGGAAGCGGGCGTCACCACCACGCGACAGCTTCGCGACATTGCCGCTGGCGTCCTTGATGACGATCGCCGGCTTGAGGTCCGAGCCGCGCGGGGTCGAACGCCAGTCGATGACCTGACGCTTGGTGATGCCGGTGGATTCGTCGGTTGCTTCCAGAACCGAGAGACCATCGACGAGGTCTTCGAACTGAACGGTACCGGCGACTTCCGTCATCATCGGCCGGGTGTAAGGATCCCACTCCGCCAGACGCTGGCCACGCTTGACCTTGTCACCTTCGTCGACATGCAGCTTCGAACCGTAGGCGACACGCTGCGAAGAGCGCTCGACGCCACGCTCGTCCAGGATCTGGACAGTCATGTTGCGGCCCATGGCAACGAGGCTGCCTTCAGAGTTGCGCAGCACGTTGCGGTTCTTGATCTGCACCGTACCTTCGTACGAGGCTTCCAGGAACGACTGGTCAACCACGGTTGCCGTACCGCCTAGGTGGAAGGTACGCATGGTGAGCTGGGTTCCCGGCTCGCCAATCGACTGGGCGGCGATGACGCCGACGGCTTCGCCCATGTTGACCGGCGTACCGCGCGCAAGGTCGCGGCCGTAGCAGACCGAGCAGACGCCCGTCTGGATTTCGCAGGTCAGCGCCGAGCGGATGCGGATCGACTGGATACCGGCCTTCTCGATTTCGATGACATCAGGCTCGAGGATCATCTTGCCGGCATCGACGATGCGCTCACCCGTCACCGGATGATCGATGTCGTCGAGCGCCGTGCGGCCGAGAATACGGGCGCCGAGCGAGGCTACGACCTGGCCGGCATCGACGATAGCGGTCATGGTCAGGCCGGTTTCGGTGCCGCAATCGACGTGCGTAACGATGCAATCCTGCGCGACGTCGACGAGTCGGCGGGTCAGGTAACCGGAGTTTGCAGTCTTCAAGGCGGTGTCCGCCAGACCCTTACGGGCGCCGTGCGTCGAGTTGAAGTACTCGTTGACGGTCAGGCCTTCCTTGAAGTTCGAGATGATCGGCGTCTCGATGATTTCGCCCGACGGCTTGGCCATCAGGCCGCGCATGCCGCCCAGCTGACGCATCTGGTTCGGAGAACCGCGGGCGCCGGAGTGGCTCATCATGTAGATTGAGTTCATCGGCTTTTGACGGCCGGTGTTCTCATCGAATTCGACCGCCTTGATGCGAGCCATCATCTCTTCGGCGACCTTTTCGGTCGCCTTGCCCCAGGCGTCGACAACCTTGTTGTACTTTTCGCCCTGGGTGATGAGGCCGTCATTGTACTGCTGTTCGTATTCCTTCACCAGATTTTCGGTGTCGTTGACGATTTTGGCCTTCGTGTCCGGAATGACCATGTCGTCCTTGCCGAACGAAATGCCGGCGCGGCAGGCATGGGCGAAACCGAGCTGCATGATGCGGTCGCAGAAGATGACCGTGTCCTTCTGGCCGCAATGGCGGTAGACCGTGTCGATCATCTTGGAGATGTTCTTCTTGGTCATTTCCTGGTTGCAGATGTCGAAGGGCACCTTGCCGTTCTTCGGCAGCAGTTCGCCGATGAGCAGACGGCCGGGCGTCGTCTCATAGATCTTCGAGTAGGGCTTGCCATCCTCGCCGATCGACTTGAAGCGGCCGCGGATCTTGGTGTGCAGCGTCACGACCTTGTTTTCCAGCGCGTGATGCAGCTCGCCGAGATCGGAGAAGGCCATGCCTTCGCCCGGCTCGTTCTGGTTCAGGATCGACAGATAGTACAGGCCGAGAACCATGTCCTGCGAGGGAACGATGATCGGCGCGCCGTTGGCCGGGTGCAGGATGTTGTTGGTCGACATCATCAGCACGCGGGCTTCGAGCTGGGCTTCGAGCGACAGCGGCACGTGCACGGCCATCTGGTCACCGTCGAAGTCGGCATTGAAGGCCGTGCAGACGAGCGGGTGCAGCTGGATGGCCTTGCCTTCGACCAGGGTGGGTTCGAAGGCCTGGATGCCCAGGCGGTGCAGCGTCGGTGCGCGGTTCAGGAGAACCGGATGCTCGCGGATGACCTCGTCGAGAATATCCCAAACTTCCGGCTTTTCCTTTTCGACCAGCTTCTTGGCCTGCTTGACAGTCGAGGAATAACCCTTGGCGTCGAGGCGGGCGTAGATGAATGGCTTGAAGAGTTCGAGCGCCATCTTCTTCGGCAGGCCGCACTGATGCAGCTTCAGCTCCGGACCGGTGACGATGACCGAGCGGCCGGAATAGTCGACGCGCTTGCCGAGCAGGTTCTGGCGGAAGCGGCCCTGCTTGCCCTTAAGCATGTCGGACAGCGATTTCAGCGGACGCTTGTTGGCGCCGGTGATGACGCGGCCGCGGCGGCCGTTATCGAAGAGCGCGTCGACAGATTCCTGCAACATGCGCTTTTCGTTGCGGATGATGATGCCGGGAGCGCGCAGTTCAATCAGGCGCTTCAGGCGATTGTTACGGTTGATGACGCGGCGGTAGAGATCGTTCAGATCTGACGTCGCGAAACGGCCACCGTCGAGCGGAACGAGCGGGCGCAGATCCGGCGGGATGACCGGGACGACCTTCATGATCATCCATTCCGGACGGTTGCCTGACTCCATGAAGTTCTCGACGATCTTCAGGCGCTTCATCAGCTTCTTCTGCTTGAGATCCGACGTGGTGTCGGCAAGCTCGGAGCGCAGATCGCCGGCGATCTTTTCGAGGTTCATCGAGGCCAGCATCTCGTAGATCGCCTCAGCGCCGATCATCGCGGTGAACTGGTCTTCGCCGTATTCGTCGACGGCGAGCATGTACTCTTCTTCCGAGAGGAGCTGGTGCTCCTTGAGAGCAGTCAGGCCCGGCTCGGTGACGATGTAGTTTTCGAAATAGAGGACGCGCTCGACATCCTTCAGCGTCATGTCGAGCAGTGTCGAAATGCGCGACGGCAGCGACTTCAGGAACCAGATGTGGGCAACGGGAGCAGCGAGCTCGATGTGGCCCATGCGCTCACGGCGAACGCGCGACAGCGTAACTTCGACGCCGCACTTTTCGCAGATGATGCCCTTGTACTTCATGCGCTTGTACTTGCCGCACAAGCATTCGTAGTCCTTGATCGGGCCAAAGATGCGTGCGCAGAACAGGCCGTCGCGTTCCGGCTTGAACGTACGGTAGTTGATGGTTTCCGGCTTCTTGATCTCACCGTAGGACCAGGAGAGGATCTTCTCCGGAGACGCGATCGAAATCCGAATGGAATCGAAATTCTGTGCAGGCACCTGCGGATTGAAAAGATTCATGACCTCTTGGTTCATGCCTGTCTCCTTCATGGGCTAAAGCGCCCTCAAAATGCGATGGCCGGCGGCAATTCCCGGGAGCCGCCTCCCTCGCTTAAACGAGAATAACCGCAAGATGCGGCGAAACTTCCCTTCCGGGCCGACACGGATGCGGCTCCCGGCGGGACCGGCGTGCGCCGCATTGGCAGCGCACGCCCTATCAATGTTTACTCGGCCGCGTCCGGCAGCTGGGTTGCCTGCGCTTCGTCGAGCTTGGTGTTCTCGAGCTCGACGCTGAGGCCCAGCGAGCGCATTTCCTTGACGAGAACGTTGAAGCTTTCCGGAATACCGGCTTCGAACGTGTCGTCTCCGCGGACAATGGCTTCGTAGACCTTGGTGCGGCCGGCGACGTCGTCCGACTTCACCGTCAGCATTTCCTGCAGCGTATAGGCGGCGCCATAGGCTTCGAGCGCCCAGACCTCCATTTCGCCGAAGCGCTGACCGCCGAACTGCGCCTTGCCGCCCAGTGGCTGCTGGGTCACGAGCGAGTAAGGGCCGATCGAACGGGCATGGATCTTGTCGTCGACCAGGTGGTTGAGCTTCAGCATGTAGATGTAGCCCACGGTAACCTGGCGGTCGAACTGCTCGCCGGTACGGCCGTCATAGAGCGTCGACTGGCCGGTGTCCTTGAGACCCGCCAAACGCAGCATGTCGTTGACGTCACCTTCGTTGGCGCCGTCGAAGACCGGCGTTGCGATCGAAACGCCGCGCTTCCACTGGTCGGCGAGACGCAGAACGGACTCATCGTCGAAGTCCTGGACCTGTTCGGCCTTGGGACCGTCCCCGACGACATCGCCGATGGTCTTGCGCAGCGGCTCGATGTTGCCATTGGCCTTATACGCTTCGATCAGTTCGCCGATCTGACGACCCATGCCGGCGCAAGCCCAGCCCAGGTGCGTTTCCAGGATCTGGCCGACGTTCATGCGCGAAGGCACGCCGAGCGGGTTCAGAACGACGTCGACATGCGTGCCGTCTTCCAGGAACGGCATGTCCTCGACAGGCACAATGCGCGAGACCACGCCCTTGTTCCCGTGACGGCCGGCCATCTTATCGCCCGGCTGGATCTTGCGCTTCACGGCGACAAAGACCTTGACCATCTTCATGACGCCCGGAGGCATTTCATCGCCGCGCTGGACCTTCTCGACCTTGTCCATGAAGCGCTGTTCAAGGCGCGACTTGGATTCGTCATACTGGCCGCGGAGGGCTTCGAGTTCGCCCTGCACCTTCTCGTCCTCGACGGCGAACATCCACCACTGGGAGCGGGGATATTCGGAGACGACGGCGTTCGAAAGTTCGGTGCCCTTCTTGAAGCCCTTAGGGCCTGCGATGGACACCTGGCCGCGCAGCATGTCGATCAGACGGCCGTAGACGTTACGGTCGAGGATCGCCTGCTCGTCGTCACGGTCCTTGGCGAGACGCTCGATCTCTTCGCGTTCGATCGCCATCGCGCGCTCGTCCTTCTCGACGCCATGGCGGTTGAAGACGCGAACTTCGACGATCGTGCCGTAGGTGCCGGGCGGCATGCGCATGGAGGTGTCGCGCACGTCTGAGGCTTTTTCGCCGAAGATGGCGCGCAGAAGCTTTTCTTCCGGCGTCATCGGGCTTTCGCCCTTCGGCGTGATCTTGCCGACGAGGATATCGCCCGGCTGAACTTCGGCGCCGATATAAACGATGCCGGCTTCGTCGAGGTTCTTCAGCGCCTCTTCCGAAACGTTCGGAATATCCCGGGTGATTTCCTCAGGGCCAAGCTTGGTGTCGCGCGCCATCACCTCGAATTCCTCGATGTGGATGGAGGTGAACACGTCATCGGCAACGATCCGCTCGGAGAGCAGGATCGAGTCTTCGTAGTTGTAGCCATTCCACGGCATGAACGCGACGAGCGCGTTGCGGCCGAGCGCCAGGTCGCCGAGATCGGTCGACGGACCGTCGGCGAGAATATCGCCGCGGTTGACGACGTCACCGACGGTGACCAGCGGACGCTGGTTGACGCAGGTGTTCTGGTTCGAACGCTGGAACTTCTGCAGGCGGTAGATATCGACGCCGGACTTGCCGGCTTCGAGGTCTTCCGTGGCGCGGATAACGATACGCGTCGCGTCGACCTGGTCGACCACGCCGCCGCGGCGGGCACCGATGGCGGCACCGGAGTCACGGGCGACGACCGGCTCCATGCCGGTGCCGACGAACGGAGCTTCGGCACGCAGCAGCGGCACGGCCTGACGCTGCATGTTCGAGCCCATGAGGGCGCGGTTGGCGTCGTCGTTTTCCAGGAACGGGATGAGTGCCGCAGCAACCGAAACGACCTGCTTCGGCGAAACGTCCATCAAGTTCATGCTGTCGCGAGGCGCGAGCATAACTTCACCTGCGTGACGGCAGACGACGAATTCGTCGACGAAGGAGCCGTCAGCGTTCAGCTCGGCGTTGGCCTGGGCGACGTAGTACTTGGCCTCTTCCATGGCGGAGAGGTAGAGCACGTCGTTGGTTACCTTGCCTTCAACGATGCGCCGGTACGGGCTTTCGATGAAGCCGTATTTGTTGACACGCGCGAAGGTCGCCAGCGAGTTGATCAGACCGATGTTCGGGCCTTCCGGCGTTTCGATCGGGCAGATACGGCCGTAGTGGGTCGGATGCACGTCGCGGACTTCGAAGCCGGCGCGCTCGCGGGTCAGACCGCCCGGACCAAGGGCCGAAAGACGGCGCTTGTGGGTGATTTCCGAGAGCGGGTTGACCTGGTCCATGAACTGCGAGAGCTGCGAGGAACCGAAGAATTCGCGGACGGCTGCGGCAGCCGGCTTGGCGTTGATCAGGTCCTGCGGCATGACCGTATCGATTTCGATCGAGGACATGCGTTCCTTGATCGCGCGCTCCATGCGGAGCAGGCCGAGACGGTACTGGTTCTCCATCAGCTCGCCGACCGAGCGGACGCGGCGGTTGCCGAGGTTGTCGATGTCGTCGATCTCGCCCTTACCGTCGCGCAGTTCGACCAGCATCTTGACCACGGCCAGGATGTCGTCCTTGCGCAGGATGCGAACGGTGTCCTCGACGGAGAGGTCGAGGCGCATGTTCATCTTGACGCGGCCGACGGCGGAGAGGTCGTAACGCTCCGCATCGAAGAACAGCGAGTTGAACATGGCTTCGGCCGATTCCATCGTCGGCGGTTCACCCGGGCGCATGACGCGATAGATGTCGAACAGAGCGTCCTGACGGTTCTCGTTCTTGTCAGCCGAAAGCGTGTTGCGGATATAGGCGCCGACATTGATGTGGTCGATGCCGAGAACCGGGATCTCGTCGAAACCGTTCGCGAGAATGACGGCAAGCGTCTTCTCGTCGATCTCGTCGCCGGCCTCGAGATAGATCTCACCCGTCGAATAGTTGACGATATCCTCGGCGAGGTAGTTGCCGTAAAGATCGTCGTCGCCGGCCTTCAGCGCCTTCAGGCCCTTATCGGAAAGCTGGCGCAGCAGGCGCGGCGTCAGCTTCTTGCCGGCTTCCACCACGACTTCGCCGGTATCGGCGTCGACCATCTCGGTGATTGCCTTGGCGCCCTTCAGGGTTTCCGGCTTGAAGGGAATGCGCCAACCTTCGCCGTCGCGCTTGTAGAGCGACTTCGTGTAGAAGGTGTCGAGAATTTCCTCGCCGTCCATGCCGAGCGCCATCAGCAGCGAGGTGACGGGGATTTTGCGGCGGCGGTCGATGCGGGCGTAGACGATGTCCTTGGCGTCGAATTCGATATCGAGCCAGGAGCCGCGATAGGGAATGACGCGGGCGGCGAAGAGCAGCTTGCCGGAAGAATGGCTCTTGCCCTTGTCATGGTCGAAGAAGACGCCCGGCGAACGGTGCATCTGCGAGACGATGACGCGCTCGGTGCCGTTGACGATGAACGTGCCGTTGTTGGTCATGAGCGGCATGTCGCCCATGTAGACGGACTGTTCCTTGATGTCCTTGATCGACTTTGCGCCGGTATCCTCGTCGATATCGAACACGATGAGACGGAGAGTGACCTTCAGCGGCGCGGCATAGGTCAGGTCGCGCTGGCGGCACTCGTCAACGTCGAACTTCGGCGGTTCGAATTCGTAAGACACGAACTCCAGCATCGAGGCGCCGGAGAAGTCGGTGATCGGGAAAACGGACTTGAAGACGGCCTGAAGGCCTTCGTCAGGGCGACCGCCCTTCGGCTCTTCAACCATCAGAAACTGGTCGTAGGACGCCTTCTGAACCTCGATGAGGTTCGGCATTTCTGCGACTTCGGGGATCTTACCAAAAAACTTGCGTACGCGCCTGCGACCATTGAACGAAAGGGTCTGAGCCATCGTCGCTCCTTCAAAATTGCATCCGGGCCTGCAACGGACGGGAACCGATGGCCAGTCGACCCCGCCGATCAATGAGTAGTTCAACCTCGTCCCACCTCCCGAAACAGCCAGGCCGGATTGCCTTGGCGCTTCGGTTCGAGACCATGCTCTTGAAGAACCCATTACCCAAAAGCCGTTTTCACGCGGCTTTTGGGTAATTCGTTCAGGAAAACGGCAAATGGGAGGCAGTAAGTGCCACCTCCCACGTGCAGTTCAAGATTACTTGACGTCGGCCTTTGCGCCTGCGTCTTCAAGCTTCTTCTTGATGTCGGCGGCTTCAGCCTTGGAAACGCCTTCCTTGACAGCCTTCGGAGCGCCTTCGACGAGGTCCTTGGCTTCCTTAAGGCCGAGGCCGGTGATGGCGCGGACTTCCTTGATGACGTTGATCTTGTTGGCGCCGGCATCCGTGAGGATGACGTCGAACTCGGTCTTTTCTTCTTCAGCCGGAGCAGCAGCGCCTGCACCACCAGCAGCAGCAGCAACAGCTACCGGAGCAGCAGCGGAAACGCCCCACTTTTCTTCGAGAAGCTTCGACAGTTCTGCAGCTTCCAGAACGGTCAGCGAGGAGAGGTCGTCAACGATCTTTGCGAGATCAGCCATTTTACTAGTTCCTTTTGTTCGGTTCGAACCGGTTGATTATAAACAGCGAAAAACCGCCTTAAGCGGCTTCGTCCTTCTTGGCGTAGGCCGCAAACACGCGGGCAAGCTGGCTTGCCGGTGCGGCAACAACCCCAGCGATGCGGGTAGCCGGTGTCTGGATCATGCCCAGCAGCTTCGCACGCAGCTCATCGAGCGAAGGCAGGGTCGCAAGCGACTTGACTGCATCGGCGTTGAGCGTGGTTGTTCCCATGGCGCCGCCCAGAACAACGATCTTGTCGTTGGTCTTGGCGAAATCCATGACGACCTTCGGAGCGGTGATCGGATCGGTGCTGTATGCAATCAGCGTCTGACCCTTGAAGAGATTGGTAATCCCTTCCGCTTCCGTACCCTGAAGGGCAATTTTGGCCAGGCGGTTCTTCGCGACTTTGACGGTACCGCCAGCTGCACGCATCTTCGAACGAAAATCGTTCATCTGCGCGACTGTAGCACCAGCATAGTGGGCCACGACGACTGAGCCCGAAGCCTTGAAGACTTCGTTCAGTTCCGTGACGAATTCGCGTTTTTCCGCTCTTTCCACTGCCTATCTCCAGTTGGCGGGACCGAAAACGGGCCCGCCGGGTTGCCTTTTGCCTCCCGGGATCCAAAGAGATCCCAAGCGACGCTTGAGGATCCTGTCCCCCCGCGCTCCCGCGCCCATCAGGGCTAAAGAGGCACAAGGCATCCAAGGCTCGAACCGAGTTACGAGAAGTGAACTTCATGCAATTCGGGTCTTACCCGTCTCATGCAGGCGAAGTGATTAAGGGAAAACCACCTGCAATCTCGGACAGGATTCCGGATTTCTCCGGAATATTCCGGCCCCTTGCGAGGCCGGAAATTCAGTGACCGGGCCGAAGCCCGGTCATAAACTTATGCAGTCGGAGCTGCGGTGACCGAGCCGACTTCGATCTTGACGCCCGGGCCCATGGTCGAGGAAATCGCCACGCGCTTGACGTAGTTGCCTTTGGCGCCAGCCGGCTTCGCCTTGATGACGGCGTCGGCAAAGGCGCGGATGTTCTCTTCCAGAGCCTTGGCATCGAAAGAAGCCTTGCCGATACCGGCGTGAACGATGCCAGCCTTTTCGACGCGGAACTCGACGGCGCCGCCCTTGGAAGCCTTGACGGCTCCGGCGACGTCCATGGTGACGGTGCCGACCTTCGGGTTCGGCATCATGCCGCGCGGGCCGAGAACCTTACCGAGACGGCCGACGAGCGGCATCATATCGGGGGTGGCGATGCAGCGATCGAAATCGATCTTGCCGCCCTGGACGATTTCGACGAGGTCTTCGGCGCCAACGACATCGGCACCGGCTGCCTTGGCTTCGTCAGCCTTGGCGCCGCGCGCGAAGACGGCGACGCGAACCGTGCGGCCCGTGCCGTTCGGCAGGTTGACAACGCCGCGAACCATCTGGTCCGCATGGCGCGGGTCGACGCCGAGGTTCATCGAGACTTCGATGGTTTCGTCGAACTTGGCGACAGCCCGCTCCTTGACCATGCCGATGGCCTGAGTCAGAGCGTAGAGCTTGGTGGGATCAACACCTTCGTTGATCTTGCGTGTGCGCTTGCCAGCCATGATCTTAACCCACCACTTCCAGGCCCATGGCGCGGGCAGAGCCCTCGATCATCGCCATTGCACCTTCGATATCTGCTGCGTTCAGGTCCTTCATCTTGGCTTCGGCGATCGTCTTGATCTGAGCCTTGGTGAGGGTACCAGCCTTTGCGCCCTTGCCCGGGGTCTTGGAACCGGAGGTGATCTTCGCTTCCTTCTTCAGCCAGTAGCTGACCGGAGGCTGCTTCATCGCGAAGGTGAATGACTTGTCCTGGTAATAGGTGATGACGACCGGAATCGGCATGCCCTTTTCCATTTCCTGCGTGGCGGCATTGAACGCCTTGCAGAATTCCATGATGTTAATGCCACGCTGACCAAGCGCCGGACCAATCGGCGGGGACGGGTTTGCCGATCCTGCCTTGACCTGAAGCTTGAGCTGGCCTGCAACTTTCTTAGCCATATCTCTCTGCCTTTCATGAACGGCCGGTCGCCCGGCCCGTGATGCCGGATTTCTCCGGCGGCTGCGGTTGCGTGGTGCGGATCATTAGGGTCCGGCTAAGACCCCTCACCTTCCACGCGGATGCGGACTAGGTCCGCCGGAAACAGGCCCCAAAGGCCAGCCTCCAATTTTGCAATCAGACCTTCTCGACCTGCGCATATTCCAGCTCGACCGGCGTTGCGCGGCCGAAGATCGACACTTCCACCTTCAGGCGCGAACGCTCTTCGTCCACATCCTGAACCGTGCCGTTGAACGAAGCGAAAGGACCGTCGGAAACGCGGACCTGCTCGCCGATCTCAAAGGTAACGGATGCCTTCGGCCGCTCGACGCCTTCCTGAACCTGACCGAGAATGCGCTCGGCTTCATAATCCGGAATCGGAACGGGCTTATTGTCGGAGCCGAGGAAACCTGTGACCTTCGGCGTATTCTTGATCAGGTGGTAAGCCTCGTCCGTCAGATTGGCGCGGACCAGGACATAGCCCGGGAAGAACTTGCGTTCGCTATCGACCTTGCGGCCGCGACGCACTTCCACAACCTTTTCGGTCGGCACGAGAATCTTCTCGAACAGGTGCTCGAGCCCCTTCTGGCGAGCCTTGTTCTCGATGTCCTCAGCCACCTTCTTTTCAAAATTCGAGTACGCGTGGACGATGTACCAACGTGCCGCCATTTTCATCTCCACCCGTATCAGTTGCCGGTATTGAGCACGAAGCTCAGGACCCAGCCGATCAGCTGGTCAGCGGCAAAGAAAAACAGCGCGGCAAAAACCACCATCACCAGCACCATGACCGTCGAGATCATCGTCTCGCGGCGCGACGGCCATGTGACCTTGGACGTCTCGGAGCGAACCTGCTGCAGAAACGCAAACGGATTGGATTTGGATGCCATCGACTGCCCACGCAATTACGGCGCGTAAAGCTGAAACTATCAGCCCCACGCACCGCGTGTCTGTTGAACCCTAAATAAACACCGATTTCCGAATGCACAAGAGGGAAACCGAAGTTTAACGAAATTAGTTGCCACCGATCGATCCCGAGCCGGAATGCCGCGACAATCGCCGCGCTGTCCGTATCAGGGAAGATGGCAGGGGCAGAGGGGCTCGAACCCCCGACCTGCGGTTTTGGAGACCGCCGCTCTACCAACTGAGCTATACCCCTTCATGCCTGTCCTTCAGCCCCCCGGGCCAAGACCCGCAAATCGCTGCCGAAATGCATGGCGCTCCCTTTAAGACGGCGGCAGCGGATTGGCAAGCACGATTTTCGATTTTCAAAGCCTTCTGCTCATTTGCGAGCGTCCGCTTTTCTGCAGGCGTCCGCTTTTCGATCGCGCAACCGGAGAGCATTCAGACCTTCACATATTTCCGCCAGTCGTGTTCTTCCTTGAAACCCAACACCTCGCGAATCTTGCGGTTGGAAAGCAGCCCCTCAAATTCACCGATCTCGCGGGTGAAGGGCACGCTCGGGAAGAATCGCTTCGCCAGCTCTTTCGACGGCGTATTGGCGGAAACCGTATCGTTAGCGGCATTGAAGACCTGATAACCAAGCCCGTCCTTCTCGATGCAGAGATGGCAGATCTGCCCGAGGTCGCGAGCGTCGATATAGCTCCAGGTGATGCGCTTGCGCATCTCGGGATGGGCAAAATAGGTCGGAAACCTCTCATATTCATGCGGCTCGATAACGTTGCCGATGCGCAGCGCATAGATGTCGAAGCCCGATCGTTCGGCAAAGGCGCGGGCCGTCTTTTCGTTGACGACCTTGGAAAGGCCGTAAGAATCCATCGGATTGACGTCGTAATCTTCCTCCAGCGGAAACTGGTGGAAGTCGCGGTGGCCTTCGGCGAAGCAGACGCCGTAGGTCGTTTCGCTCGACGCGACGATGATTTTCCGGATGCCAAGCTTCACCGCCGCTTCGATGACATTGTAAGTGCCCATCACGTTGATGCGGAAGGTCTCGTTGTCGGGTTTGATCAGGATGCGCGGAATGGCGGCGAAATGCACGACGGCATCAAATGGCTGAACGCCCCTGCCCGCGTCGAGATCGGGAAAATCGCGATGCATCGACAGCGCGTTGAAGACCTGGCCGCTATCGGTGATGTCGGCGATGAGATTGGTGACGCCGGGGCTGTCCAGAGGCACGAGATCGAGGTTGTGAACCTCGTACCCTGCATTGACGAGCCATGGCACGGCATGGCGACCTGCCTTGCCGGAACCGCCTGTGAACAGAATCCGCTTTTTCATGGAAATGTCCTCCGCATGATGAAACCGGAGGCATAGTTAGACGCTTCCGCGCGAAGAGCAAGCGAGCGTCCTGCGAGGGGCTTCACCCCGCCGCGCCAGGAGCACCCTATCCGGGAGCACCTGGCCAATTATCGCCCTATCACCGCAGCCCCGTGCGATGAACTGGAAAGGTCGTCACTTGACGACGCTTACCTCATTGATCTGCACTCCGGCCGATTGAACAACCTCTTGCGGAATCGCAGCGATGAAAAACATCGTGAAAACATACATCGCGAATATCGTCGCAACGAATGTGGCCTTTGGAATCATCCCGACTCTCCTCTTTACAAGGAGGAGTCTGGACTAAAATGAGCCAATCACAACTGCTTTCTGAACGTGAGATGAACAAAATACTGTGACGGGCGTTTTTAACGATATTTTTACAACACCTGTTAAACGGCTCAGATGCATCAAAAACGAAAAACCCCGCTGTTTCCAGCGGGGTTTCCTGATTGTGGATAACCTGAAAGGTTACTCGACGATTGAAGCGACGATACCGGCGCCGACGGTGCGGCCGCCTTCGCGGATAGCGAAACGCAGCTTTTCTTCCATCGCAATCGGAACGATCAGCTCGACGTCAACCGTGACGTTGTCGCCCGGCATGACCATTTCCGTGCCTTCCGGAAGCGTCACGATGCCGGTAACGTCCGTCGTGCGGAAGTAGAACTGCGGACGGTAGTTGGTGAAGAACGGCGTATGACGGCCGCCCTCTTCCTTCGTCAGGATGTAGGCTTCTGCCTTGAACTTCTTGTGCGGCTTGACCGAGCCCGGCTTGCACAGGATCTGACCACGCTCGACGCCGTCACGGTTCACACCGCGGATCAGCGCGCCGATGTTGTCGCCGGCCTGGCCCTGGTCGAGCAGCTTGCGGAACATTTCAACGCCGGTCACCGTCGTCTTCGACGTCGGACGGATGCCGACGATCTCGACTTCTTCACCAACCTTGATGATGCCACGCTCGACGCGGCCGGTCACGACCGTACCACGGCCCGAGATCGAGAACACGTCTTCGATCGGCATCAGGAACGGCTGGTCAACCGGACGCTCAGGCGTCGGGATGTACGAGTCGACCGCTGCCATCAGTTCGCGGATCGCGTCTTCGCCGATCTTCTTGTCGGAATCTTCAAGAGCAGCAAGCGCCGAGCCCTTGACGACCGGAATGTCGTCGCCCGGGAAGTCGTAGGACGACAGAAGCTCGCGAACCTCGAGCTCGACCAGCTCGAGAAGCTCGGCGTCGTCAACCTGGTCGACCTTGTTCAGGAACACAACGATCGCCGGAACGCCGACCTGGCGGGCGAGCAGGATGTGTTCGCGCGTCTGCGGCATCGGGCCGTCAGCAGCCGAGCAAACCAGGATCGCGCCGTCCATCTGCGCCGCACCGGTGATCATGTTCTTCACGTAGTCGGCATGGCCGGGGCAGTCGACGTGCGCATAGTGGCGGGCCGGCGTCTCATACTCAACGTGCGCCGTCGAGATCGTGATGCCGCGCGCCTTCTCTTCCGGAGCCGCGTCGATCTGGTCGTACGCCTTGAACTCACCGAAGTACTTCGTGATCGCTGCCGTCAGAGACGTCTTGCCGTGGTCAACGTGGCCGATCGTGCCAATGTTAACGTGCGGCTTGTTGCGCTCAAACTTACTCTTTGCCATTTGAATGCTTCCTGTGAACGAAATGGTGGCCCCGGCGAACCGGTTTAGTGCCGCCGTTTAAGGCTTTCGGCGAAATTGCGCAAGACTTAATTGCAGAGACCAATCTTGGCGTGACAGCGCATATGGGAGACAATTCGCCGCCTGCAAGGCGATTCGCCGGGACCCTTCCAAAAATCGCTGGAATCTCAAAGAAAATCGCGCGGAAGCCGCCGCCATTGGCGTCCCTCGCCTACGGCAACAGCAGTCGGCGTACACCCACGGCTGGAAACAGCGCGCGCGACGACCGTGACTGCGATCGCATCAACTGGCTTTAGGGGAGACTGGAGCGGGTAGCGGGAATCGAACCCGCGTATTCAGCTTGGAAGGCTGCTGCTCTACCATTGAGCTATACCCGCGGGATGGTCCGATCCAATGACGAATGGTGGAGAGAGTTGGATTTGAACCAACGTAGGCTGAGCCAACGGATTTACAGTCCGTCCCCTTTAACCACTCGGGCATCTCTCCAGTTTTTCGTCCGGATCTTGAAGACCAAGTTCGTCAGACTTCGAAGCGTTGCCGCCCGTCGTCTGCGCCGCGTATATGACCGGAGCATTTCCGTCTGTCAACACGATGACAATGGAAAAAACACGAAAAATTTCATTCGACGCCGAAAGCCGGCACATGAAAGAAAGCCTATGCGGCAGCGAACGCCATGGCTATAAAGCCGCATGAGCAAAGACAACAAATCCGGCGGCAAGGCCGCGACAGACCCATCCGCCAAGGATACGCACTACGCCAATCTGAGGCGCGCCCACCGCGACGCCAAGCGCGAACGCGGCGAGATCCCGACACCCCAGCCACAGAAGCGCCGGCGGGGAGCTGAGGACTGGAAGCCGCCGGTACTCGCGCCCGACCAGGTCTATCTCTATGGCCTGCATACGGTGCGCGCTGCTCTCGACAATCCGGAGCGCAAGAAGATCAAGCTGTTTACGACGCAGAATGCGCTCGCGCGTCTGGAAATCGACGTCGAGACGCTAGGCATTCCCTTCGAAATCGTCTCGCCGCACGAGATCGACAAGGTGCTCGGTCCCGAGGCGATCCATCAGGGCGTCATGCTGGAAACGCGGCCGCTACCGGTGCGCCGGCTCGAAGCGCTGAAGGACAGCCCTCTCCTGCTCGTGCTCGACCAGGTCACCGATCCGCACAATGTCGGCGCGATCATGCGCTCGGCCGTCGCCTTCAATGCCGGGGCGGTTATCACCACCCAGAGACATAGCCCGACCGAGTCAGGTGTGCTCGCCAAGTCCGCCTCCGGCGCCCTGGAACTGATACCTTATATACAGATCACCAACCTCGCCGAGGCGCTTGGCGAATTGCACAAGCTCGGCTTCTCCACCATCGGCCTCGATTCGGAAGGACCGGCGCCGCTCGAAGGCACCTTCTCCGGCGACAAGGTGGCGCTGGTGCTCGGCTCGGAGGGCAAGGGGCTCAGGCAGAAGACGCGCGAAACCGTCAACGCGCTTGCCCGCCTCGACATGCCGGGCGCAATCAAGTCGCTGAACGTCTCGAATGCAGCGGCGATTGCGCTTTATGCGGCGCGGCTCTATCTGAAGCCATAAGCGGGGCAACAGGCGACCAGATCAATTCCAACGACCGCAGTCGTCACGCCAAGGGGGAAGTGTCATGATCCGTTTCGTCGTCCGGCTTCCGGCTGCGGCAGCTGCCCTCCTTGCCTGTGGCCTGGCCCAGGGGCAGGAGATCGATGCCGATATTCTCAAAGCGCAGGCAGGGACCTATCTCTTTGCCCCGCAAGACGGCCGCGCGGGATGCCGGATGACGCTTGAAACCGGTACGGCGATCGGCGGCCATTCGCTGTCCGGCCAGGAGGCCTGCACTAAGCCGCTGCCGGCGCTTGCCGAGTCCTATGCCTGGAATTTCGACGGCAATGGCGGTCTCATTCTGATCGACGCGACGCGCAAGGTCATCGCCCGTTTCGTCGAGAACGAAGGTTCGCCGATGAAAACGGAAGACGAAACACCGCTCCTGCTGGTTTCAGCACCCGATGGTGTCGATCGCCTGCCGACCTTCAGGAGCCTTGCCGGGACATGGGCGATGCAAAGACCGGGCGGCGACAAGCTCTGCAGCGTGACACTCGACGCCACCGTCGATACGGACGGCCACGCCCCCTTGTCGCTTTCCAAAGACTGCGCCGCCAATGTCGCCAGGCTCAAGCTCGCCGTCTGGAATATCGACGGTTTCGGGCTGACGCTGATGAGCCATGATGGTTCATCGCTCAGCTTCGACATGCGCGCCGACGGTAATTTCGACAAGTCCGGCGAAGAAGGCGGCAAGCCGCTTTCGCTCGTGCGCCACTGATCCCGGCTGAGGGCTCGATCCGGAGAAATCCACTTTTTGCCTTGGAATGACCTTCTGGAGCATTATGATCTGGCGGCGATCGATCCGTAACGACCGGTCACAAGCAAGAAGGAGCGATTCCCATCATGGCCATTCGACCGCTGATTTTCGGTATCCTCTTCATCGCGGCCTTTGTGGGAATCATCCTCAGCATCATCTGGGTGGACACGTCGCATCCCGTCCACCAGCCCGATCCGCTGTCGCCGACGGCGCCCGGCCCCGCGACGCCGGGACCGGTGCAATAGGCGAGAGGAACGCGGACGGCGATTGCGCGTTAATCCCACCGAACGGGGATTGAACGCTTATGCGCATAATGATCGCCATCGTCGCTGTCATGGTCGCCTCCGTGCTCAGCATCGCGATGATGTCACCTTCCGGTGCCGGACAGACCGGTAACGGCGACAGAATCGAGGCAAGAGTCAACGAATCCATCACGCATTGAAACCGGGAATGGCGAGTGGCTGGGACCGACTATCCTCAGCTGCGATAGAATCGCGGCATGTCGCGATCAAATTGGCGCCACTCGCGACGCTCTTCCCAGCGCCACGGCCGCCAAGGGCGGCGTTCATAACGCCATTCAGACCGGCGCCAATCAGTCACGGTCGTCACGCCAATCAAGATCGTCACGCCAGCGGTCGTGTGGCCAGCTGTCATGAATCTGGACGATGTCGCTTTGCACGGATAGCGCCGATCGGTCGACAGGCATGGCGGCGGCGGGCGCAACGGCAGCAAAGGCCGCGCCGAGGGACATGGCTGCGGTCAGGAAAATAGGCGCGAACTTCATGGCTGCTTCCTCATTGACGATGAGGAGATACTGCGCCAACACGACTGAATTGCTGCTGAAGCAGTCCTTAGATAGAGTTCATCAAGGAAAAGCGCCGGAGCGTTATCGGAACCAGTCCGCCTTCGTTCCCAACGGAACTACGACGCGACAGCCTTCGCTTGGCCGCCCTCGTCGGCTCGCCGAGCCGAAGCTCACAGAGCAGGCTGGTGCCCCCGGCAGGGTTCGAACCCGCGACCCCCTGATTACAAATCAGGATGGAAAGCCTTATGCTCTAAGGATTATTCAGCGTCATGCGCCATTTGTGCGCCAACGCCGAAAATGGAGATCGAAATTTGATCCATGACGTTGCGATGGCTGTCGCTCGGAAATAGATGTCCGTATCTGCTCATGGTGACGGCAAGTGAGGAGTGGCCGGCGAAGGTCTGCACGGTTTTCGGCTGTAACCCCGCTTCGATCCAAGTGCTGATCGCGAAGTGGCGGAGAGCGTGCCAATTGAAGGGCCTGAACTTCCTCCCTTCATCTGCTGCCTTCTTGGCAGCGGCGATGAGCAGCGGTCGGAACTCTCGCTTTAGGATGTTCTTATGATCGAGGAAGCCGCCCTTAGCATTTGGGAAAATCAGATCATCTGGCGCCGAACTATTGGCGCCGTCCTTCCACCTGCGGAGATCCGCGAGCATGGCCGACGACAGTGGCACTTGTCGGATGCCTGCGGTCGATTTCGTGGTGTCCTCATTCTTGTAGGCATCAACGCGCCCGTCGACGGTCAGCTCTCCAGCGTTGAACGCCACATGCTTCCAACGAAGCGCATAGAGCTCAGAAGCTCGCACCCCAGCTGACGCTGACAGGCGCATCCGAACGGCCAGGCTTCCCTTTGCCTCACCGAGGGCTGCTGCAAGATCTGCCTTCGATGGCGGCACTACCTTCTTGGCGCCCTCGCCTCGCTTACCGGTTACGCGGATGTTGGCTGCGGGATTGACAGCGATCAGATCATTGCCAACCGCGTTTTGGAGGGCGCGAGAGAGGCTACCGAGGATTCGCCGAGTTGTGACCACGCCGACGCCGGCCGCCCGAAGCCGGTCGCGGAAATCGCCAATCACCTTCGCAGATGCTTGAGAAAGCTTTACTGCGCCGATGCCTCCATCAAATATTATCCTGGTTTTCACCGGCTGCTTCGCGCGGTGCTCTTCCGTCGGCGCCACGTAATTCCGCAATTGGCCTTCGACGGTCCTGTAATAATGTTCTGTGACGTGCTCGCCACGGTCACGCCGATCAGCCAGCAGTTTAAGATAATCGGTGACGGCGTCATCGACCGTAGTGCTTGCCGCATCGGCTCTAAAAGTACCGACCGCCACCTGATGCGTAACTTCCGTCCTACGCGCCTCGGCGTCCCGCTTCTTTTCGAATTGTTCCTTGTGTCGCTTGCCGCCCGCGTCGGTGTAGGCAAGCACCCAGGCCTCCCGATCAACGCCCTTGCTGGTCTTCCATTTCCTTTTCGTGATCGTCGCCATCATGACCCCCTGATTGGATGGCGCATGAAAGCATGACACAAATAGGCAATCAAGGGAGAACCTTGACATTTTTGTATATTTACAGCAATTTCGGGAATGTGGACAAGGCACACCTATCCACACTGTAAAATACCCGTTTTACAAAACCTGTCAACCCTATTGAGGAGAAAAAATGCAAGCTGCAAATGACAACCTTGAAGGCGACCTTCTGATGGGCGCCAAGGCCATTGCGAAGTTCCTCGGAATAACCCAGCGGCAGGCCTATCGGCTTTGCAGCGATGCCATCATTCCGAACTTCCATCTCGGCGGCACCGTCGCGGCCCGTCGATCCTCCCTCACCTCTTGGATGGCAAGTGCGGAGAAATCGGCATGAATAAGTACGGCGGATTGCTAGATGATTTAAAAACCGCCCGACACGGGCTGATCGAATCGATGATTGGCGGCAAGAGTTGGTCCGACGATCAAGTGAAGCAGCTTGCGGAGATCCAGGCCGCAATAGCCGCGGTTGAAGCTGAAATGTCCGAACCGCTCACTGAGAAGACAGGCCCCACCGTCGAGTTCGGTCCTGACGGCTGGCCCGTCACCTTAACCTCCTAACCCACAAAGGAACCACATGCACATCATCTCAATCCGCCCCGATACGCGGGGCGGAAACACCGTCGCGCGCTTCGACGCCGAGCTGGCGCCTGGCGTCAAAGCCTACGACTTACGACTCGTGCAGGCCAAAGGCGGCTTGCGCGTGTTCGGCCCGTCGATCGCCGGCGGGTCCGCCGTAACATTCGCGCCCCAGGTGGCCGATGCACTCGCTCGACTAGCAATGGGGGAAGTCGCCCGCAATGACCGCACTGCAGACTAATGACCGGCCGCTCTCGGCTGGCGATCGCGTCACGCACTTCAGGTACAAGGACGGAAGCATTGAGGCTGTAGACAGTGAAGTTGCGACTGTCGTCTTTGACAAGGACGGTTCATCCCGCCGGATCAAGACCAGCTTCCTTCACCCCTCGTCAAGTGTCCGACCAGCCGCCAATGACAACGTTCCGATTGCTGCGGATGAGATCGACGCTGAGACCTTGCTTGGCATGGAATTCGCGCCGGTGGACTACGTCGTCGAGGGGTATATCGCCGAAGGCCTCACGATCCTTGCCGGCCGCCCAAAACTAGGCAAGAGCTGGATGGCGCTCGGCTTCTGTATAGCGGTCGCCACAGGGGGCCAGACGCTTGGCGTCGACTGCGAGCAAGGCGATGTTCTTTACCTCGCGCTTGAAGACAACCGCCGGCGCTTGAAGGATCGTCTTGAAGTGGTCCTTTCTCCTGCCCAAGTCCGGCCGAACATGGCGCGCCTCTCGCTTCGAACCCAATCCAAGAAGATTGGCGCCGGCCTGATTGAGGAGCTGGACGCCTGGCGCGCAAAGGCGGCGAACCCCAAGCTAATCGTCATTGATACGCTCTCCATGGTGCGCCCGCCGAAGAAGGCGAACCAAGATTCCTACGCTGCCGACTACGAGGCAATCTCGCCGCTGCAGAAATATGCCGGCGAGCATCGCCTGGCTGTCATCGTGGTGCACCACGTCCGCAAGGCCGAGGCAGAAGATCCACTCGAGGCGGTTTCCGGCACGAACGGCCTGACCGGCGCCGCCGATACGATCATGGTGCTGAACCGAACCACCGACGGGCCGAAACTATACGGCCGAGGTCGCGATATCGAGGAAATCGAAAAAGCACTGCGGTTCGACAAGGGAACATGGGAGGTGCTCGGAAACGCTGAAGAAGTGAAGCAGTCTGAGCAGCGCCGCAAGATCCTAGACATTCTGACCGATGCCACGACGGTGCTCACCCCCGATGAAATCGGCAAGCAGGCAGGCATGAAGGTCAACAATGTGAACTACCTTCTTCGAGCTCTCGTGAAAGCCGGTGCCGTCGAAAAGGTCGGCTACGGCCAATACAAAATCCAAGGCCGCTAACACCTATGTACCCCCCTAAGAGTCCTACAAGTCTTAAGACTTAAGACTTGTAGGACTCTTAGGGGGGGGTAGCGAAAACGACAATCTCAGAGGAGAGAACAGGAATGAACAATGATTGGAATTACCCCATACCTCGCCCAACACCGCGTCCTCGTCGCAAAAGCTAACGGGAAGCACTCGCCGGAATGGCAGTCTTGCAAGGTTCTAGGCGTCACCATCGTCGACGAGGAGCCGAAATACGTTATCGAGATATACCACGGTGGAACGTCAAGCCTCACCACGACGGACGAGGTGAAGCGGCTGGAGCGTGGCAATCCACTATAATTGGCTGGCGACCTGACTTTCCGCAAAGTCGGACCCCTACAAAGGTGAAGGCGTCCCTTTCTGCGATTTAGCAGAGAGTAGGGTGAAGGAAACGCGAAAAAAATGCCGCATGATATGCCTTCGAGGCGCTTGCCGTTGCGTATCAATGTGAAGGGATAAGTATCCCGCATTGTTGCGGCAAAGCCCGCCCCGCCGCCAACGACAACGAAAAACTTGCACATCGCCTGCCTTTTCGTGCGTCATTGCTGCGTACTCTTATGAGAGGGTGGCAAGGGTTGAGTAGGTACTCAAACCAGCCCAGCTTTCCAATAAGGGGGGAAGTCCCTTTTTCCGATCTTCATCGGAGTACAGTGAGGGGCACCCGCTGATCGGCGGGTTGAACTCCCCTAAGAATTCCAGCCGCCCCACGTGGGCGGCTTTTCCATACCCCGGGTGGTGCTGGGGGAGCCGTCGCCCGCGATCTCCAATCGGGTCAATGCTCACCGGTCGTCTTATCCCGGTGAGAAGACGGCGACCAATTTGCTGACGCCGGATGTACGCGCAGCAAATAAATCCTGCCCCGGCACGGGCAGTTGATCGAGCCCGCAGCTCTCCTCCTCCTCAAGGATTGAGCTGCGGGCTTTCGCTTTGCCCTTTTGGGCTTTTGACACGAATAGGAAAATCAAAACATGACACTGCCTGCCTTTTGGCGGCAGCCGTCCTTCAGCGTCGTCGAGACTGCCGAGCTTGTCGGCGTGTCGGAAGCGACGTTCAGGGCATGGCTGACGCGCGCGCCGCCTGGCGACCACCTCGGCGTGAAAACCCACGGCCGCATTCATTTCACTGGCCGAGATGTCTTCTATTATCAGCTCGTCGCGCACCTGAGTGAATTCGGCGTGCCGATCCGCACCGCGTTGTTTGCCGCTGCCCAGCACGCGACAGATGAGCTTCCCGGCGAGGAATGGCTGGTCGTGAAGTCGGCCGGTGACGTGACCAATTTCGAATTGGCGGAAGATATTCCGGCCGCCGCGGCTCCGGCTCTCGTCCTGCCTCTTCGAGCGCTGGCCATTGGCCTCATCGAGCGCGCCGCCGCTGTTTACGCGACGGAGGGCGCTTGATGTGGCCGTTCACGACCAAGGCCGCGCTGCCGGAGCCAGTCGCCGTCGAGCAAAAGAGCCTCGGAGATCCGACCGCGGAACTGCTAGAACTGTTCGGCGCTATACCGGCCGGCACGACCATCTCAAACGCTGAAGCGCTCTCAGTGCCGGCCGTCAGCGCGGCGGTCAGGATCATCTCTGAAGCCGCGGCCAGCCTCGACCTGAAGCTCAAGCGAAAGGTCGATGGCGCCGAAGAGGACGTCGACAATCACGCGGCGCTGAAGCTGCTCACCGGTCAGGCTAATGGCTGGACGAGCGGCTATGAGCTGATCCGCGATCTGGTCGCAGCGGCACTGACTAAGGATGTCGGAGGCCTGGCTTACGTAACCCGCGTCGGTGGCGAACCGCGGGAGATCATCATCTACCGCGACTCGATCGTCACCTATGATCTCGACGACCAGACGAACAAGCCTCGTTACCGCCTTGGCAATCGGCCGATATCTGCGGCCAACATCCTTCACCTCCGTGGCCCGTTCTCAAAAAGTCCGCTGTCTTTGGCACGTGGCGCGGTCTCCATGGCGAAGGCGATGGAAGACTACGCCAATGGTCTCTGGTCGAATGGCGCACGCCCAGGCGGTGTGATTGAGACGCCAAACAAGCTCGGCACCGAGGGCGTGAAGGCGATGCTGGCCGGTTGGAAAGCAGCGTTCAGCGGCAAGGCGAACGCCGGCAAGACGGCGATTTTGTACGAAAACGCCACATACAAACAGATGGCGCTCACGAGCGTCGATGGTCAATTCAACGAAAGCCGGACTTTTCAGATCCTCGAGGTGGCGAGAGCATTTAGAGTACCGCCCGGCATGCTTTTCGAGCTCAGCCGAAATACTTGGTCAAACAGCGAGCAGCAGGCGAAAGAGTTCATCAGCTACGCTCTGGTTCCGTGGCTTCGTGCCTTGGAGGCGGCGTTTAATCGCGCGCTTCTCACGGATGAAGAGCGCGGCGAATACCGCTTCGCCTTCGACGTTGATGACACCAGCCAGGCCGACCTTACGGCCAGAGCCACGGCAATCTCAACGCTGATCACGGCCCGTGTCCTCAATCCCAACGAGGCGCGCGACTGGCTCGGTATGCCGCCACGCGATGGTGGCAACGAATACAGCAACCCGGCCATCGATACCGCCAAGGCCGCCGCAAACGACAACAACAGGAACAGAGATGCACCTTGATCGCATTGAGGTGAAGGCGTCCTTCACCGCCGATGACACTGGCGCCATCGAGGGCGTCGCTTGGGATTTCTCCTCGCCGGATCGTGTCGGCGACATCATCGAGCCGGCAGCCTTTGCGGGGGCCGTTGGCAAGTCAATCCCCGCTCTATTCGCACATGACCAGTCGCAGGTCGTGGGCGTTTTCGACTCCATCGTAGTTGAAGCCGACGGCTTGAAGGTCAAAGGCCGGCTACTGGTGGACACTGTCGAGCGCGCACGTGAGGTGCGCTCAATGATTCAGGTCAAGGCCGTTCAGGGCCTTTCGATCGGCTTCATGACCCGCAAGGCAGCGCCCCGCAAAGGCGGCGGCCGGACGATCCAGGAGCTTGATCTTCTGGAAACGTCAATCGTGGCTATCCCGGCACATCCCGGAGCCCGCATCACCTCCCAGAAGGAACTTGAAATGTCTGCACCTGCAGAAAAGATCGAAAACAAAGACTTCAGCGCCGAACTCAAGGCCGCAAACGACAACATTGTGGCCCTGACCAAGCGGCTGGAAACTGCCGAGACAGAGCTCGCACGCCCGAACATCAATCGCGGCGCGGCAAATGACAATCACGAGCCCACAGCCGAGCAAAAGGCATTTGGCGCATATCTGCGCCACGGCAAGGAAGCCGGCGCCGAGGAATTGAAGACGCTCACCGTCTCCAGCGACCCTGCAGGCGGCTACCTCGCACCCGCAGAGTTCTCGAGTGAGTTCGTTCGTAACCTGGTTCAGTATTCGCAGATCCGCGCAATCGCCAGCGTCCGCTCGACCGGCTCGCCGTCCGTCATCTATCCGGCCCGCACCAGCGTGACAAACGCTCTGTGGAAGGGCGAGACGCAGGCGCAGACCGGCAGCGAACCGGCCTTCGGTCAGGCGGAGATTCCTGTCAACGAACTCAATACCTTCGTCGACATCAGCAACCAGCTTCTGGCTGACTCGGCTGGGGTTGCGGAAGCCGAGGTTCGCTTGGCGCTGGCAGAAGATTTCGGCCAGAAGGAAGGTCAGGCATTCCTGACTGGCTCCGGTTCGATTATGCCGATGGGCTTGCTGAAGGATCCGAACGTCGTAACCGGTGTCACGACCGCTTCCGCCACCGCGATCGCCGCTGACGAGTTGATCTCGCTCTTCTACAGCCTTCCGGCAACCTACCGGAACGCCGGCCATTGGGGCATGAACACATCAACGCTTGCCGCTATCCGCCGCCTGAAGGACGGTCAGGGCAACTTCTTGTGGCAGCCAGCCTTCGTCGCAGGTCAGCCCGAAACCATCCTCGGCCGGCCAGTCGTCGAACTTATCGAAATGGACAGCATCGCTACTGGCAAGACGCCTGTCATCTTCGGTGACTTCAGTGGCTATCGCATCGTCGACCGCATCGCCATGTCAATCCTGACGAACCCATACCTGCTGGCAACCAATGGGATCACCCGCTTCCATGCGACCCGTCGAGTCGGCGGCGCGGTGTTGCAGCCGGCCAAGTTCTCGAAGCTCAAGAACGCTTAAGCCGTTCTCGCGCGGAACATCTTCGGGCTGCCTTCGGGCGGCCCATCCTCTTTCAGAAGGAAATTCCCATGCGTTCTATCGCATCTAATATCGCGGCCAAGTCTTCAATCGATCCTGCAGTCCAATCGGCCAGCGTCAACGGCGCCGGCATCGACACTCTCGGTTTCGGCAGCCTTGCATTTCTCGTGCAGACCGGCGCGATTGTTGGCTCTGGCGCGTTCGGTGTGTCTCTCGAAGACTCGGACGATAATGTGGCATTCGCGGCTGTAGCAGCTGATCAGGTCAAGTCGAATGCGCCGGCGGTGCTGGCGGCGAGCTCGACCTACAAACTCGGTTATCACGGTTTTAAGCGTTACGTGCGCCCGATCCTGACGAAGGCGAGCGGCACCTCAGTTGCGGCCGGCGCTATTGCGGTGCTTGGCAACGCGGCTCAGCGGCCAGTTGCCTAATGTGATATGTCCTTGCGGCTTCTCTGTCCCTAAGGGCACCAAGTGCGACTGCCGCCAGAAGGCGGCGGTTGCGCGGCAGAAGGCCAATGACCAGGCGCGAGGCAGCGCGGCCAACCGCGGTTACGACGGTAAGTGGGCCAGGGAAAGCAAGGCGTGGTTGGCTGCCCTTGGCAATCCACTATGCGCCTGTGGCTGCGGTCGGCCTGCTGACATGGTAGACCACATCGTTGCACCTAAAGGTGACAAGCGGCTGTTCTGGGATCGCAAGAACTGGCAGCCTTACAACGGTCTGTGCAACAGGCGGAAGGCAATCAAGAGTGAGGGCGGTTTTGGGCGCTAGTCCCTAAGTTCATCGATACCCTTGCGCAATGCACGCTCGATGCCCTTACGTACACCCATCAGAAATGGTGTGCTGTTGCCCTTTGTTCCAGGTTGTCCTGGTATTCCAGGGAGGCCGACTGCGGTGCCCTTGATCGCTCGGTAGCCCACTTCGAAGCCGTCCCTGAACGTGCCTTCCCTTATCATATCGGCTTCCACTGCGCGTCCTCCCATCTGATGCGCCTCAAGGTGTCACAACCGGGTCGGTCGTCAATTCTGACCAACCCCGCCTGGACCAGCGTGGGTGGCTTCTTCGGTATAACCCCTAATTGGAAATTTCGTCATGGCAATCATCGACCTTGTCGCCGCGAAGGCGCATCTGAATATTACATTTGACGACGACGACACGCTGATTGAGGACAAGATCGAGGCTGCGGAGGCATATCTTGAGAGCCTTCTCGGGTTTGCGATCGAAGATGAATTCGAAGTCGTCCCTGGCGACCTCAAGCAGGCCGTGCTCGTCCTTGTCGGCCATTTCTACGAAAACCGAGAGGCCACAGGTGCCAACCTTTTCGAGGTGCCGCATTCTGTTTGGGACGTGGTGAGGGAACGTCGCTCCTACGCATTCGAGTGAACCATGCAGATTGAATTCGAGATCATCAAGATGCGACCGGCCAGCGACATGCTGGATAATGGACAACAGATCGTCGCTACATTCGACGTCGACGTTTTCCCTTTCCGGATCTGGCGCGTGCAAGTCCGCGAAGCTCCGAACGGTGAGATTTTTGCTGCGCTACCCGGCCGGACCAATGGCGGGATTTCGATAGCATCTCCGGAACTAGTTGCCGCCATCAAGGCGGAGGGCATCGCGGTGTACCGGGAGAAGTTCGATGGCCAGAGGTAGAAAGGCAGTCGTCACCGCGCTCGACGGAGCACTGTCAATCGCTCCGAATCCACCGTCCTGGCTACCGCCTCACGCTAAGGCCGAGTGGCGTCGCGTCGTGCCGCAGCTGGTGTCTGACAGGAAGATCGCCGCCCACGAGCTAGGCACTGTCGAAGCATATTGCCTAGCTGTCGCGAACATGCGGCAGGCCGAGGCGATCGTTGCAAAAGACGGCCCGACATACGTGTCACCAACCGGTGAATTGAAGCGCCACCCCGCCACAACGCTCGTCAAGGAAGCTGTGGAAGCCTCTCGCAGGCTGGCCGCAGAGCTCGGCTTGACGCCCGCCAGCAGAACCAAAAACAAGGGAGGCGCCGCCGGCAATGACGATGACGACGCCCTCGGCGACATCTAGTTACCCAGCCTGGATTTTTGACAACAGCCCAATTCCAGATCCCCACGGCAAGGGCGAGCGAGCTGTAGCCTTCCTTAAGGCGCTGCGACATCCCAAGTCCACAGCACCCGGCCGTGCTTTTCAGTTAGACAGATGGCAAGAGAGGATCATTCGCAAGGTCTACGGCGACACCAAGCCCGACGGCACGCGCCGCATCAAGACCGTGTTCGCACTAATCCCTCGAGGCAATCGCAAGACCACGCTCGGCGCGGCGCTTGCTATGCTGCATCTAGGTCCGGAACGCATTCCAGGCTCGCAGGTGGTCAGCTCAGCGGTCGATAGAGACCAGGCGCGTATCGCGCTCGAGGAAATGAAAGGCATCATCGACGCCCATCCGCGGCTGGCTGAGGCATTTCAAGTCCAGGACACCAAAAACCGAATTACGCATCGAAAGAGCAAGGCGCACTACCGCGCCATGTCGGCGGACGCTGCCACGGCCCACGGACGCACGCCGGTCTTCGCGCTCGTCGATGAGCTCCATGCATGGAGAAAGCGTGATCTCTGGGACGCCATCAAGACCGGCCTGGTGAAGACACCAGGAAGTCTCTTGGTGGTGACAACGACCGCCGGCATAGGCCACGAGAACATCGCGCATGAGATGTACCGCTATGCGAAGGCGGTAGCCTCTGGCAAGATAGAGGACGAGGCATTTCTGCCGATCCTGCTTGAGGCGGGCGCGGACGAGGACTGGCGCGACGAAGCAGTATGGCATCGGGTAAATCCTGGCCTGTCGTGCTCACCGCCTTATCCCGACATCGACGGCATGCGGCAGATGGTGCGCGAGGCAGAGCACCGACCCGCCGACCGCGAGATGTTTCGCCAGCTGCACCTGAATACCTGGCTCGACGGCGCGGCGAATCCGGAATGGTCGCTCGACGTTTGGGACGAAAACACCGGCGAGCTCGACCTAACCGTACTGGAAGGGCGACCGGCGTGGATCGGGGTCGATCTCGCCAAGCGCATCGACCTTGCCGCCGTGGCAATCGCCATTCCCACGGCCGACGACCGCGTGGCCTTGCATGTACAGACCTTCTGCCCAGATGGCGCAATCCGACGGCGCACCGACGGCGTCCCATATGCGCTATGGCGCGATCAGGGCTGGCTTACCGCCACGCCTGGCGACACCATCGATCTGGCCGCGATCGAGGTGCACATTCGCGGCTTATGCGAGCGCTTCCAAGTCGAGGAAATCGCGTTCGACCGGTGGCACGCCCAGGATGTCATGAAGTCGCTTGAGGACGATGGCCTGCCGGTCGCGGAGTTTCCGCAGAACATATCCACGTTCGCGAGGCCGGTGATCGACTTTGAAGCTACCATGTTCGATCGCAAGTTCATCCACGGCGGAAACCCACTACTCAGGTGGGCGGTTGGTAACGTCGTTCTATACACCGACGCCAGCGGCAATCGGCGGCCGGTAAAGGAGAGGTCGATCGACAAGATCGACCCGGCCGTTGCGGCAATTATCTCGGCCGGCCGTGCCATCCAGGGTGCATCTGGCCGCAGTAGCTACGAAGACGCGGATCTCAGCGATTTGTCGCTGTTTGCCGTCTAAAGGGAAAAATCAATGAAAATCACCACGGCGCCATCAGGCGTGCGGAGGCCAGCGCATGGCTGACAATACCGATGACCTGATTATTTCAATCAGCACTGATCAGGCCACGCTCCGCCGCAGCATCCAGCGTATCGAACGCGATTTGGCCGGCTTGTCGGGATCGGTGCAGAAGCAGTTCACGGCCGTCGGCAAGTCGATCGACAATTCCATTTCTTCCACGATGCAGAACCGTATCAATGCCATGGTAGGCATTGGGAGCAAGGCATCGAAGGAGTGGACCGGTGCGCTCGCCGACCAAGGCAAGGAATTGGAACGGCTTCGCGCCAAGTACAATCCGCTTTTTGCTGCCCAGGCGACCTATGCGGCCGGCTTGAAGGAAATCAAGCAGGCGCATGCAATCGGCGCCATCTCGGCATCGGAGATGACGGCGGCGCTCAATCGCGAGAAGATCGCCTTCGCCTCGCAGGTCTCAGCGATAAAGGCGCGCAACGCCGCTCTCGAGGCAATGCCGGCGAACGACAATCGCGTCGGTGGCGCATTCCAGACCGCTAATATCGCGGCTCAGTTTCAAGACATCGGCGTGACCGCGGCGATGGGGATGAATCCGCTCCAAATTGCGCTTCAGCAAGGCACTCAGTTGTCATCGGTTCTCGCGACGATGGGCGGCGGCAAGCAGGCGATCTCTGGCCTCGCTGCCGCGTTTGCTTCGTTGTTGTCGCCGATATCTTTGGTCACTATCGGCCTTGTCGCCGGCAGCGCCGCGCTGGTTCAATATTTCACTGCAGGTGAAGACGGCGCGAAGAAAACAACGCCTCTCATTGAGAAGCAGAACGAGTTGATCCGCGACGCCGCGGCCGCATGGGGTGAGGCCCTGCCGTCGGTCACCAAGGTTGTCGACCAACTCGACCGAGCCAAGCAGATCAGCACCGGCCGTGAAGCCGGCGATATCCTTGGCGCGCGGGCGCTCGAAGGACTCGGTGAAAAGCTTGAGGGCATCAATCGCCAGTTTGCAGAAGCTATGCGCGGGCTTCGCGGCATTCAGGCCGATCCCGCCTTCATTCGCGATTTCGGCAAGGCCTTCAGCGATCTGAAGGAGCGGCTGGACAACGGCACCGCGTCCATCGCCGATATAAATGCGGCGCAGCAGATGCTGGCGGCAGCTGTCGACCAATACGGGGTGAAGTCGGTCCTCGGATTCCGCGACGCGTTCGAGAAGATCACCGAGTCGATCCAAAAGTCGATTGCCGCATCGAAGGAAGCGCGTGAGGAGTGGATCCGAGCCCTCGCCGGCGGCTCGAACGTGCAGGACGTCACTGCAGGCGCCACATTCCGAGACGAGAACGGCAAGACGCATCAGACGGGCACATTTACGCCTACCGTTGGACCGACACCACAGAGCCGGCCGCTTATCGAGCTCGAAGGCCTGCCAGGCGCCGAAAATGCGGACAAACAGGCCGAAACCGCCGCCACCAAGGCAGCCAACGCCTACCGCGATCTGCTCAAGTCGGCAGACGACCGGCTCGGTCAAATGCTCCAAGAGATCGACCTGCAGGGCAAGTATGGCGTGGCGGCCGACACGGCCCGCTTCCGGCTCGACCTCCTCCAGCAGAGCGAAGACAAGGGCCGCTCGCTTAATGCGGAACAGAAGGCGGCCATTGAGAAAAAAGTGGAGCTCTACGCCCAGTATGCCGACGTGCTTTCGAAGACGAAGCTGCAGCAGGACCTGGTCAATGCGGCCCGCTTCAATTCGCTGTCCAAGGAAGACCAGCAGATCACAACCATGCTGCGCCAATATGGCCGGCCGGAAGATTTGGACGGCGAAGACGCGGCCCGGATCCGCAGCTATTTACGGACGGAAGACCTTCGCGGCGATCTAAAGGCGTTCGCCGGCGATTTTAAAGACGCCCTTCTGAACAACGGCGGCGACATCGGCAAGGCATTTGCGGATTCAATCCAGCGTCCAATTTGCGGCGCCGGGCACAGTTTTAACCTAGAACTCGGAGATTTTTACTCGTGAGCGCCTATTTCGCAATTAAAGCCGGCGACGCTTCGTTTCTGTTCACAGACGGCGCGGGCTATACCACCGGAGACGGCATTGCCCGTATCTTCGCCAGAAAGGTGTCGGTCGCGCCGACCGAGCCCTTCGCCATCACCACCCAAGGCAACGCGGAACTCGGCGAGAAAATTCGCGCCTTCCTGTCCGCGCAAGTCGACAGGCTCGGCGTCGACGACTTCCTCGACCTATTCCTGCCGGTATTCCTGGCCGGGCTGCGGGATAGCTACGCGGATCTGCCACGAATTGCGGGCAACGACGTCGTCGCGGCAATGACGATGTGGTCGCAAACGCGTGGCATCCTGCATCTGGGTTTCCAGACCGGCCAGGAGCCAGACCGGCCGGACACCATCCCCTTCGAACTTCAGACCCTCGGCACGACAACGTTGCGGGGACCAACCTTCGATCTGATGAAGCTGGCCGGGTACAGGCGCCCGCGCTTCGGAGAAGACCAGGCATCCTTCGTAAGGGAGCTCGGCGTCTCGGTGCTGACATGGATGCGGGAAGTCGCATCCGTTCCCACGATGCTGCAGGGCAGCTCCGGAGCAAAACCGCATCACTGGGTGGGCGGATTTGTCGACATGACTGTCGTTGATGCCGCCGGCGCCCGCGTCGAACGCATCCACACATGGCGGCAGGACGCCGTCGGACAGCCGATCGATCCTTTCCGCCAGCCGCTTAACCGCTCACAACGCCGCGCCGTAAAGCGCGTGGCCTAACACTTCAAGGAAAAAAATGAGCCAGCCAACAGATTTTAGTGTGCCGACGACCGGCCCAGCCTCGCCGACACTCATGGCGACGCGCATGGATGATAGCCTTCAGGCCCTTCTCAGCGGCAACTCCGGCGCTACCAGGCCGTCTTATGCGGTCGCCGGGACGTCATGGGTTTCCACGGCCATAGCAGGGCAGTTGCAGCTATATTTCTACGATGGAGCTGACGACATTCTGCTGCTGGCTGTCGATACCGCAACGAATGTCGTTACCTTCAGTGGTCTCGGCGCATCGATCAATGCAGCGACGGCAAAGACAACTCCCGTCGGCGCCGACAAACTGGGCATTTGGGATAGCGCGGCGGGCGGCACGAAGAGCCTGACCCTCACCGCCTTGAGCACCTTTCTCGCGCCGCTGCTCGGTCCGGACTTTGTCGAAGGCGGCATTGTCTTGCCAAACGGCTCGACGCCGCTGACGCATCTCGATATCGCCGCCTTCAAAGTCAAGGCGCTGAGCAAGGTGGCGATTTCGGCTGGCACTCTGACAAAAAATATCAACGGCACCTGGGTGGCCGGCAATGGTGGCGGCCTGGACACTGGCACCAAAGCTGCCAATGCCACTTATTTCGTCTACGCGCTGCGCAAGCAGTCGGACGGGACGGGTGAGGTGGTGCTTTCGACTTCTGCCACTGTGGGCGGCGTAAGCTTGTCGCTGCTGACCGGCTATGATGTCCTTACGCCGATCGGCGTTGCGCTGACTGACGCCAGCTCGAATATTCGAGAGTTCACGATGGAGCCCAGCGGCGAGTATACGTTTACGACGCCCATCAGAGAAGCAACGAACATTGCTATCTCGACTACATCAGCGCTCTTGGCCATCACGGTGCCAAATGGCGCTAGGGTCAAAGCTAAGCTTCGCTTTATGTTTTCATCCGCAGCGACCACCAACTCGGCTCTGGTCCACGACCCCGCCAAGGGCGTCCTTGTCGCCGGCGGCAACGACTCAGGCGGCAACGTTGGCACTATTCAGGTATCCGGCGGCTTTGCAGTCGGGGGAGGAGACGTCTTCACGAACACGAGCAAGCAGGTCAGATATGTCGCTGGCGCTTCCGGCACCATTTGGGTCTGGAATGACGGGTTCTATTTCCCATGCAAGAGGATCGCATAATGGCTTACGTCACACGAAGTGCCGATGGCGAGATCGCTGGACTGTATGAGCAGCCTCAAGAAGGTTACGCCGAAGAGTTTCTGCCTGATGACAATTCCGAGGTAGTGGCGTTCTCCGAAAGGTCGGAAGCGGCTTTGGCGGCCAGCCGGACCGAGATGCTGCGTCACATGCGCGAATGCAAGTGACTGTGAGGAAGGGCGGCCTTCGGGCCGCCTATTCTCCCGCGATCTGATTCGCGATCGTGACACCAAATCCGGGCACAAGAACGCAACCGGAACAAAAATCTGTTTTTCCTACAACGCATGATCGTTTATTATAAGAAGTATGTAAGCCTTTGATTCCGCCGAGAAATTCATGTCATCGTGGCCTTGACTTTTTCTTACATCTGGGGATAATAGGGCATCCGCACGAGGGTAGATATTATAGGGGATAGACTTTCCTAAATTTTCCATTAAAAAAGGACGTGCTGATGTCAGCACGCCCTTTCGTTGAAGTGGTCTTGATTTTGAAGGTTGGACCGCCAAAACCAGAGAATACACCTCGGTCGGCACTGAGTATGTACCTCTGTAGGGCTTTTAACGCAACCCTATGAGGTTAATATGTCTACTCGTAAGACCCATGACGCTTCCCGTAGCTCTGTGACGGGGCGTTTCGTTACTCCCGAGTATGCTGCCAAGCATCCGAAGACCACTCAGAACGAGCGCATCCCCAATCCTGGGCGCGGCGATACTAAGAACGAGCCTCCTCGCAAGAAGTAGTCTCGGTCAGAAGGATGCCGGCGCTCCGAAAGGGGCGCCGTTTTCGTGCCCGCCCTCCGCACAGGCTACTTCTTGCCGCGCCTGGTGTCCCTTTCGCGCCGCCACTTCTGCAGATCCGTCTCGCCGGAATTCTCTCTCATCCACTTGGTATAGCGGTCTTCGGTCTGTGTAACAGTTAGACCGCTGATCTCGTCGAGCTTCGCGTCGATTGCGCGCCGATCCCATTTCCGAGTTCCCGGGATTGCCGGCGGCATTTTGTAAGTGGCGACCCATAAGGAGAAGGTCGACTCGGCAATGCCGCAGTATTCGGCCGCTTCCTTTCGGCCCATGAGGCGGGATTCAATCGTCATTCTATCTCACCAAGAAAAATTACATCGTTGCCGCCGGCCATCGCATGCGATGACGGTTTCGACGTCATGGCGTTTGGATAAGAAAAAGGGCGAGTCGCGGGACGACCCGCTCGCTACACTTTCCCGTTGCGCGCTCTCACATATGCTGCGGCAACGTCTTGGAAACTCGTGAATTCATCCAGCCAAATCTTATAGGCGGCTTGAAAGCCCTCAACTGACAACACTCCCTTGGAACGGTTCACAGCCACCTCTGCCATCCAGTGCTGGTACCTTGAGGAGGCGAGGTCAAGTTCGCGGATAGGCGCCCTTAGCTCCTCGAAGTTCATTAAGACGATGGATCTTGCTTTGTGAATCGGCGGTGGCCCACTTTCGACTTCTTGTCCAATGGAGATGTGGCGCTTTCCATCCAGCCAGTGATCGTGCTCGTATACTGCCGCCATCATCTCTTCAAAACGCTGTACGCGACGAGCCTGTCTGGCGCTTCTAGCGGACAGAATATGAGAGACTATCGGACTTAGTGCACCACCCAAGATCGCGAGTGAGCCGCCGACGATCACCGGCATTAGCACAGGCCAGATATTTGCCGGAGTAGATGCATCCGTCATCTTTGGTTACGTCTCATCGCCGCGCCATTATCCGTTGCCGACTCCCGTGACGTCTCTCGGTCGCGGGATTTCTTCGAGCGCGAATAGTGGCGAGTTGCGAGTGTTAAATTCTTCATGCGACGCCCGTAGATCCCAGGAGGCTACAGGCTGCCACAAAATACTAGAACCGGGCTACGTAGCGCCGCGCGGTATGCACATAATTTTATCTGTCACGGGGTGCGCGGCTTGACGACACCTTCGCCGCGGTCGTTGTTGATGAACTCGATCCCCGCGGCTTCGAGCGCTGCTTGTATCTTTGCGACGGTGTTTCCAGTAGCTGACAGCAGTGGACCATCAATCTTTTCCAAACGCTTGATGGTCTCGACGGAGACATCTCCCGCCTTCGCAAGCTGCTTTTGATCCCACTTCACTATGGCTCGCGCGCCACGGACCTGTGCACCGGTAATCATTATTACACCTCAGAGGTAAAATTATGCACCTTAGGTGTTGACACCTCAGGTGCGTTGATATACCCATAAAGTGTCACAACGAGAAACGCAACGAGGAGCCCAGAATATGCTTGCCGCGCCGACCACAATCGACAGAACCTCACTCCCGCGCTCACTGATCGGAAGAAGACGACGCTTCTTCAACCCCGCATACCAGTTTGATTTTGAGATTGGCCAAACAGTTTTTCTAGTCTGTACCGGTGAAGAGGCGATTGTGTCCGGCCGCATGCAGGTCATGGGCTGCGAAGACGAATATGCGGTTGAGGTCATTGGCGCGAAATGCGCGCCCCTGCGAGTATTCGCGCAGGAGATCACCGCGGACGTCTCGCGCACTTTGTAAGTTTCATCTACCAGCCGATGGCGGTCGGCTGCCTGCCCGTCGGCCCCTGTTTGCCGCATAGCCGACGGGCAGAACTAATCACCATGCCACCACAAGCGCACCGTCGGCCCCACCAGCCGGCGGTTTTTCATCGTGGCGCGTGTGCTATGCTGACCGCATGAAGACGGAGATCAAGCGAAAACTCCTTGTGCATCTCTTCCAGAAACAGGAGGGGCGTTGCTGCTATTGCGAGCGGTATGTCATTCTATCATATCGGTGGCGTGATCAGCAGAGGCCTGACGCGGCCACGATCGAGCATTTGAAGCGACGAGCCGATGGCGGCACCGATCATCCCGACAATCTCGCGATGTCGTGCAAAGAGTGCAACGACGCTCGCCAGGACATCGACTGGCTGACCTACCGCTCGCTCAAACGCGGCGAGTTCGTTGAATACGTGAGATCCGTGGACCATGGAGCGAGGGCGGCGGAATGATGCGGCCTTCTCGTGCGCCATTCATGTTCCACGGAATCCCCGCTGATGCAGGAAAAGCCCGGAAAACATGGTAATTTCCGTTGATGTTTGGCGCATGAAAAAAGCCCGCCTTTCTGGGCGGGCTTGTGTCTAAGCGATTGTTTTCGCTACCAAATCCGTGGTGCCCCCGGCAGGGTTCGAACCCGCGACCCCCTGATTACAAATCAGGTGCTCTACCAACTGAGCTACAAGGGCAATAGCTGCCCAACTAACAGATTCTGCGATCCTGTAAAGGAAAATCCGTGCCGGCGCAGACAGTCGGCGTGGATCCAAAACGCCTTGTCGTGCAAAACGGCCTTGTCGCAACTGCCATTTATCCTTTAGCTAGAGCAGCTTCACAAAGGGCATTGTATGGGCCGTTCATTCCAGACGCTTTCCTTTATCGCCTCGCCGACGATGGAGGCGCTCGCAGCGCGCGAAGAGCTGATTCGCATCTATGGCGACGTTCCGCAGGACAAGGCTGATGTCATCGTCGCACTGGGTGGCGATGGCTTCATGCTGCAGACGCTGCACAGCACCATGAACTCGGGCAAGCTGGTCTACGGCATGAACCGCGGCTCGGTCGGCTTTCTGATGAATGACTACAGCACAGAACGACTTCAGGAGCGTATCTGCGTCGCCGTCGAAAACGCTTTCCGCCCCTTGAAGATGACCACGGCCAATGCCGACGGTACCAATTCGACAGCGCTCGCCATCAACGAGGTCTATCTTTTTCGCCAGTCCTATCAGGCAGCCAATCTGAGAGTCGTGGTCGACGGACGCGTGCGTCTGGAGGAGCTGATCTGCGACGGGCTGATGGTGGCCACCCCAGCCGGATCAACGGCCTATAATCTTTCCGCCCATGGCCCCATCCTGCCGCTCGAGGCGCCCCTGCTCGCCATGACGCCGGTCAGCGCTTTCAGGCCGCGGCGCTGGAGGGGCGCCCTGCTTCCGAACAGGGTGACTGTCGATATCGACGTGCTCGAGCCGGTGAAGCGGCCGGTGAATGCGGTGGCGGACAATACGGAAGTCAAATCGGTGCTGCATGTCCGCATCGCCCAGTCGGAGCATATGACGGCGCGTATCCTCTCCGATCCCGACCGCTCCTGGTCCGACCGCATTCTCGCCGAGCAGTTCAAGGATTGAGATGATGGCAATGCGCCTGACATTGATGACCACGATTTTCCTCGTCGGATGCTCGGCCGCGATCGCCGCTCCCACGCAGGACGTCATCCTGCCGGCTTCGGTGATTTTCGCGACCAGCACCGGCTACTGGGAGAACGACGGCAACGCGCCTGATGTCGAGCGGGCGCCCACCACTGCCGAAAGCGTTTCCGACTCCCAGGAAAAGAGCCATGGTTACTATAAGCTCTTTGCCGTGCGTCAGCCGGACAGGACCTCGAAAGTCTATCTTCAACAGATTGCCCAGACCGAGACCGGTCCTGCGATTGCCTCAACCATTGAGCTGCAGGAGATCAGCGACCTGAAGCCTTACGTGACCGATATCCGCCCCGAAAACTCGAGCGGCATCATCAAGCAACCCGGCCTCTTTGCCACGATCTATCTGAAGACCGATCCCGCGGCCGAGCCGGACGGCTGGACCGTGCTGATCGACGAACTCGGCGACATCACCATCGAGAAAGCAACCAATTGAGCAGCGAGACGCTGTTTTCCAGGCGACAAGGATGAAGCTCGGCTTTCGCGAGGGCGTCCTCTACGACGACCGGAGACCGGACTGGGACGCAGCCGGCCCAAGGCCCGTCCGCTGGTCGCTATGGTATCCGGCTGCCGATGACGCGCGGGAATGCGAGACTCAGGAGAGAAGCTGGTTTCGGAAGGCAGCGGTCGCTCGCGACGCACCAATTCGGCCTTCAGACCGGCCCTATCCCCTCGTCCTGCTGTCACACGGCACCGGCGGTTCTGCGGCCGGACTGGAATGGCTGGCGCGACGCCTGGTCGATCGCGGATTTGCAGCGCTCGGCGTCGATCATCACGGCAATACGGGCAGTGAGCCTTATCGCGCGGAAGGGTTTGCCTGTCTCTGGGAGCGGGCTCCGGATCTGAGCTTGATGCTCGACCGCTGTCGCGACTGGCTTGGCGATCTTGCCGGTCGGATCGATGCGGACCGTGTATTCGCGGCCGGATTCTCGGCCGGGGCCTATAGCGTCATGCTGCTTCTCGGCGCCGTCACCCAATTCTCGCAGTTCGAACCGTCACGGCTGAAGCCAGGTGGTCCGCACGGCCCGAGGGAATATCCCGACCTCGCCGATCATATCCCCTCACTGCTCCGCACCAGCGATGTTTTTCGCAAATCATGGTCCCGCATGTCGCGATCCTATCGCGACGACAGGATCGCAGCGGCGGTCCTCTGCGCACCGGGTCGCTCCGTTCTCAGCTTCGGCGCGGAAAGCCTGAAAACTGTGGTGGCGCCTACTCTTATCCTTGTCGGCGATGCCGACAAGGCGGCACCGGCCGAGGAATGTTCTTCATGGCTGCATGAGCGGCTGACCGGAAGCGCGCTGAAGATCTTCGGCGGCGGCCTCGGGCATTATGTCTTTGTGCCGGAGGGCACCGGGCTCGGCCTTGCCTTTGCCGCCGAGCTCTTCACCGATCCGCCGGGCATCGAACGGGGGGCCGTTCATGACGAGATTGCCGCTCTATCGGCAGCGCTGTTTCACGACGGCGACACCGGAGCGATAGGCTGAACAAAAAAAGCCCTGTTTCCAGGGCTTTCCGATTTCTATAGTGCTGAATTATCAGTCGACATCCTCGACGACCGCGTCGGCGGCGCCGCTGATGCGATGGGCAAGGGCCGCTTCCATGAATTCGTTCAGATCGCCGTCGAGCACGTCGTCCGGAGCGGTGCTGGCGACGCCGGTGCGCAGGTCCTTGACCAGCTGGTAGGGTTGCAGCACGTAGGAGCGGATCTGGTGACCCCAGCCGATATCCGTCTTGGAAGCGGCTTCGGCGTTGGCGGCCTCCTCGCGCTTCTTCAACTCTGCTTCGTACATCCGGGCACGCAGCATTTCCCAAGCCTTGGCGCGGTTCTTGTGCTGCGAACGCTCCTGCTGGCAGGCCACCACGATCCCGGTCGGGATATGGGTGATGCGCACGGCCGAATCCGTCGTGTTGACGTGCTGGCCGCCGGCGCCCGACGAACGATAGGTGTCGATGCGGCAATCGCTTTCGTTGATGTCGATGTTGATCGAGTCGTCGACGACTGGATAGACCCAGATCGACGAGAAGGACGTGTGGCGCCGCGCATTGCTGTCGTAGGGGGAAATGCGCACCAGACGATGCACGCCCGATTCCGTCTTCAGCCAGCCATAGGCGTTGTGGCCCTTGACGAGCAAGGTGGCGGACTTGATGCCGGCCTCTTCGCCATCATGGACTTCGAGAAGCTCGACCTTGAAGCGCTGGCGTTCCGCCCAACGGGTGTACATGCGCAAAAGCATGTTCGCCCAGTCTTGGCTTTCGGTGCCGCCGGCGCCGGAATGGACTTCCAGATAGGTGTCATTGCTGTCGGCCTCGCCGGACAGCATCGCCTCCACCTGGCGGCGCGCAGCCTCGGCCTTCAGCGCCTTCAAGGCATCCTCGGCCTCTTTGACGACGCCTTCGTCGCCTTCTTCCTCGCCCAGTTCGACCAGCTCGACATTGTCTTTCAGCTGCTGTTCCAGCTGCCGGACGCCGTTAACGCCGTCATCGAGCTGCTGGCGCTCGCGCATCAGCTTCTGCGCTTCCTGCGCATCGTTCCAGAGGTTCGGATCCTCTGCCTTGTTGTTCAACCAGTCCAGTCGTCTTATCGCCTGGTCCCAGTCAAAGATGCCTCCTCAGCAGGGTGATAGCCTGCTTGGTTTCATCGACCACGTTTTCGATTTCCGCTCGCATTTTCCTGCTTCTCTGTAACGGTCTTCTTCAAGTGCTGGTGACATAGAGACGCCCGCCGCGGATGTAAAGAGCCGGGGCGGGCTTCTAAAATCGGGTGGGGACTCAGAAGAGTCCTGGCGTGCCGGTCTGAACGGCCTGGTTGGCCTGCGGCGAGGTTTTCAGGATCTCCTCCGGCGCCATGGTGCTGTCCATGCCGATGACGGAGAAGCTGTCGGCAGGTCCGGTGCCGGGCTTGAAGGCCTCGACGATCGTGTTCGGATCGCCGTCGGCGGCGGCCATGCCGGTCTTGCGGTCGATCGGGATCAGGTTCATGCCCTGCGGAATGACGAACTTCGATTCCGGCATGTCCTTGACGGCGGCCTGCATGAATTCGTTGAAAATCGGGGCGGAGAGACCGCCACCGGTGCCGCCGCGGCCGAGCGGGGCCGGCGTATCGAAGCCCATATAGAGGCCGGCGACCAGATCCGGGGTGAAGCCGACGAACCAGGCATCCTTCTCGTCGTTGGTGGTGCCGGTCTTGCCGGCGACGTCGCGACCGCTGAGATCGATCTTGCCAGCGGCAGTGCCGCGCTGGATGACGCCCTGCATCATCGAGGTGATCTGGTAGGCGGTCATGGGGTCGAGAACGGTTTCGCGGTTGTCGACGACGTTGGGCTCTTCCTGGTTCTGCCAGTCGCCGGCATTGCAGCCCTCGCAGAGGCGCTCCTCATGCTTGAAGATCGTCTTGCCGTAGCGGTCCTGGATACGGTCGATCAGCGTCGGCTTGATCTGCTTGCCACCATTTGCAATGACCGAATAGGCCGAGACCATGCGCAGCACTGTCGTGTCGCCGGCGCCGAGCGACATCGAGAGAACCGGCAGCATGTGATCGTAGATACCGAAGCGTTCGGCATATTCGGCAACGATATTCATGCCGAGATCGTTGGCGAGGCGGACCGTCATCAGGTTGCGCGAATGCTCGATGCCCGAGCGCAGCGTCGACGGGCCGCCGACTTCGCCGCCGTAGTTTTCCGGCTTCCAGACCTGGCCACCCGAGACGATCTCGATCGGCGCGTCCATGATGACGGAGGCCGGGGTATAGCCATTGTCCATCGCAGCTGCGTAGACGAAGGGCTTGAAGGAGGAGCCCGGCTGGCGCATCGCCTGGGTGGCGCGGTTGAATTCGGACTGAGCATAGGAGAAACCGCCGACCATGGCGAGCACGCGGCCGGTCTTCGGATCCATGGCGACAAGGCCGCCCTGTACCTTGGGGGGCTGGCGCAGACGGTAGGAGGTCGACGCGTCGTCACCGAGCTTCTCGACATAAACGACATCGCCCGGGCTCAAGACACCGGCCGGCGATTTCGCCGTCTTGCGGGAGCCATCCGCCGATCGGTAGGCCCATTGCATGTTCTTGGCGTCGATGGTGCCGCGCAGACGGTCCGCCGCAACCTTGCCGCTCCCCTCCTTGGCCGGTTGCAGGCCGATGTCGACGTTGTCGTCGGAGACGGAGAGCACGACGGCCAGGCGCCATTCCGGAACGTCGGACAGCGCGGGAATATCGGCAAGCGCCTTGCCCCAGTCGCCGCTTGCGTCGATCTGCTTGACGGCCCCATGGAAACCGCGGCGCTCGTCATAGGTCACGAGGCCATCCTGCAGCGCCTTGCGCGCGGCGAGCTGCATCTGCGGATCGAGCGATGTGCGCACGGAAAGGCCGCCCTCGTAGAGAACTTTCTCGCCATATTGGTCGATCAACTGGCGGCGCACGGCCTCGGCGAAGTAATCGGACGCGAAGAGCGATGGTCCGTTGCTGCGGGCGGTGACGCCGAGCGGCTGCTTCTTGGCTTCCGCGCCGTCGCTCTGGCTGACATAGCCGTTCTCGACCATGCGATCGATAACCCAGTTGCGACGCTCGAGCGCCGCCTCAGGATGGCGGAAAGGATGATAATTGGCCGGACCTTTCGGCAGCGATGCCAGATAGGCCGCCTCGGCGACAGTCAGCTCCGTAACCGACTTGTTGAAATAGGTCAGCGCCGCGCCGGCGATGCCATAGGAATTCATCCCGAAGAAAATCTCGTTCAGGTAGAGTTCGAGAATCTTGTCCTTGCTGTAGGCCTGCTCGATACGGAAGGAGAGGATTGCTTCCTTGATCTTGCGGTCGATCGTCTGGTCCGAGCTCAATAGGAAGTTCTTGGCCACCTGCTGGGTGATCGTGGAAGCGCCAACAGGACGGCGACCCGAACCGAAATTCTGCAGGTTGACGAGGATTGCGCGGCCGAGACCAGTGAGGTCGACGCCCGGATGGTTGTAGAAATTCTTGTCCTCGGCCGACAGAAAAGCGGCCTTGACGCGGTCGGGAATGGCCTGGATCGGCAGGAAGAGACGTTTTTCCTTGGCGTATTCGGCCATGAGAGCGCCGTTGCCGGCATGGACGCGGGTCGTCACCGGCGGCGCGTAACTGTTCAGAACGGCATAGTCCGGAAGATCCCTCGCGACATTGGCGAGATAGATGGCAATGCCCGCCGCCGCGACCAGAAACAGGACGCAGGCCATTCCGAAGAAATATCCAAGAAGTCTAAGCATATTTTCAGCTACCGGTCTCTTCGATCTACAATCGGCGCGGACGCAACGATTGCACAGATCGAGACAATTTGCACGTTGCGCGCGGCTTACTCCATGAGCGCTACCGCCACAAGCCGATTCCGCGCCTCAAGCTAGGAAACATAAGCCGGAGTAACGGCGCGAATGTGAGCAAAATAGGGCTCTGCCCGCCGCAATCACTGCCTCGGCAGCGTTTCATCGGGACTGTCACATCGAAGCAACGCCTTCCCCGGCGACAAGCCGAACCGCGCCGCTCAGAACGTGATTGACCGGATGCGTCCAAGTCACTGTTTTCATGGATCTCGCCTGAGCGAATCCATTAAAATATCCGGGCGGCGTTCTTCAGCCGCCATTCGCCACGACGCCGGTGCGGTATCGCTTCACCGCCTCGGTCAGAAGATCGGCGATCCTGGTGCGCCAGGTTTCGTCGAGCAGCAGTTTTTCGTCTTCGGCATTCGACAGGAACCCGAGCTCGAGCAGGATCGACGGCACGTCGGGCGCCTGCAGCACGCGGAAGCCGGCGTGGCGATGCGGATTGTTGATGGTGCCGATCTGGTCCTTGAAGGAATTCAGCACGCTCTCGGCCAGCGAAATCGAGAAGGCCTGCGTCTCGCGCCGCGTCAGATCGAGCAGGATGTCGGCGACCTCGGGCGGCTCGGCGACCGTCTCCTTGCCGGCGATCTGGTCGGAAAGGTTTTCGCGCTCGGCAAGGTCGGCTGCGAGCTTGTCAGAGGCCTTGTCCGAGATCGTATAGACCGTCGCGCCGCGGATGTCCTTCTGTTTCAGCGTATCGGCATGCAATGAAATGAACAGGCCGGCATGGTTCTGGCGGGCGATCAGCACGCGCTGGGAAAGCGACAGGAACTCGTCGTCACTGCGCGTCAGGAACGCCTTGATGCCCGGCTCCTTGTTCAGCCGGTCGGCCAGGGCCTTGGCGAAGGCAAGCGTCACTTGCTTCTCTTCGGTCTTCGTGTCGACGCCGATCGCGCCGGTATCGATGCCGCCGTGGCCGGCGTCGACGGCAATGACAAAATCGCCGGGGGCGGTGTTTTCTGGCGCCGGAATGGCGCTCGTCGTCTGGGCCGCGTCGGTCCGATCGTCCCAGGATTGTGTCTTGACCAATTCGGCAAAGGCCTGTTTGTCGATCATCTCGGCATCGAGCACCAGGCGATGGCCCCTGCCCGCCTCGTCGGCTTGCACCTTGGCGAGCGAGAGCTTCACCGGCCTTGCCGTTGTCAGCACGATGCGGGCGCTCTCATCATCCATCTTGCCGTAGCGGATATCCTTGAAGAGGCCGCGGGCGGCCAAATCCTTCGCCGGAAATCCAAAGGCGGTGGCTGACAGATCGACGACGATCCGCTCCGGATTGGCGAGATAATGGACGGAGAAACGCGGTTCGCGGTCGAAATCGATGACGATACGCGTCCTGGCATCATCGCCGATGATGCGCGCCCCATAAGCGAGCAGCGGATCCTTCGTCTCGGCCGAACCCGCGAGGCCAGGCAGGAGGCAACCTGCAATGAGCACCGCCGTCTGAATCCGCCTAGCCAATGTCGATCGCCGCGTTGCGGACTGCGCCACGATCCGAGCCCTCTTAAGCAATAAACCGCCACACCCTATTTATACCGCGATGGACCTGATATGGCCGGAACGGACGCCCGAGAGCGAAACGCCTTGCCGCCTGCCGAATCGCGGTCACCTGCCCCCGGTTTCTATGCGATTCGAAATCCATCAATATTATGGCACATTTGGCTTTTCCCTTGCTATTGTGACAGAGAAAACATACAACGCATTTTAGGGTAGAAGTGTTGACGGGATAGAGTCGCCGCAAGGGCTGCCAGCCAGATCTGGACCTGGCGCCACATCGGTCATCGTCCGCCGTCTCATGCGCTTCAACCCGAGAACTGGATCCTGATTTTCCGGCATCTGTCGGAACTTCATTGGTGGATCAGCCACCACGCTCTCAGGGAGCAACCTCATCGGACCCGAACCGGGTCTTCGTATTTGTCGATCACGCTTGGTTGTTGATGGTTTCGCAGCAGGTTTTATCTGAAGTGCACAGGCCCCGGACCGAAACGGTTCCGGCTGCGGTCTGGCTGCTGCTCTCCCCTTCGCGTCAAGCGCGACTTTCATTATCCGGCGCGGCCACGGTGGACCGCATTCTTTCTGTTTCAACAGCAGTCGGGAATGCGCTGTCGCGGCCACGCCGAGGAGCACAGCTTACATGGCAGACAAAATGCTTATCGATGCGTCTCACGAGGAAGAGACGCGCGTCGTTGTCGTTCGCGGGAACCGCATAGAAGAATTTGACTTCGAGTCGCAGCACAAGAAGCAGATCCGCGGCAATATCTATCTTGCAAAGGTAACGAGGGTCGAGCCCTCGCTGCAGGCCGCTTTCGTCGATTACGGCGGTAACCGGCACGGCTTCCTGGCCTTCGCCGAAATCCATCCCGATTACTACCAGATCCCCCTCGCCGACCGTCAGGCGCTGCTTCGGGCCGAGGCCGAGGAGCACCGTCGCGACGAAGACGTCGAGCACGTCGAAACCGCGCCGATGGTCGATCTTTCGACCCAGGATCAGCCGGATGTCGGCATCGTGCCGACAGAGGCACCGGCTGCCGTAACGGAAGAGGCCGCGCCGGAAGAGATTGCCGTAACGGCAGAGGTGGCAGGATCACCTGAAGCCGCCGAGGAAGCGCCGGCCAAGAAGGCAAGGCCGCGCCGGAGCCGCAAGAAGGTTGCCGAAACGACGGCGACGGAAGACGCCGTTCCGACAGACGTCGAAGCGGAAGGCGCTTCGGGTGTCGACAACGACGATGACGCCCCTGCCGGCGGCACGATGGCCGCGATGGTGGAAACCGACACGATTTCCGAGGACATCGACACCAGCAAGCGTCGCCACGATGACGACGACGACGACGATGATCACGGCGAAGAGGAAGTCATCGAATCCGTTGGCGCCGAAGACGCAATGGAAGAGGTGCCGGACCGCGTGCAGCGCAAGCCGCGCAAGCAGTACCGCATCCAGGAAGTCATCAAGCGCCGCCAGATCCTGCTGGTTCAGGTCGCCAAGGAAGAGCGCGGCAACAAGGGTGCCGCTCTCACCACCTATCTCTCGCTTGCAGGCCGCTATTCGGTTCTGATGCCGAACACGGCGCGCGGCGGCGGCATTTCCCGCAAGATCACCAATCCGCAGGACCGCAAGCGCCTGAAGGAAATCGCCCGCATGCTCGAAGTGCCGCAAGGCATGGGCGTTATCCTGCGCACCGCCGGCGCCAACCGCACCAAGGTCGAGGTCAAGCGCGATTTCGAATATCTGATGCGCCTGTGGGAAAACGTCCGCACGCTGACGCTGGCGTCGACCGCTCCCTGCCTCGTCTATGAAGAAGGCTCGCTGATCAAGCGCTCGATCCGCGACCTCTACAACAAGGATATCGGCGAGATCATCGTTGCCGGTGAGGAAGGCTATCGTGAAGCGAAAGACTTCATGAAGATGCTGATGCCGAGCCATGCCAAGGTGGTTCAGCCCTACCGCGACATCCACCCGATCTTCTCGCGCTCCGGCATCGAGGCCCAGCTCGACCGCATGCTGCAGCCGCAGGTAACGCTGCGTTCCGGCGGCTACCTGATCATGAACCAGACGGAAGCGCTGGTTTCGATCGACGTCAACTCCGGCCGCTCGACGCGCGAACACTCGATCGAGGACACTGCGCTGCAGACGAACCTCGAAGCCGCGGAAGAAATCGCCCGCCAGCTTCGCCTGCGCGACCTCGCCGGCCTGATCGTCATCGACTTCATCGACATGGAAGAAAAGCGCAACAACCGCGCCGTCGAGAAGAAGCTGAAGGAATGCCTGAAGAATGACCGCGCCCGCATCCAGGTCGGCCGGATCTCGCATTTCGGCCTGCTCGAAATGTCGCGCCAGCGCATCCGCGCTTCAGTTCTCGAATCGACGACCCAGGTCTGCTCGCATTGCGGCGGCACCGGCCACGTCCGTTCACAGTCCTCCGTCGCCCTGCATGTGCTGCGTGGCATCGAGGAATATCTGCTCAAGAACACGACGCACAACATCACCGTGCGCACGACGCCTGACATCGCGCTCTACCTGCTCAACCACAAGCGCCAGACGATCGTCGATTACGAAGCGCGTTTTGGCGTAGCGATCATCATCGATGCCGATGGTTCGGTCGGCGCGCAGCACTTTGCAATCGACCGCGGCGAGCCCGTCGAAAACCCGGTCAAGATCGAAAGCCTCTTCAACTTCGCAGCCATCCCCGAGGATGAGGACGACGACATCGTTATCGAGGCTGATGAGGAAGAAGACGAAGAACTCGAGGAAAAGGCTGCCGCGACCGAACGTCCCGCTGCGGCGCGTTCGGAAGGCGAAGCTGAAGGCAACCGTAAGCGCAAGCGTCGCCGCCGCCGTCGTGGCCGCAACGGCAATGCCGAGCAGCCGGCAGCCGCTGCAGGCGAAGCCGGCGACGAAGAGGAAGATGGCGACGACGAGGGCGCTGAGGGCGACGAAACCGCCGCCGCTGCACCCGAGAGCCGCGCCGAAAACGAGGAATCGCAGCGCCGCAAGCGCCGGCGCCGCGGCAAGCGCGGCGGTCGCCGCAACCGGGAGGACGGGTCCGAGCTGACGGCGAATGAAGCCGGCGAAGACAGTGGCAGCGAGGATGAAGACGACGGCACTTCGGATGACGTCGCTCCCGGTGAAGCAGCAATTGTCGAGACGGTTGCCGAACAGGCCAGGGAGAGCCAAGCTGTAACGGCTGCCGTCGAGGACGTGGGTGTCGTCGCCGAAGAGGTAAAGCCTGCCCGTGGCCGCGGCCGCCGGAAGCCCGCCGCAGCGCCGGTGGAAGAACCGGTAGCGGAAGCGGCACCAGCCGTAGAAGCAGAGCCGGAGGTGGTCGAAGCCTCGGCCGATCTCGCAACGCCCGCGCAGGAGGAAGCAAAGCCGGTTCGCGCCAACCGCGAATCCAATATTTCTTCCTCAGAGCCGACGGTGAAATCCACCCGCAGCGAAACAACCGAAAGCGATGACAGCAAGCCGAAGAAAGCCGGCTGGTGGCAACGCCGTGGCTTCTTTTGAACGCTGATTTTCGGACGTAAATGACGATAATCCGGCCGTGGCGACGCGGCCGGATTTTTGTTTATGGCGACAGCATCAGCATTGATCTTGAACCCCGTGAGGCTGATGTGTATCTTTTAACAAAGTTATACACATGAGGAAAAAATGCGGACGAATATAGATATCGATGATGCCTTGCTCGACGCAGCGATGACCGCCACGGGGTTGGCGACGAAAAAAGCTACTATCGAACAGGCCCTCAGAAGCCTCGTCGACAGGCACCGCAGAAAAAATGCGATCGCAAATCTCTCGGGAATCGGCTGGGAGGGTGATCTGGAAGGGATGCGCCGCGATCGACCGGACGAAACCAGTGATCGTCGTCGATAGTTCGGTCTGGATTGCGCATCTACGCGGGATGGAAAACGCCGCCAGACGGCGTCTGCAGAATATCGAAGATCCGCTGGAAATTCTTGTTGGCGATCTTATTCTTATGGAGGTCCTCCAAGGCGCGCGCAATGACCGCCATGCAACCACCATCGAAGCGAATTTGCGCCAATTCACGATCCGTCCGATGCTTGACGACAGCCTCGCCGTCAGGGCAGCCCGTAATTATCGCCTGCTGCGGGAACGCGGTATCACAGTGCGCAAGATCATCGACGTAATCATTGGCACATTCTGCATTCAAGAAGGCCACTCGCTCTTGCACGATGATAGGGATTTCGATCCCATGGCCGAGCATCTCGGTCTCAGGATCGCCTGATCGCCCTTGCGATCAGGCTGCCGGCGGGTAGAGCAGATCGACGATGTAGCTGGCGTCGAAACGGGAATCGAGCATGCCGTAAGTGGAGCGCCAGCCGCCGGCAAGGCGTGTCTCGATGAAGGCATCGGCGATGCGCCCTGCTCCAAGCCGATAGAGTTCCGCCGCGCCGGCGGCAAGTGCCAGTTGCTCGACGAGCAGGCGCGCCGCGCCCTCGTCCTGTTCGCAAAGCGCGATTGCGGCGCGTAGCACGTCGATCGTTTTCTTGCCGGCGGGGCCGAGATCGCGCGCGAGGCCCGCAAAAACTGTCTCGAACAGATCCTTGCCACGGTTGAGCACGCGCAGCAAATCCAGCGCCATCACGTTGCCGGAGCCTTCCCAGATGGCGTTGACGGGGGCCTCGCGGTAATGGCGGGCGATCGGGCGCTCCTCGATGTAACCGTTGCCGCCGATGCATTCCATCGCCTCATAGATCAGCGAGGGCGCGATCTTGCAGCACCAGTATTTGGCGACAGGCGTCATGACGCGGGCATAGGCCGCTTCTTCGGCATTGCCGCGCGCCTTGTCGAAAGCATCGGCCAAGCGGAAGGACAGCGCGGTAGCGGCAGCGACGTCGAGCGCCATGTCGGCGAGCACGCGCGTCATGATCGGCTGGTTGACGAGCATCCTGCCGAAGACGCTGCGGCCGCGCGTATGATGCACGGCCTCGGCAAGCGAGGCGCGCATGATGCCTGATGAGGCCAGCGCGCAATCAAGCCGCGTCAGCGTCACCATGTCGAGGATGGTGCGGATGCCGGCATCCGGGCCGCCGAGCAGGAAACCGAAGGTATCGGTGAACTCAACCTCGGAAGAGGCGTTCGAGCGGTTGCCGACCTTGTCCTTCAGTCGCTGGAACTGCAGTCCGTTGGCGGACCCGTCCTCCAGCAGGCGCGGCACCAGGAAGCAGCCCATGCCCTCCTTCGTCTGCGCCAGCATGATGAAGGCATCGCTCATTGGAGCCGACATGAACCATTTGTGGCCGGAGAGCCGATAGATGCCTTCGCTGACCTTTTCAGCCGCACTCCGGTTGGCCCTGACATCGGTGCCGCCCTGCTTTTCGGTCATGCCCATGCCGATGGTCACCGCGGATTTCTGCATGGCGGGCCGGTTGGACGAATCATATTTGCGCGACAGGATCTTCGGCGCCCAGTCCTTCTGCACCGCAGGGGACGCCGACAGCGCAGCCACCGAAGCGCTCGTCATCGTCAGCGGGCAGAGATGGCCCGATTCCAGCTGTGCCGTCAGGTAAAATCGCGCGGCGCGGACCTTGTGGCCCGCGTCCTTCGCCTCGATATCGGCCTGCGGATCCCAGACAGAGGAATGCAGGCCGACCGACATGGAGCGGCGCATCAGCGCGTGCCAGGCGGGATGAAACTCGACGACGTCGAGACGCTCGCCGCGCGGACCATGGGTGCGCAGCTGTGGCGCGCCCTGGTTTGCCATGCGCGCGAGCTCCTGCGCCTCCGGCGAGGTGACGTAGCGACCGATATTTTCCAGGTCTTCACGGATGCCGCGCGGCAAGGCCGCCGTCAGATCGACGATCAGCGGATCGGATCGATAGGCATTGATGCCGGACCACAGGCTCGGCTGGTTGAGTTCTGCGAGTTTGTCGTCAGTCCGGTTTGCGGAGGTCATTGTTCGCTTCTAGTGCAAGAACCCGGCAAGGAAAACCGGAAGTTATGATTCGCTTTATTCTGCTCTATCGGAATTCAAGCGAAAATGCATGGGGACATAAGCCTTTGCCCACAGCGCGTGCTTGCCCCAGCGGGCGGCACTCATTATAGACCCGCAAGAGACAGCAAGAGGCAGGGTCATGGTCTTTTTCCCCCACCGCCACCTCATCGGCATCAAGGGCCTCACCGAGCAGGATATCACCTATCTTCTCGACAAGGCCGACGAAGCCGTCAAGATCAGCCGCCAGAGAGAAAAGAAGACGTCGACGCTGCGCGGACTGACGCAGATCAACCTCTTCTTCGAGGCATCGACCCGCACACAGGCCTCCTTCGAGCTTGCCGGCAAGCGGCTCGGCGCCGACGTGATGAACATGTCGGTCGGTAATTCCTCGGTGAAGAAAGGCGAGACGCTGATCGATACGGCGATGACGCTGAATGCGATGCGCCCCGACGTGCTGGTGATCCGCCATTCAAGCGCCGGGGCGGCTGCACTTCTTGCCCAGAAAGTCTCCTGCTCGGTCGTCAATGCCGGCGACGGGCAGCACGAACACCCGACCCAGGCGCTGCTCGACGCGCTGACGATCCGCCGCGCCAAAGGCAAGCTTTCGCGCATCATCGTGGCGATCTGCGGCGACGTGCTGCACTCGCGCGTGGCGCGCTCCAATATCCTGCTGCTGAACGCGATGGGCGCACGCGTGCGCGTCGTCGCGCCCGCCACCCTCCTGCCCGCTGGCATCGCCGAGATGGGCGTCGAGGTGTTCCACTCGATGAAGGAAGGATTGAAGGACGCCGACGTCGTGATGATGCTGCGGCTGCAGCGCGAACGCATGTCCGGCGCCTTTGTGCCGTCGGTGCGCGAGTATTATCACTTCTTCGGACTCGACGCCGAAACGCTGAAAGCAGCGAAGGATGATGCGCTGGTCATGCACCCCGGGCCGATGAACCGCGGCGTCGAGATCGCCTCCGAGGTGGCCGATGGTCCGCAGAGCGTGATCGCCGAACAAGTGGAAATGGGGGTCGCCGTGCGCATGGCCGTCATGGAGACGCTGCTCGTCTCGCAGAACCAAGGTCCCCGAACCGACGGAATGATGGCATGAGCAGCTCGATCGTCCTCAAGAATGTCCGCATCGTCGATCCCTCGCGCAGTCTCGACGAGATCGGAACGATCATCGCTAAAAACGGCGTGATTATTGCCGCCGGCAGCGAGGCGCAGAACCAGGGTGCGCCGGAAGGCGCCGCCGTGCGCGACTGCACCGGCCTCGTGGCAACGCCAGGCCTCGTCGATGCGCGCGTCCATATCGGCGAGCCCGGCGGCGAGCACCGCGAGACGATCGCCTCGGCGAGCCGGGCGGCGGCAGCCGGCGGCATCACCTCGATCATCATGATGCCGGACACCGATCCCGTCATCGACGACATCGCACTCGTCGAATTCGTCAAGAAGACGGCGCGGGACACGGCGGCCGTCAACGTCTATCCGGCAGCCGCCCTCACCCAGGGTCTTGCCGGCGAGGAGATGACGGAAATCGGCCTGTTGATGCAGGCGGGCGCGGTCGCCTTCACCGATGCCCATTCCAGCGTCCATAACACACAGGTGCTGCGCCGGATCATGACCTATGCTCGCGAATTCGGCGCCGTCATCTCCTGCGAGACCCGCGACAAATATCTCGGCGCCAATGGCGTCATGCACGAGGGACTTTTCGCCAGCTGGCTGGGGCTCTCCGGCATTCCGAAGGAAGCCGAGCTGATCCCCCTCGAACGCGATCTCAGGGTGGCAGAGCTGACGCGCGGCCGTTATCACGCTGCGATGATCTCCGTCCCCGAATCGGTCGAGGCCATCGAACGCGCCCGCAGCCGTGGCGCCAAGGTGACCTCGGGCATCTCGATCAACAATCTGGCGCTCAACGAGAACGACATCGGCGAATACCGCACCTTCTTCAAGCTCTATCCGCCACTGCGCCCGGAGGACGACCGAGTCGCCATGGCCGAGGCGCTTGCCAACGGTGCGATCGACATCATCGTCTCCTCGCACGACCCGCAGGACGTCGACACGAAGCGCCTGCCGTTCGCAGAGGCAGCCGATGGCGCGGTCGGACTGGAAACGATGCTGGCGGCGGCTCTCAGGCTTCATCATGGCGGCCAGGTCAGCCTGATGCGGCTGATCGACGCCATGTCCACCCGCCCAGCTCAGATTTTCGGTCTCAATGCCGGCACGCTGAAGCCGGGTGCGCCAGCCGATATCACGCTCATCGATCTCGATGAGCCTTGGCTTGTCACCAAAGACATGCTTCTCTCCCGCTCGAAGAATACACCGTTCGAGGACGCGCGCTTCAGCGGGCGGGCAGTCGCGACATACGTCTCGGGAAAGCCTGTTCACGCACTTTGAGAGACGGCTGGAACGGTAAGCTACGGAGGGCTGAGGGGGCACATGTTATCCAATCTCATGTCATGGCAGATCACGCTGCCGATCGCACTTGCGGCGGCCGTTATCGGCTATCTCTTCGGCTCAATCCCTTTCGGCCTGATCCTCACCCGGGCCGCCGGCCTGGGCGATGTGCGCAGCATCGGCTCCGGCAATATCGGCGCGACCAATGTGCTGAGAACCGGAAACCGCAAGCTCGCCGCCGCGACGCTGCTGCTCGATGCACTGAAGGCGTCGACGGCAGCCTGGGTTGTCGGATATTTCCTCGGTGAGGAGGCCGCGATCATCGCCGGCTTCTTCGCCTTCATCGGCCATCTCTTCCCCGTCTGGATCGGCTTCAAGGGCGGCAAGGGTGTCGCCACCTATATCGGCACGCTTCTCGGCGTCGCGCCGATCATGGTGGTGCTCTTCGCCGCCGTCTGGCTCGCGGTCGCCGTCACCACCCGCTATTCCTCGCTGTCGGCCCTCGTCGCCATGCTCGTCATCCCAATCGCACTGTGGATCCTCGGCAATGAAAAGGTCGCGGCCGTCATGGCGATCATGACGCTCATCTCCTACTGGAAGCACAAGGCAAATATTTCACGCCTGATGGGCGGAACGGAAAGCAAGATCGGGGCGAAAGGATAATGGACGCGCCGAGCGCGGAATCAACAGGTACAGTGCTAAGCGAAAGGCAGAGGATTGCCTGGCTGCGCCTGATCCGTTCCGACAATGTCGGCCCTGCAACCTTCCGCGATCTTATCGATCATTTCGGTTCGGCTGAGGCCGCACTCGCGGCGCTGCCGGAGCTTTCAGCGCGCGGCGGCGCGACACGGGCCATCCGCATTGCCAGCGAAGCCGAGGCGCACCGGGAACTGGAGGCGGCGCATCGTTTCGGCGCCCGCTTTATCGGCATTGGCGAGCCGGACTATCCGCAGGCGCTGAAACAGATCGACGGCGCGCCGCCGCTTCTTGCGGTCAAGGGCGCACTCGCTGCCGCCAAACGACCGGCCGTCGGCATCGTCGGCTCCCGTAACGCGTCGGCCGCAGGCACCAAATTCGCGGCGATGGTGGCGCGCGACTGCGGTCGGGCGGGTTATACGGTGATCTCCGGCCTGGCGCGCGGCATCGACACGGCAGCGCATCGGGCAAGCCTCGGCACGGGCACGATCGCCGCCCTTGCCGGCGGTCTCGACAAGCCCTACCCGCCGGAGAATCTCGGCCTCATCGAAGAGATAACCGGCGGCAACGGCCTGGCGGTGAGCGAGATGCCCTTCGGCTGGGAGCCGCGCGCCCGCGATTTCCCGCGCCGGAACCGGCTGATTGCCGGCATCGCACTTGGCGTGGTGATCATCGAGGCGGCGATGCGCTCGGGCTCGCTGATCACGGCGCGCCTCGCCGGCGAGTTCGGCCGCCTGGTGTTTGCCGTGCCCGGCTCGCCGCTCGATCCGCGCTGTCACGGCACCAACGGCCTGCTCAAGGACGGCGCTTCGATCGTTACCGAACCTGCCGATATCATCGAAGCCCTGGCGCCGCTTGCGCAACTTGACCTCTTCCCTTTGTCGATGGCGGAAGAGCCGGCACGCGAGAGCCGGGCAATGACGATGCCACCCGGCGATTCGGACCGGATGCGCATCATCGGCGCGCTCGGGCCGACGCCGGTCGAGATCGACGACATCATCCGCCACACCGGCCTTCCGGCATCCGCGGTCTATCTCATCCTTCTGGAACTCGATATATCAGGCAGGCTGCATCGGCATCAGGGCGGTCTCGTCTCGCTTTCCGATTGATGCTTGCGGGGAACGGGGAAACTGCGTGTTGAAAACCGCACTGGCGCAATTTAAAATTGTTTTCTGCTGCAAATCTTGGTTCGCTTGCACCGTACGCAAGAAGTAAAATTGTAGCAAACCCCTTGACCGCAGCGATTTCCCTGTCCATGTCGGAGGGCCGGTATCCAAGTTACGGTGCGTGTTGCGCTGGCCCCCAAGCTGGCGTGGTTTCTTTTTTAGAGAATCATCATGAATGTTGTAGTGGTGGAATCGCCTGCCAAGGCCAAGACGATCAATAAGTATCTGGGTTCGGGATACAAAGTGCTCGCCTCCTTCGGCCATGTGCGCGATCTGCCTGCCAAGGATGGCTCCGTTCTTCCCGATCAGGATTTCGAAATGCTCTGGGAGGTCGACGGCGCTTCGGCCAAGCGGATGAAGGACATCGCCGACGCGGTGAAATCCTCCGATGGGCTGTTTCTCGCGACCGACCCTGATCGCGAAGGCGAAGCGATTTCCTGGCACGTCCTCGACATGCTGAACAAGAAGCGGGTGCTGAACGGCAAGTCCGTCAAGCGCGTCGTCTTCAACGCGATCACCAAGAAGGCCGTCCTCGATGCGATGGCCGATCCGCGCGATATCGACGTGCCGCTGGTCGACGCCTATCTCGCGCGCCGCGCGCTCGACTATCTCGTCGGTTTCAATCTTTCGCCGGTGCTGTGGCGCAAGTTGCCCGGCGCGCGTTCGGCCGGCCGGGTCCAATCGGTCGCGCTTCGTCTGGTCTGCGACCGCGAGTCCGAGATCGAGCGCTTCATTTCGGAAGAATACTGGAACATCTCGGCGCTGCTGAAGACGCCGCGCGGCGACGAGTTCGAGGCAAGGCTGGTTTCGGCGCACGGCAAGCGGCTGCAGCCGCGGGCGATCGGCAACGGCGAGGATGCGGGCCGCCTGAAAGCATTGCTCGAAGGCGCCAGCTATATCGTCGACACGGTCGAGGCAAAACCGGTCAGGCGCAACCCGGGACCGCCGTTCACCACCTCGACGCTGCAGCAGGCCGCCTCCTCCAATCTCGGCTTCTCCGCCTCGCGCACGATGCAGATCGCCCAGAAGCTCTATGAGGGCGTCGATATCGGCGGCGAGACAGTCGGTCTTATCACCTATATGCGAACCGACGGCGTGCAGATGGCGCCCGAAGCGATCGACGCAGCGCGACGTGCCATCCTCGACCAGTTCGGTGAACGCTACCTGCCTGAGAAGGCGCGCTTCTACTCGACCAAGGCGAAGAACGCCCAGGAGGCGCACGAGGCGATCCGCCCGACCGATTTCTACCGCTCGCCCGACCGCGTGCGCAAATTCCTCGACGCCGATCAGATCCGGCTCTACGAGCTGATCTGGAAGCGTGGCATCGCCAGCCAGATGGCGTCGGCCGAGATCGAGCGCACGACGGCCGAAATCACCGCCGAGAACAAGGGCGAGAAGGCCGGCCTGCGCGCCGTCGGTTCGGTCATCCGCTTCGACGGCTTCATCGCCGCCTATACCGACCAGAAGGAGGACGGCGAGCAGAGCGATGACGGCGACGAGGATGGTCGCCTGCCGGAGATCAATGCACGCGAGGCGCTGGCCAAGCAGAAGATCAATTCGACCCAGCATTTCACCGAGCCGCCGCCGCGCTATTCGGAAGCATCGCTAATCAAGAAGATGGAAGAGCTCGGCATCGGCCGTCCCTCGACCTATGCCGCCACGCTGGCGACCCTGCGCGACCGCGACTATGTGACGATCGACAAGCGTAAACTGATCCCGCAGGCCAAGGGCCGGCTGGTGACGGCTTTCCTCGAAAGCTTCTTCACCAAATATGTGGAATATGATTTCACCGCCGACCTCGAGGAAAAGCTCGACCGGATTTCCGCCGGCGAATTGAACTGGAAGCAGGTGCTGCGCGATTTCTGGAAGGATTTCTTCGCGCAGATCGAAGACACGAAGGAATTGCGCGTCACCAACGTGCTTGATTCGCTGAACGAGGCGCTGGCGCCGCTCGTCTTTCCGAAACGCGAGGATGGCGGCGACCCCAGGATTTGCCAGGTCTGCGGCACCGGCAACCTGTCGCTGAAGCTCGGCAGATATGGTGCCTTCGTCGGCTGCTCGAACTATCCGGAATGCAACTACACCCGCCAGCTTTCCTCCGAAAACGGTGGAGAAGCGGAAGGGGTCGCGCTCAACGAACCGAAGAATCTCGGCACCGATCCGACCACCGGCGAGGAACTGACGCTGCGTTCCGGCCGCTTCGGCCCTTACATCCAGCGCGGCGACGGCAAGGAGGCCAAACGCGCTTCGCTGCCGAAAGGATGGAAGCCTGAGGATATCGACTATGAAAAGGCGATGGCGCTGATCTCGCTGCCGCGCGATATCGGCAAACATCCTGAAACGGGCAAGATGATCTCGTCGGGCATTGGCCGCTACGGGCCGTTTCTCCTGCATGACGGTTCCTATGCCAATCTGGAAACCGTCGAGGACGTCTTCTCCGTCGGCCTCAATCGCGCCGTGACGCTGATTGCCGAAAAAGCCAACAAGGCGCCGGGCCGGGGTGCGCGCGGTACGCCGGCGGCACTGAAGACCCTCGGCGATCATCCCGATGGCGGCGCCATCACCGTTCGCGACGGCAAATACGGCCCCTATGTCAACTGGGGCAAGGTAAACGCCACCCTGCCGAAGGGCAAGGATCCGCAGGCGATTACCATCGAGGAGGCGCTTGCGCTGATCACCGAAAAGGCCGGCAAGGCCCCGGCCGGCAAGACGGCCAGGGCGAAAGCCAAGCCGAAGGCGGCCGCCGCCGAAGCCAAGGCAACCAAGACGGCCGCCAAGCCGAAGGCAACGAAGGCGAAGGCGCCCGCGAAATCGAAAAAGAGCTGACGTGAGCAAGACACCGCGCGACAGAACGAACCCCGCGGGCAAGCGCCCGGGCAAGGTCGGCCGCGCCGGCAGGGATACTTCCGCCGTCGAACCGCTGAACATCGTCCACGGCACGCTGCCCTCGCGGGAAGTGATCCTGCGTTTCATCGCCGATCATCCGCAGAAGGCTTCCAAGCGTGAACTTGCCAAGGCGTTCGGGCTGAAAGGTGACAGCCGCGTCGAGCTCAAGCACATGCTGCAGGAGCTCGAGCAGGAAGGCATGCTGCAAAAGAGCCGCAAGTCGCTCATTCGTCCCGGCGCTCTTCCGCCCGTCACCGTTCTCGATATCACGACGCGCGATAAGGACGGCGACCTGATCGGCCGGCCGGCGGAATGGCCGGAGGAGCAGGGTGTGGCGCCTGCCGTCGCCATCCGTCAGCAGTCGCCGGCAGGCCGCCAGGGTAAGGGCAAGGCGCCCGTCGCCGGGCTCGGCGACCGAATCCTGGCGAAGATCTTCCCGGCCGTCGATCGCGGCGGGCCGGCTTATACAGCGCGTATCATCAAGGTGATCGACAGGCGCCGCGGTGCGGCGATGGGCGTTTTCCGCAGCGCGCCGGGCGGCGGCGGCCGCCTGTTGCCAATCGAACGGCGCGGCGAAGAGATGGTGATCGACCCCGACTATACCGGCGGCGCCAAGGATGGCGACCTGGTCGAGATCGAAGTCGCGCGCCTCGGACGCTTCGGCCTGCCGCGCGCCAAGGTCCTTTCCGTCGTCGGCTCGGTCGGCTCGGAAAAGGCGATCTCGATGATCGCGATCCATGCGCACGGCATCCCGCACGTCTTTCCGCCGGCCGTGATCGCCGAGGCCGAAGCCGCGAAGCCGGTGACCATGTCGCATCGGGAGGACTGGCGCGACGTGCCGCTGATCACCATCGATCCGGCAGACGCCAAGGACCATGACGACGCTGTTTACGCCGAGATCGACCCCTCCCCCGACAATCCCGGCGGCGTCATCGTCACCGTCGCGATCGCCGATGTCTCCTGGTATGTCCGCCCTAATTCGCCGCTCGACCGCGAAGCGCTGAAGCGCGGCAACTCCGTTTATTTCCCCGATCGCGTCGTGCCGATGCTGCCGGAGCGCATCTCCAATGATCTCTGCTCGCTGAAGGAAGGCGTCGACCGCCCGGCGCTCGCCGTGCGCATGAGCTTCTCGGGCGAAGGCCGCAAGATCGGCCATACCTTTCATCGCATCATGATGAAGAGTGCCGCCAAGCTCTCCTATCAGCAGGCGCAGGCGGCGATCGACGGAAGACCGGATGATCAGACCGGACCGATGCTCGAGCCGATCCTGAAACCGCTCTGGCACGCTTATGGAGTAATGAAGCGCGGACGCGACCGGCGCCAGCCGCTGGAACTCGACATGCCGGAGCGCAAGATCCTGCTGAAACCGGACGGCACGGTCGACCGGGTCTTCGTGCCGCCGCGGCTCGATGCGCACAAGCTGATCGAAGAGATGATGATCCAGGCGAACGTCTGCGCCGCCGAGACGCTCGAGAAGAAGCGTCAGCCGCTGGTCTACCGCATTCATGACGGCCCGACGCTTGCCAAGCAGGAAGTTTTGCGCGAGTTCCTGGCGACACTCGGCATCTCGCTCGCCAAGGGCGGCAATATGCGGGCCAACAGCTTCAACGGCATCCTGGCCAAGGCGGACGGCACGGCACACCAGACCATGGTCAATGAGATGGTATTGCGCTCGCAGAGTCAGGCGATCTACAGCCCCGAGAATATCGGCCATTTCGGTCTCAACCTGATGAAGTACGCCCACTTCACCTCGCCGATCCGCCGCTACGCCGATCTCATCGTGCATCGGGCGCTGGTCGGTTCGCTCGGCTTCGGCGAAGGCGGCATCACCCCCGACGAAGAAGCCTCGCTCGACGATATCGCCGCCGAAATCTCGACCTTCGAGCGCCGGGCGATGGCAGCCGAGCGCGAGACCATCGACCGGCTGATCGCCCATCATTTGAGCACCCGCGTCGGCGAGGAGTTTGCCGGCCGCGTCTCCGGAGTTACGAAATCCGGGCTCTTTATCACCTTGCCGGACTATGGCGCCGATGGTTTCGTCCCTATATCTACGCTGGGCACCGATTATTTCATCTATGACGAGGCGCATCAGGCACTGTCGGGGGAAAAGACGGGCCTCGGCTATCGTCTTGGCGACAGCGTCACCGTGAAGCTTGCGGAAGCAATCCCGCTGGCCGGCGCGCTGCGGTTCGAGATGCTGAGCGAAGGACGCGAGATGCCGACGGCGGCGCGTTCCTTCCATAAGGCCGGCCGCCGCGACAGGGGCCAGGTCCGCAAGAAACCGGGAACGCGTCCCCCGCGCGGACGCCGCTAAGCCACGGTGCCGAAAGCAGCAATGGTCCTATTGCGGCGCTTCATGCTTTTTGCCTGAACGAGGAAGATGCAATGAACACACCGACCGATCCGGTCGTCCGCTACGGGGATGGACCCGAAGCCGAGCGTCCGCTCGGACGTTCCATCATGCGCGGGCTGTTGAACCGCTGCCCGGCCTGCGGCGACGGCAAGCTCTTCCGCGCGTTCCTGAAACCGGTCGATCATTGCGCCGCCTGCGGCGAGGCGATGCATCACCATCGCTCCGACGATCTGCCGCCCTATATCGTCATCCTGGTCCTCGGCCACGTCCTCGTCGGCGGCTACATGCTGACCGATCTGACCTTGGTATTGCCGGTATGGGTCCATCTTGCCATATGGGCGCCGATCACGGTCATCGCCGCGCTCGCCTCGATCCAACCGATCAAGGGCGGCGTCATCGGCCTGCAATGGGCGTTGCGCATGCATGGTTTCGGCGGCGAGAGCGACAGTCCCGATGATTACGAGCTTCCCCGCCGGCCGGATTGAGCGCCTTCACCTTCCAGACATATTTAGCGTGTAGTGCCAGCGCTCCACCGACCACCACCGACACGCGGGAGTCAACGATCTTCAACGACTTGACATGGTAAGCTTTTCTTGTCTGAACAGGCTTTACATTCCGCAGATCACATCGGAAATACTGCGAAACGCCGCCCGTCACCTGGATTTGGCACATCTGTGTCCCTTCTATGTGAGACGAGAGGTCGGTTCGCTCGCGCAGCTTTCTAAGGATGGATAAATGTCTCAGCCGAGAACCGGCACACCGGGCGATGTCGAAGAAATCCATTGGCCTTCTCTGGTGGCAGCCATCTCGTCCATTTCAGCCGTCGGCATAGCAATCGGTCTCGGACTCCCGCTTCTCAGCATCATCCTCGAAAAACGCGGCATCTCATCCACGTTGATCGGGCTGAATACGGCGATGGCCGGGATCTCGGCGATGGCCGCGGCGCCCGTTACCACCAAGCTCGCCCACAAATACGGCGTTGCGCCGACGATGCTCTGGGCGGTGCTGATTTCGGCGCTGAGCGCGCTCGGCTTCTATTATGCCCAGGATTTCTGGATGTGGTTTCCGCTACGTTTCGCCTTCCATGGCGCAACGACGACGCTGTTCATTCTCTCCGAATTCTGGATCAACGCCGCCTCGCCGCCATCCAAGCGCGGCTTTGTGCTCGGCATTTATGCGACCGTGCTCTCCATCGGGTTCGCTGCCGGGCCCCTGCTCTTTTCGATACTCGGCAGCGACGGCATCTTTCCCTTCCTGGTCGGCGCGGGCGCCATCCTGCTTGCCGCCATTCCGATTTTCATCGCCCGTGACGAAAGCCCGGTGCTCGAGGAAAAACCGGAATTGCATTTCATGCGCTACGTCCTGCTGGTGCCGACAGCGACGGCGGCCGTCTTCATCTTCGGCGCGGTCGAAGCTGGCGGGCTGTCACTTTTCCCGATTTTTGCCGTGCGCGCCCATTTCACCGAATCGCAGGCGGCGCTGCTGCTCACCATGATGGGCGTCGGCAACGTCATCTTCCAGATTCCCCTCGGCCTGCTCTCCGATCGCATCCGCGACAAGCGACCGCTTCTGGCAGGGATGGCACTGATGGGCTTTATCGGCTCGCTGACGCTGCCGATCCTCGTCAACAACTGGCTGCTAATGGCCGGGATGCTGCTTTTCTGGGGTGGCTGCGTCTCCGGACTCTACACGGTCGGCCTCAGCCATCTCGGTTCGCGGCTGACGGGCTCCGATCTGGCTGCCGCCAATGCCGCCTTCGTCTTCTGTTATGCGATGGGAACCGTTGCTGGGCCACAGGTGATCGGCGCAGCAATCGACGTCGCCGGAAACAATGGTTTTGCCTGGGCGATTGCCGCTTTCTTCGGTCTTTATGCCTTACTTTCCGGCATCAGATTGATGTTCGTTCGAAAACGGACTTGACTTTTCGGACGGGATTCGTAGTTTCGCGCCAGAATTTGCCGTGGAGCCCATCCGGCTTCCACGGCTTTCATTTTCTTAAAGGCAGGACGACCATGGCCAAGGCTACAACAATCAAGATCAAGCTGCTGTCGACAGCCGACACCGGTTTCTTCTACGTCACGACGAAGAACAGCCGTACGATGACGGACAAGATGACGAAGACGAAGTATGACCCGATTGCGAAGAAGCATGTCGAGTTCAAGGAAACCAAGATCAAGTAATCACTTGGCCTGACGGATTTTAAAAACGCGCGCCTTCGGGTTGCGCGTTTTTTATTGCCCCGGAGGATGGCCTTGGAAAATGATAGCGCAAACAGACAAACGCCGCCCTTCCATCTTCGGGAAGTGGCGGCGTTTTCCTGAAAGGGGGTCGGCCAGCATGCAAAACGGCACGAGGAACCGTTGTGACTTGCCTACTAGCCGACCGACCCCACGACCCAGGAGATGCGGCGGACCTGAGCATCATGGGGTATCGACAGCTCCTCTGCGGGAGCGCTTCTTTTATGAGCCGATAATTTGCGCAGAAATGAAAGAAAATCAACAAATTCTTAATGATGAATTTTCTGAGCTTGATTCTATGGTTAAAAGTCCAGTTTTGGAACATGCAAAGATTTGACGGCTCTGCTTGACGGCAAAGCCTTATGACGGTGGAACCGAAGAAGTTCGACAATATAACTTAATAACTTAAGCTGTCCCTCCCCTTACGTGAGGTGATGCCGCCACACTTTATTTGACCCTGTTGGCGGCAGGCGTTTTTTATAGTCTTCATTTCATTTCGGGCTAGGCTCCGGCATTCCGGAGACTGTCGCGCCGCGCCATATCCACAGCAACGCCGGGAGTCCATTTTTGGGCTACCGGGCTGCAAAACTTGGGCCTGCGTCGCACAGGCGAAGGTTAAAATTCGGTAACAAATCGCTTACCGCAGTGGAAAACTCGCAAATGGCGCATATGGCGCCCAAAGTGATTCGTCAGGCAGCCGCTGCGACCACGCGATTGCGGCCGGAATTCTTGGCCTCGTAAAGGGCAAGATCGGCCTGCTTCATCAGCTGATCCGGGGTCAACACCGCGCCACTGCGCGAGGCGATGCCGAAGGAAGCGGTGACCCTCAGGAGTTCACTTGAGCGCTTCAGCATGAAGGGAGCGCTCTCGACTGCCGCGCGCAGGCGCTCGGCGACGGCTGCGGCAACTTCCGGCGAGGTGTCCGGCATCACCACGACGAACTCCTCCCCGCCATAACGGCAAGCGAGATCGGCACCGCGGATGGTCGAACGGACGCGGTTTGCGAATTCGCGCAGCACTTCATCGCCGCCGTCATGGCCGTAAGTGTCGTTCACCTGCTTGAAACGGTCGATATCGGTGATCAGCACCGAAAGCGGCCGGCCCCGCGCCATCGACCGATTGAAGAGTGCGTTCAGGTGATTGTCGAGATAACGTCTGTTGTAAAGGCCAGTCAGCGGATCGGTCACGGCAAGCTCGATCGTCTGCTTGACGCTGGCTCGCAAACGGTCGTTATAACGCTTGCGACGGATCTGCGTCAGGCAGCGGGCGACGAGCTCGTTGGGATCGACGGGGCGGATGATGTAGTCGTTGACGCCGAGATCAAGGGCGCGGACGACCATGTCGTCGGAGCCCTGCTCGGTGATGATCAGGATCGGCAGGAAGCGTGTGCGCTCCAGCGATCGCAGTTGCGAGCAGAGGCGAAGCGGATCGTAATCGTCGAAATTGGCATTGACGATGACGAGATCGAACGTGTTCTCGGCCGCCTCGAAGAGGGCCGCCTGCGGATCGGAGAGGGCAAGCACATCGGCGACGGGCTTCAACGCCCTGACGATGCGCTCTTGCGAATTGGCGCGGCCATCGACCAATAACACCTGGCCGGCCTCATCGCCACGGCCTTCGCCTGCCCGCATGAGATCGCCCATGCCCATCGTATGAGCGGTGTCGGCGCGGATGCGCAGCTCGTCGCTCAAGGTCTTCAGCCGCAGCAGACTCTTCACCCGCGAGATCAGCTGCAGATCGTTGACAGGCTTGGTGAGAAAATCGTCGGCGCCGGCCTTCAGACCGCGTAAGCGATCGGCAGGCTGGTCGAGTGCGGTGACCATGACGACGGGAATATGGGCGGTCTTCTGACTGGCCTTCAGCCGCTCGCAGACCTCGAAACCATCGATACCGGGCATCATGATGTCGAGCAGGATCAAGTCGACCTGGTTGCGCTCGCAGATTGCTAGCGCTTCGTGACCGTCGGCAGCGGTCATCACGTCGAAATACTCCGCGAGCAGCCGCGCTTCAAGCAGCTTCACGTTGGCCGGAATATCGTCAACCACCAGTATTCGCGCGGTCATAAGCGTCTTTCCGATGCGTCAGGCATCGCCCAGATAGGTCTTGATCGTCTCGATGAATTTCGGAACCGAAATCGGTTTGGAAACATAGGCTTCGCAGCCGCCCTGGCGGATCCGCTCCTCATCGCCCTTCATCGCGAAAGCCGTGACGGCGATGACCGGAATAACGTGCAGCTCGTCATCTTCCTTCAGCCATTTCGTGACTTCGAGGCCGGAGACCTCGGGAAGCTGGATATCCATGAGGATGAGGTCGGGACGATGCTTGCGCGCCAGATCGAGCGCCTCCATGCCATTTCTAGTCTGGATCGTGGTATAGCCGGACGCCTCGATGAGGTCGCGAAAGAGCTTCATGTTGAGCTCGTTATCTTCTACAATCATCACCTGTTTGGGCATGACAAGCTGTCCCTACGTCCGTTCGCGCAGCGGTTCGTCCCATGAGAAAGGCACATGCGGATGAATAGCTCCGTGAAACCGATAGCGCACGCTACCGGTATTTGGTTGAAGAAAAGGTAACTTACCCCTCGAAATGCAAAGCAACTTCAAGACTTCGAAACAGCAGGCGGCCGACCCGCACGAGACGGCGATCGCCGTGCTTGGCTGGCTTGCCGCCGATCCCGACATGTTCGGCCGCTTCCTCGCACTCACCGGCGTGGCGCCCGAGCAGGTGCGCAACGCGGTCAACGATCCGGGTTTCCTCTCAGGCATGATGGACTTCCTGATGAACCACGAACCGACGGCGATGGCCTTCTGCACGGCGAGCGGCCTCAGCCCCGATACGGTAACCGCCGCCTGGCGGCATTTCTCTTCGCCCGGGCTCGATTCGGGAGAATACTGAGCGTGACAGAGCTCGATATTTCGCACATCCGCCTCGGCGAGCGGCCGCTGATCGTCTGCGACGTCGACGATGTCGTGCTGCGGTTCATCGACCCCTTCCAGCTTTTTCTCCAAAGCCTGGGACACGAACTCCTGCCGCGATCGTTCCGGCTTCACGGCAACATCGTCTCGAAAGCGGACGGCACGGAGATCGAGGGCCGACAAGTCAGCCGGCTGATCGAAGATTTTTTTGAAGCGCAGGAATTGTGGCAGACGCCGGTCGACCGCGTCGTCGAAACGCTCGGCCGGCTTTCGCAAGACGCCGATATCCTTTTCCTGACGGCGATGCCGCCACGGTACCAGGATCCGCGTCGCCGCCTGCTGGACAGCGCCGGCCTGCTCTTTCCGCTGCTTGCCAGCGAGCAACCCAAGGGGCCAATCGTCCATGCACTGCATGCCAGCCGCTCCTTTCCTGTCGCCTTCATAGACGATATGGCGCACAATCTGAATTCGGTCAGGGAACACGTGGCCGATTGCCTGCTCATTCACCTGATGCCGGACTCGCCCGTCCATCGTTTCGCGCCGGCGGCAGCCGACGACATCACCCGCGCCACCGATTGGACGCATGCGGCCGGGCTGATCGAGGCCCATTTCCTTTCCGGCCCGGTCAACCGCGCAGCTCCAGCCGCATGAGCGGACGGCCGTCCTTGCGCATTGCCACCGTCTCGAATCCGCCTGCCTCGAAGATTGCCGTCGAGCCGATGCAGAGCGTCACCGATTTCGACTGCTTCACATGATCGATCGGGCAGGCTTCGAGCAGCCGCGCGCCCCGGCGCCGTGCATGGTCGATCGCGCCGGCGAGCAGGCGATGACTTAATCCCTTGCCGCGCAGTTTCGGCAGCAGGAAGAAGCAGCTGACAGCCCAGATAGAGGGATCACGCGCATCCTCCTCCTCCAGCGGCCGCGAGACGGTGCGCGGTGAATTGAACTGCGGCACGTCGTGGCGCGGCCCGACCTGCACCCAGGCGACCGGTCCGCCATCTGCATAACAGAGGATCCCCGGCGGCGGCCCCGCCCCGATCCGCTCGCGCATATGCGTCTTGCGCTCGTCGGCCGTCATCGTCGTCCTCACCGCATGCGGCAAGTGCAGCGCGACACACCAGCAATTAAAAAAGGCCCCCTGCGGGCCGAACAGAGTTTCGAAGTCTCCCCACCGGTCTGCCGTCACCGGCTCGAAACGAAGATCTTTATCCAAAGGCAAAGCTCCCGTCCTCTCTTGTGACTCATAAGCTTAAGGCGTAGTGTCGCGCCGTTCAACCTTTGTTCTCACCATGACGCCCGCGCCTGACAAGACACCCGGCTTCTGTCGCGACTGCCTTGCCGAGCAGAAGGGCGAGGCGCGTCGTTGCATTTCCTGCGGCAGCCCGCGCCTGGTGCGCCATCGCGAACTCTACGCATTGACGCTTGCGCATATCGATTGCGACGCCTTCTACGCGGCGGTCGAGAAGCGCGACAATCCCGAACTTGCCGACAAGCCCGTCATCATCGGCGGCGGCAAACGCGGTGTCGTCTCCACTGCCTGCTATATCGCCCGCATCCACGGGGTGCGTTCGGCGATGCCGATGTTCAAGGCGCTGGAGGCATGTCCTCAGGCCATCGTCATACGCCCGGACATGGAGAAATATGTCCGTGTTGGGCGCCAGGTGCGTGCGCTGATGCAGGATCTGACGCCGCTGGTGCAGCCGCTGTCGATCGACGAAGCCTTCCTGGAACTTGGCGGCACCGAGAGGCTGCATCACGATCCACCGGCGCGCACGCTCGCCAAATTCGCTCGCCGCATCGAAAAGGAGATCGGCATTACCGTTTCGGTCGGGCTTTCCTATTGCAAATTCCTCGCCAAGGTCGCTTCCGACCTGCAGAAGCCGCGCGGATTTTCCGTTATCGGCCGCGAAGAAGCGGTGGAATTCCTGGCCCCGCGTCCCGTGACCACCATCTGGGGCGTCGGCAAGGCCTTTGCCGCGACGCTGGAGGCGGATGGCATCCGCACCATCGGCCAGTTGCAGCAGATGGAGGAGAACGACCTGATGCGCCGCTACGGCAGCATCGGCCAGCGGCTCGCCCAGCTGTCGCGCGGCATCGACGACCGCGAGGTGCATCTCAACGACTCCGCCAAGAGCGTTTCGGCCGAAACGACCTTCTTCGACGACATCTCGCGGCACGACGATCTGGTGCCGATCCTGCGCAACCTTTCCGAAAAGGTTTCCTGGCGGCTGAAGAAAAACGATATCGCCGGCCAGACTGTGGTGCTGAAGATGAAGAGCGCCGACTTCAAGACGCGCACCCGCAACCGCAAGCTCGAGGACCCGACTCAGCTTGCCGACAGGATCTTCCGCATCGGGCTCGAGCTTCTCAAAAAGGAAACGGACGGTGCGAAATTCCGCCTGATCGGCATCGGCGTCACCGATCTCGGCGACGCCACTCGCGCCGATCCGCCCGATCTCATCGACCGGCAGTCAGGCCGGCGGGCGGCGGCCGAAGCGGCGATGGACAAGCTGCGCGACAAGTTCGGCAAGAACACAGTCGAGACCGGCTACACCTTCGGCAACGGCAAGCGCGATCACTAGAACATCCCGCGCAAAAGTGCGCGCGGCTATTCGAAATTCGTACGAATGCGTTAAATCAGACAGCTGAAACTTTGATGATGCGACATGCTTTGCCTTTTATCCTATGCGCGTCGTTAGAGCGGAACCGCTGCACCGGTCCGGGCGAGCCGCCGAGTCCGGGGGTTAAAATCTTCCTTAAACTTCGTCCCGTAATGTGCGTACCAGTATTGCGTATGGTTGGGTATCATGTTCTCGCGTCTCGTCTTCGGCCTCGGCTTGCTGTCGGCCACCGCACTCGTGCACCCTGCTCTGGCCGCGGATGCACGCACGCTGCAGATCTTCGTCTCGAAGAACAAGCAGTCGCTTGTGGTTTATGACGGCACCGAGGTCGTCGCAACCTCGAAGGTCTCGACCGGCAAGGACGGCCATACGACGCCGAGCGGCATTTTTTCGGTGCTCGAAAAGCAGAAATACCACGAATCCAACCTCTATTCGGCTGCCCCGATGCCGTTCATGCAACGGCTGACATGGTCCGGCATCGCGCTGCACGAATCCAATTCCGTTCCGCGTTATCCGGCCTCGCACGGCTGCGTGCGCATGCCCGGCGCCTTCGCAAAAATGCTCTACCGAATGACCGAGCCCGGCATTCCCGTCATCATCAGCGACGACGAATTGGTGCCGCAACCGATCGACCATCCGAACCTTTTCCGCCCCGATGCGCCGGCAGCGATGCCGCTGCTTTCGGATGTCGAACTGCGGCCCTCGATGCCCGACAGCGCCGGGACACCGGTGCAGGTGGCGATGAACGATACCGCGGCGATGCCAATGCCGGCAAATCCGTCGATTACGGCGCCCGAAGCCGAGCCGCCGTCCGAACCGATCAGCATGCTCGTCACGCGGCGCACGCTGCGCGAGACGGTGATCGACATCCAGACGCTACTCAATCAGCTCGGCTTTTCCGCCGGCGGTCCGGACGGCCTGCTCGGTCCGTCGACCGTGCAGGCGATCAACGCCTTCAAGATGCTGCGGCCGGTGGAATTTGCCGGCGACAGGAGCCTGGTCTCCGACAGACTTCTCACATCGGTCTATTCCGCCGCCGGCAAGGGTGAACCGCCGAACGGCGTCATCATGGTGCGTCAGGCCTTCAGGCCGATCTTCGAGGCCCCGGTGACGATCGCCGATCCGGACTTAGCACTCGGCACGCATTTCTTCACGCTGCATGCCGTCGATGAACATGCCGGCACGGCGGATTGGCTGGGCATCACGCTCGAGAACAATCTCTCCCGCGAGACGATGAAGCGGCTCGGGATCACCAATCAGGAAAGTTCGATCGTCACAGGCAGGCCGATCGCCCGTTCGCTGAGCCGCATCACGATCCCCGACGAAACACGCCGCAGGATCGACGCGCTGATCGCGCCCGGCTCGACGTTGACGATCTCCGATACCGGCCTTGGTCGCGAAACCGGTGAGGGCACGGATTTCATCACGATCACCCGTGGGTGATGAGATCAACCGGGCTGATTACGATCGACCGGGTTGATCACGATCAACTGGGTTGATCAGACAAGCTCGACGTCGACGACGCCGGGCGCGGCGCGAAGAGCGGCAGCAATCTCCGGAGTGATGCGGTATTTCTCCGACAGCGCCACTTCCACCTCGCGTTTGCCGTCCTCCTTGATGACGATGAAGGAAACGAGACCGTCGCCCTTGGCGTTCAGATGGCCGGCGACCATCTTCAGCGGCCCGGAATCTCTGATATAGACGCGCAGCGCCTTCTGCATCTGGAGCGACTTTTCCTCCAGCGACTGGATCGTCTGGATACGCAGACCGATGCCCTCCGGCCGCTCCTCACCGGTCGCGGTCAGCAGGAAGGATTTCCCGGACTCGAGCACGTCGCGATACTGGTTCAGCATCTCCGAAAACAGCACCGCCTCGAACTGGCCCGAGGAATCAGAAAAGACGATGATGCCCATCTTGTTGCCGGTGCGGGTCTTGCGCTCCTGCTTGGAGATGACGGTTCCGGCAAGGCGCGCATTGGCAGCCCCCTGCTTAATCGCCTGAGAAAACTCGGCAAAGGTCTGCACACGCATCTTCTGCAGGATGTTGTTGTAGGAATCGAGCGGGTGGGCCGTCAGATAGAAGCCCAGCACCTGGAATTCCTTGAGCAGACGCTCCGATGCCAGCCAGGGTGAATAGGGCGGCAAGGAGATCTTCTCCGGACCTGAGTTTAGTGCGCTGCCAAAAATGTCCGATTGACCGCTCAGCTTGTTTTCCTGGGCGCGCTGGGCATAACCGAGGATGCGGTCGAGGCCGGCGGCCAGCTGGGCGCGGTCCGTGCCAAAACAATCGAAGGCGCCGGCATAGATCAGGCTTTCGAGCACGCGGCGGTTCACTTGGCGCGGATCGATGCGCAGGCAGAAATCCTCGATGCTGGCAAAAGGCTTGTCGCCACGCATCTCGACGATGTGGTCGACGGCGGATTCGCCGACCCCTTTGAGGGCAGCCAGCGCATAGTAGATACGATTGTCGCCGGTCTCGAAATGGCGGAAGGAGGTCTGCACCGAAGGCGCGATCACCTCGATGCCGAGCCGCTTGGCGTCCTGTCGGAAATCATTGACCTTTTCCGTGTTGGACATGTCGAGCGTCATCGAGGCGGCGAGGAATTCGACCGGATAGTGCGCCTTCATGTAGGCCGTCTGGTAGGAGACGATGGCGTAGGCGGCGGCGTGCGACTTGTTGAAGCCGTAGTTTGCGAACTTCGCCAGGAGTTCGAAGATGTTGTCGGCTTGCGGCTTGGATACGCCGTTCTTGACGGCGCCGACGACGAAGCGTTCCCGCTGCTGGTCCATCTCCGCCTTGATCTTTTTACCCATGGCGCGGCGCAGAAGGTCGGCTTCGCCAAGCGAATAGCCCGACAGGACCTGGGCGATCTGCATCACCTGTTCCTGGTAGACAATGACGCCCTGCGTTTCCTTGAGCAGGTGGTCGATCATCGGATGGATCGATTCCAGCTCTTCGTCGCCGTGCTTGCGGGCATTGTAGGTCGGGATGTTCTCCATCGGGCCCGGGCGGTAAAGCGCCACCAGCGCGATGATATCCTCGATGCAGTCCGGCTTCATGCCGATCAGCGCCTTGCGCATGCCGGCACTTTCCACCTGGAACACGCCAACCGTCTCGCCGCGCGACAGCATCTCGTAGGTCGGCTTGTCGTCGAGAGGAATGGCCGCAAGATCGACTTTGATGCCGCGCTTGGCGACGAAATCGACGGCGACCTTCAGCACAGTCAGTGTCTTCAGACCGAGGAAGTCGAATTTGACGAGGCCGGCCTGCTCCACCCACTTCATGTTGAACTGGGTAACCGGCATGTCGGAGCGCGGATCGCGATACATCGGCACCAGCTTGGACAGCGGCCGGTCGCCGATGACGATGCCGGCGGCATGCGTCGAGGCGTGGCGATAAAGCCCTTCGATCTTCTGGGCGATGTCGAGCAAACGCGCCACCACCGGTTCTTTCGCCGCCTCCTCCTGCAGCTTCGGCTCCTCTTCGATCGCCTTTGAGAGTGGCGTCGGATTGGCGGGATTGTTCGGCACGAGTTTGCAGATTTTGTCGACCTGGCCGTAAGGCATTTCCAGCACGCGTCCGACGTCGCGAAGGGCGGCGCGCGCCTGCAGTGAACCGAAGGTGATGATCTGCGCCACCTGCTCGCGGCCATATTTCGCCTGGACGTAGCGGATCACCTCTTCGCGGCGGTCCTGGCAGAAGTCGATGTCGAAGTCAGGCATCGAGACGCGTTCCGGATTGAGGAAGCGCTCGAACAGCAGCGAAAACCTGAGCGGATCGACGTCGGTGATCGTCAAGGCATAGGCGACCAGCGAACCCGCGCCCGAGCCACGACCGGGACCGACGGGAATATCATGTTGCTTGGCCCATTTGATGAAGTCGGAAACGATCAGGAAGTAACCTGGGAAGCGCATGCGCTCGATGACGCCGAGCTCGAATTCCAGCCGCTCGCGATAATCCTTTTCCTCGTAACCGGGCGACATGCCGAGGGTCGAAAGCCGCATGTCCAGCCCTTCCACTGCCTGGCGGCGCAATTCGCCTGCCTCGGCGCGTTCCGCCTCCTCGGCATCGTCGGTGGCGCCCGTGAAACGCGGCAGAATCGGCTTTCGCGTTTTCAGCACGAAGGAGCAGCGCCTGGCGATCTCGATTGTGTTCTCAAGCGCTTCCGGCAGGTCGGAAAAGAGCTTGGCCATCTCGGCCCGGCTCTTCAGGTAGTGATCCGGAGTCAGGCGAAAACGGCTATCGTCGGAGACGATGGCGTTATGCGCAACCGCCATCAGCGCATCATGGGCGTCGTAATCGTCGCGGGTCGGAAAGAAGGCTTCGTTGGTGGCGACGAGCGGCAGGTCATGCGTGTAAGCAAGCCTGACGATCTTCTGTTCGTGCCGCCTGTCGTAGGTGCCGTGCCGCTGCAGCTCGACATAGAGTCTGTCGCCGAAGAGACGCTTCAGCGTGAGCAGCCGGGCTTCCGCCTGGGCGTGGTGACCTTCCCTGACAGCCGCGTCGACCGGCCCGGTCACCGCGCCGGTCAAGGCGATCAGCCCTTCCGTGCCTGCCTCTTCCAGCCAGGAAGCTCTGATATGAATGGCCTGGTTGCTATCGCCGCCGAGATAGGCGCGGCTGACGAGATCGACCAGCCTTTCGTAACCAGCCTCCGTCGCGGCAAGAAGAACGATCGACGGCAGCTTGATCAGGGCCGGCTGACCGCCGCGCTTTTCGCTTTCCAATCCGTCTTCCATGTCGATCGAGACCTGGCAGCCGATGATCGGCTGCAGGCCCTCGTCCATTGCCTTCTGGGAGAATTCAAGGGCGACGAAGAGATTATTGGTGTCGGTAATGGCGATCGCCGGCTGACTGTCGCCGGTCGCCTTGTAGAGGATCTTCTTCAGAGGCAGCGCGCCCTCAAGAAGCGAATAGGCGGAGTGGACCCTCAGGTGGATGAAGCCCGGCGTGCCGCCGGTCGCCTCACCCATTGAACCCTTTTCCGTCTCCGCCATGATATGCCTTCCCAATCAGCCGAAATGAATCGGATGCATTGTCGGCATTGAGGGCGATGATGTCCAGAAGAAGACCAGCGTGTGAACCGCATGACTGCCATGCGATCCCCTGAAAACTTTAGATCGCGATGACGATAAGCGAGAAGCTGGCAACGAACATTGCGATGGAGGTGAATGCTGCGATATCACGGATCATGTCAGTCATCTGGCTCTCCTTTACTCGTTATGTTTTCACTTTGTTCCATCTATGTTCCGATGTCAACAGGAATCTTTTCCTTCGCGCTTGCGTTTGAAAGATGCGGGTTCCGTGCTGCGAATCGAACAGCTTCAGCGCTGGCTTTGAACATGCTCCGCGCGACCGGCCCGACATCGCCTGCCGAACGGATCCATACAGCGCATCCGATGTCTGATGCACCTGCCCCAAGGCGATCGAGCAATGCTCGGCCTTTTGTACTTCTTATGTTCTCTGTCTTCTGCTATTTCCGTATCAGATGAGACAGGGAGGAAGATGATCATGCTCGACACCGCGGTGCTGAACGACTTCATCGTAGAGGCGAAAGCCGCGACCTATGTCGGCGGCGGTGTGCCTCGCCCGCCCTGCCGACCGGGTGCCCATGATATCGGCTACTTCAGCGGCGACTGGCGTTATCTGGACAGCTATTTCGGCGGCACCGATTTCGCCGGACAGGAAGTGGTTTGGTTTACCGGCGAACCCGTCTGGGCGATGAATTATTTCGGCTGCGTCGTCGCGTCCGATCTCATCGACGGCAGAGCCGCCGGGACCGTGATCAAGGCGGCGCTGTCGGCAATGTATCGGGAGGGCCGCTTTCTCGGCGGAATGGAATTCGATCATCCGTTCGGCCGCTATGTCGACCGCAGCGAAGGCGGCTGCGAGCGATTCAGTGGCCATGAATGCATCATGGTCGCCGGGCGGAAGGCTTATGTGCTCGATTACCGCGGCGGGCTGGTCGTCCCGTAGTCGAGCTAGAAGTCGACGACCTTGCCATCGGAGATCGTGACGCGCCGATCCATGCGGCCGGCGAGTTCGTGATTGTGAGTGGCGATGAGGGCAGCAAGGCCAGATTGGCGCACCAGCGCCTCCAGCGCATCGAAGACGTAGCTTGCCGTTTCCGGATCCAGATTGCCGGTCGGCTCGTCGGCAAGAAGCAGCGTCGGCGCATTGGCGACGGCGCGGGCGATCGCGACACGCTGCTGTTCGCCTCCTGAAAGCTCGGCCGGGCGATGCGAACCGCGATGGCCGATGCGCATATAGTCGAGGAGCTGACCAGCTCGCTCCTGGGCTTCCTTCCAGGACAGACCGGCGATCAGCTGCGGCATCATGATGTTCTCAAGCGCCGAAAATTCCGGCAGGAGATGGTGGAACTGGTAGACGAAGCCGATCTCGCGGCGGCGGATCGCCGTGCGCTTCTCGTCGGAAAGACCGTCACAGGCATGGCCGTTGATGGTGACTTCGCCGCCATCCGGATGCTCGAGCAGGCCTGCCACATGCAGCAGCGTCGACTTGCCCGTGCCGGAGGGGGCGACGAGGGCGACGATCTCCCCTTTCGACAGCGAGAAATCTGCTCCCTTCAAGATCGTGAGCAGCGTATCACCCTGCCCGTAATGGCGCTCGACGCCGGTAAGCTTGAGGACGACGTTGCGGTTCATGAATGCGGCATTCCTTATTCGTAGCGCAGGGCCTGCACCGGATCGAGCCTGGAGGCGCGCCATGCCGGGAAGATGGTGGCGATGAAGGAGAGGCTGAGCGCCATGACGACCACCGAGATCGTTTCGCTGATATCCATCTCGGCCGGCAGCTGGCTGAGGAAATAGACCTGGGGATTGAAAATCACGGTGCCGGATATCCAGGAGAAGAACTGGCGGATGGATTCGATATTGACGCAGACGAGAACGCCGAGCAGCACACCGGCAAGAGTACCGACGATGCCGATCGCCGCCCCGGTCATGAAGAAGATGCGCATGATGGCGCCGGCGCTGGCGCCCATGGTGCGCAGGATGGCGATATCGCTGCCTTTGTCCTTCACCAGCATGATGAGGCCGGAGATGATGTTCAGCGCCGCCACCAGCACGATCAGCGTCAGGATCATGAACATGACGTTGCGCTCGACTTGCAGCGCCGAAAAGAAGGTCTGGTTGCGCTGGCGCCAGTCAGTGAGGTTGATCTGACGGCCTGCCGCTTCCTCCACTTTGGGCTTCAGAGCATCGATATCGTCGGGGTGATCGACGAAAAGCTCGATCGACTGCACCAGCCCCTCGGCATTGAAATAAAGCTGCGCCTCCTCGAGCGGCATGAAGATGATCGAGGAATCATATTCGGACATGCCGATCTCGAACAGCCCGGAGATCTTGTAGGACTTGACGCGCGGGCTGACGCCCATCGGCGTAATGTCACCATCCGGTGACGTCAGCGTAATCAGGTCGCCGACGCGCAGGCCGAGCTGGTCGGCCATGCGGGTGCCGATCAACACGCCTTGGCCGGAAGCAAAACCCACCATGTCGCCCGGGTTAATATGCTCAGAAACCGCTTTGAGTTTGGTCAGATCTTCCGCGCGGACACCGCGCACCAGCGCACCGGTGCTGCCGCCAGCCTGGGCGGAGGCGAGCACCTGGCCTTCGACCAGCGGCAGCGCCATCTTGACGCCGGGCACGGCGGCGAGCCTGCTGGCGAGATCCGCATAATCAGTGAAAGGTCCGTCGACCGGCTGCACGATCATATGACCGTTGATGCCGAGGATGCGCGAGACGAGTTCGGTGCGAAAGCCGTTCATGACGGCCATGACGATGATCAGCGTCGCAACGCCGAGCATGATGCCGACGAAGGAGAAGCCGGCGATGACCGAGATGAAGGCCTCCTTGCGGCGGGCGCGCAGATAACGCCACGCCACGAGGCGCTCAAAGGTGGAAAATGGCTTGCCAGCCGGACCCAAGCCGGATTTTGAACTCCGGTCCACTGCTGCCTCTGCCATTTCGCCTCCGTTTCCTTAAGCCACGAACCTGTTGATCGCCGCTTCGATGGTCATCGTTTCACGGGCGCCGGTCTTGCGGTCCTTCACTTCGACCTCGCCGTTCGCGACCGCACGCGGCCCGGCGATGATCTGGACAGGTACGCCGATCAGGTCGGCCGTCGCGAATTTCGTGCCGGCCCGGTCGTCGGTATCGTCATAGAGCACATCCTTGCCGGCCTTTTTCAGCGCGGCGTAGATCAGCTCGCAAGTATCGTCGCAGGCCTCATCGCCCACCTTCATGTTGATGACGACGACATCGAAGGGTGCGACCGATGCCGGCCAGATGATTCCGTTCTCATCATGCGATGCTTCGATGATGGCGGGAACAAGGCGTGTCGGACCGATACCGTAGGAACCCATGTGGACGAAATGTTCCTTGCCATCCGGTCCTTGCACTTTCGCGCCCATGGGCTCGGAATATTTCGTGCCAAAGTAAAAGATATGGCCAACCTCGATGCCGCGAGCGGAAAGGCGCTCGGCTTCGGGAACGGCGTTGAAGGCAGCCTCGTCGTGCATTTCCGAGGTGGCCGCATAGAGCGAGGTCCACTTGTCGAAGATCGCCTTCAGGCCTTCGACGCTGTCGAAATCGGTGTTTTCGCCGGGAATATCGAAACCGACGAAGTCCTTATGGCAGAAGACCTCGGATTCCCCGGTATCGGCGAGGATGATGAATTCATGGCTGAGATTGCCGCCGATCGGGCCGGTATCCGCGCGCATCGGGATGGCGCGAAGGCCAAGCCGATCGAATGTTCTGAGATAGGCGGCGAACATCTTATTATAGGAATGCTCCGCCCCTTCGCGCGTCAAATCGAAGGAATAAGCGTCCTTCATCATGAATTCGCGCGAGCGCATGGTGCCGAAGCGAGGCCGGATCTCGTCACGGAACTTCAGCTGGATGTGATAGAGATTGAGCGGCAGGTCCTTGTAGGATTTGACGGAGGAGCGGAAAATATCCGTCACCATCTCCTCGTTGGTGGGGCCGTAGAGCATCGGCCGGTCCTGGCGGTCCTTGATACGCAGCATCTCCTTGCCATAGGCATCATAACGGCCGCTTTCCTGCCAGAGCTCGGCCGATTGCAGGGTCGGCATCGAAAGCTCGATAGCTCCGGCGCGGTTCTGCTCCTCACGGATAATGGCGTTGACCTTGTCTAGCACACGCTTGCCGAGCGGCAACCAGGAATAGATGCCCTGAGACTGCTGGCGGATCATGCCGGCGCGCAGCATTAACCGATGGGAGACGATTTCCGCCTCCTTGGGGTTTTCCTTAAGGATGGGCATGAAGTAGCGAGACAGACGCATGGCGATTCCGGAGCAGTTGAGATCCCGCTGGCGAGCGGAATCGAAGATAGGTTGTGAATGTGGGAGCGTTCATAGCCGCTTCGCAGCGGGAAGGAAACCCGCAACTGCTGTCGGGCGCCTCCGGGACACGCTTGTTCGCACCCGCAAAATGAAAGGGCGTGAAAAAGTGCGTGTTTATAAGGACTTGAACGAAAATCTTGTCAACAGAAAAATTTTGCTGGCGTGTAGCAAAAATACAAAAAAAGCTAATGACAAAGCCCAATGTTTGGGCTAGTTTTAGCTCACAAAACAGGCAAGGAAGTTAATTCTTGCCATTTCGCGGTCAAGTCTTGGGAGGATCAGATCTTAGGCGCGCTCGTCGCAGCCCCGGCAACGGTTACAGATCACGCGATACTTAAAACAAGGCTTTTAGCCTTGTTTTTTTTTGGTTTTTCACCCTCTCCCCCCCTTCAAACTCCAGACGGCTTCCGTAAGGTGAGCCCCTCATTCCGTTAGGCGAGCGCTCTGACGCGCCAGCATGACGCCAACTGGACTTCCATGATAAGATTTGCATATGCTCAAAGTTTGAGCAAAAGCTATTTCAATAGAAGCTAGGCCCGAGTTGTGGAAGGGCGTCAAATCCCCAGCCGAAATAAGTGTCGCAGACATACCAGATGCCATAGATCAGCGCTGAGATCAGCGTCGTCAGCGAAAAGACGAAGGCGGCGCGAAAGCGGGTGGGCGCACTTGGCACGGTGCCGAGCACGACATCGTCGTCTTCCGCCTGGGTGCGCAGGCCGATCGGCAGAACGGCGAACAGCGTCATCCACCAGATGATGAAATAGACGGCGAATCCCTGAAGGAAGGTCTGGAGCATTATCTTTCCCGGTGGTGTCTTGCCGACAGAACGCGTGAAGCGCGGTGCCGCTTGGAGCTGGCGCACTTATACGGCGGAATAGCGTCCAACTCAAAGCGAACGCAACATTTCGCCGTCTTCGGGTCACTCTGCCGCAGCGAAAACGAGTCCGATTGTATTTGCTTTAGGCCTGTTCGAGTTCGATCAGCGTGCCGAAGAAATCCTTGGGGTGCAGAAAGAGCACCGGCTTGCCATGCGCGCCGGTCTTCGGCTGGCCGTCGCCAAGCACCCGCGCGCCGGCGACGACCAGTCGGTCACGGGCGAGGATGATATCGTCCACCTCGTAACAGATATGATGCATGCCGCCGGACGGGTTCTTTTCGAGGAAAGTTGCGATCGGCGAGTCTTGCCCGAGCGGCTGCAGCAATTCGACCTTGGTGTTCGGCAATTCGACGAAGACGACGGTGACCCCGTGTTCCGGCAGAGGCTGCGGCTGCGATACGGCGGCCCCCAGCGTGTCGCGATAAGCGGCCGTCGCCGCTGCTAGGTCGCGAACGGCTATGGCGATATGGTTCACTCGGCCGAGCATGGTCAGACCTTGGTGATGAAGGCGGTGACAAGGGGCTTTTTACCCCAGGCGTGATTTGCAGCTGCGCGGATGGCACGCCGCACGGCCTCCTGTAGCATGTCGATATCCTTGCGGCGGGCGCGCGGAATGCTTTCGATGGCGCTGATCGCCGCATCGTAGAGCGTATCTTCCATCTCCTCGCCTTCGTCATCATAAACCGGCAGGCCGATCGAGACGAGATCGGGATCGCCGAGAATGTCATACCGCGCGTCGAGCAAGACGTTTACCGCGACATGGCCGACATAGGAGAGTTTCTTGCGCTCGCCGATACCCATTTCATCGAAATCGCCGATCAGCAGGCCGTCCTTGTAGATCCGGCCATGCGGCGCTTCGCCGATCACCTCGACCGGACCTGGCGCCAGCCGCAGGATATCCCCGTTGCGCACCCGCGGGACGATCGCAATGCCGGATTGCTCGGCAAGCTCCTTATGCGCCGTCAGATGCGTCGCCTCGCCATGCACCGGCACGACGATTTTCGGCCGGGTCCACTCATACATCCTCTGCAACTCGTTGCGGCGCGGATGGCCGGAGACGTGGACGAGCGCCTCGGTATCGGTGATGATATGTACGCCCTGCTCGACAAGGCCGTTCTTGATATCCTGGATCGCCTTCTCGTTGCCGGGAATGGCGCGCGAGGAAAAGACGACGATATCGCCTGCCGCAAAGGCCACGTTGCGCATCTCGTCGCGGGAGAGCTTGGCAAGGGCGGCCCGCGCCTCACCCTGGCTGCCAGTCAGGATGACGACGACCTTGTCGCGCGGAATGTAACCGTACTCCTCCTCGGAAATGAAAGGTTTGACCCCTTCCATCAGGCCGATATCACTAGCGACATCGACGACGCGCTTCAGCGAACTGCCGAGCAGCAGCACTTCGCGGCCGGCCGCCTCGGCAGCCTCGGCTACGGTGCGAATACGCCCGACATTCGACGAGAAGGTGGTGATCGCCACCCGGCCCTCGGCATCCTCGATGATCTTGCGCAGGCTTTCCGACACATCTTTCTCGGAGGGCGAAACACCGTCGCGCAGGGCGTTGGTGGAATCGCACATCAGCGCCAGCACGCCCTCGTCGCCAAGCTGGCGGAAGCGCGTCTCATCGGTCAGCGGCCCGAGCGAAGGCTCGTGGTCGATCTTCCAGTCGCCGGTGTGGATAACGTTGCCGGCCGGCGTGCGGATCATCAGCGACATCGGCTCGGGAATCGAGTGATTGACGGCCACACCTTCGATGCTGAAGGGGCCGACATTGATCGTGTCGCCTGCCTTGAACGGCGTCACCGGCACTTCGCCGATCGTTGCCTTCTCGAAGTTGCGTTTGGCTTCGAGCAGACCCGATGTAAAGGCCGAGGCGAAAACCGGAACATTTAGGCCCGGCCAGAGGTCGGCAAGCGCCCCGTAATGGTCTTCATGGGCATGGGTAATGATAATCGCTTTGAGGTTCTTGCGCTCGCTGGCGAGGAAGCGGATATCGGGCAGAACGAGATCGACGCCCGGCAGGTCGGGTCCGGGGAAAGTGACGCCGCAGTCAACCATGATCCACTGGCGATGCTCGGGCGGGCCGTAGCCGTAAAGGGCAAGATTCATCCCGATCTCGCCGACGCCACCCAGAGGCAGGAATACCAATTCGTCCTGTTTCGCCATAATTTTCGTTTTTTCCGCTATCCAAAAAACACATCACCCGCGGCAATAGACATGACCGTGCCAGCGCCGGTATCGAGCATCAACAAGCCATTATCATCAATCCCGGCGAATTGTCCGGAAATCGACCGGTCCGGTAAATTGACCGTGATATTTTCCCCGACGCCGCAGGCGATGGCGCGCCAGCGCGCGGTGATCTCGGCAATGCCGCGGCCCTGATCCCATATTTCGAGCACATCCGCCGTCGCCGCGAAGAGATGGGCGAAGAGCTCCTCCGGCGACGCCGCGCTCGCATGCTCGCGCAGGCAGGTGACGGGATAGAGCGGATTGTCCGGCATGACCGAGACATTGATGCCGATGCCGACGATCAGCGCATAGCGGCCGTCCGGCAGCCTTTCGCCTTCGATCAGGATGCCGCAGGTCTTCTTTCTGCCGATGAGGACATCGTTCGGCCATTTGACCTCGAGCGGCTCGGCGCCCAGCGGCAGCACCCGGCGGATCGCCTGGTGAACGGCAACGGCGATTGCCAGCGGCAGCGAGCCGAGGCGCTCCATCGGCGCCGGGTCGATCAGCAGAAGAGAGGCGTAGAGATTGCCGCGTTCGGAAACCCAGAGCCTGCCGCGACGGCCGCGGCCGCCCGTCTGCCTCTCGGCCGTCACCCAGAGATTGCCGGGATCCCCCGCCCGGGCTCGGGCGAGGCATTCGCTGTTGGTGGACGATGTTTCCGACAGAGCCTCATGCCTGATATCGCCGAGCGATATCCGGCGCCGTCCGTCGGAGGCCATCAGAAGAGCGTCGCGGCGGCAAGCTCTGCCGCGCCGCCGATCGGGCCGCCGATGAGGACATAAGCGGTGACGAAGAGACCGGAGAGACCGAAGACCAGCCGCAGGGCGCCGGAGACACGGGCGAATTCGCCGGTCGCTTCATCGAACCACATCAGCTTGATGACGCGCAGATAATAATAGGCGCCGACGACCGAGGCGAGAACGCCGATGATGGCGAGCGCATAAAGCTTGGCTTCGATGGCGGCGACGAAAACGAAGTACTTGGCGAAGAAGCCTGCCAGCGGCGGGATGCCGGCGAGCGAGAACATCAGCGCCGTCAGCACGACGGCCATGAACGGGTTTGTCGTGGAGAGGCCGGCGAGATCGTCGACGTTTTCGACGACGGTGCCGTCCTTGCGGCGCATCGACATGATGATTGCAAAGGTGCCGAGCGTCATGATCATGTAAATGACCATGTAAAGCATGACGCCGGAAACACCGGTCTGATTGCCGGCAGCTAGGCCGACCAACGCATAACCCATGTGGCCGATCGAAGAATAGGCCATCAGCCGCTTGATGTTCTTCTGACCGATCGCGGCAAAGGAGCCGAGCAGCATCGAGGCGATCGAGATGAAGACGACGACCTGCTGCCAGTCGGCCAGAACCGGCTGGAAGGCGGTGATGACCATGCGTGTCATCATCGCCATGGCGGCAACCTTGGGGGCTGCGGCAAGGAAGGCGGTGACCGGCGTCGGCGCGCCTTCATAAACATCCGGCGTCCACATGTGGAACGGAACGGCCGAGATCTTGAAGGCGATGCCGGCGAGGATGAAGACCAGGCCGAAGATGAGGCCGAGCGACCGTGCGCCCTCGACGGACAGCGCCTGGGCAATTTCGGCGAAATGGGTGTGACCGGTGAAGCCATAGACCAGCGACATGCCGTAGAGCAGCATGCCGGATGACAGTGCGCCGAGCACGAAATATTTGAGACCGGCCTCGGTCGACTTCAGGCTGTCGCGGTTGATCGCGGCGACGACATAAAGCGCCAGCGACTGCAGTTCCAGCGCAAGATAGAGCGAGATCAGGTCGTTGGCCGAGATCATCAGCAGGATGCCGAGAGTCGCCAGCAGCAGGAGAACCGGGAACTCGAACTTGTCGAGCTGATTTTCGCGGGCATGCCCCATCGTCATGAACAGAGCGACCAGCGAACCGAGGAGCGCCACCAGCTTCATGAAGCGCGAGAAGCCGTCGGCCATGTAGACGCCGCCGAAGGCGAGGCCTTCCGCCGGCACGAAGAGCAGCCACAGACCGGATGCGAGCAGCAGCACGATGGCGAGGCCGGTGACGACAAGGCCCGACCGCTCGCCTGAGAAGACGCCGACCATCAACAGGACCAGGGCGCCGACCGCGAGGATGAGCTCCGGCGCGGAAAGATGCAGACTGAGGAGAATTGTTTCAGCGGTCATGTCCGATAAGTCCCGTCATCATTTCATAGACAGCGCAACGTTCTGCGCTGCGTGCACGGCGGCCGTGTAGTTGTTGACCAGCAGATCCACCGAGGCGGCCGTCGCATCGAAGACCGGAGCCGGATAAACGCCGAAGAAGATGGTCAGCGCGACCAGCGGATAAAGGATCAGCTGTTCGCGTCTGGAAAGATCGAGCAGCGCCTTCAGCTTTTCCTTCTCCAGCGCGCCGAAAATTACCCGGCGATAGAGCCAGAGCGCATAGGCGGCCGAGAGAATGACGCCGGTGGCGGCAAAGAGCGCGACCCAGGTGTTGACCCGGAAGACGCCGATCAGCGTCAGGAATTCGCCGATGAAGCCAGACGTGCCGGGAAGCCCGACATTGGCCATGGTGAAGACCATCATCGCCACGGCATATTTCGGCATGTTGTTGACGAGGCCGCCATAGGCGTTGATCTCGCGGGTATGGGTACGGTCGTAGACGACGCCGACGCAGAGGAAGAGCGCGCCGGAGACGATGCCGTGCGACAGCATCTGGAAGATCGACCCCTGAACACCCTGCATGTTGGCGGCGAAGATGCCCATGGTCACGTAGCCCATATGCGCCACGGAGGAATAGGCGATCAGTTTCTTCATGTCGTCCTGCATCATCGCTACCAGCGAGGTGTAGATGATGGCGATGACCGACATGGCGAAGACGAGCGGCGCAAAATAATCGGACGCGACCGGGAACATGCCGAGCGAGAAGCGGATGAGACCGTAGCCGCCGAGCTTCAGGAGCACGCCGGCAAGGATCACCGAGCCTGCCGTCGGCGCCTGAACGTGCGCATCCGGAAGCCAGGTATGAACGGGCCACATCGGCATCTTCACTGCGAAAGAGGCAAAGAAGGCAAGCCAGAGCCAGGTCTGCAGCGCCGGCGGGAACTTGTAGGCGAGCAGCGCGGTGATGTCGGTCGTGCCGGCCTGCCAGTACATCGCCATGATGGCGAGCAGCATCAGCACCGAGCCGAGCAGCGTATAGAGGAAGAACTTGTAGCTCGCATAGACGCGATCCTTGCCGCCCCAGACTCCGATGATCAGGAACATCGGGATGAGGCCCGCCTCGAAGAAGACGTAGAAGAGCACGATATCGAGCGAGACGAAAACGCCGACCATCATCGTTTCGAGGATGAGGAAGGCGATCATGTATTCCTTCAGGCGCCTCTCGATCGAGAGCCAGCTCGCCAGCACACAGAAGGGCATGAGGAAGGTCGTCAGGATGACGAACAGCATAGAGATGCCGTCGACGCCGACGTGGTAGCCAATGCCGGTGCCGAGCCAGTCATGCTTCTCGACCATCTGAAAGCCTGGATTGGCATTGTCGAAGCCGATCCAGATGACGAGCGAGACGATGAAGGTGAAGACGGTGGTGATCAGCGATATCCCCAGCACGTTTCTCCGGCCGCTTTCGCTGTCGCCATTCATCAAGAGCAGGAGCACCACGCCGGCGAGCGGCAGGAAGGTGACCGTTGAAAGAATAGGCCAATCGGTCATCAGAAGGAACTCCCGAGCATCATCCAGGTAACGAGCGCCGCAATGCCGAGCAGCATGGCGAAGGCATAGTGATAGAGGTAACCGGTCTGCAGACGGACCACGCGATCGGTGACGGCGACGACGCGGGCGGCGACACCGTTCGGCCCGTAGGTATCGATGACGCCGACGTCACCCTTCTTCCACAGGAAGCGGCCGAGCGCCCTTGCCGTGCGGACGAACAGGAAGTCGTAGAGTTCGTCGAAATACCACTTGTTGAGCAGGAAATGGTAGAGCACCCGGTGCTGCTTGGCGAGGACGCGCGGCGTCTGCGGCGAGCGGATATACATGTACCAGGCAATGACGAAACCCAGCACCATAGCGATGAAGGGGCTTAAGCCGACAAGCGTGGGTACATGATGGAACTGTTCGAGGAGTTCGTTTTCGGCACCGGTAAAGAGCGCGCCCTTCCAGAACTCGGCATATTCCTCGCCGTAGAACCGGCCTTCGAAGATCACGCCCGCAAATATGGCGCCGAGCGCAAGGATATAGAGCGGCACAAGCATGACCTGGGGCGACTCGTGGACGTGGTGCATGACCTCATGCGAAGCGCGCGGCTTGCCGAAGAAGGTCATGAAGATCAGGCGCCAGGAGTAGAAGCTGGTAAATAGAGCCGCAATGACCAGCAGCGAGAAGGCGAAGCCCGAGACCGGCGAATGCGATGCGTAGGTCGCCTCGATGATCACGTCCTTGGAGAAGAAGCCGGCAAGGCCGAACGGCGTGAAGGGAATGCCGACGCCGGTGATCGCCAGCGTGCCGATGATCATGAGGCCGGCGGTAACTTTGATGTGCGGATACAGGCCGCCCATGTGGCGCATGTCCTGCTCGCCGTCGACGGCGTGGATGACCGAGCCGGCACAGAGGAAGAGCAGCGCCTTGAAGAAGGCATGCGTGAAGAGATGGAAGATCGCCGCGCCGTAAGCCCCTACCCCGAGCGCCACGAACATGTAGCCGAGCTGCGAGCAGGTGGAATAGGCGATGACGCGCTTAATGTCGTTCTGCACCAGGCCGACGGTTGCCGCGAAGAAGGCGGTGATCGCGCCGATCACGGTGACGACCGTGAGCGCATCCGGCGACAGTTCGAACAGCGGCGACATGCGGGCGACGAGGAAGACGCCGGCGGTGACCATGGTCGCGGCATGGATGAGGGCCGAGACCGGGGTCGGGCCTTCCATCGCGTCCGGGAGCCAGGTGTGCAGCAGGAACTGCGCCGACTTGCCCATTGCGCCCATGAACAGCAGCAGGCAGATGCCGGTCAGCGCGTGCGCCTTGTCGAGCTGCATGCCGAAGAGGTTGAGGATCACTTCGCTCGCCTCACCGCCGCCTTCATGCGGGGCGAAATTCGATGCATTGGCGAAGATCGTATCGAGGTTAATCGAACCAAACAGCACGAAGACACCGGCAATGCCCAGCACGAAACCGAAGTCGCCGACGCGGTTGACGATGAAAGCCTTCATCGCCGCGGCCGTCGCCGACGGCTTCTTGAACCAGAAGCCGATCAGAAGATAGGAGGCGAGACCGACGCCTTCCCAGCCGAAGAACATCTGCGCCAGGTTGTCGGCCGTCACCAGCATCAGCATGGCGAAGGTGAAGAGCGAGAGATAGGCAAAGAAGCGCGGGCGATGCGGATCGGTATGCATGTAGCCGATCGAATAGATATGCACCAAGGTCGAGACCGTGTTGACGACGATCAGCATGACTGAGGTCAGCGTATCCACGCGCAGCGACCAGGAGACGTCGACGCCGCCGGACTGGATCCAGCGCAGCACCTCGACCTTGATCGGCCCGCCTTCAAGATGGCCCATGCCAACGTTGAAGAAGACGATCCACGACAGGATGCCGGCGATGATCATCAGGCCGCTGGTTACATATTCCGAGGCCTTGGCGCCGATGGCGCGGCCGAAAAGGCCGGCGACGATCGCGCCGATCAAGGGAAGAAAGACAATAGCCTTATAGAGGAACATGAGCCACTCAGCCCTTCATCATATTGACGTCTTCGACCGCGATCGAGCCGCGGTTGCGGTAGAAGACAACGAGAATTGCAAGACCGATCGCCGCTTCGGCAGCCGCGACCGTCAGAATGAACAGCGCGAAGACCTGGCCGACAATGTCGTTCAGGAAGGAAGAGAAGGCGACCATGTTGATGTTGACGGCAAGCAGGATCAGTTCGACCGACATCAGGATGACGATGACGTTCTTCCGGTTCAGGAAGATGCCGAAGACGCCGAGCGTGAAGAGGATGGCGCTGACCGTCAGGTAGTGGGAAAGACCGATGACCATGTTCTTTGTTCCTTGACCTGCCTTTAGACGCCCTGCCCCGGCTTGACCGTAACCACCTCGACGGCGGTGGCGGGCGTGCGGGCAACCTGCCTGGAAATATTTTGCCGCTTGATGTTGGTGCGATGCCTCAGCGTCAGCACGATCGCGCCGATCATGGCGACCAGCAGCACCAGGCCGGCAATCTGGAAGAAATAGACGTAGTTGGTGTAAAGCACGTCGCCGAGAGCGGCCGTATTGGTGCGCTCGGTCAGTGCCGGGATCGGCATGGCGACTGATTTGGCGATCTCAGGCGAGATGACGCTGCCGCCGATGACGACGATCAGTTCGGCCGCCAGGATGATCCCGATCAATCCGCCGATCGGCGCATATTCGAGCACGCCTGCCCTCAATTCGGTGAAGTCGATGTCGAGCATCATCACTACGAAGAGGAAGAGGACGGCGACGGCGCCGACATAGACGACGAGCAGGATCATCGCCAGGAACTCGGCGCCGAGCAGCAGGAACAGGCCGGCCGCGTTGAAGAACACCAGGATCAGAAACAAAACCGAGTGAACCGGGTTCTTCGCCCAGATGACCATGAACGCCGACGCCACCGCGACAAAGGCGAAAAGATAGAAAAATAGAGCCTGCAGACCCATGTTGGTGCCTTTTTCATCTTCCCCCGGGCAGCCGGGAATTTTCCCTGCCCGATGGAGCTTCGCGGCACTCGCCGGCAAAGCTCCTGTGCATATTGACCGTGACAGGAGCGAGCAGCTCCACCGCGGCGTTTCAGATCTCAATCAGCGGTACGGCGAGTCGATCGCGATGTTGCGGGCGATTTCGCGCTCCCACCGGTCCCCGTTATCGAGAAGGCGCGCCTTGTCGAAATAGAGCTCTTCGCGGGTTTCCGTCGCAAATTCGAAATTCGGACCTTCGACGATCGCGTCGACCGGGCAGGCTTCCTGGCAGAAGCCGCAATAGATGCACTTCACCATGTCGATGTCGTAGCGCACGGTGCGGCGCGTGCCGTCGTTGCGGCGCGGACCGGCCTCGATGGTGATCGCCTGGGCTGGACAGATCGCCTCGCAGAGCTTGCAGGCGATGCAGCGTTCCTCGCCGTTCGGATAACGGCGCAGCGCATGCTCGCCGCGGAAGCGCGGGGAGACCGGACCCTTTTCGAAGGGATAGTTGATGGTCGCCTTCTGGCGGAAGAAATAGCGCATCGACAGAAAGAACGCGCCGAAGAATTCCTTGAGGAACAGCGAGTTGATGGAGCTGGACAAGCTTGCCATCTTCAACCTCCAATTTTGCCGGAAACGAGAGCTGGGATCATTACGCCCATCCCATCAGTTTCAGCACGAATGCAACGATGATGACCATGGCGAGCGACAGCGGCAGGAAGACCTTCCAGCCGAGGCGCATGAGCTGGTCGTAGCGGTAGCGCGGGACGAAGGCCTTGACCATCGCGAACATGAAGAACACGAAGCATGCCTTCAGCATGAACCAGATAATGCCCGGGACCCAATTGAGAATCCAGATATCGACAGGAGGCAGCCAGCCGCCGAGGAAGAGGATCGTCGTCAGCGAGCACATCAGGCAGACGGCCGCATATTCGCCGAGCATGAACATCATGTATGGCGAGGAACCGTACTCGACCATGAAGCCGGCGACGAGTTCCGATTCGGCTTCCGGAAGGTCGAAAGGCGGACGGTTCGTCTCGGCGAGCGCCGAGATGAAGAAGACGATGAACATCGGGAACAGCGACAGCCAGTGCCAGTCGAGAAACGAGGCCGGCAGGCCGAGCATGGTGCCGAGGCCGGTATGCTGCGCATTGACGATGTCGGTCAGGTTGAGCGAGCCGACGCAGAGCAGAACGGTGACGATGACGAAGCCGATCGAGACTTCATAGGACACCATCTGTGCGGCCGAGCGCAGCGCGCCGAGGAAGGGATACTTCGAATTCGAAGCCCAGCCGCCCATGATGATCCCGTAGACTTCAAGCGAGGAGATCGCGAAGATATAGAGAATGCCGACATTGATGTTGGCGATCACCCAGCCATCAGCGAGCGGCACCACCGCCCAGGTGGACAGCGCCAACAGCACGGTCACCAGCGGGGCCAGCAGGAACACCGCCTTGTTGGCGCCGGCCGGAATGATCGGCTCCTTGAACACGAACTTCAGAAGGTCGGCGAAGGACTGGAACAGGCCGAAGGGACCGACAACGTTCGGGCCGCGGCGCAGCTGCACGGCCGCCCAAATCTTGCGGTCGGCAAGCAGCACGTAAGCGATGAAGACGAGCAGGCAGACGAGAAGCAGCAGCGACTGACCGATCATGATGATCCCCGGCCAGACATAGGTTGAGAAGAAAGAATCCATGAGTTCCTGCCCTTACTCTGCCGCGACTTTAAAGTTGTTGCGGGCCAATGCCGAGCACTCGGCCATGACAGCCGAGGCGCGCGCTATCGGGTTCGTCAAATAGAAGTCTTTGACCGGCGACGCAAACCCTGACTTGTTCATCTTGCCGGCTTTTTTCGCGACTGCGGCAATTTGGGCGCTATCGGTTTCGGCGATCTCGTCGATGGCGGCGAAATGCGGGAAAGCGGCATAGAGCCGGCCGCGCAACTCACTCAGTGAATCGAAGGGAAGCTTCTTGCCGAGCACGTCGGACAGCGCACGGATGATCGCCCAATCCTCACGGGCATCGCCCGGCGCAAAGCCTGCGCGATTGCCCATCTGGACGCGGCCTTCGGTGTTGACCCAGGTGCCGGACTTTTCGGTATAGGCTGCGGCCGGCAGGATGACGTCGGCATGGTGCGCGCCGTTATCGCCATGCGAGCCGATATAGACGGTGAGCTTGGCCTTCTTGGCGGTGAAGTCGAGTTCATCGGCGCCGAGCAGGAAGAGCACGTCCATCGACTGCAGCATTTCAGCGGCATTGACGCCCGCAGCACCCGGCACGAAGCCGAGATCAAGGCCGCCGACACGCGAGGCAGCGGTGTGGAGGACGGCGAAGCCGTTCCAGCCTTCGACGACCGCACCGACCGAACCGGCAAGCTTGGCGGCACTTGCGAGAACACCGGCGCCATCGCTGCGCGACAGCGCGCCCTGGCCGATGATGATCATCGGCTTGGCGGCGTTCTTCAGGACGTCCGCGAAGGCATGGCCGCCATCGACCAGATCCTTGAGCGTGTCGGGTCCGCCGCCGAGATAGTCATAGCTGTAACGCAGTTCACTGGGCTCGCCGATCACGCCGATCGGGAACTTGCCGCGACGCCAGCGCTTGCGGATGCGGGCGTTGAGAATAGCCGCCTCGAAACGCGGATTGGCGCCGATGATCAGCAGCGCGTCGGCCTGGTCGATGCCCGCAATCGTCGGGTTGAAGAGGTAGCTTGCACGGCCGAGCGACGGATCGAGTGCCGTCCCATCCTGGCGACAGTCGAGATTAGCCGATCCCAGCGCCTTGACCAGCTCGGAGAGCGCATACATTTCCTCGACGGAAGCGAGATCGCCAGCGATCGCGCCGATCTTTTCGCCTGAAGTGGCGCTGACAGCAGCCTTGATGGCGCCGAAGGCCTCGGCCCAGCTGGCCGGCTGCAGGCGGCCGTCGCGGCGGACGTAAGGCCGGTCGAGGCGCTGCGTCTTCAAACCGTCCCAGATGAAGCGGCTCTTGTCGGAAATCCACTCCTCGTTGATCACCTCGTTGACGCGCGGCAGGATGCGCATGACTTCACGGCCACGGGTGTCGACGCGGATCGCCGAACCGACGGCATCCATGACGTCGATCGACTCGGTCTTGTTCAATTCCCAGGGGCGGGCGGTGAAGGCGAAGGGCTTGGAGGTGAGCGCGCCGACCGGGCAGAGGTCGACGACGTTGCCCTGCAGTTCGGAGGTCATCGCCTGTTCGAGATAGGTGGTGATCTCGGCATCCTCGCCGCGACCGATCAGGCCGAGTTCGGAAATGCCGGCAACCTCGGTGGTGAAGCGGACGCAGCGCGTGCAATGGATGCAGCGGTTCATCACCGTCTTGACGAGCGGGCCGATATACTTGTCCTCGACAGCGCGCTTGTCTTCCTGGTAGCGCGAGGTGTCGATGCCGAATGCCATCGCCTGATCCTGCAGGTCGCATTCGCCGCCCTGGTCGCAGATCGGGCAGTCGAGCGGATGGTTGATCAGCAGGAACTCCATCACGCCTTCACGGGCCTTCTTGACCATCGGCGTGTTGGTGAAGACCTCGGGCAATTCGCCATTCGGGCCGCCGCGGATGTCGCGCACGCTCATGGCACAGGAAGCCTGCGGCTTCGGCGGTCCGCCCTTTACCTCGACAAGGCACATGCGGCAGTTGCCGGCAACCGACAGGCGCTCGTGGAAGCAGAAGCGCGGAACTTCAGCGCCGGCATCCTCACACGCCTGCAATAGCGTGAAATGATCCGGAACTTCGATCTCGTTGCCGTCAATCTTCAGTTTTGCCATCGTCGCTCAGTCCTGTTTCCCGTTTGCCTGATGACGGCAAACAAACCTGTTTTGCAACATTCTCTTTGCCGAGCCGGATCTTTCGTCCTGCTGGCAGCCGATGTCGCCCAAATTGTCTGTCGCGCGTTCCAGACGCGGAACCCGCACCGGCATCTGCAGCGTGGGCCCTCCGCCCCTTCGCTGATCCGCCCTATTTCCGGCCGGTTTGCGCGGCCGGACAGCTCATTTCCTTCTGCGGCCCCGCCCGGCCAGAACCTTCGCCTGACCGATCCAGTCGTCGCGTGCGATGCGGCCGCTAAGGCCGAGCTCGGCGTCAAGCCGGGCGATATCCTCGTCGGTCCAGGCGGCAATCTCGGCGAAGCCGCGAATGCCTTTGGTGTTCAACACCTGCTCCAGCTTCGGACCGATGCCGGCGATCAGCTTGAGATCGTCGGCCTTTGCAGCCCGCTGAGCCGGTTTTACCTTCACGCTGGGCGTCGGCTGGCTTGCCTGAGTCGGTTCGCTTGCCGGCTTGACGACTCTCAGCCTCGGCCCAGCCTTCCTTTCGGCGGCAGGCTTGTCGGCCGCGGGCTTGCTGAACGCCTTGACGGCCGGGCGGATGTTCTCCGACCGGATATCGACAGCGGGCGCCGGTTCGTCGGGCGGCGTATCATCGAGGGCGGCGGCGAGTTTGCCCGTCGTTTCCAGAGCACTCTGGAAGGCCCCGAAAAAGGCTCCCGCCATCTGCGTCGAGAAACCGAAGCCAATAGCCGTTGCGGCGGCAAAGGCTGCGGCAGGATGTGCCATCAGCGGATGCACCGGCATTGCCTGTGCGTTTTCCAGCATCTCGGCGGCAAGACGGCCGAAGCCGGCCGCGAAATCGGCGGTCTCTTCCTTCTTCCCACTCTTGGATGCCTTGTCGGTCATGATTATTCAGCCGCCTCCAGAACCGCGCCGTGATCGAGCGCGCTCGCCGTATACTGGTCGATGCGCTTTTCGATCTCGGGACGGAAGTTACGGATCAGACCCTGCACCGGCCATGCGGCGGCGTCGCCGAGCGCGCAGATGGTGTGGCCTTCGATCTGCTTGGTCACCTGAAACAGCATGTCGATTTCGCGCTTCTGGGCGTTGCCCTTGGCCATGCGCTCCATCACGCGCCACATCCAGCCCGTGCCTTCCCGGCAGGGCGTGCACTGGCCGCAGCTCTCATGCTTGAAGAAGGCGGAGATGCGGGCGATCGCCTTGATGACGTCCGTGGACTTGTCCATGACAATCGCGGCGGCCGTGCCGAAGGAGGAACCGACGCCGCGCAGACCGTCAAAATCCATCGGGCAATCGATGATGTCCTTGGCCGGAACGATCGGGCAGGATGCACCGCCCGGAATGACGGCGAGCAGATTGTCCCAGCCACCGCGGATGCCGCCGGCGTGGCGGTCGACCAGTTCGCGGAAGGTGATGCCCATTTCCTCTTCAACGGTGCACGGCTTGTTGACGTGGCCGGAGAGCATGAACAGCTTGGTGCCGACATTGTTCGGACGACCGATGGCCGAGAACCAGCCAGCGCCGCGGCGCAGAATCGTCGGCGCGACAGCGATCGATTCGACGTTGTTGACGGTCGTCGGGCAGCCGTAGAGACCCATATTGGCGGGGAACGGCGGCTTGAGCCGCGGCTGGCCCTTCTTGCCCTCCAGGCTCTCGAGCAGCGCGGTTTCCTCACCGCAGATATAGGCGCCGGCGCCGTGATGGACGAAGATGTCCATGTCCCAGCCGAGCTTGTTGTTCTTGCCAAGCAGGCCGTAGTCATAGCACTCGTCGATCGCCGCCTGCAGCGCTTCGCGCTCGCGGATGTATTCACCGCGCACGTAGATGTAGGCGGCATTGGCGCCCATGGCGAAGCTTGCGACGACGCACCCTTCGATCAGTGTATGCGGATCGTGGCGCATGATGTCGCGGTCTTTGCAGGTGCCGGGCTCCGATTCGTCTGCATTGACGACGAGGTAATGCGGGCGGCCGTCGCTTTCCTTCGGCATGAAGGACCATTTGAGACCCGTGGGGAAGCCGGCGCCGCCGCGGCCGCGAAGGCCGGAGGCCTTCATCTCGTTGATGATCCAATCGCGGCCCTTTTCGAGGATCTGCTTGGTGCCATCCCAGTGGCCGCGGCTCATCGCGCCCTTCAGGGACTTGTCCTTGAGGCCGTAGATGTTGGTAAAGATGCGGTCTTTATCTTGTAACATGCTTCACCTCTTACCGCGGCTTCTTGCCGAAGACCTTGATATATTCCGCTTCGCCGCCCTTGGCGAGCGCCTTGGCCTGCTTGACCCAGTCGTCACGCTCGATGCGGCCGCGGAAATTCAGGTAGCCATCGACCCATTCGCGCTCGGCCTTCTTCCAGCCTGCGACCTGCGAGAAGGTGAAGATGCCGATTTCATTCAATGTCGCCTCGATCTTCGGACCGACGCCGGAGATCATCTTCAGGTCATCCGGTGCGGCGGGCTTTTCGATGCCGGCTGGACGGTTCTTGTCGGTCAGGCTGGGCTTGGCCGCTGGAGCGGTTTCGGCCTTGGCCGCAGCAAGCGCCGGCTCGGCAGGCGCCGTGCCGGAAACCGGCTGCTGCGCGGCTGCCTTGGCATTCTTCGCTGCTGCCTTCGGCGCCGTCGCCGGCGTCTTCAAGGCGGCATTGGTCTCGGCATCGGTGCTCTTTGGGCGGCCAGCCTCGGAGGGCGGGACCGGCGCGCCGTCGACCGGCGCCGACACGGTTTCGGTATCGGCCTTCTTGGCGCGTGTCCTTGCCTTCGGCTCTTCCGTCGTCAGCGAGGTCAGGCCGCCTTCAGGTGCTGAGAATATCCGGTCGATCTGGGTGCCCGGCTTGATGCTCGCGCCATTGCCGGCGGCAAAGGTGTCGATGATCTCTTCGAGGCGCTCCGGCGTCAGGTCTTCGTACGTGTCCTTGCCGATCATCACCATCGGGGCGTTGACGCAGGCGCCAAGACATTCGACTTCTTCCCAGGAGAGCGTGCCTTCGGCATTGCGCTCGAAAGGGTGCGCGTGGATCTTGCTCTTGCAGACCGACATCAGCGCTTCCGAGCCGCGCAGCATGCAGGGCGTCGTGCCGCAGACCTGGACATGGGCGCGCGTGCCGACAGGATGTAACTGGAACTGCGTATAGAAGGTCGCGACCTCGAGCACTCTGATATAGGCCATGTCGAGCATGTCGGCGATCTTTTCGATCGCCGCGCGCGTGACCCAGCCGTCCTGTTCCTGCGCCCGCATCAGCAGCGGAATGACCGCCGACTGCTGGCGGCCGGCGGGGTATTTCTGGATCGTCTTGTCCGCCCAGACCGCATTTTCATCGCTGAAAGCGAATGCGGCAGGCTGAAATTGATCTTCGGCTAATCGACGAACGGACATTCTTCCTCACGCCTTGTCAGTTTAGGGTTCCACACCGCGAAGCGGTCAAAGACTGCATTTCGCAGGCATAGGCCGACTGGTCTTTCTGCATAAATACGACGAATTTGCTGCCATTCGGGATGGCGGCCTTGATCTGATAGCCCTTGGACAAAAGCTCGCCCATGGACGATTGCTGCCCCGGCGGCGTCACTTCCTTATGACCCAGCGGCGTGCCGAGGGTGTCAGCCTCCTGAGCCGAAACCCCGGACGCCGAGAGAAGAATTGCGACGGCCAGCGGCAGAAGCTGCATCAGCGGTCCACCTCGCCGAAGACGATATCGAGCGAGCCAAGGACAGCAGCGACGTCGGCAAGCTGGTGGCCGCGACACATGAAGTCCATCGCCTGCAGGTGGGCGTAACCCGGAGCGCGGATCTTGCAGCGATACGGCTTGTTCGAGCCGTCGGAGACGAGATAGACGCCGAACTCGCCCTTCGGCGCTTCGACCGCGGCGTAAACTTCACCGGCCGGCACATGATAGCCTTCGGTATAGAGCTTGAAGTGGTGGATCAGCGCTTCCATCGAACGCTTCATCTCGCCGCGCTTCGGCGGAACGACCTTGCCGTCGATCGACGAGAAAGGACCGGTCTTCGCATCCGAGAGGAGGCGATTGACGCACTGCTTCATGATGCGGACCGATTGGCGCATCTCGATCATGCGGATGAGGTAGCGGTCATAATTGTCGCCGTTCTTGCCGATCGGGATGTCGAATTCGAGATCGGAATAACATTCGTAAGGCTGGGCGCGACGCAGATCCCAGGCAGCACCCGAACCGCGCACCATGACGCCGGAGAAGCCCCAGGCCCAGCAATCTTCCAACGAGACGACGCCGATATCGACGTTGCGCTGCTTGAAGATGCGGTTGCCGGTCAAAAGATCGTCGATGTCATCGAGCGCCTTGAGGAACGGATCGCACCAGTCGCCGATGTCCTGCACGAGCTTTTCCGGCAGATCCTGGTGGACGCCGCCCGGACGGAAATAGGCAGCGTGCATGCGCGAGCCGCTGGCCCGTTCATAGAACACCATCAGCTTTTCGCGCTCTTCAAAGCCCCAGAGCGGCGGCGTCAACGCGCCGACGTCCATCGCCTGCGTCGTGACGTTCAGAAGATGCGAGAGGATGCGGCCGATTTCCGAATAGAGAACGCGGATCAGCTGGCCGCGGATCGGGATCTCGATGCCGAGCAGCTTTTCGACGGCCATGGCATAGGCATGCTCCTGGTTCATCGGCGCGACATAGTCGAGGCGATCGAAATAGGGCACCGCCTGCAGATAGGTCTTGGTCTCGATCAGCTTCTCGGTGCCGCGATGCAGCAGGCCGATATGCGGATCGACCCGCTCCACAATTTCGCCGTCAAGCTCCAGGACAAGACGAAGAACGCCGTGCGCCGCCGGATGCTGCGGTCCGAAATTGATGTTGAAGTTGCGGACGTTATGTTCGGTCATTTGCTAGGCGCTCCGCTATTGCAGGCATTAGCCAGTGGGCAATAGGCAATAGTGTAGTGGTTAGTTCTCACGTTCGTTCTGTCCATCTTGCAGGCGGCGAATAAGCGACCGCAGCATCTTCCCTATCTCCGCAATCAAGGAAAGCGCCGACTGGGTCTGCGAGACCGTGGCTATTCCTACTCGCGCCGAGAGTATCAGATGCGTCTCCAATTCCTTCAGGGATCCTTGGGCGATTTTCAAATGGTGAACATATGCACCCGTTGCCTCGCGCCCGTAACCTTCCGCTATGTTTGCCGCGATGGACGCTGCCGAACGTCTTACCTGGGAGGTAAGGCCATAAACTTCCTCTTTGGGAAATCCCTTGGTCAGGCCGTAACATTCAACTGCAAGATCCATGGAGCGCTGCCACACCAGAAGATCCTGATAGGAATTAATCGCCGTTGCCATTCTCCCTTATCACTATTGCCTACTGCCTATTGGCTTCTGCCTAGAACTACTGTTTCGCCTTCTCATCACCCGGCAGCACGTATTCGGTGCCTTCCCATGGCGACATGAAGTCGAAGTTGCGGAATTCCTGTTTCAGTTCCACCGGCTCATAGACGACGCGCTTCGCTGCGTCATCGTAGCGAACTTCGACGAAACCGGTCGTCGGAAAGTCCTTGCGCAAAGGATGCCCTTCGAAACCGTAATCAGTCAGGATGCGGCGCAGATCCGGATGGCCGGTGAACAGGACGCCGTACATATCCCAGGTTTCGCGTTCGAACCAATCGGCGCCGGGATGAACCGCACAGGCCGATGGGACCGGCGTATCCTCGTCGGTCGCGACCTTGACGCGGATGCGCAGGTTCTTCTTCGGCGACAGCAGATGATAGACGACGTCGAAGCGCAGCTCGCGCTGCGGCCAGTCGACGCCGCAAATATCGATCAGGTTGACGAATCCGCATTTGGCGTCGTCACGCAGGAAGGTCAGGAGCGCGATCAGGTTTTCACCCGTCGCCGTCAGCGTCAGCTCGCCATACTTCAACTGCGATGCGGCGATCAGGTTGCCGCGCGCTTCGCCAAGATAGGAGGCAAGCTCAGTCAGGGCTTCACTCATATGCCTTGTCCTTAACCCTTAGCGTTCGATCGTGCCGGTGCGCCGGATCTTCTTCTGCAGCAGAAGCACGCCGTAGAGCAGCGCTTCGGCCGTGGGGGGACAGCCCGGCACGTAGATGTCGATCGGCACGACGCGGTCGCAGCCGCGCACCACGGAATAGGAATAGTGATAGTAGCCGCCGCCATTGGCGCAGGAGCCCATCGAGATGACGTAGCGTGGCTCGGGCATCTGGTCGTAGACCTTGCGGAGCGCCGGCGCCATCTTGTTGGTCAACGTGCCGGCGACGATCATCACGTCGGACTGGCGCGGCGAAGCGCGCGGCGCAAAACCAAAGCGCTCGACGTCATAACGCGGCATGGAGAGCTGCATCATTTCGACGGCGCAGCAGGCAAGACCAAAGGTCATCCACATCAGCGAGCCGGTACGGGCCCAGTTGATCAGCTCGTCCGTCGAAGTGACGAGGAAACCCTTGTCGGCGAGTTCGTTGTTGATCTCGCCAAAAAATGCGTCGTTGCTCCCGATCGGCTTGCCGGTCGACGGATCGATGATCCCCTTCGGCTGCGGCGCGACGAGCGACTGGTTGCTCACAGGGGTCACTCCCATTCCAGGGCTCCCTTTTTCCATTCATAGATAAAGCCGATGGTCAGCACGAGGAGGAAGACCATCATGGACCAGAAGCCGAACCAGCCGATGGCGCCGAAAGAAACGGCCCAGGGGAAGAGGAAGGCGACCTCGAGGTCGAAGATGATGAAGAGGATCGACACGAGATAGAAGCGGATGTCGAACTTCATGCGGGCGTCGTCAAAGGCGTTGAAACCGCATTCGTAAGCCGAGAGCTTTTCCGAATCTGGCGCTTTGAAAGCCACGGCGAACGGCGCAATGAGCAGCGCCAGGCCGATAACGAGCGCAATGGCGATGAAGATAGCGATCGGAATATAGGAACTGAGCAGTTCAGTCATCATGTTCATCCTTGCTTGTCGGAGGCGCCAGACGGCGCTTTTGGGCAATTGCCCGACAAGCGAACGTGCGTTGCAACAAGCCGTGGTTAGCGCAGCCGACGCCCCGGCGCAAGACTTTTACGGCGGCAATTCGACGCGTCGCGCGCGGACATTATCAAGCAGATGCAACGATGTCGCGACAAATCCGCAGAAGTCGATTCAAGCTGCATGCCTGACCCCTGGAAACTGCATGGCTTTCGGAGGAGAATGGCGCGAGTGACGGGGCTCGAACCCGCGACCTCCGGCGTGACAGGCCGGCACTCTAACCGACTGAGCTACACCCGCGCATGACGGACGGAAGAGCCGGACGGCGGCGCCTGAACGCCTGCTTTGAAATGGCGCGAGTGACGGGGCTCGAACCCGCGACCTCCGGCGTGACAGGCCGGCACTCTAACCGACTGAGCTACACCCGCACTTCATTTCAAGCAATCCGGATGCCTTCGCACCCTCACCAAAACGGCTGGCCGTTTCGATGAGCGGCTAACTACGGGGTTCGCCTTTTAGTGTCAAGCAGGTTTGGAGACAAAACCATGACAGTCGCTGAATTGTTTCGGTAAAGCCGCTGCAGGCAGAACGGAAAGCCGGCAATTCCAACCTCCGCAGCCGCAGCGAGGCACGATGGGAGCCGGCGGCGCAGGCAAAATGGATAAATCCGCCGCCCCCCCCTTTATCCACAGGCCGACTGCGCCTGATCGGCAGCGCAGACCAGCAGACGACCGCCAAAAAAATCAAAAATTCTTCACAAACACTCTTGCGGTTTTGCCGTGATCCGCATAGATGACGGCCACCAACGCAGCAGGCCGATCGGCTTCGCCAGCGATGGGCGATTAGCTCAGTTGGTAGAGCGCCTCGTTTACACCGAGGATGTCGGGAGTTCGAGTCTCTCATCGCCCACCATTCTTCCCCTCAAGTTTCAAAGAGTGATGTCAACAACCGCAGTCTCATCTGCCGCTGATTGGCTCACGCAGCTATCTGCCTCTGCAGAGGCTGCCGGCTGGGAACGCGGCTTCGGCAAGACGTTCCGGCGCAGCATAGCTGTCCGGCAGGTCAAATGCGGCGCCGTCTGGAAACCAGGTTCCGCCAAAACGGACTACTCCGGCCGCCGGGCCACCTCCTATTGGGCGAATGGATGGGGGCCGGCAAAAGTGGGAGAATCGCCGCCCGGAAAGTCTTCGCGTTTGGAGGCTTATGACACCTGGAGGTGTGCCATGAGGGCTCTCAGCTCCGCATTGACGCTGTGCATCGCGATAGCCCTTGGCGCGCCAAGCGCCACATATGTCAGCCTGCCCGGATACGCGTTCAAAACGAATCCGAACTGTCAGCGCCACGTATCGAAGACGAAGTTTGACAGGAGATGCGACCAGCCGAGACTGGGTTTCAAGGACTTTACGCCCCCGCTTGTGACCGTGCTCGGGATCTGAAGATCCTGCTCGGCTCTTGGCAAATCATGCCTTCGCCAGTTCTTGATCCACCGCGGAAACCAGCCGCGAATCATCCGCCGTCACATCGGGCGCAAAGCGGGCGGCGACTTTGCCGTCGCGGCCGATCAGGAATTTTTCGAAATTCCAGAGGATGTCATCCTCGTCGCCGCCTGAAATGCCGTGGGCATTCAGGCGTTCGCGCATCGGACCCTCGCCCGTCGTCTTCACGCCCGATTTGGTCAGCTGCCGGTAGAGCGGGTGCTGGGCCTCGCCCTTGACCGAAATCTTAGAAAAAATCGGGAAGGTGACGTCGTAGGTGGTGGTGCAGAAATCGAAGATCTCGGCGTCGGTGCCGGGTTCCTGGCCCTTGAAGTCGTTGGCGGGGAAAGCGGCGATGACGAAGCCGCGCTCGTGCTTTTCGCCATAGAGCCTTTCCAGTCCCTCATATTGCGGCGTGAGTCCGCATTTCGAGGCGACGTTGACGATCAGAAGCACCCTGCCCTTGTATTCGTTCAGTGTGATCTGTCGACCATCCACCGTCTTGACCGGAATATCCAGCACATTGCCCATCATGGGAACCTCCAATTGGCAAGGATCGGTCCGGCGAGCTTAGCGATATCGCCGTCATTGTCATCAGGGTGAAGATCAACTCGGCGTCAGCATCCCCGGCGTCGCCGTTGGCAACCCCGGGGCAACCGATCAGGCAGGTGAGGTTTCCCTTACGTCATCGAGCAGGAAATGCACGACGAGGTAATCCGTCTTGTAGTGGCGGCCGCTGTCCGAGACGGATTCGACGCTGCCGCCATCCTTTGGATGCCAGGGATGATAATGAGGGTTGGTGGTGATGAGCGTGATGGCCTTGCCGGCGAACGGCCCCTCGCCCAATCGGAAGCGCATCTCGGCGAGCGGCCAGATTCGCTCGTAATCTTCCATGGCGATGCGCGCCTTCAGCGCCTTCCGGTGCAGCGGCTCGCCGGCGCCTGCTTCTGCGGATGATTCCAGCATCACTTCTTCGGCATCGGCAATGATGGCATTGAACTCTTCGGGCCACATCCGTCTCATGAAGTCGCTCCTCCCAGGGCTCTTTCGTCATTCACAGGCGAAACTTAACGCTTTGTCCGAAAGAAGCAAATTCTTGTCATGCCGTTGTCATCGGCGTCGGCTGGTCCTACGTTCCCTCGAACCGCACCAGGGCCGTCAGCCGCCCCAATCCCGAGATCAGAGATGAAGACACGTGAAGAAAGGCAGGCGCTGCGGGCGAGCATGCCGCGCACCCCGCTCAGCGCCCATCATATGGAAAACGCCCGGCTGCTGCCGGATCGCGGCGAACTGCTCTACCGGATCCCGAATGGCGGCATCGGCGTCGAAGTGGGTGCAGCCTTCGGCGAATATACGGCGGAGATCCTGGAAAAGAATCGCCCCGCCCAGCTTTATCTCATCGATCCCTGGTCGATGGATCGCTACAGCTCCGGGCTCGACGCGATTCACACGAATTTCGCAGCCGAGATCGGCGCCGGCCGGCTGCACCTGATGCAAGGCACATCGCTCGACAAGCTCGCCGAATTCGCGGATGACTTCCTCGACTGGGCCTATATCGACACCGACCATTCGTTCGAGCTCACCTGGCAGGAGCTCTTGCTCTGCGAGAAGAAGGTGAAGCGGACAGGACGCATTGCCGGTCATGATTTCTGCACCGGCAACACGGTCAAACCGATCGTCTACGGTGTCGTCGAGGCGGTTACCAAATTCTGCAAGGATTATGGCTGGCAATTCGAATTCCTGACGGTCGAATCACACGCGCATTTTTCCTATTGCCTGAAGCGCCTCTGATCCGTCTAAAGCGCGGCGCGATCTTCAGATTCGCTTGGCCCGCGCTTTAGTCTTTTTTGCGCATGTCTTTATCGCAAAACCGCTGCACACTTTTGCGAGACATGCTTTACGCCTTGCCGGAATATTGATCGTCGCTGACCTTTTCCATCCAGTCGACATGACTGCCGTCCAATGCCTCGTGGATAGCGATGTGCGTCATTGCCGTGTCCGGGCCGGCGCCGTGCCAGTGTTTTTCGCGCGGCGCAAACCAGACGGTGTCGCCGGCGCGGATTTCGCGAATCTCCTCGCCCCAGCTCTGGGCGAGGCCCTTGCCTGAGGTGACGACCAGCGTCTGGCCGAGCGGATGCGTGTGCCAAGCCGTGCGGGCGCCCGGTTCGAAGGTGACGGAGGTTGCCCTCACCCGGGCCGGCGCCGGCGGCTCGATCAGCGGATCCTGGCGAACATTGCCGGTAAAGTAGTCGGCCGGCGGTTTCGTTGAAGGGCGAGAGCCAGCGGGTTTAATCTCCATGATCGTTCCTTTCCGTCCATTGCGGTTGAAGCCTTGTCTCCGGACGATATTTGATCGAGGCGACCGATCAAGGCCGGATTGGCAATTGCCGCACAGTTGCCCGCCTGATAGGCGAGTGCCTTTCATAACCTGGGGAGATGTTCATGAAACACCATGCTTTTGGCCGCACGCCCTTCACCGTCACCAATGTCGGCTTCGGCGCCTGGCAGATCGGCGGCTCCTGGGGCGATATCAGCGAGGCGGATGGGCGCGCGGCGCTGAATGCCGCGCTCGATGCCGGCATGACGTTCATCGACACGGCGGATGTTTACGGCGACGGCCGCTCGGAAAAGATCATTGCCGATGTCTTGAAGGCACGCGGCGGCGAGCGCCCGATGGTCGCGACCAAGGCAGGCCGCCGCCTCACCCCGCATGTCGCGGAAGGCTATACCAGGGCCAATCTCGAGGGCTTTATCGATCGCAGCCTGGAGAATCTTGCGGTTGACTGTCTCGACCTCGTGCAGTTGCACTGCCCGCCGCGCGAGGTGCTTTACCAGCCTGAGGTCTTCGAGAGCCTGGACACGCTGCAGAAGGCCGGCAAGATCAAGGGCTATGGCGTCAGCGTCGAAAAGGTCGAGGACGGGCTGAAGGCGATCGAATATCCCGGCGTCGTCAGTATTCAGATCATCTACAATATCTTCCGCCAGCGCCCCGCCCATCTGTTTTTCCAGGAAGCACGCCGCAGGAACGTGGCGATCATCGCCCGCGTGCCGCTGGCAAGCGGCCTTCTCTCCGGCAAGATCACCCGGCTTACACATTTCGCCAGCGACGACCACCGCAATTTCAATCGCCATGGTGAGGCCTTCGATGTCGGCGAGACTTTTGCAGGCGTTCCCTTCGAGGTCGGACTGCAGGCGGTCGAGGAAGTGCGCAAGCTGGTGCCAGCCGGCGCCACTATGGCTGGCTTCGCGCTGCGTTGGGTCCTGATGGCTGAAGCGGTCACCGTCGTCATCCCCGGCGCCCGCAATGCCGAACAGGCCAAGGCAAACGCGGCCGCCGCCGACCTCGCGCCGCTTTCGGCCGATGTCATGGCGGCGACGCGTGAAATCTACGAGCGGCTGATCGCACCGCATGTGCATCAGCGCTGGTAAGCTCTGACGGGCCGTTCTAGCCCGCCCGGCCACTTGGCCGGGCCTGAGACATCATCCCAAGAAGGACCGGATCAGACCGTCACGACAATCTTGCCGAACTGCTCGTTCGATTCCAAGAAGCGGTGCGCTTCGACGATCTGTTCGAAAGGGAATGTCCTTGATATGACAGGTTCCAGGGCGCCGGACGCGAGCCCTTCGTAGATAAAGGTCTTTGCAGCCTGCAGCCGCGCCGGGTCGCGGAGAATCTCATGGACGAGATAACCGCGTAGCGTCAGGCCTTTGCCGAGCACCGCAGGGAGCGGAAACGGCGTCGGCTCCTGGTTCAATCCGCCATATTCGATGAAAATGCCGCCCGATGACATTGCCGCGCTCAGCGGTTCGAAAATGGGGCCGGCGACAGCATCGAAGACGACCCGAACGCCATCCCGGCCGGCGACGGCCTTCAGCTTCATTTCCAGATCTTCCTCCTGTGAAGCGAGGACATGCGCAGCACCGGCATCGTGCAATGCCTTACGCTTGCGGGAGGTCCTGGTAATCGCAATCGGCATCGCACCGACCTTGTTGGCAATCTGGATCGCAGCAAGACCCACGCTGCTCGAGGCCGCGGTAACGGCGACGAAATCACCTTTGCTCAACCCGGCAGTGTCGATGAGTGCGCCGTAGGCCGTCAAAAACGGCATCCAGACGGCAGCGGCCGCCTCCCAGGACAGCGTCGGCGGATGCCTGACGACAAATTCGGCGGGAAAATTTATGAGTTCCCCATAAGCCGGCCACTGGACCATGGAGATGGGCGGGATGATGCTAACACGGTCGCCCGGCACAAAACCATCCACACCCTCGCCCACCGCCTCGACGATACCGGCCGCTTCGAGGCCGAGGCCAGAAGGCAGCGGCGCGGTTTCGATATAGGCGCCTGACCGCAACAAAGCTTCAGCGCGATTGATGCCCAGCGCCTTGACACGGATCTGAACCAACCCCGGCTGGGGCGCGGGAATCACTACATCTTCGATGCGGAGAACCTCGGGGCCGCCAAGCTCATGAAAGCGGATTACGCGTGGCATTCGATATCAACTCCAAAATGATTGAACCGAATGATCTATGCCAAGCCGCCTCCAGAAGATAAATTGGCCCGGAGGTAAGACAGAAGAAACCAAGAGTTTGCAATATGGATCGTCTCACCAGCATGGCCGTCTTCGTGAAGACCGTCGATCTGGGCTCATTCGCAGCGGCCGCCGCGGCTCTTGGCCTGTCCGGACCGATGGTCGGCAAGCATATCCGCTTTCTCGAGGAGCGCTTGGGTGTGAGCCTCATCAACCGGACGACGCGGCGCCAGAGCCCGACGGAATTCGGACGCGCCTATTACGAGCGCTGCCGGATGATCCTTGCGGAGACCGAGGCTGCGGATGCGCTTGCAGTCGACCATCTTTCCGAACCCTGCGGAAGGCTGCGCGTCACTATGCCCGTTCATTTCGGTCGGCGCTGCGTGGTCCCGATCCTAATCGAACTCGCTCAGCGGCATCCGAATCTCGAACTTGATCTATCGCTCAGCGATCCTGTCGTCGACCTCGCGGAGGGCGGCTACGATCTCGCGATCCGCACCGGCGAGTTGGAGGATAGATTGGGCGTCATTGCGCGCCGTGTCGCGCGCCAGCGCATGGTGGTCTGCGCCTCGCCGGCCTATCTCGATGACCACGGCAGGCCTGAACAGCTCAAGGATCTCGGCGGGCACGATGCTATCGTCTATGCCCGCTCCGCCCGGTTCCGTCCGTGGCTTTTTCCACGCGGCGACGAGCCACCGATTGAAATCAGGCCCAAGAGCCGTTTGAGGCTCGATGATCTCGATGCCATTGCCGATGCGGCAACGGCAGGCATGGGGCTCGCCTGGCTGCCCTCCTGGCTTATCCGGGACCGTGTGCAGGCAGGGATGCTGGTGGTGGTCCTGCCGGACGAGCCGGAATTCCCGTATGATTGTCATGCGCTGTGGCTGCAGACATCGCACCTGCCGCTCAGGACTCGTCTTGCGGTCGACGCATTGGCGGCTGCCTTGCCCAAATTCATGACGTAGGCCATCGGCCGTTCAGGGGCGAATCGGCCAAAAGAAAAAGGCCGGGAGCAAAACCCGGCCTTTAAGTTCGATGGGAACGCGAACTCAGTTCGTGGCGGTCAGGTTGACCGGGAAGAACAGGGTTTCCCCGGACGAGTCGCTCACACCGTCATTATCGGTGACAGCGTAAGGCTTGCCCGATGCGTCGAAGGTGAAGCCTTCGAGCTTGTCGAGCACATAGCCGTTGGTCGCCGTCTTCAGTTCGCCGAGGAAATCGTGCGCTTCGGTCTTCTTCACGACCGGCAGTTCGCCCCCGAGCTTGGCCGGCTTCAGTTCCGAGATCGCCACCTTGTAAAGCTTCTTCAGCCTGGCGGCGTCGCCGACGAGGTTGTCGCGCTCGATGATGTAAACGCTATCGCCGTGGGCGGAGATCTCAGACAGACCGACCCAGCCGCTTTCCGTCTTGTCGAGCGGATAGCGCACGGCGCCCCATTCCTTCTTCTTCGGATTGTATGAGACGAGCTTGACGAAGCCCTTCTCGTCGTCACCCCACTCGCGCTGGACGGCCATCCAGAGCGTGGCATCGTCGCCGGTGCCGACAATGGTCACACCCTCGAAGCCGTAGCGGATCTCGTTGGCGGCGAGTTCCCTAGGCAGGGCGATCTCGGCCTTGATGTCGCCCTTGGCATTGACGTTGTAGAGGGCCTGCGGGACGAGGCGTTCGCTGTTTCCTTCCGAGGCAAGCCAGAAGGAGCCGTCGGCCGCCGCCGCGATGCCTTCGATGTCGAGCTTCTGGGCTGGAGCGCCGTCACGCTTGACGACGAGCGCGTCGATGATGACGGCCGGCTTCTTGGTTGCGTCGATCGTGTAGATCGTCGGCTGCGAGCCCAGAGCGCTGTCGCTGACGGCGTAGAGCATGCCCGGTTTGCCGGGAACGGCGGCGAGACCCGAAAGCGCTGCGAAACCGATCGGAGTGCCTTCCTTGTCGGCGGAGACGATCTGCGGATAGGCTTGGTCGCCTTCCGCACGCTCATAGATCATTACGTGCGAGCGCACCCCGCCGTCCTTGCCGAGATCGAGTTCATTGGCGGTCGCAAAGAGGTTACGCTGCGGGATGGCGACCCCGCCTTCCGGCGAAATGCCCGACGGCAGAAGCTGCATGAGTTCGGGGTCGGCGCCGGTATCCTTATAGACGCCAACGACCGAGGCGCGCTCGGCAAGCAGGAAGAAATATTGGTCGTCGCCGAACTTGGCAGCTTCAAGGCCTTCCGGCTCGACGCCCTTCGATCCCGAACGGCTTTCGGGGTAATGGCCGATATGGGCGACGGCGCGTTCAAAGGAAGCGCCCGATTCATAGAGAACCTTGCCCGCCTTGTCGAAGATGGTGAAGCCGCGCGAGCCGCCCTGGTAATCGCCTTCATTGGCGATGACGAGGCGGTTGTCGTCCAGCCACTTCACGGCATCAGGCTCGCGCAGGACGCCCTTCGATTCGCTCGAGAATTTCAGGGCGCCGTCGCGTTTGGTGTCGATGCCTGAGAGATCAACGCTGCCGGCGGAGAAGTGGGCCTTCACCTGAGCCGTGTTGGCATCGATGATGACGATCTCGTTGTTTTCCTGCAGCGTCAGCGCAATCTCGTTCTGCCCGTTGAAGGCAACGAATTCCGGCTCCGGGTCTTCAGGGGCGACACCGCCAAGGCCGGTCAGCGCCACATGCCTGATGGTGCCGCAATCGACGGTGCCGTTCTTGACCTGGAAAACGGCGAGGTCGCCCGCCGGCATCTGCGGGATCTTGCCGTCATTGACGTCTTCGTCGCGCTCGTTTTCGATCGCGATGGCACCGAGCGTCTTGTCCTTGTTGAGGGCGATGGAATCCGGCTGGCCGCCGAGATCGCAGGTGTTCTCGATCTTCTTTGTCGCTACGTCGACGATTGCGAGGCGGCCGGAGGGCCTGGCCTTGCTTTCGGAGGTATTGACGGCAACCAGCGCCTTGCCGGCACTCGAGGTGACCGATGTCGGCTCGCCATCCATCATCAGCGCGCCGCCGGCCCTTGGAACCCTGGCGTCGGTGATGTCGATGAAGCCGATCGCACCGAACGGGCTGTCGCTATAGATCAGGGTGTTGCCGTCGTCGGTCGCGGTGATGATTTCTGCGGATGTCGGCGACAGCTTGTCCTTGTCACCAGGCAGGTTCTGAGCGACCGGGAAAGAGGCGATGCGGTTGAAAACCGGCTCGGCCGCAGCCGGGAAGGCCACGGATGCGAGAAGCACGGCAGCGAGCGCTGCCTTGCGGGATGAAACTGTCATGGAAACCCCCAATGTCCAAAAAGATCGAACAGAGGGGTTTTGCGGGACCGCTATGACAGAGACATGACAGCCCCCAAAATTTCAGAGGGTCGGCGTCAGGCTGCCTGTTTTTCCCGACGCATCTCGTTCCTCATGATGAAGAGCGACGCGGAAAGAATGAGTGCAGCGCCCAGCCACAGATAGCCGGCGGGCGCATAGCCGAAGAACAGCCAGCCGGCGAGCACGTTGAGCGGCAGCTTCAGGTCATCGAAGGGCTGGACATAGGCGGCGTCGGCGCTGGCATAGGCAAGGGTCAGCAGATACTGCGCCACGACCGTCAGGAGGCCTGCCAGAAGGAAGAGCGCGAGTGTCGTGCCTGGCGGCACTGCGAAGCCCGCAGCAAGCGCCAGACCGCCGTTGATCGGCGTCAGCAGCACCAACAACCAGACGATGATGGTCTCCGGCCTCTCGATACCGGTCAGGCTCTTGGTGATGAGCGACGAGGCACCCCAGAGCAGTGCCGAGAGTACCGGCAGGAGCGCTGCCCAGGTGAAGCTGTCCGACCATGGCTGGAGGATGATCATGGCGCCGGCAAAGCCGACACCGGTCGCTGCCCAGCGGGCCGCGCCGACGCGCTCACCGAGGAACAGGCGGGCACCGAGAATGATGAAGAAGGGTGAGGTCATGACCAGCGCGATCGCCTGCCAGATCGGCACTGAGGCAAGACCGGAAACCCAGGCCTCGACGCCGAGCGCGGCAAAGACGACGCGCACGACGTGCCGCCAGGGATAGTTCGTACGCATAGCCGCAAGGCCGGATTTGCGCAGGAAGGGCAAGCAGAAGAGGAAGGCGAAGGCATATTGCCAGAAAGCAGCAGAGGCTGGCGGAAAGGCGAGCTTCATGGTCAGCCATTGGGTGACGACGTTGAGCAGCGAGAAAGCGACGCCTCCAAGCACCATGAAAGCAGCGCCAGCAAAGGCGCGGGAACGCTGCATTGTAAGGGAATTCTGATTCATGTCTTCCACCCAGAACTACAGCGCCGCGCGTCTTTCCAGACGCGCAAAGGACGCTGTAGCGCTTTTAATTGCTGCATAATTTCATCCTCAAATCGATTCCGATTTAGGGAATTATGCAGGCGACCAACATAAATCAGGACGCATGAGGCGACGGCGCGCAGACGCCGGCAGTCCCCTGCCCGCTCGCGGCCATGCTCATTCTCTTTCATCCGGACTATACCGTCGGCTCCGGAATCGCACCGGATCTGCTGACCCTTCCCCGGCCAAAGCCTCGGAAGGCGCTCGCGGGCTCGGGCCGCAGCCCTTACCGCCGGTGGGGACTTTCACCCCGCCCTGAGAACAGCACCGTTCGTAAAACAAAGCGCTGCCTGCGGCAAGCGGCAAAACAAAAAGGGGTCCGGCGCGCCGAACCCCTCGAAATCCTGCTCAACCGTTCTCGTTTACGGCCGGCGGACGATCAAATCAGCCGTTGACGGCGTCCTTCAGGCCCTTGCCGGGCGTGAACTTCGGAACGTTGCGAGCCGGGATATCGACTTCAGCGCCGGTCGACGGGTTACGGCCCTTCGTTGCAGCGCGATGAGAAACGGTGAAGCTGCCGAAACCAGCGAGGCGGATGTCGCCCTTGTTCTTGAGTTCGGCCTGGACAACGTCAAAAACCGCGTCAACAGCGGAAGCCGCGTCAGACTTCGTCAGTCCTGCCTTTTCGGCGACTGCGGACACGAGTTCATTCTTGTTCATGTTTCCACCCCTTTCTAAATGGTATGAAACGACTCAAATCTAAGCTAGGCGCAGATTAGGTTTCATCAGGCCCGCCGGGAACCCAAAAGCCCTGCAAATCAAGGAAAAGCAAGCGTCTCCATGACGTTTTCACAAAAAAGGCTGGCGTTTCCGCCAGCCTTTTTGCGTCTTTTGCGCCAATAGGGCACAAATGTGGCAAATGCCACTCAATGCGCTATGGTTGCGCCCGTGTCATCGAGGCCTTCGACCGAAGTGATGACGGGCGTTTCCACCGTCCCATCCCACTCGATCGGCTCCGGCCGCCGGATCAGCGCGTGCTTGATCACCTCGCCCATCCGCGAGACCGGAATGATCTCCATGTTGTTCTTCACATTGTCCGGAATCTCCGCCAGGTCCTTGGCGTTCTCCTCCGGAATCAGCACCTTCTTGATGCCGCCGCGAAGCGCTGCTAGCAGCTTTTCCTTGAGGCCGCCGATCGGCAGCACACGGCCGCGGAGGGTGATTTCACCGGTCATGGCCACATGCTTGTTGACCGGGATGCCGGTCATGATCGAGACAATGGCGGTTGCCATGGCGACACCGGCCGACGGGCCATCCTTCGGCGTCGCCCCTTCCGGCACGTGCACGTGGATGTCGTTCTTTTCGAACATAGGCGGTTCGATGCCGAAATCGACAGCGCGCGAGCGGACATAGGAGGCCGCCGCCGAGATCGATTCCTTCATGACGTCCTTCAGATTGCCGGTAACCGTCATGCGGCCCTTGCCCGGCATCATCACACCTTCGATGGTCAGCAGCTCGCCGCCGACTTCCGTCCAGGCAAGACCGGTCACGACGCCGACCTGATCCTCGCCCTCGGCCTCGCCATGGCGGAAGCGCGGGACGCCGAGATAGTCGGCGATGTTGGCGGCCGTCACGTGAACGGACTTCGTCTTGCCCTTGATGATCTCGGTGACCGCCTTGCGGGCGAGCTTCATCAATTCGCGTTCGAAGCTACGGACACCTGCTTCGCGGGTATACTGCTGGCTGATTGCCATCAGGGCATCGTCGCTGACCGAGAATTCTTCCGGCTGCAACGCATGTTCCTTGATGGCCTTCGGCAACAGGTGCCGCTTGGCGATCTCGCGCTTTTCATCCTCGGTGTAGCCGGCGATACGGATGATTTCCATGCGGTCCATCAGCGGCGCCGGAATGTTCAGCGTATTCGCCGTCGTGATGAACATCACGTCGGAGAGGTCGTATTCGACTTCCAGGTAATGGTCCATGAAGGTCGAGTTCTGCGCCGGATCGAGCACTTCGAGCAGGGCCGAGGACGGATCGCCGCGGAAGTCCATGCCCATCTTGTCGATTTCATCGAGCAGGAAGAGCGGGTTGGACTTCTTCGCTTTCTTCATCGACTGGATGACCTTGCCGGGCATCGAGCCGATATAGGTGCGGCGGTGACCGCGGATTTCGGCTTCGTCGCGAACGCCGCCGAGCGCCATGCGGACATACTCACGGCCGGTCGCCTTGGCGATCGACTGGGCCAGCGAGGTCTTGCCGACGCCCGGAGGGCCGACGAGGCAGAGGATCGGGCCTTTGATCTTGGTGGCACGCGCCTGCACGGCCAGATATTCGACGATGCGCTCCTTGACCTTGTCGAGACCGAAGTGATCGGCTTCGAGGATCTTCTCGGCATTGTTGAGGTCGGCCTTGATCTTCGACTTCTTGCCCCACGGGATGCCGAGCAGCCAATCGAGATAATTGCGCACGACGGTGGCTTCCGCCGACATCGGGCTCATCTGGCGCAGCTTCTTCAGCTCCGCCTCGGCCTTTTCACGGGCTTCCTTGGACAACTTGGTCTTGGCGATGCGCTCTTCCAGTTCGCTCATCTCGTCGCGGCCTTCCTCGCCGTCACCGAGCTCCTTCTGGATCGCCTTCATCTGCTCATTGAGGTAGTATTCGCGCTGGGTCTTCTCCATCTGGCGCTTGACGCGCGAGCGGATGCGCTTTTCGACCTGCAGGACCGAGATCTCGCCTTCCATGAAGCCGAGAGCCTTTTCGAGACGCTGCTTGACGCTGGTCGTCTCCAGCATCTCCTGCTTCTCGGTGATCTTGATCGACAGATGCGAGGCGACCGTATCGGCGAGCTTGGAATAGTCGTCGATCTGGCTGGCGGCGCCGACCACTTCGGGCGAAATTTTCTTGTTGAGCTTCACATAGCTTTCGAATTCGGAGACGACCGAGCGCGACAACGCTTCCAGCTCGACCGGATCGTCATGGGGCTCCTCGAGCACATGGCCGAGCGCCTCGTAGAAATCCTCGCGGCTGGTATAGGTGTCGATCTCGGCGCGAGCGCGGCCTTCGACGAGAACCTTGACGGTGCCGTCGGGCAGCTTCAGGAGCTGCAGCACGTTGGCCACCGTGCCGACATTGTGAATCGCCGAAGGGTCCGGATCATCGTCGCTGGCGTTGATCTGCGTCACCAGCATGATCTGCTTGTCCGAGCCCATGACTTCTTCGAGCGCACGGATCGATTTTTCCCGTCCGACGAACAGCGGCACGATCATATGCGGGAACACCACGATGTCGCGCAAAGGCAAAACAGGGTAGGCGGTGCTGCTCGCTACAGACGTTTTCTTCGTCATTTTTTTGTCCTTTCCATCGTCCCGTTACCGGGCTCTCTGCACGGCCGCTTGGGACCGGCCGGCTCTCACTTGGCTCTACAAGTGGAGGTTCTGACTACGCTTTTCAAGCCACGCTAACGCCCGCGTTCCCCGGACGTGACAGCTTTATTACAACGGAACGCCAACACTATGAAGCGCGTGGCTGGACCGGCGCTTACCACTTCCGACCAGGCTAAAATACAACGTCGGCAACAGGCTTACGAGATCATCGCATCATTGCCAAGCATCACCCTTGCACAACATCGGCAAAGGCATATCCGGTCCCCACTGCAAATACTAACAGCGCCTCGCATGGTTTTTCAAATAGAAAGGGGCCCGCCAATGGCAAGCCCCCAAAAGAATCGTGCGAAAGTCCAAGGTCACGCCGACGCGTTGGCCTTTTCTTCCTGGCGATCGGCATAGATGTAAAGCGGACGGGCCGAACCGCGCACCACTTCCTCGGAGATGACGACCTCGCGCACGCCTTCCAGCGTCGGCAGTTCGAACATCGTGTCGAGCAGGATCTTCTCCATGATCGAGCGAAGGCCGCGGGCACCGGTTTTGCGCACAATCGCCTTGCGGGCGATTTCGCGCAGCGCGTCCTCGTGGAAGGTCAGTTCGACGTCTTCCATCTCGAACAGGCGCTGATACTGCTTGATCAGCGCGTTCTTCGGCTCGGACAGGATCTGGATCAGCGCATCCTCGTCGAGATCCTCGAGCGTCGCCAGAACCGGCAGACGGCCGATGAATTCCGGGATGAGGCCGAACTTGACCAGATCTTCCGGCTCCAGTTCGCGCAGGACTTCGCCGACGCGGCGGTCGTCCTGGGCCTTGACGGTCGCGCCGAAGCCGATCGAGGTCTTCTCGCCACGGGCGGAGATGATCTTGTCGAGACCGGCGAAAGCGCCGCCGCAGATGAATAGGATGTTCGTCGTGTCGACCTGCAGGAATTCCTGCTGCGGGTGCTTGCGGCCGCCCTGCGGCGGGACGGAAGCGACCGTGCCTTCCATGATCTTCAGAAGCGCCTGCTGGACGCCCTCGCCCGAGACGTCGCGGGTGATCGACGGATTGTCGGACTTGCGCGAAATCTTGTCGACTTCGTCGATGTAGACGATGCCGCGCTGGGCGCGCTCGACATTGTAGTCGGCCGCCTGCAGGAGCTTCAAGATGATGTTTTCGACGTCCTCACCGACATAGCCGGCTTCCGTCAGCGTCGTCGCATCGGCCATCGTGAAGGGAACGTCGATGATGCGGGCCAGGGTCTGGGCAAGATAGGTCTTGCCGCAGCCGGTCGGTCCGACCAGCATGATGTTCGACTTCGCCAGCTCGACTTCGCCGTTCTTGGAGGCGTGCGCCAGGCGCTTGTAATGGTTGTGAACGGCAACCGACAGGATCTTCTTCGCCTGGCGCTGGCCTATGACATATTCGTCGAGGACCTTGATGATGTCCTGGGGCGTCGGAACGCCGTCGCGGGACTTGACCATCGAGGACTTGTTTTCCTCGCGGATGATGTCCATGCACAATTCGACGCATTCATCGCAGATGAAGACGGTCGGTCCGGCAATCAGTTTCCGGACTTCGTGCTGGCTCTTTCCGCAGAACGAACAATAGAGGGTGTTCTTGGAGTCGCCGCCGTTGCTGCCGCTGACCTTGCTCATATCATTTTCCTTCCAGCACGCCGCATTTCAAGGCGAAATCGCGGTCCACTCTATCAGCTCCTGGCGGCACTCCGTTTCCGGAGCCTTTGCCGAGAAGGGCTTCAGGGGCTACGAACCGGTCCCAATCAACCATGTTCGGGTTCCGGCGGCAACGAATCCCCTTCGAATGCCAAATGCTATGTCATAAAAATTCAACATAGCATTAATAGTTACTATTAGCGTCTTCGCCGCCAGATGAAAGCCTTGTTCGATCACAAATGAGATAGAACTGTGGCGGCAAAAACACCATCCCAATTAATTACTAGGCCTGCTCGCCTTCCATCTCGAGGCGCGACGTCAAAACCTTGTCGATCACGCCCCAGCCCTGGGCCTCGTCCGCATCCATGAAATGGTCACGATCGAGGGTCTTTTCAACTTCCTCGTAGCTGCGGCCGGTGTGCTTGACGTAGACTTCGTTCAGGCGGCGCTTCATCTTGAGGATGTCGCGGGCGTGGCGCTCGATGTCCGAGGCCTGGCCCTGGAAGCCGCCCGAGGGCTGATGAACCATGATGCGGGAATTCGGGGTGGCGAAGCGCATGTCCTTATGGCCGGCCGCCAACAGCAGCGAACCCATGGACGCCGCCTGGCCGATGCAGAGCGTCGACACAGCAGGTTTGATGAACTGCATCGTGTCGTAGATCGCCATGCCGGCGGTGACGACGCCACCGGGAGAATTGATGTAGAGAGCGATTTCCTTCTTCGGGTTTTCGGCCTCGAGGAAAAGCAACTGGGCGCAGACGAGCGTCGCCATGTGATCCTCGACGGCGCCGGTCAGGAAGATGATGCGTTCCTTCAACAGGCGGGAATAGATGTCGTAGGAGCGTTCACCGCGGTTGGTCTGTTCCACGACCATCGGCACGAGGGCCATTGCGGTATCAACTGGGTTTCTCATGTGCGTCCTTTGTCAACGTCATGCCGGCAGGCCGGGAATCAAAGAAAATGTCTTATCCCTACATAGAGTGTCCCTGCCCTCCTCTTCAAGACACGCATTGGGATAACGTTAAGAAGGAGGGCAAGGCCGCAGGGCTTCGACGCCGGCAGCCTCTTTCTCGCAAACGCCTGTTGGCCGCGAGCCCTCGATGTCGACTCCCCGGCTTTTCTCCATGACAGGATGAAGGAAAGGTTACTCCATTCGACAGCGCTCATGCACGTTTACTCAACGGAAAGCCTATCGCCAGATACCGGCCGAAAATCATGCCGCAGTGCAGCGACATTAAGGAACTGGCGAGCTTCCTCCGCAAGGATGCGGGCCAACAGACAGGTCGACGGGCAAGGGGTTGCTGCCGTGTTCAATATCGCTACGGGTCTCGCCATCTGGTGTTCGGAGGCCATGACGCTCGCTTTGGTGCTTTTCGTCGCCTGGCGCCACAATGTCAGGAACGAAGCCTATCTCTATTGGGGCCTCGGCTTCTTTCTGACCGCCATCGGCTTTGCGATGATCTCGCTGCGCAGCGAAATCCCCAGCCTGCTTTCCATCGAGGTGGGCAATGCCATCGCGCTGCTCGGCCAGAGCGCCTGGGTGGCGGGCTTTCTGGCGCTCGACCGCAAAAAGATCGAATGGTGGGCTCTGCTGCCGCCGGCAATCTGGCTTGCCGGGGTCTTTTTGCCCTGGGTCAACACCGATTATTCCAACCGCGTCGTGCTCTATAATCTCGCTTCTGCGACGGGTGCCACGGCATTGGCCATGGCGGTCGCCGCCGGCGACATGCGCCGCGAGCGCACCCGCATCAAGCTGATGGGGGTGTTCGTTATCCAGGGCTGCCTGTGTTTCGGCTCGGCGCTGACGATGGCGGTGACGCTGCCAAGCGATATCGAGGCGACCAATCTCGGCGGTGTCTCCGCCATGGCAAGCGCCTTCTTGCTCACCATCGCCTTCGCGCTCACTTGCCGACTGGTCATGGAACGCTCCGAACGGCATCTACGCGCGATGACGCTGACCGATTCCCTGACCGGCGTGCTCAACCGTCGTGGCCTGCTCGGCTATTTCGAGTCCATCCAGGAGAGAGCTCATAGCGAGCAGCGGCAGGTCGCGGTGATCCTTTTCGACCTCGATCATTTCAAGCGCGTCAACGACCGCTTCGGCCATCAGTCCGGCGACGCCGTGCTCACCGCCTTCGCTCGCATGGCCCGGCAATATATTCCAAACAACATCTTCGGCCGCATGGGCGGCGAGGAATTCGCCGCCTTCGCGAGCGTCACAGACCAGACGGAAGCCGAGGCGATCGCCGAAGCGATCCGCACCGAATTCTGCCGCCTTCCCGTCAGCACTGGCGAAGCGATCGTTCCGGTCACGGTCAGCATTGGCGTCGCCCTCGCCTCCTCGATCGACGCCAATATCGACAAGCTGATCTCGGCCGCCGACCGAGCCCTCTATGCGGCCAAAGCCGCCGGCCGCAATTGCACGGTCACCTTCGGCGAAGAGGAAGCGGCGGCCCCGGCGCCGGCCACGCCGAGCACCACCGCCGGCGAACTCGTGCCGACGGTCGACGACCAGGTCGAGGCGCTGCGGCGCATGGGCGCCCTGTCACGGGCCAGTTAGCCGTAAGTCAAAAAAAGCAGAATCAATCCCCGGGCTTAGACACAGATCTTAAAGCCGTTGGCGCATTCAGATCGGGCGCTCCTGGTTCCGTGTCCAACACGCCTCTCCACATCTTTTCGAGGGCCGGTAAATCCGCTAAGCCTCGGTTCATGACGTTACCGCCCTTCCTTTCGATCGACCCTGCCCTCCGCCATGTCTCGCTGGACGCCCGCAATCCGGCCTTCTACGGCAACCCGAATGCCGTTTACGCCGCGCTCCACGCCCATTGTCCGACCTTCTACTGGACCGAGCAGAAACAGTGGTTCTTCACCGGCTACGACCATGTGAACGCGCTGCTGCGCGACCGCCGCTTCGGCCGGCAGATCCTGCATATCGCCAGCCGCGAGGAACTCGGCCTTGCCGAGCCGATGGCGCATCTTGAAAGTTTCGATCTCTCGGAACGTTATTCCCTGCTCGAGCTCGAACCACCCGAGCACACGCGGCTGCGCACGCTCGTCAATCGCGCCTTCGTCTCCCGCCATGTCGAGAAGATGAAGCCGGAGCTTGTCGAGCTTGCCAACCGGCTGATCGACGGCTTCGCGCAGAAGGGCGAGGTCGAGCTGCTCTCGGCCTTTGCCGACATCATCCCGGTGACGATGATCGCGCGGATGATCGGCATCCCGGAGGAGATGGGGCCGCAACTGCTCGCCTGGTCGCATGCCTATGTGCGCATGTACATGTTCGGCCGCACGCGCCGGCAAGAAGAAGAGGCCGAACGGGCCGCCAGAGAATTTTCCGACTATGTCAGAGTAGTGATCGCTGAACGCCGGGCCGAGCCGCGCGATGACCTGCTGACCCACATGATCCACACGGAGCACAAGGGTCAGTACCTCACCGAGGAGGAGCTCATTTCAACGACGATCGTGCTGCTCAATGCCGGCCATGAAGCGACCGTGCACCAGATCGGCAACTCCGTACACACCATCCTCGACAGCGGCTGCGATCCGGCAGAACTCTTCCGGGATGAAGCGGCGACGGAGCGCACCGTCGAGGAAACCCTGCGTATCTGCGCGCCCGTCCACATCTTCCAGCGCTGGGCGCTCGAGCCCGCTGAGATCGACGGCGTTTCCTTCAGGCGCGGCGACAAGGTAAGCCTCATCCTCGCCGCCGCCAATCTCGACCCGGCGAAATTCACCGACCCCCTCGCCTTCCGGCCAGACCGAAACGAGGCGCCGAACCTCTCCTTCGGCGCCGGCATCCATTTCTGCATCGGCGCACCGCTGGCTCGGCTGGAGCTCAACGTCGTCCTGCCGATCCTGTTCGAACGGCTTTCCGGCCTCAGGCTGGCGAAGACGCCCGTCGTCAAGGACGTCTATCATTTTCACGGGCTCGACCGGCTGGATCTCCGGTGGTGATCGGCACCGGTCGGCAGATCAGCGGAAGCTCTGCGCGGCGTGCTTGTGCGATCTCGCGGCATTACGCTGCCTGTTCTTGAAGCTTGCTGGATATGTCGAGCGCCGACATGGGTTTTCCGATCAAATAGCCTTGCAGTTGGTCGCAGCCGGCCTCCCGCAAGATCGCCGCCTGGCGGATATTCTCGATGCCTTCCGCGGTCACGGGAATCTGCAGAGCGGTCGCCAAAGCGATGGTCGCCTTGAGAACATCGGCGCCATTGGAGGCCTGGTCGAGAGCGGAGACCAGCGAGCGATCGATCTTCATCCGATCAAAGCCGAACTGCCGCAATGCGCCGATGCTTGCATAGCCGCAGCCGAAGTCGTCGAGCGCGAATTTGATACCGACCTGCTTGAGGTGATCTATCGACCGACGCGCCTGATCCGGATTGGTCATGAGGACGCCTTCGGTGATTTCCAATGTCAGGCGCCTGGGATCGAAATCGAGTTCCTGCAGGAGAGAGATCACCTCGGCGGCAAATTCCGGATTGCAGAGCTGGACCGGCGAAACGTTGACGGACAACGCTAAACCGGGCCAGTTCTTGGCGTGCTCGATCGATGTTTTCAGCATGTGACCGCCGAGAGCATCGATGAGGCCGCATCTTTCAGCAAGCGGAATGAAAATCTCCGGACTGATATTTCCTGTCGCAGTGCGCCAGCGGGCTAGCGCTTCAAGACCGGTGACAACGCCCGTCGTCGCCGAAACGAGAGGTTGGAAGACGGCTTCGATCGCGCCATTGCCGATGGCATTCTTCAACAGAGTTTCCAGTTCGGCGACCCTTTGGCGCTCCCGATCCAACTCGGGGTCGTATTCGATCGCCCGCCCTCTGCCATTTTCCTTGGCGCGGTAGAGCGCCATGTCAGCCCTGCGCAAAAGCTCCAGGGGCTCAATGTCTGCGTCACGCGCAGCAGCGCCGATGCTCGCGCCAACCTCGATCGTTCGTCCATCGATTTTGAAGGGTTCGGCAAACAGCGCCAGAATCGTCTCTTCTATCTCCTGACGCGCGACAGTTCCGACCTGGACCAGAGCGAACTCGTCGCCCCCCAACCGGGCCACGGCAACGACTTCGGGGTGGCAGGCGATCAGCGCGTTCGAGACGATCCGGATCAGATCATCCCCGACCGCATGCCCCCAGGCGTCATTGACCGCCTTGAAACCGTCGAGATCGACCAGGTAGAGCCGAGGCGGCGAAATCTCCGAGCCTTTCAGGTCTTCCAGCAGGGCGAGAAGCCCATGCCTGTTCAGGAGGCCGCTCAGGCTATCGTGGTTCGCTTCGAAAATCGCTGCTTGCGCCAGTTGACGAAGACGCCGCGCTTCGGCTGCGCCCACCAGCAGAACGCCGGCCAGGAACAGCACGAGAATGATGATAGCGGCCGCAACAAAAGGGTAGACCTGTCGGAACACGGCGCTTCCCGGCGCTTTGCTCGGCCAGACGAGATGGCCGATGACGCCACCCTTCATATCCGTGATCGGTGTGTTCAGCAGACTCGGCTCGGGCGCGGCGGCAAGGCGCAAGCCCTCGAGTTCGTGTTCGTTCGAAAGCGTGCTGAGAACGTCCGAGTTGAATTCCTTGTAGAAGCTCAGCACGCTGAGCTTCGTCGGAAGCTCGCCTTCCGCTTGATAAGGCTGGATCGGTTGTGACGCGATGAGCGCGATGCCGGTTTCCGTCTTGATGAAATTGACAACCGGCGCCTGTCCGAAATCGGTGGCCGTATTGATCTGCCGGTAGAAAGCTTCGCCGAAAAAGGCGCTCGGCTGGAAGGGCTTGCCTTTGGCATAGGCGGAGACGATCGACGAGCGGTCGGGACCGGTCACGATGGCGCCGTCGTAAAGCGGATAATCCTCGCTGGTTTTACCCCAGTTCTCATAAGCCCAATCCGCGGCGCCGGGAGATGCGATCGCCTTATAGGCATCATCCCATACGGCGTTGTCAGTCGTTGTCGCGCTCAGGCGGCTGACAAAGGCTGCGATCGCCGCGCGAGCGGCGCGGCTGGCTCTGGCATCATCGATTTCGTTCGCCGACCGCGTCATCGTGGCGACGACATGCGCCATGAGGCCGGTCAAGACGAGCGCGACGACGAGGAAGAAAACGGTTGTCGCAATGATGGAAGACGTTTGGGTTCGAACGTGCCTACCCGCAAGATTCGACGACATGCCAATCCCGAAAAGATGAACTGCAAGGTCATGTCTGTGGTGACGGCAGGAGACATCATGTCCGCAATGCGCTGCAGATAAGGTCTAGCATTTGACGATGTAGGTCTCGTTAATGGGAAAGATCAAATGCCCTCTATCCGTGAAAGAGAGGCGGTTATTTCGGGGGAAACGGATCATAATCGCCGCAAACCGGGACAGACCGCCATCGCCAAAGCCGGCTCGCAGCCGCTGTTCAGACCTTGATCACATAGTCCTTGCGAGTCGTTTCAACGACTTCCCAGGTTCCCTTGAAGCCGGGCCTCAAGATCATTCGGTCGCCCTCCCTCAGGTGGACCGGCTCACCGCCGTCCTCCGTGACGATCGAATGGCCTGACAGCAGGCTGAAATATTCCCACTCCTCGTAAACGATCCGCCACTTGCCGGGTGTCGCCTCCCAGATCCCGGAATAGAGGCCGCCGTCGCCCTCCTCCAGATTCCAGGTGCGAAATTGCGGATCACCGGAGATGATCCGAGCGGGCTCCGGCGCGCCGAACTCGGGTTCGACATTGTCGATGTTGAAGGTGATGAAATTCGCCGCAACCATCGTGGACCTCTCCGCTGTCAGTGTCGTTTGCGGCAAGGGTCTGCGCGCGATTGTTTGAAATTTGTCTCTCGTCTCACAGGGCATTGACCGCGCTTGGGAACCTCCAGGAGCCCCTTCTCCCATCATCTTGAGCGACATTTGTGAAGGTGGCGGTTAGAATTGTCGGTGGTGCTTTCAGTTTGTGAGAGTTTTGCCTGCCTTGGCCGCGGCCGCATCTGACGCAATGCCAGGCTGATAAGGAGCCGCTTGAAATAGGGGCTATCTTGGCGCGGCCGAACGCAGGTCCGGTCGCCGCTCTGTCACTCCGACGGGGACGACTGTCAGAGCAGCGATACCCGCTTCATCGGCTGCAAGCAGAAGCGCCTCGCGGAATCGTTCCGGGCTAATTTTCCCGGTAATTGCATCGACACAGGCTTTTACGGCAGCGACGTATTCCTCGCCGTCATCAGAAGGCCAATCGTTGATCAGGAGATGCGCCGCATCGCCGAGCGTCCGGACGATCTTGCGTGTTGCCGGACCGCGCAAAGCAAGCGCGACCGGCGTGAATGCCGATGATGTATTCCAGCACATCGTCCCCGACCCCTCAAAGGCATGGTTACTGCAATCCTAACCGCGCAACATACGCTTGTTTTCTGAAATTTGGAATTGAAAACTGAGCAATAAAACTGCTTCAACGTGAAGTAGCGGAGACTAAAGAAAGGGGCTCAGGGACCTCCTGTCCGGGCGTCCTGAGGCCCGGCGATATGGGTCGCGCTGATTACGAGGACAGCAATTGATACGACCGATTTGCAACCGGTCGCCACCGAAGTGCAGCCGCTCAGCGTTTGGCACGAAGCCCATGGCCGCCATCATGGACCTGTCACTGCGTGTGGGTACTGGTCACTCTGACATAATAGCCGTCGGGATCGATAAGGCGAAAGTCACGCAGTCCCCAAGGCTGCACGGCGAGGGCGGAAAGTGGCCAGCCGCTCTCGTCCGCCTTGCGATAGGCATCCTCGACATCAGCGACCTTCAGGACGATCTCGACGCCGAGGCCGACCCTGTCGCCAATTTCGCCGCGTAACGGATGATCGCTCGAAAGGACGCTTCGCGAATTGATCGCGATGGCGGCGTCGCCGTTTCTCAACATCGCATATTCCGTGCTCGTCGAGCCCTCGACTTCAAAGCCCAGGACTCGCTGATAGAAATCAATCGATGTCCGGGGCGTTTGGACAAACAACTCCAACGACAGGTGCAACTGCGCCTCCCTCTGCGCGAATTCTATGCTTTTACCAGAACAAGCGGACGAACCGCCGCACTGGAACGGCCAAACTTCAACTGCCTGGTCCGGATCAAACACGCTGCCGCCGCAATTCGCGAAGGACTCGTTCAATTCCCTGTTCCACCGTCAGCTTCGATGTGTCGAGAATTTCGCATCCGTATGTCGCTGCTTCGTGCCGTAGGAAGGCGGCCCAGTTCATCATATCCGGATTTGCCAACTCAGGCTGGCCTCGATCAATCGAAAGGCGCCGGGCTCGGGTGTCGTCGTCGCAATCGATCAGGAGGCAGGAATGCGAACCGATCCCGGCACGTTCGGCAGCTTCGGCCAGAAAGGAAAAACGCGACTGCCCCTCGAACAGGACGCTACGTCCTTCTGCCAGGAGCGGCGACAGTCGCGATATCCATGCGAAAGTGGCCGCTCTCTGCCATTCTTCGACGGAGCCGAATTGGTCAACCATCTCTTGCATAGGCGGAACGCCGATGCTGTCCTTGTAAAAGACTTCGATCTCCTGCCCGTGCCGGCGTCCGACAGCCTCAGCAATGGTAGTTTTCCCGGCTCCCGATGCGCCGGTGAGAATGACGAGTGGCATGAATGTTCCCGCAATGGCGGCCAGCAGAAGGCATCCGCAAGGCGGCGCTGGTTGTATTTCGACAATGATCGTCTGCGAAATTACAACGTTTGCTGCGAAGGACAATCAGATCTTCGAGAGCGCCTGCTCAAGATCGGCGATGATGTCGTTAACGTCCTCGATGCCGATGGAAAGCCGCACCACGTCGGGTCCGGCGCCGGCGGCGATTTTCTGCTCGTCGCTCAGTTGCCGGTGCGTCGTCGAGGCCGGATGAATGACGAGCGAGCGGGTGTCGCCGATATTGGCCAGATGGGAGAAGAGCTCAAGTCCTTCGACCAGAGTCTTGCCAGCCTCATAACCGCCCCGGATGCCGAAGGTGAAGACGGAGCCTGCGCCCTTCGGCGAATAACGCTGCTGCAGGGCATGGTTCGGATCGTCTTCAAGGCCGGCATAATTCACCCAAGCGATCTTGCTGTGCGCCTTCAGCCACCGGGCGACAGCGATGGCATTGTCGCTGTGGCGCTGCATTCTGAGCGGCAGCGTCTCGATGCCGGTCAGAATCAGGAAGGCATTGAAGGGCGAAATCGCCGGGCCGAGGTCGCGCAGGCCGAGCACGCGGGCAGCGATCGCAAAGGCGAAATTGCCGAAAGTCGCGTGCAGCACCATGCCGTTATATTCCGGTCGCGGGCTAGACAGCATCGGGTAATTGCCTGACTTCGACCAGTCGAAGGTGCCGCCGTCGACGATAAGGCCGCCCATGGAGTTGCCGTGGCCGCCGAGAAATTTCGTCAGCGAGTGCACGACGATATCGGCGCCGTGCTCGATCGGACGGATGAGATAGGGTGTTGCCATCGTGTTGTCGACGATCAGCGGCAGGCCGTGGCGATGAGCGACGTCGGCAATAGCGGCGATATCGACGAAAGTGCCGCCCGGATTGGCAAGGCTTTCGATGAAGATGCCGCGGGTCTTGTCGTCGATCTGGCTTTCGAAGCTCGCCGGATCGGCGGAATCGGCCCAGCGCACCTGCCAGCCGAAATTCTCGAAAGCATGGCCGAACTGATTGATCGAGCCGCCATAGAGCTTGCGGGCGGCGATAAAATTTTCGCCCGGGCGCATGATGGTGTGGAAGACGATCATCTGCGCCGCGTGGCCGGAGGCGACGGCAAGGGCCGCCGTACCGCCCTCGAGCGCGGCGACGCGTTCCTCGAGCACGGCCTGCGTCGGGTTCATGATGCGGGTGTAAATATTACCGAAGGCCTGCAGGCCGAAGAGGGCGGCGGCATGGTCGGAATCGTTGAAGACGAAAGCGGTCGTCTGGTAGATCGGCGTCACCCGTGCGCCGGTCGCTGGGTCGGGCTGTGCGCCTGCGTGGATCGCCAAGGTGTTGAATCCAGGATCGTTCTTGGCCATGTCGCCCTCCGAATTGTTGATCACGAGGCAGGATCATAGCTTGTCGCCGACGAAAGTTAATCGCGATCCGTTTCAACCCTTGGGCGTTCGATGGAAAATCCCTCTCAGGGCAGCCCTGCTCAGGCAATGAGACGGGGATATTCGATCGCCGGGCAACGGTTCATCACCACTCTAATGCCGGCAGCCTCCGCTTTTGCCGCCGCGGCATCGTCGCGGACGCCAAGCTGAGCCCAGATGACCTTCGGTAGCGGCCTCAGCGCCAACGCCTCGTTAACGACCCCATCGAGATATTCGGCGGCGCGAAAGACGTCGACCATATCGATCGGCACCGGAACGTCGGCAAGCCGGGCATAGACGGTGCGGCCTTGGATCTGTTTGCCCGCCTGCCCCGGATTGACGGGTATGACCTCATAGCCGCGCGACAGCAGATAGCCCATGACGCCGTTGCTCGGCCGCGCCGGATTGGGCGAGGCACCGGTCAGGGCGATGGTCTTTACCGATTGCAGGATTCCGGTGAGATAATCATCCGTGTAGGCGTCATGATCCATTTCCATTTCTCCATTCCGGGAATGCCTTTGAGCCCGCCGGCATTTTTTGGCATGTCGACAAAACCGGCTGCACGTGTTTTGCGTATATAGGAGTTGAATGGCTCTGAGGATGATTCAATGAGAAATATTGCTCTTGCCCTCACGCTTGTGCTCGCCGCGTCACCCGCAGCGGCGATTTCGCGCTACAACCCGCTCACCATGAGCTGCGCCAGCGTGCGGGCGGCCATCCACAATCAGGGCGCCGTCATCTTCCGCTACCAATCTCCCCGCGGGCTACCGCTTTATGATCGCTACGTCCGCAACAGCAATTATTGTGACGCAACCGATTATGCGGAGTGGACCCATATCCCGTCAAAGGACGATCCCCGCTGCCCGGTTCTGAACTGCCAAAACCTAGACAACCTTGACGGGATGCTCTTCATTCCGAATCATCAGCTCTGACGTTGCCGCCGTCACGCCTCCTCCCGGCCGCCGTTCGCCTTCTCTGCTTGCAAACAAGCTTTGAGCTCAATCGCGCGCTGCGATTTCCCCTAGATTATACAATCTGAAGCTTCTTTTTTGTGTATATCAAAGTTATAGAATAATATCTGTATTTCAGCAGCATAGAAAGATCCGCTTCGGATTTCCCCCAGCATTTTTCCCCTTATGTTCTCCGTAAGAGCCATATATGTTCTCTCGTCCATTAGAAACATCTCATAGTTGAGAAGATCGCCTGGATTGAACGCATATCGCGCGCACGTAAAACTTGTCGTCAGAGCCCGACATTGTCTGCATATTGAAAGGATGCTATGGGAACCGAAAACGCATCCGCGACCGCGGCAATGCATTTTCGTGCAAATATCAGTTGTCTTTCCAGAATTCTGCCCCGTCGGGGCGAGGCGCTTCGCCTTCCTCCGCAGCACCGGATTTATCCCTTGCCTCTCGACGTCATCCTGCTCGTTCTGTTCGGTGCGTTGCTGCATGCGACATGGAACGCGATCGTCAAAGCGGGAAGCGACAAATCCCTGGATGCGGCGTTGATTTCGGCCGGCGGCGCGGTGTCCGCGCTGCCGTTTCTGGCATTTCTGCCGTTGCCGCAGAGCGCAGCCTGGCCGTTCATCGGCGCCTCGGCCATCCTGCAGTTCGCCTATTTCCAGCTGGTTGCCGCCGCCTACCGAGCCGGTGATATCGGCCTCGTCTATCCGCTGATGCGTGGTTGCGCGCCGTTGCTGGTCGCCGCGACAAGCGGTGTCGTCCTGCGCGAAAATCTTTCCGGCGCCGCTCTTGCCGGCACCATGACGATTTCAGCCGGCGTCCTGACGCTCGCCCTGGAGGCTCGGCGCAGCAGCGGCCACGCGGTCGCCTTCTCCATTGCCAATGCTTTCGTCATCGCCAGCTACACTTATGTTGACGGCGTCGGCGCTCGTCTTTCAGGCAATGCGGTTTCCTATACGTTGTGGATGTCGCTGCTGCCGCCGATACTGCTACTTGCCTGGGCGGCGTCGCAGCGCGGCAGCTTGACGGTGCTGCGTCACGTTCGCCGCAACTGGTGGCGCGGCCTGATCGGCGGCGCGGGATCAATTGCATCCTATGGACTGGCACTTTGGGCGATGACGAAGGCGCCGGTGGCGACCGTTGCTGCACTGCGGGAAACTTCGATCCTCTTTGCCCTGGTGCTCTCGGTTGTCGTATTCAAGGAAAAAGCCGGCATCTGGCGTTACGTCGCTGGCGTCGTCATCGCGATCGGCGTGCTGGTTCTGAAACTCGCCTGATCATTCGCCCTTCCATTCCGGCTTGCGCTTGCCGAGAAAGGCGCCGATCCCTTCCTGCGCGTCCTGCGTCAGCATGTTGTCCACCATCACCTTGGCGGCATAATCATAGGCCGCCTCCACTGGTAGTTCGAGCTGCCCATAAAACGCTTCCTTGCCAATTTTCAGGATCAGTGGCGATTTGCCGGCAATCACGGCGGCATATTTGGAAACGACCTGCGCCAGATACTGCTTCGGCACGATGCGGTTGACGAGGCCGAAATCCTTGGCGGTCGAGGCGTCGATCGTCTCACCGGTCAAGAGCATCTCCATAGCCTGCTTACGGTGCGCGGCACGGGAAACGGCCACCATTGGCGTCGAACAGAACAGGCCGATATTGACACCCGGCGTGCAGAACGTCGAAGTGTCGGTGCAGATCGCCAGATCGCACGAGGCGACGAGCTGACAGCCCGCAGCCGTTGCAAGCCCATCGACCTCGGCGATAACAGGTTTTGGCAGATGCGCGATCTTCAGCATCAAATCGGCGCAGAGCCGGAAGCTTTTCTCGAAAAAAGCGGCGCCCTGATCTTCGTCAACGCGATGGGCCGTGAGTTCCTTGAGGTCATGGCCGGCGGAAAAGACGACGCCGGTGGAGGCGATGACGATGACGCGCACATCCAAATCGGCCTGCGCCTTTTCGAGCTCAGCCATCAGCGCTTCGAGAAGCGCGATCGAAAGCACATTGGCCGGCGGGTCGTTAAGCACGAGCCGCAGCACGCCGTCGCGCAACGAGCGGAGCAACAATCCATCCGTCCTGTCCGCTTCCTTTCGGAAGGATACGATTTCGGCCATGATGCTGCTCCCTGCACTCGATTTTCACACATTCGTTCTGCCACAAGGCGCCGCCAATTTCGAGCAGGATCCGCCGTCGCGGTCAAAACCAGAACCATGATTTCGATCTCTCCGCCCTCGCCTTCGCAGGGGTCAGACCGATATCGCGTAGCTCGTCATCGGTGAGTTCCGACAGCTTGCGGCGGCTGCGGCGCTTTTCGAGCCGACACTCGACGGCTACCAGCAGCCGCCTGCTCCAACGCGCCGTCTCACGATGTTTCAGCCGAAGGGCGCTCAGCGGTATCTCCAAGCTTTCGTCGAATTCTATAGTCATCTCTTCATCCTTTCCTGATGGACGAAAGATGCGATGGAAGGTGCCGCGAAAGAAGCTTATGGATATTATTATATGCATAAGGATTTCTTTGGAATGGCTCTCAATCTCGACCAACTCGCAACCTTCATCAATGTCGCCGACCTCGGGAGCTTTACGGCTGCGGCCGACAAGGAAGGCGTGACGCAGCCGGCCGTCAGCCTGCAGATCAAGGGGCTCGAACAGCGGCTCGGCGTCAGGCTGATCGAGCGCGTCGGACGGCGGGCGCAACCGACGGCGGCGGGCATCGACCTGCTTTCGCATGCAAGGCGTCTGCTTCAGGAGGCAGCCGCGGCGGAAGAAGCGATGATGCCCCACAGGGATGGCGCCAGCGGCCGTGTGCGCATCGGCAGCGGCGGCACGGCATCGATCCATCTGCTTCCGCGCGCCATCTCCGCCGCCCGGAAGTCCATGCCCGGCCTCGAAATCACCGTCTCGATCGGCAATGCCGACGATATTCTGCGCGATCTGGAAGCCAACAGTCTCGACATCGCCGTCGTGGCCCTGCCGGCATCGGGACGGAACTTCGAGATCGAACCCTTTTTCGAGGAGGAATTGCTGGCTGTCGCCCCCGCGGGCAGCCCCGTGCCCAAGGGTGGACCGGACGCCGCCTTCATGCGCGACAGGACGCTGCTACTATATGAGGGCGGCAATACGAGACGGGCAATCGACGCCTGGCTGGCAGCCCCGGGCACCAGGATCCGACCGGCGATGGAGTTCGGCAGTATTGAGGCGATCAAGGAACTGGTGGCCGTGGGACTCGGCTGGTCGATCCTGCCGGGGTTGGCGGTGAAGCGCGACCGCGCCGGTCTCCTGACGGCATCGTCGCTGCGGCCGAAGCTGACACGCCGCCTTGGCATGGTTCTTCGCCGGGACAAACATCTGACACGCGGCCTTCGGGAAATGATAAAATGCCTGCGCGCTTTTGAGGATTAGCGATGGTTTTCGACCGACGGCGGGGCAAATATTCAGTTCGATTGTGGGGTATCACAACACCACACTTATAACCATTTGTTTTCATTTGTACTTTTTTCCGTCCGTCGCGAAAGCCGATATTGACCCGGTGTCACATTGCCTTTATACACCGCGCCAGAACGCAGCCTGTCCGGGCTGCTTTCTTTTTGGCAGGTTCGCGCTTGCCAATCCAAGCAACAAGAAACGCCCTTAAAGCCCTCGGGCCAAGGGTCCTAAAAGAGAGTATTCACATGGCAACCTTCTCACAGAAGCCTGCAGAGGTGGAGAAGAAGTGGGTGATCATCGACGCCGAAGGGCTGGTCGTTGGCCGTCTCGCTTCCATCATCGCTATGCGCCTGCGCGGCAAGCACAAGGCAACCTTCACACCCCACGTTGACGACGGCGACAACGTCATCGTCATCAATGCCGACAAGGTCATTTTCACCGGCAAGAAGTATTCCGACAAGGTCTACTACTGGCACACCGGTTATGCCGGCGGCATCAAGGAACGCACCGCACGCCAGATCATCGAAGGCCGCTTCCCGGAGCGCGTCCTCGAAAAGGCCGTCGAACGCATGGTTCCGCGCGGCCCGCTCGGCCGTCGCCAGATGAAGAACCTGCGCGTCTACGCCGGCTCCAACCATCCCCATGAAGCCCAGCAGCCGGTCGCCCTCGACGTTGCCGCGCTCAACAAAAAGAACGTAAGGAGCGCCTGATCATGGCTGACCTCTCCTCCCTGAAGGATCTCGGCACGGCTTCCGAAGCTGCTGCTCCGGCCCACGTCCGCAAGGTCGATTCGCTCGGCCGCTCCTACGCCACCGGCAAGCGCAAGAACGCCGTTGCCCGCGTCTGGGTCAAGCCGGGCTCCGGCAAGATCATCGTCAACGGCAAGGAATTCGCGGAATATTTCGCGCGTCCGGTGCTGCAGATGATCCTGCGCCAGCCGATCGTCGCGGCTGCCCGTGACGGCCAGTTCGACATCGTCGCAACCGTTGCCGGCGGCGGCCTCTCCGGCCAGGCCGGCGCCGTTCGCCACGGCCTGTCCAAGGCGCTGACCTACTTCGAACCGGGCCTGCGCTCGGTGCTGAAGAAGGGCGGCTTCCTGACCCGCGACAGCCGCGTCGTCGAACGCAAGAAGTACGGCAAGGCAAAGGCCCGCCGCTCGTTCCAGTTCTCCAAGCGTTAATCGCTTCGGACAGACGGAATTTGCGAAAGGCCGGGAAAACCCGGCCTTTTTCTTAGGGTGTTTGATGAATCCCGGGAAGCGCCTGCCGGTCGCCATTGCCGCACTCCGGTTCTGCTGGTAAAAATCCGACAAAACGCTTCGCGAACGAGCGGAGCGGCAATCAAGGTCGCATCATGGGAACAACCAAGTCCGCAGACAACTAAGCCGCAACAACTTTGCGCTGTTGTTGCGGCATCTGTCCAGCAAATCCGATACTGATGAAAGACAGATCGCCGCCGAATGAAAATCATTTGAGCGGACCTTACCCATGTCTTATCCGAAAATTCCGTCGTGGAATTACTCCGTGCCGGCAAGCTTGTTGCTGATCGCCCCTTTCGACGTCCTGGCGTCGCTTGCCATGGACATCTATCTCCCGGTCGTGCCGACGATGCCCCAGGCACTTGGCACCTCGCCTGAAGTCATCCAGTTGACCCTCAGCCTCTACATGCTTGTGCTCGGCGTCGGCCAGATTGTCTTTGGTCCGATCTCCGATATCGTCGGGCGACGGCCCGTGCTGATCGGCGGGGCGGCACTCTTTGCCCTTGCGTCCTTTCTGCTTGCCGGGGCCTCATCCGCACTTCTCTTCGTGGCCTTGCGATTGTTGCAGGCGATCGGCGCCTCGGCGGCTCTTGTCGCCACCTTCGCAACAGTGCGCGACGTCTACGCCGAACGGCCGGAAAGCAGCGTGATCTATAGCCTGCTCGGTTCGCTGCTATCGCTTGTGCCTGCGTTCGGGCCGGTCGTCGGCGCGGTGATTGCCGACCACTATGGGTGGCGAGCCATCTTTCTCGTCATCGGCCTGCTTTCGATCGTTGCCATTCTCAATGCCGGCATGCGGTGGCATGAAACCCGCCCCGCTGCGGCGACGACAACCATCGCCATACGCCCGATCCTCGCGAGCCTGCCCTTCTGGATCTACACGACCGGTTTCAGCGCGGCGATGGGAGCCTTCTTCGTCTTCTTCTCGACCGCACCCCGTATCCTGATCGATCGGGCCGGCTTTTCCGGCATCACCTTCAGCTTCATCTTTGCCTCGGTGGCCTTGGTGATGATCGTGACGGCGCGTTTTGCCAAGCGCTTCGTCACACGCTGGGGCATCACAGGCAGCCTCGCAAGAGGCATGACGTTGCTGCTTGTCGGCGCGGTAACGCTTGCTATGGGAGAGATGTTTCTGCAGGCACCCCTTATCGGCCTCATCCTGCCGATGTGGATCATCGCGATCGGCATTGTCTTTGCGACAGCCGTCACGGCAAATGGTGCGCTTGCGGCTTTCGGCGATACCGCGGGAACAGCCGTGGCGCTCTACTTCTGTGTCGAAAGCCTGCTGGTCGTTGCAGGCACATTGTTCGTGGTTCTGCTCGACGGGAACACAGCCTGGCCACTCGCTGCCTATACCGGCGCGGCAGCGCTGATAACGTTGGCCGGATTGCGTCAGCTAGCGCGGAAGGCCGCCTGAGGAATTTGCCACGGAATGGCGGCAGCTCAAAACGCAGAGCGGCCGTCAAGCGAGGCATCGCTTGAAATCTCGGCGCACCTCGCCTACCCCTTACCTACCCCGAACCGAACATCAGTTCCTTTCGGGGCAGGATCAGGCGGTTTGGTCGTGACGGTGGCCAGGCAATATAAGGTCGACATCGAACGCGACTACGTTGGCGCCCACAGAGAAGGAGCCCCCCTTGGCGAACAAGACCATTGATCACGCCTTCACGGCGACCAGCCTCACCTCCGCCGCCAGCGACCCGACCTTTGCCGGCGCGCTGTCCTTCATGCGCCGCCGCTTCACCAAGGAGCTTGCCGGCGTCGATGTCGCCGTCTGGGGCATCCCCTTCGATGCCGCCACATCGAACAGGCCGGGCACGCGCTTCGGCCCGCAGGCGATCCGGCGTGCCTCGGCGATATTCGACAATGATGCGCAATATCCCTTCAACCGCGACCTGTTTGCCGACATGGCGGTGATCGACTATGGCGATTGCCTGCTCGACTACGGCAATCATCAGGACACACCTGGTGCCATCGAACGCCAGGCCAACGCGATCCTCGACAGCGGCGCCTTTCTGCTGACGCTCGGCGGCGATCACTACGTCACATGGCCGCTGCTGAAAGCCCATGCGGCAAAACACGGGCCTCTCGCACTCGTGCAGTTCGACGCTCACCAGGATACCTGGTTCGACGAAGAGCGGCGCATCGACCACGGCTCCTTCGTGGCGCGGGCCGTGCGCGAAGGTATCATCGATCCTGACCGCTCGATCCAGATCGGCATCCGCACCCATGCGCCGGAGGATTGCGGCCTCAATATTCTCTATGGTCATCAGGTCGAAGACATGAATGCCGGCGACATCGCCTCGGCGATCATCTCTCATACGCGCGGCGCCCCTGCCTATCTCACCTTCGATATCGATTGCCTGGATCCGGCCTTTGCGCCAGGTACCGGCACGCCAGTTGCCGGCGGACCGTCGAGCGCCAAAATCCTCTCGGTGCTGCAGCGCCTGCACCAGCTCGATATCCGCGGCGCCGACGTGGTCGAAGTGTCGCCGCCCTACGACCATGCCGATATCACCGCCATTGCGGGGGCAACGGTGGCAATGTATATGCTTGGCCTTCATGCCGAGCGACGCGCCATTGCGGCCTCACAAGGCTGATTTATCATCGTTCAAATTGAATCCGGAAATCCTCAGAACCCATTGAAAGCGCAGGTCTAACATGGCACCGAAAATCTTCATCGATGGCGAACACGGCACAACGGGTCTGCAGATCCGCACGCGCATGGCCGGCCGCCGCGATGTCGAGCTTCTGTCCATTCCCGAGGCCGAGCGGCGCAACGCCGCCATGCGCGAAGACATGCTGAACGGCGCCGATATCGCCATTCTGTGCCTGCCCGACGACGCGTCGAAGGAAGCGGTCCAGATGCTGTCGGGCAACAACAACGTCCGCGTCATCGACACCTCCACGGCCTTCCGCGTCAATCCCGCCTGGGCCTACGGCTTTGCCGAAATGGACGACGCACAGGCCGACAGGATCAAGGCCGCCCGCTTCGTCTCGAACCCCGGCTGCTATCCCACAGGCGCGATCGGGCTCATCCGGCCGCTGCGCGCCGCCGGCATCCTGCCGGACGGCTATCCGGTGACGGTCAACGCGGTCTCCGGTTATACCGGCGGCGGCAAGCAGATGATCGCGCAGATGGAAAACCCGGATCATCCGGATGCGATCACCGCGCCGCATTTCCTCTACGGCCTGCCGCTCACCCACAAACACGTGCCGGAGATGACCGCACATGGCCTGCTCGACCGAGCCCCGATCTTTTCGCCGTCGGTCGGCAAGTTCGCGCAGGGCATGATCGTACAGGTGCCGCTGCATCTCGGCGATCTCGCCGAGGGCGCGACGATGGAAAGCATTCACGCGGCACTGGTTGCCCATTATGCCGGACAGGACATCGTCACGGTCGTGCCGCTCGCCGAAAGCAAGGCGCTCCCCCGCGTCAACGCCGTCGAACTGGAGGGCAAGGACACGATGAAGCTCTTCGTCTTCGGTACGCCGGGTGGTTCCCAGGTCAATCTGGTGGCGCTGCTCGACAACCTCGGCAAGGGCGCCTCGGGTGCTGCCGTGCAGAACATGGACCTGATGCTCGCCAGCTGAGGCCACGATGCTGGATAGGCTTGTCGCCGATATGCAGGCGTGGTTTGCCGCCGCCCTACCCGGTCACGGCATTTATGCGCTGATGGCGTTTGCCTTGATCGCCGGGCTAGCTCGCGGCTTTTCCGGTTTCGGCGCAGCGTTGATCTTCGTCCCGCTCGGCGGTGCCATCGTCGGGCCGAAGCTGGTCTCGCCGATCCTGCTCGTCATCGACGGCATCGCCACACTGGGGATGATCCCACCCGCCTGGCGCGACGCCAACCGGTCCGAGGTCTTCGTCATGGCGGCCGGTGCGGCACTCGGCGTCCCGACCGGCACGGCGCTGCTGGCGCTGCTCGACCCGACGCTGCTGCGCTGGAGCATCACGATCATCGCCATCTGTCTGCTCGCGCTTCTCGTATCGGGATGGCGCTACCACGGCGCGCCGTTCGCGCCGCTCGGCAGCGGCGTCGGCCTGATTGCCGGACTTTTCAGCGGCGCCGCGCAGCTCGGCGGGCCGCCTGTCGTCGCCTATTGGCTCGGCGGCAAGACCGACTTCGCGCGTGTCAGAGCGAATGTCGTGCTGTATTTCTCGATCTCGTCGGTGTTCAGCGCCATCAGCTATTATGTCGGAGGACTGTTCGTGCCCGCCGTGTTCGCGCTCACCGTCGTCGTCCTGCCGAGTTATGCGCTGGGTCTCTATGGCGGCTCGAAACTGTTCGGGCTTGCCGAGGAACGGACCTTCCGCATCGCCTGCTACGTGCTGATCGCGGCCGCTGCCGTTATCGGCATGCCGCTGCTCGACGGCGTGCTGCGTTAGAACGAAAGGCCTCTCGCTTCAATCGCGTTCGGTGATCATCGTCTCGTGCGGGTATTCGCCGTAAAAGCCGCGCCAGTTGGCGACGGCGAAACCAAATACAACAAGCGCGCCGGCCTGGTGCAGCAGGCCCCAGTGAAGCGGCACCTGCATCAGCAGCGTGGCAATGCCGATTGCCGCCTGAACGGTCACCAGCGCGAAAAGCAGGACGGCGCGGCGGGCATGGGTGGTCCAGGGTGCGGCGCGAAGGGCGATCACCATGTTAATGAGCACCACTGCGAAGAGCGTATAGGCGCCGATGCGGTGGATGAACTGCACGGTTTTCGGATTCTCGAAGGCATTTATCCAGAAGGGCTGCTGAATCAGCAGATCGGAGGGAATGAGGGCGCCATCCATCAGCGGCCAGGTATTGTAGGAAAAACCGGCATCGAGTCCCGCCACCAGGGCGCCGAGATAGATCTGGAACAGCGCGAAAACAGCGATTGCGGCAGCGAAGCCGCGCGAACTGCGTGCCGGCGCCGGATCGTTGGAGTGCGGCGACAGCCCGCGCATGATCCACATGCAGCCGGCAAAGATCAGGCAGGCCATGACGAGATGCGTCGCCAGCCGGTACTGACTGACGTAGGTGCGAACGGAAAGGCCTGAGGACACCATCCACCAGCCGATGAAACCCTGCAGACCGCCGAGCGCCAGGATGCAGACGAGCGGCCAGCGCAGGCGTTTCTCAATCCGCCCCGTCAGCCAGAAATAGAGGAGCGGCAGCGCGAAGATCACGCCGATGCCGCGGGCGATCAGCCGGTGCGCCCATTCCCACCAGAAGATGTTTTTGAACTCGTCGACGCTCATGGAACTGTTCAACTGCTGAAATTCGGGAATACGCTGGTAGAGGCGGAACTCCTCTTCCCATTCCGCGGCTGTCAGCGGCGGAATGACGCCATGGATCGGCTTCCACTCGGTGATCGACAGACCGGAATTGGTCAACCGCGTTGCCCCTCCAACGAGCACGAGACAAAAGAGCGCCAAAAGCACAAAGCCGAGCCACAGCCGCAAGGCGCGCCGGTTGCGGTTCTGCTTGCGTACTTCGCTCAGGATCGCCTGTTCCGTGGTGAGGTTCGCGACGGCCATGATGTCTCCTTCTATCCGGCAGTTGATTTGCCCTACCGGCTCATGCAAAACAAGCCCCGAAGCTTTGCGGCATGCCGTCGCGCCGCTCCGCGCTACCCACACAAGAGATAAACAATGCCCGTCCGCCTCCGCAAATTCATCGGCACGATCCTTATCATCGTGCTTGTGCTCGTCTACGCACTGGTGGCGAACACGATCGCGGTGGTGACGCTCGGCAACGCCCCCTGGTGGGGGCACCTGCTCTACTTCTTGCTGACCGGCCTGCTTTGGGTATTGCCGGCAATGGTCATCATCAAGTGGATGGCCGGACCGCGGCAGCAGTAGACCATTAACGACCGAATAACCGTGATCGGCGGAAAACCTCGTCGATGGGCGGCGATTAAACCAAATATACGTCCTGCACACCTACTTTCCCGTTCAGCATTTTGACCGGAGAGTTCCCGTGCAGACGCAAAAGCTCGATTTTGATGAACAGTCGTCGGACGATGGCGCGCTGGCCGATATGGCGATTTCACGCCTACGCCAGGCGAGCATGAAACTTGCCATGGCGAAAATCGACATTACGGTTTTTGACGCGATGGAGCCATTGGAGGATGATTGGCGGGCTCTGGAGACCGATGATCTCCATTCGCTTCATCAGAGCTATGATTGGTGCGCTGCCTGGGTCAATGCCTTTCGCCAGCCGCTGGCGATCCTCAAAGGCACCTATGCCGGGGAGACGGCCTTCATTCTGCCGATCGAGATCGTCAGATCCCGCGGATTGGCCGTCGCAAAGTTCATCGCTGCCGATCACAGCAATATCAATACCGGTCTGTTCTCCGGCAATTTTGCGGAAAGTGGCGGCAGCATCGATGCGGAGAAGTTCGCGGCGCAGCTTCGGCAGGCCTTAAAGGGCCATGCCGATCTGCTGCTGCTGCAAAACCTTCCGCTGGAATGGCGCGGGAGGCAGACCCCACTCACCGGACTGCCGATGGTGCAAAACCAGAACCACGCCTATCAATTGCCGTTGCTCTCCAATTTCGAGGAGACGCTGAAGCAGCTCAACGCCAAAAGCCGGCGTAAGAAATTCCGCGTTCAATCGAGGCGTCTGGAGGCGGCCGGCGGCGTCGAACACACCATCCCGGAAACATCGGAAGAACAGCACCGCCTGCTCGATATCTTCTTCCGCCTGAAGAGTATTCGCTTCGCCAGCCTTGGCCTGCCCGACGTCTTTGCCGATCGGGAAACACAGGCCTTCCTGCACGGCCTCATCGGTAAGCGGGATGATGCGAGACAGTATCTCGGCCTGCAGATGCATGCGCTGCGGCTGAAGGGCGAGAACAAGGACCGGATCGCTGCGGTCTCGGGCATTTCGCGCAAGGGTGATCACGTCATCTGCCAGTTCGGGGCGATCGACGAAGATCTTGTGCCCGATACCAGCCCCGGCGAATTCCTCTATTGGCAAACCATTTCCGGACTGCACGGCAAAGGCGTCGCGCTGTTCGATTTTGGCCTCGGCGATCAGACCTACAAACGATCCTGGGCGCCGGTTGAGACCGCTCATTACGACGTGGTGCTGCCGGTTTCGCCATTTGGCCTCGCCGCCGGCGCGGCACACCGGATCGTTACCCGGAGCAAGGCGCATATCAAGGCGCGGCCGAAGCTCTATAAATTCGCCCAGGGCATCCGCGCACGGATTGGCTGAGCGTTCTTGGTCTTGCGCATGTCGTTCTTCGCAAAACCGCTGCACAGTTTTGCGCGACATGCTTCAGGCGGCCTGGCCGAGCGCCTGCTCGTCCACTTGGCCGCCCGACATCAGCACGACGCGGTCATAGACCGCCGCCTGGAATTCCGTCATCAGGGCAACGAAGATCGTCTCCTCTAGCCGCGGTAGGGAGAGGATAATTTCAACATCCCGGCTGCGCGTGAGCCGCGAGACGCCGGCAACGTCGGCCGCACCGCATTCGACCACCACGAGGTCGTAGGCGGCGGCGAGCGCATCGAGCAGCAGCGACAGCCGGTCGACACCGCGCATGGCGCGGCGCACGTCGCTCTGACCCTGCGGGATCAGATGAGCATCGGAAAGACGATCGCTGTGGATCGTGTCGCCGAAGGCCGCCTCGCCGCACAGCAGATCGGTGATGCCAGCCGCGACCTGGTTCTCGGCCATCAGTTCTGTGGGATAGCCGGAGCCGGTCATATCAATCAGAATGACGCGGCGGCCGGCATCGGCGAGCATGCGCGTCAACGAAACCGTCGCCGCCGAACCGTTATCACCAGTTGGAGATATGACGATTGCCAGCGGCGCCCGGCTGCCCGTGAGGTAGTCCGCAACGGAGGCAATGGAAAATTCATTGTCGTCCTCCGGCGCCTCTTCGGCGGCCGCCGTTTCTTCGATCATATCCTTTCCGTCATCCTCCGTGACAACGGCGAGCATGCTCGGCTGGACGGGCCTTCCGGCGGCCGGTGCTGCCTGCGGCACATCCTTGTCTCCGACGACCGTTTCCGCCTCGACCGCGTCACGGGACGCATCGACAGCACGAAGCGCCCGACCGCTGAAGAGTTCGGCGAGCATGGTGACGATGGCGCTCAGGATCAGCGTTGCGACGGCCGCGACGACGACGATCGGAACCACCTTCGGGAAATAGGGATCGACCGGCTCGATGGCCCGGGAAACGATACGGGCGTCAGCCGGGCTGGAATTGCTGTCGGCGCGCGAGGCGGCCTCGCGGTAGCGCACCAGATAGGTTTCGAGCAGCTGGCGCTGGGCGTTTGCCTCGCGCTCGAGCGCGTTGAGGCCGACCTCGTCTTCGCCGGCGCGGGCGCTGTTAGCCTGTACCGCGTCCTTCTGGCGCTCGAGCTCGCTTGCGCGGAGGTCGGCAACTTTCGCCTCATTTTCGATGCTGGCCAGAATCTTCTGCGTCTCCTGGCGGATTTGGCCGCGAATATCGGAGAGCTGGGCGCGCAGACTCTTCAGCCTCGGATGACTGTTGAGAAGGCTGGTCTGCAGATCTGATATTTGCGACTGCAGGCCCGATTCCGTAGCCTTCAGCCGCTGGATCGCCTGGGAAGACATGATGTCAGGCAGCGTATCGGAGGCTTCGCCCGATGACAGCGCATTGCGCACCGCCTGCGCCCTCGCCTCGGCATTGGCCTTGTCGCCCCGCACGCGGGTGAGTTCTGCGGAGATGTCATTAAGCTGCTGGGCGGGAAATGTGGTCGTGCCGTTCGTTTGCAGCAGACCGTGGGTGGTGCGATACTCGGCAACCTTCTTCTCGGCATCGCTGACCTTCTTCCGCAGGTTTTCGATCTCCGGCTCGAGCCAACGCGTCGCTTCCGAATTGGAAGCGAGCTTGGCGCCGCTCTGGGTGGAAAGGTAGACATTCGCCATGGCGTTCGGGATGGCGGCGGCGAGCTTCGGATCCTTCGACGTGAAGTTGATGCCGATGACGCGCGAACCCGGCACCTGATAGACCTGCAGCCGCTCGACAAAAGCATCGATTACTCGTTCTTCCGGCGGGTTCTCCATCGGATTCTTCTTCAGATGCAGATTCACGAGGATGCTGCTCATCGCCGAGCCGTTGGCGGCATCGTCGAATTCCGGCAGATTGTAGAGCTTCAGGTCGTTGATCACCTTCTTGAGGAGATCGGCCGATTGCAGGAGCTGCACCTGGCTGGCGATATTCAGCTCGTCCATCAGCGGCCCGCCGCCGGCTTCGTTCGCCTGCTGGGTACTGGCGAAGGCTGGCGCGCGGGGTTCGATGAGGATGCGTGTTTCGCTGCGATATTGCGGCGAGATGATCTTGGCGCCGGCAAAGGCGACGCCGACCGCCGCAAACGTGATCGTCAAAATCCTGAGCCGGCGCGCCCACACGGCGCGAACCAACTGGCCGAGGTCGATGTCCACATCCTGATCACGCACTACCCCGGACATGCTCTTACTCCACAACAAAGGTGCCGCAAGCGTAAACGACCATGGTAACGCAACGGTTAATTCGATCTCGCCAAGAAATAGAGGAGATCGGCAAAGAATTGGGGGATTGCCATGCGCCTTTTACCGGGTATTAACCCTAACGGATCGATAACGGCTGCACCGAGTTCATTTTCTGTGAGCACAAGCGGATGTCTGTCGCCCCGCCTAAGATCCTTTTGGCCCTGAGCCTTGCAGCCATGACGGCGGCATTGGGCGGCTGCACGACGTACAAGCCGGCTCCGAAAGCCTTCAACGAGGCAACCATCCAGCCCTATACGCTTGATAGCGGCGATCGGCTGCGCATCACCGTCTTCGACCAGCAGAGCCTAACCAATACCTACACGGTGGACCAGGCCGGTTACATCGCCTTCCCCCTCATCGGTCAGGTCCCTGCCCGCGGCCGAACCCTCCAGCAACTCTCAGGGCAGATCGCCCAGAAACTGCAGCAGGGCTATCTTCGCGATCCCGATGTCACCATCGACGTCGACCGTTACCGTTCGATCTTCATCATGGGCGAAGTCGGCCAGCCCGGCCAATATGCCTATGTTCCGGGCATGACCGTGCAGAATGCCATCGCCGTTGCCGGCGGCTTCTCCAGCCGCGCCAACCAAAGCATGGTCGATGTCACCCGCAAGATAAACGGACAGGTGCTGACCGGCCGCATCAATATATCCGGCCCGATCATCGCGGGCGACACGATCTACGTTCGCGAACGGCTCTTCTGAGCAATGGCAAGAGAGAGGCCGCTCCGCATTCTTCACTGCTTCAGATCGCCGGTCGGCGGAATTTTCCGCCATGTCCGCGACCTGGTCGAGGAACACAGCAAGGCCGGGCATCACATCGGCATTCTCTGCGACAGCTCGACCGGCGGCGAGCACGAGGACAGATTGTTCGACGATATCCGCCCATATCTGTCGCTCGGCCTGACGCGCGTGCCGATCCGCCGCTCGGTCAGCCCGTCCGATATCGCGACGATGTGGGATACGTACAAGAAGATTAAAAGTTTGCGGCCGGATGTGCTGCACGGGCACGGCGCCAAGGGCGGCGTGCTCGCGCGACTTGCCGGCTCAGCCCTGCGGGTGAACAGGTATCGCGTAGCCCGCCTCTATACCGCGCATGGCGGAAGCCTGCATTATTCGCGCTCCTCATTCACAGGACAGTTCGTCCTCAGGATGGAGCGCCTGCAGGAATATTTCACCGATGCGCTGGTCTTCATCTGCGAATACGAGCGCGACACCTATGCCCGCAAGGTGGGCAAGCCGCGGACGAAGACGAAACTGATCTATAACGGCATCGGAGAGCGTGAATTCGAGCCGATCCACACCCGGTCGGATGCCGTGCATTTCATCTATGTCGGGATGCTTCGGGACCTCAAGGGTCCCGATCTGTTTGTCGATGCCTTCGCCAAGACCGAGCGGCTGCTCGGCAGGCCGCTTTCGGCATTGATGATCGGCGACGGACCTGACCGCGACCGCTATCGCGAGATGATGATCGAACGCGGCCTCGGAAAACGGATCGGCATGCTGCCGGCAATGCGTATCCACGAAGCCTTTGCCATGGCGCAAAATCTCGTCGTCCCGTCTCGCGCCGAAGCGATGCCCTATATCGTGCTCGAAGGGCTGGGGGCCGGCAAAACGATCATAGCCAGCCGCGTCGGCGGCATTCCCGAGGTGCTCGGCAAGGACAGTCCGGCTCTTGTAGAGCCCGGCAATTCCGACGATCTCGCTCGCGTCATGGCGGAAGCGCTCAGCACGCCCGGCTGGCACGCCAGAACTATGCCGTCGCATGAGGCAGTAAAGGCCGTGTTTTCCTCGACCGTGATGGCGCGGGATGTCCTGCAATTATACCATGAGCTCGTCAGTCCCGCCGCCGAACAAGCAGTGTTCGTTACCCCGTAAATATTTCTTAGGGGCTTTCTGGTATTTCGCTTGCTGACAACGAGCGACAAAACCCCATGAACAAATTGGAAAAAAGCGATCAATTCGACGTGGAAGCGCTGCGCAAGCAAATTTCCGACATCGAGGCGCGCGGCGACGCAGGTCAGGCCCACTCCGCCGACCCGATCGAAATCAACCCCTATGCCCGGCAGATCGCCGAACAGTTCCGCGACGGCACTCGTTCGCCTGTCATTATTATCGGCCAATTGCGGCTCCTGGAATTCCTGGCGCTCTTTTCGATTGCCCTGATCGTCCGCTACTTCTGGCCGGGCGACGGCAGCGATCCCTTGCTGGTCCGGACGGGCATGGCAGCGATTGCTTCGGCCTCGACCGTCATCGCCCTGCAGCTTGCCGACACCTACACCATTCCCGCACTCCGCGCGAAGCTACGGCTGATGCCCCGCATTCTCGCCTCCTGGACGATTGCGCTTGTCCTCACGATCGGCCTGTTCGCGCTCATTCGTGGCACCACATGGGCGATGGTCGATGCCTATGTCCCATGGTTCACCGTCGGCGTGCTCTTTCTCGCGGCCGAGCGTTTCCTTGTCGCCTACGGCATCCGTAACTGGGCGCGCAACGGCATCATGGAGCGGCGCGCTGTCATCGTCGGCGGCGGCGAACCGGCCAAGGAGCTGATCCGCATCCTCGAACAACAGGCCGACAACGACATTCGCATCTGCGGCATCTTCGACGACCGCGGCGAGAAGCGCTCACCGATCATGGTCGCCGGTTACCCAAAGCTCGGCACCGTGGCGGAACTCGTCGAATTCGTGCGGCTGACGCGCATCGACATGTTGATCATCGCCCTGCCGCTTTCGGCCGAAGCCCGCATCTTCGATCTCCTGAAGAAGCTCTGGGTCCTGCCGGTCGATATCCGGCTTGCGGCGCACGCCAACCGGCTGCGCTTCCGGCCACGCGCCTATTCGCATGTCGGCGCTGTGCCGATGCTCGACATTTTCAAGATGCCGATCCGCGACTGGGATTCCGTCGCCAAACGCGGCTTCGACATCTTTTTCACTCTGGTCGCGCTTGCGCTGCTCTGGCCGCTGATGGCCGCAACCGCGATCGCCATCAAGGCGACCTCGGAAGGTCCTGTCTTCTTCATGCAGAAGCGTCATGGCTTCAACAACGAAGTCATCAATGTCTTCAAGTTCCGCTCGATGTACACCAACATGGCCGACCCCTCAGGCAAGGCCGCGGTGACCAAGGGCGATCCGCGCGTCACCCGTGTCGGAAGGTTCATCCGCAAGACCTCGATCGACGAGCTGCCGCAGCTTTTCAACGTGCTGCGGGGGGAGCTCTCGCTGGTCGGTCCGCGTCCCCATGCGGTTCTTGCACAGGCGCGCGACCGCGCCTTCGCTGATGTCGTCGAAGGCTATTTCGCCCGCCACCGCGTCAAGCCTGGTGTGACCGGTTGGGCGCAGATCAACGGCTGGCGCGGCGAGGTCGATAACGATGAGAAAATCAAGTTCCGCACGGCCTACGATCTCTATTATATCGAGAACTGGTCGCTCTGGTTCGATCTCAAAATCCTGTTCCTGACGCCGATCCGGCTGCTCAACACGGAAAACGCCTATTGAGCGCGATCCAGGCGACATATTCGCGCGTCGCCCAGCCGCAGCGGGCAACGCTGCGGCTGATCGGCTCCGCCTTCGTCGCTTTCGGTGTTTTCCTTTCCGGCTTCGTCATCGATGAGCCGGCGCCCTATGAACTCTGGATGGCGGGGCTGATCGGCCTCTGGTTCATCCTGGGTCTCAGGATTTCGCGCAGCGTCGCGCCGTTGCTTGCCCTTCTGCTCACTTTCAATCTCGGTGGCATGCTGTCGCTGACGCAGATGAAGGATCTTGCGACGGCGCCGATGTATATCGCTGTCTCGACCTTCCTGGCGCTGACCGCGGTTTTCTACGGGGCAATCATCGAGGACAGCCATAAGCGGCTGCCGCTGATCTTCAACGCCTGGAGCCTGGCTGCCGTCGTCACGTCGGCGCTTGGCGTACTCGGCTATTTCCACGCCTTTCCCGGCTCGGAAGTGTTCACTCTCTATGACCGCGCCAAAGGCGCATTCCAGGATCCGAACGTCTTCGGCCCCTTCCTGGTGCCGCCGTCGCTCCATCTCATCCACGGCATTCTGGTCGGCGATCTGAAGAAATCGCCGTTGAAGGCAGCCGCCCTTCTCGTGATTGCCCTCGGCATCTTCCTCTCCTTTTCCCGCGCCGCCTGGGGTCTCTTTGCGCTCGGCGTGGTGCTCCTGATTTTCATCATGCTGCTGAAGGAGCGCAGCGGCGCCTTCCGCTTGCGGGTGCTGATCCTGTCACTGGCGGCGATCGTCATGCTGGTCGCATCGCTGCTCGTGGCGCTGCAGATTCCGAAGGTCGCTGAGCTGTTTTCAACACGCGCTCAGCTGGTGCAGCAGTATGACGGCGAACATCTCGGCCGCTTCGAGCGCCACAGGATCGGTTTCACCATGATGATGGAGCGCCCGCTCGGCATCGGTCCGCTCGTGTTCGGCACCATGTTTCCCGAGGACGAGCATAACATCTGGCTGAAGTCGCTCACCTCCTATGGCTGGCTCGGCTTCGTCAGCTATGTCGGAATGCTCCTCTGGACGCTCATCCTGGGTTTCCGGAACCTGCTTCACGACCGGCCGTGGCAACCCTTCCTGATGATTGCCTGGATCTCCGTTCTCGGCCATGCGACGATCGGCAATGTTATCGACATCGACCACTGGCGCCATGTCTATCTGCTCTTCGGCACGGTCTGGGGCTGCGCGGCGCTGGAAGCGCGTCACAGGCGCGGCCGAATGCCCGGAGGAATGGCGTAGTCTTGCCGCATTATGGCGGGCTATTTCGTCGCGCCGGCCGTCAAACCGGCGATAAACCGTCGCTGGAAAACGAGATAGGTCAGGATGAGTGGGGCAATGACAATGACCGCACCGGCGGTCAGAACCGGCGTGTTGACAGTATAACGTCCTTGGAAAAACAGCATGCCGAGGGGCAGTGTCCGATAGGCATCGTCGTTCACCAGAATGAAGGGGATCAGAAACTCGTTCCAGGTCCAGATGAACAGGAAGAGCGCCAGTGTCGACATTGCCGGCATCATCAGCGGAACGACGATCTTGCGCAAAATATAGAAGCGCCCGGCACCATCGAGAACGGCCGCTTCCAGAATTTCTTCTGGCAATTGCTGCATCGCGCTGGCAAGGAAGATCGTCGAGAATGGGATCGACATCGCGATCTGGGGCACAATGACGGCCGCATAGGTGTTGATCAACCCGAGATACCGCATTTCATAATAAAGCGGAATGATGAAGGCCTCCGCCGGCACCATCATGCCGAGCGTCAGGATAGCGAACAGGCTGCGCCTGAGCGGAAAGGACAGATAAGCAAAGGCAAAACCCGTCAGCAGGCCCAGAAAGACGCTTGCCGCGACGACGGGAATGACAACGATGATCGAATTCCAGAAGTAGATGTTGAAATGGCCGGCGTTCCAGGCATCGAGGTAATTTTCGAAATGCGGATATGCCGGGAGCGCGAACGCGCCCTGCAGAACGTCGGCCTTGCTCTTGATCGAGGTGAGCAGCAGAAGCAGGAACGGCGTAATCGTTACGAATGCAAGAAGCCAGAGGACAAGGCGAAGGAAGAGCGGGGCAGCGGGAATGTTGGACTTGCGGCTCATCAAGCCATTCCTTTACTTTTTGAGCCCACCAGCCGGTGAATTGCAAAATTGATGGCGAATGTCAGCAGCGCGCCGACAATGGCGATGGCCGCCGCCGCGCCAAACCGATTGAGCTCGAAACCGAGCTGGTACATGTAGATATTCGGCACGAGCGTGGCATTGGCGGGCCCGCCGCGGGTCATTGTGAAAATCAGGTCGAAACTTTTGATCGACGCGATAACCGTCAGCAGCAAAACCACCCTGATCTCCGGCATGAGAAGCGGCAGCGTTATCCAGACAAACGTCTTTCGCGCCGAAGCACCATCGACCTTCGCAGCATCAAAGAGCGAGGGATCGATGCGTTGGATTCCCGTGAGGAAGATCACCATGCAAAAACCGAAGAAATACCAGGTGGCAACGATCCCGACCGCGGGAAGCACGAAGTTGAAATCTCCCAGCCAAGGGAGTGCGAACATGCCCAAGCCCACCGCTCTCAAAAACTGGTTGAACGGACCGAATGCAGGATTGTAGAGCCATGCCCAGATGATGCCCAACACGGCAGTCGGCATGATATATGGGAGGAACAGGAATGTCCGCAGGGCGAGTTGTTCCCGTTGCTTCAGATTCCAGACGCAGGCGGCAAGACCTATGCCGAGCCCGAGCGGCAGGACGCAATAGAATATCATCAGCTCGGCATTGTTGCGCAAGGCGATGTAAAAACGATCATCGGAAAAGAGATCGATGTAATTGCCGAGGCCAACCCACTTGGGCACGGTCAAGCCGTCCCAACTGGTCAGGCTCAACGCCAAAGCCGCGACAATCGGCCCGAAGACAAAGGCCGCGTAAAGCAGCAATCCGGGGAATAGATAGATCCAATTGGTATGTTCGGAGCCATCAAGTGGGGAGCGCTTCATTCCGGTACTCCATGAAGCCGACGCTATCGTCGTCGTGCAGCAAGCCTGAGATCGCGGCGCTGATTTCTTGAGATGATGTCGACGAGACGCAGGCCGCGGACGGTCGCGGCCTGCGTCCGCGCCATTTATTTCTGACCTTTCAGGTAAGCCTGATAATCCTTGTCCATAGCGTCGACAAAGGCTTCAGGCGTGATCTTGCCGGACAGGAGAAGCGGCGTGTTATCGTCGATTGTCTTCAGCATCGTCGGGCTCGACCAATCGGGATAGTGGCCAAGAGCGTCGTTGGCGTTGAGCGTCTTCCACATCTCGATGCCGGAGCTCAGCAGCGGCGTGAGCTTTGGCTTCGCATCCGCCGCAAGCGACGTTGCCGGAAGATAGCTGGCATTGGCCCAGGCTTCGGCAGCTTTTTCCGAAACCATGTAGTCGATATATTCACCGGCCAGGTCCTGCGTTTTCTGATCTTTGGCAAGGCTTGTTATTGCCCAGGCAAGATCCACGCCTCCGACGCTCAGCGGCTTTGTAATGCCTTTCGGGGCAGGAATGGCCATGAAGCCGATATCCTGGTTGTGCTGCATATCACCGAAATACCAGGTTCCCGAGATCAGGAAGGCGCCCTGCCCCGATATGAAAAGCTGAACGGCGTCGTCACCCGAAATGCCTTCGAAACCGGGATAGAAATAGCCGCCCTGCGCCCATTTCTGCACCAGTTTTGCGGATTCGATGTTGCCTTTGGTATTCCAGGAACCGCCCCTGCCGTAAATCAGATCGTCAAGTTCGGCGCGATTGCCCGCGTCGATATGGGCTTGATCGATGGCACCGATCATGTGCAGGGCGAGATGCTGCTTTGCGCTGCCCATCATGAAGGGCGCCACGCCTTTTTCCTTCAGCTTGTCGAGATCGGCCAAAAGCTCCTCGAAGGTCTTCGGCAGTGCTATGCCGGCGTCGTCGAGGATCTTCTTGTTGTAATAGAGGCCGACGATCTCGGCGAGGCCTGATATGCCGTAGGTCTTGCCGACCCCGAACTTTGGCCCATCCCAGCGATCTCGCGCCAGGACGGAATCGGACTGGCGCTTATCCCAGCTGTATTTCTTGATGTAGTCGTCAACCGGCAGGAGCAGTCCTTCCTTGACCATTGCGCCCATATCGCCGGCGCCCTGGTTGACTTTCGTGACGACCGGGCCGTTCCCTGCCGAAACCGCGAGCTTCAGCGTCAACTTCATGTCATCGAAGGTGCGGGCGGTACGCTTGATCGTAACGCCGGGATGCGCAGCCTCGAACTCTTTGTTCAACTGCTCTATGACCGCACTCTGACCTTCGTAGGTCTGGTCATCCCAAACAGCCAGATCGTCAGCCCTGACGGCTGCCGAAAGGCCAAGATTCATAAGCGCTGCACCAGCAAGCGCGACGGCCGTTTTCATTTGAAATGCCGGCAGCATGTTGATCGATTTCACGCTTCTTTTCATCTGCTCCACCTCACTTGGTTTATTCTCCACTCCCCGCTCGAGCCTTGCGCCAGGCGCCGCCGAACGTTTTCTTCCCCCAGAGCTTTGCCTGACCGGCGAATCTGAGGTAATCGTCAGTGCATCAGCTCCTCTCGCGACCCAAAACGACAAAGCGCCACGCAGGAGGTGGCAAAGTGATGGACACCGGTTGCTTCATCCGTCCCGCGACTGAAGCGGATATCGAAGCCTTTTTTGAAATCTGCCTGAAAACCGCGAATGGCGGTCACGATGCCAGCGCTCTCTATAGTGACCCGCGTCTGCCCGGTTACATCTGGTCGGTGCCATATCTCAAGTTCGCCAAAGACTTTGCCTTTGTTCTCGTCCAGCACGACCGACCGGCCGGCTATGTCGTGGCCGCACCCGACACCAGCCGGTTCGATCAGGACTTGGCGGCAAGCTGGTGGCCGCTGGTGCGCCGAGAGGTCGCCGGACTGGCGCCGACCCGTCCGCGCGACGCCGACGTCTTGGAACGAATCCAAAATCCGCGCAGTGGAACGGTCTGGCTTCAGCACCAGTACCCGGCGCATCTCCACATCAACGTCCTTCCCGGCCTTCAGGCAAGCGGCTGGGGACGAAAGATGATCGACACCGAGCTGCAGGCACTTCGAAATCATGGGGTCACGGCCGTGCATCTCGGGGTCGACCCTGCAAACGAACGCGCCAAAGGCTTCTACCGTCACCTTGGCTTTTCCGAATTCGAACGCGATGGCGCCGTCGCCTTTGCTATGCGGATCGATCAGGGATCCCGTTGAAACCGCCGGCGCCAAACCGCTCATGACATCGGCTCCGCATTTGCAGCGTGAAGCCCATATTTCAAAGCGACGGCCGCCGGCATGGCGCTCCAGCCCTGAAGCAGGGAGCCGCGTCCATAAGGCGGCGAGAAATATTCCACTGCGCCTATCCAGCCATTGTCGAGGCAGGTTTCCCACCAGCGTGTCAATGCGTAGCGGGCGCCTCCAAGCCCGTGGCGAAGGCGTTCTTCGGCATAAGCGCCGTCCCAATAAGGCCAGTCCGAGCCGTTATGGTAGCGGTAGGGAAAAGCGGTCTTGGACCGCAAATCACTTTGCCGCTTGAATGGTGGATAGGCGCACATCACACCCCAGCTGCCATAGGGCTGTTCCTGATTGTTGCGCGTTTCAAGTCTGGTTTCGAACGCTCTCAGCAGGCCGACAGCCTTCTCCTCTGAAATAGCACTAAATCGCGATAAGGTCAGGCTGTCGAGAGCCAGATGATCCTCAACAAAAGAGCCAGGCGTTCCGTAGTCGAGATATCCTCCCGTTGCCGGGACGAAGAGCTTGGCTTCGATTTCCCGCCGAGCAAGAATTGCGGTCTTGCGCGCATGTTCGGCAAGGGTCGGATCATGCCCCTCGCCCAGTCTCGCCACCGCATCCATAGCGCCGACGAAAAGGCCGAGATCGTAGGAGACAAAGCCGTCACGGAAGACATTGTCGGCCCAATCTCGGTCGTTGCGCGGCTTCAGCGGCAGAACGCTGTCGGGACCGGCCAGACTGACATAGCGATCCATGATCGCCCTCACTGTCGGCCAATGAAGCTGCACCTCGGCCGCGTCTTTCGTCACGCCGAAATAGTCATCCAGAAAAAGAATGAAGAAAAGCGGACTGTCGAAGTGGTCGCTCCACCAATCCTGCGGACGGTTATGATACTCCGGAACGGCTCTTTTATGGCTTTTGGGATTAGCCTTGCAGTCGGCGACGAAGCGCTGCCAGGCATCCGATTGCGCCGGTCCCGTCAGGATAACTCCGCTCGGGGCCTCTCCGTCGGGCTGTATTCCCTTGGCGAGCAGTCGGATCTCGTCGCGCACCGCCTCCGGAGCAATCGTCAAAAGAGGCTGCGTCGTCCAATAGCCGTCGCGGTAATAGGTCCGCGCCGGAGCGCTATAGGCCTGTCCGGCGGCAAGGCCGGCGAAGGCGCCATTTTCGTCGCGCCTTATGCTGGAAAGGGCCGCATGGATCCCCTGGCTGACCATAGTGCGCATCAGCGGGTCGGCCTCAGGCATCATGTCGCAACGCGCCACATATTCCGCGGCTTGGGTCATAATGGCTTCACTGCTGAGATCGAGCGCTCTCTCGGCTTCGTCTCTCGAGGCGCCGCAGGCAATCCGCAGATCGGCATCTCGAGCTTCCACGATAAGGACGCCCCAGCCCATTTCGAAAATCTTCCGATGACCGCTGCGGAACACCTTCGCTTTCGCGTCTCGCCCATCCGGCTCGTGCCACCAGGCGCAACGGCGCGCTGGATAGACGCCCTGCAGGCTCACTCCATTGATCAGCATCACCGGCAGCGACTGCGCGACGAAAACGCCGCCCTGTTTCGAGACGAGTCGGTTCGGAGCGTAGCTATAGGGGCCGGCGATCGGAGAAAACCGCACACGCCCCAGGCTGCCGGCACCCCAAAGGGCAAGATCGGCATATCCGTCCGGATGAACATCCGCCTGGAGGCGTGGCGCCATTATAGGCAGCAAGACACCGGCGTCGGCTGAAAGCTGCCCGTTGGTCGAGGGCTTAATCATAGACAGGTCCCCGACAGCCGCATTGAGGAACCTGCAGAATGCGAAACGAAGAAACAGCTGAACCAGCCTGAGCCGGTTCCTCTTTGGGCGATCTTGGCGCGTACGCGCCGACCCAGACAATATGTACGGTGCATACTTGTCCTCGACCCTGTTTCAATCGCGCATTTGACTACGCGTTGATCCCAGCCTACAGGCGGCTCCTCTCTTGTCAAGGACGTAGACAAATTGTCGGCTTCCGTGTACTGAACTGGGCTACGGAGATGGGGATTGAGCACTAAACCCATCATTTCGCGATGGTTGAGAACCGGACCGACCTTACATTAGGGATACGCCTCGAACTAATTGGAACGCGCAGCCGGATGGCAACGACGTCGTCTATCGTACAGACTCCCATCGCACGAAAAATCTCGACCAATACGGTGATCCGGACCGTGTTAGCCAAGGGGAAGATCTCTCGCGCCGATATTGCCAAGCTGACAGGCTTGTCGAAACAGACGATTTCCGATGTCGTGCGCGATCTTGAGGATGATGGGTGGCTGAAAGCTGTCGGGCAGACCGATGGTCGTCCGGGCCGGAATGCGATCATCTATGAAATCAACGCAAGAGCGGGCCTGGCTGTCTCCATCGATCTCGGAGGCACCAAGATCGCTGCGGCTATCTGCGATCTGTTGGGTAACGTCGTTGCGGAAACCAAAGTGCCCACTGACCCACGCGGCGGACCGCATCTCGTCAACCAGTTCAGCGACCTGATCACTCAACTCGCGCTTACGGCGGGGACGACTGCCGACAAGCTGCGTCTCGTCGTTCTCGGCAGTCCCGGCGTCCTCGATCCGGCTACCGGACATATCAACGTCGCGCCGAACATTCCCGGCGTGGACGCAATGGATCTGCGGCAAGCGTTCAGCGACAAGATGGGCATACCGGTGATCATTGAAAATGACGTCAACCTCGCCGCGCAAGGGGAGAGATGGCGGGGTCACGGCATCGAGGTCGGCAATTTCGCTTTCGTGGCGCTTGGGACGGGCGTTGGCATGGGCATTATCGCCAATGGCGCGCTGTTGCGCGGTGCCCGCGGCGCGGCCGGCGAAATCGCCTATCTTCCACTCGGCGGCGATGCTTTCGATCCAGGCGGTTTTACACTGGGAACCTTCGAGAGCGCGGTCGGCAGCGTCGCCATGCTGCGGCGCTATACCGGTTTCGGCGGGCGCAACGCCTCTACCGTGGCCGACCTCTTCGCTGCGTTCAATGCAGGCGAAACGAGCGCCATCGCCGCAATCGAAGAGACGGCGAGGCTGGTGGCGATCGCTATTGCCACCATCGGAGCAACTCTCGACCCGGAACTGGTGATCACCGGCGGCAGTATCGGTGCAAGGCCGGAGCTCGTAAACGCCATCCGCGCTTTTCTGCCGCGTTGCACCCCTTACCCGCCGCGCATCGAGATCAGCCGATTCGGCAACCGCGCCGCTCTCATGGGAGGCATGGGTATCGCCGTCGAGCGCATGCATGACGATCTGTTCGGTGTAAAATTGCAGGACGCTTGAAGATCGCAGCAGCTCGCAATCAGCCGCTGCGCCACTTGCGAAGCGCGGCAAATGCGCTAGATTTTGCGTCATGATCACAGCAACGCAGATACGCGGCGCGCGCGCCATGATCGGAATGAGCATCGAAGAGCTCGCCGCCGCAAGCGGCCTGCCGGTCGAGATCGTGACGGCTTTGGAAAAGGGCGAGTTTGAGGGTGAGCCGCATGCGTTGTTCGACGTGCGCAGCACTCTCGAAGCGCACGGCATCATCTTCCTGTCGAGCGGCAATCAGGATGAAGGCGGCCCCGGCATCCGGTTGCGGGCACGCACATCAACCGATGACGGCATCCGGCCGGAAAATCTCAATGCCGCCAATGACGACTGACCAGATTGGTCCGTCGCGTCTCGCTGTCTGATCCTTTATCGCGGGAACCACGGGTCAGAGATAGGCCTTGGCAAGGTCAGCGAGTTTGCCGCCGTCTCTCACGCCCTGTCTGTAAAGCTGAATGATAACCGCACCGATCCTCTCGGCTTCCGGCGTCGTTCTGACCAGGCCGCGTTCGTCGCAGACCTTGTCGAGCACTTGGGAAAGCAGATCGAGATCTTCCGAAAAGAGCGGTAAATCATGCGGATGAATTGATGACCGTAACATCACGCCGCACTTCCCTCCGAGGGCAAACGCCTACACGCTTGCATCGCCGGCCGCCCTCCGCAACCGGCAATGAAGTTATTATGCGTGAGGGTCCGAACTTTAGCAACTGCGCAAACTCCTGCGGAATAAAATTTCTTCCGCGCGTCTGGCGCATTTTGCAGCAGGGATCCGAACCGGCTCAGGCGTGTTGCGATTTTTCAGATTCGCCGTTCGGCTTCATCCTGATCTGGCGTTACCGCAACATTCTTCAGCCGTTGCGGCGGCCTCCAGCGGCGATGAACGGCGGATCGATGAAGCCTTCCATGATCACCTTGGCGGTCAGCTCGATCACTCGTTCCTCGGCAAGTTCGGCAAGCGCGAGGGCAACGTCGCCCTCTGGCCAGCCGGCCTTGACCGCCTCGTCCGACAGAGCTTGGAAAGCATCGGCAAGGGCCTGCCTGCAAGTTAGGTTCTGGTTCATATCCGCCATGCGCTCGCACCAGGCCATCACTGAGAGGAACAATCCTAATCTACACATATTCGCAAAAATGCGAAGCACCAAAAGGTTCTCTGAAATTTAAAAGCAGACTATCCAGCGTAAAATTCTGTATATCCTTAACAAAATATACAAATATCAGTCCATATTATTGATGGACCCCCAAAATGGACGAGAATAAATATTTTCCAAGCACTCCCGTTAAGAGAGTACTTCATTGGATAATTTACTTCAAATGGTCAAAATCGAATTCGATACACTGATCATTTACTCTGCCCAATGGCATAGACCCGAAGTCCGGCCGTTTTCAGCATCTTCGCGCCACCCTGTCAATTAGCTTCGGGATATTCCCGGCGCGAGCATGACCCTCAATCGCGTCGTGGTGAAGAGGATATTAAAGCGGTTCGGCCGTTGGGCATCGGAGGATAGCGGCGAATGCCGACCGGCGTGATCACCTTATTACCATAACGGCACCACACTGGCGTCAAAGTCCGCCGTACCATTGCCTCGGCGCGTTCAATTTTTTCAGGAGGTAAAATGTCTATTGAACTGGATGCTACTACCTATGTTCACGCTAAGCCGACGACCGCTCATTCCTATATCCTGCCGGCCGTTGTCGACGTTCTTGAAAATAGTTTCCACGAGGCAAACGAAACGGCGGTCTTTGATCTCGGCTGCGGCACCGGCGGCGCTGCCTCGGTGCTTGTGGAGAAAGGCTACGATGTCGTCGGCGTCGATCCGTCGGAGGACGGCATTGCGAAAGCGAAAGCGGTCCATCCCGGTCTTCCGCTGGAAATCGGTTCCGGCTACGACGATCTTTCCAGCCGCTACGGGACCTTCGATGCGGTGATCAGCATAGAGGTCGTGGAGCATGTTTACGACCCGAAGGCTTTCTCGGCGACCATGTACGATCTGGTGAAACCGGGGGGCATCGCGGTCGTATCGACGCCTTTTCACGGTTACTGGAAAAATCTGGCTTTGGCGGTAAGCGGAAAGATGGATGATCATTTCATGCCGCTCAAGGAGCACGGCCACATCAAATTCTGGTCCCCGGGGACGCTCAGCACGCTGCTGCTCGACACAGGTTTCGAAGACGTCGACTTCGAATATGTCGGGAGAATTCCGCTTCTGGCAAAATCGATGATCGCAATCGCGCAAAAACCGCACTGACAACCCGTTCTCTACCGCAGCCAGGCACGCGCTGCACTCACCGTTAACGTGATGTTGTGACTAGGGTCTTCAAGGAGTTAAATGGTCGGGGCGACTGGACTCGAACCAGCGACCCCTTGACCCCCAGTCAAGTGCGCTACCGGGCTGCGCTACGCCCCGACCTGCCGAAACGGCTTGCATCGTTTAGTTTTTCGGCGCGTGCAATGCAAGCAGAAAAAACCTGCATCCGACAAAAAGCAAGCAGTTCGCTTGCAACGATCAGATCGCGGCGACCTTCAGCCGACCTTCGGCGGTCTGGCGAGGCTGCCACGCCCGATAATTGGCAATCGAAAAATGCGGGGTTTCGAAAAGCGTGGCGTGGGTGTCGGTGATGACGGTGACGTCGGCGCCGGCGGCCTCCCCGGCAAGAATGCCGGCAACGGCATCTTCGAAGACCAGGCAGTTCGCGGGGTCGACCCCGAGGCGGCTTGCACCGAGCAGATAACCCTCGGGGCTCGGCTTGCCCGATTTGACCGTTTCGCCGCTGACGATCACCTTCGGCATCGGGATGCCGGCCGCTGCCATGCGGCGCTCGGCGAGTTCGATCGGCGCCGAGGTGACGATCGCCCATCTGCCGTCGGGGATGGCGTTGAGGAAGCGGACGGCATCGGGGATTTCGACGATGCCGGAGACGTCCTCCATCTCCTCGGCCAGCAGCAGATCCGCCTCGTGCACCGGATCGACATCGGGCAAGCCGAGGCCGCGGATCACGTCGGAGGCACGGATGCCGTGGATCGTTTTCAGGAAAACTTCCGGCTCAAAGCCGTGGCGTCTTGCCCATTCGCTCCAGACGCGCTCGACGACGGCAATGGAATTCAGCAGCGTTCCGTCCATATCGAAGAGGAAGGCGTCATAGGATCTGTCGAGGACGTCGTGGTGACCGGGCACGGGTGTTTCCTTGCGAGCACGAGGCAGTGGGGGCCTCTCCGGCAGGCGAGTAGCCGAGAGCAGCGACGGCGTCAACGTCAGTCGTTGACATCAGGATGCGTGACGTTGCGAACATCGGCCAGACCACGTGCGGCGTCGCGATTGCCGGTCGCAGCGGCGGCTTCGAAGATTCGCATCGCGTCATCGTACATTTTCAGATTGAGATAGCAGTAGCCGCGCAGAACCATCAGATCGATCCGCTCCTGCTGCAGCTGGGCGCGCTGATCGAGATAGATGAGGGTTTCACGGTAACGCCCCGCGTCGAAGGCCGACAAGGCGCGATCAGCGAGGATCGCCACCTGCAGTTCGGCAGCGCGCTGGCGGCTCTGCGGCGCCTTGGTTGCCGCAACGGCAGCATTGCCGGAAAGACCGGCGCGCAGATAGGCGAGGCTCTGACCATAGGCTGCGTCTTCGCGGATCTTGCGGACCGGGCTCTGCAACGCCGTCTCGAACGCCGAGACCGCCTCCATCGGCCGGTTAATATCCATCAGGCACCAGCCGCGCGACAGCGCCTCGCCGGGCCCGAGTCGTGATGCGTCGATGGTCGTCGAGCAGTCCCGCGCCTGGCGCGGACCGCGCTTGACAGTCACCGTCTGCATCGCCGGCCTTGCGGCGCGGATGGCGACTTCCGGTTCCGGCTGCTGCATAGCTTCCGGCTCGGCCGGAAGCGGCGCCATGGAAGCGGCCGAACGCTGCGGCGTCTCTACCGGCTGGTCCGGCTGCTGCGGCGCGAGCGGCGCCTTCGCGGACTGCGTATCGGCGCTCGATACCGACAAGGAAGTGTCCTGAAGATTGGCGATGCGCGCCGACCGGCCGGCCCAGCCGCGCTGGAGGTCGAGGACACCCTTGCGGTCGTTCAGCTGCTCACGCGTGACGGCAAGGCCATAGGCGGACGGTTCGTCATCCGGTTTCCAGGCAAGCGCGGTTTCGAACCAGCGCGCGGCAGTCTGGAACTGGTTGAGAGAACGGGCATACCAGCCGAACTGCTGCGCCGTCGGCACATATTTCCGGGCGATGACCTCGGCTGCGATCCGATGAAGCACGTCCTCGCTGAGATCGGCCGGCGGCTGCAGCGCCATCAGATTGGCGGTAGCGGCAAGATAGGTCGCGGTCGCATCATCGGAAACGGCGCGCCAGCGGAACATCACGTCCTCGGCTTCCTGAGGCGCCTTGCGGGCGATCAGCGCCAGCGCCAACCCCTGCGAGGCGGCCGCCGTATCCTCCCTGTCGCGGGCGGCACGAAACCACTTTTCGGCATCGGCAGGATTGTTGCGGCGAAGCTGGTGCCAGCCGAGCAGCAGCGCATCGGAGGCCAGCCCCTGGCTTTCGGCGAGCTTTTCGAGGTGAGCGATATAATTCGGCGCGATGGCGAGCTTCGGATCGTCATTGCTTTCAGCGACGAAGCGTCGGGCAAGATTATCACGAATTGCATCGAATTCCCTGCTGCCGTCGACAGCTGGCTCTTCCAGCGCCAGCAGCGCCTGCATCGGCTGGTAGTCAAGCAGCGTCGAGGCTTTTTCGACCGTCGCCTGCCGTTCGGCAGCGTCGGTGCAGTTCTTCAGGATATAGGCATAAGCATCCTGCCCGCGCTGCGGCCTCTCCGTCCGGATGAAGGCCTCGGCGACACGCCAGAGCACGTCGACCTCGCTGCAGGTGAGCAGGCTCGGCGTCGCGGCGGCGATTTCGACCACGGTCGCATATTGCTTGAGGTCCGAAGCATTGATGAGGCGAGAGCGGGCTTCGGCGACACCAAGCCGCTCGAGCAGATCGGCCGGTGGCTGCCACCCGGCGTCGGCAGCCTGGCGGTCGGCGATCGCTTTGCGCAACTCCGCATAGCGGCCATCGGAATAAAGCTTCCACATAGCCTCGAGCTGCTTGTCGCCGTTTTGCGGCACGGCAAGCGGATCGGCCGGCGGAACCCAGTTTGGATAAAGCGCCTGAAGGCGGGAGATTTCAGCCTGCAGGCGCACTTTGTCGCCGCGGCTGGCAAAATAGCGAAGCGCGCTTTCATCGACGGCAGGCGGCGCGGACGCGGCGGCCCGTTGAGGCGCTGGCGGATTGGAGACGATCGGCGGTGCGACCGGAGTCGGCTCTGCAGCTGTCCGGGGGACGTCGGGTTGTGGTGCTGGCTCACCGCTGCCCGGTGCCGGTGGCGGCGACGAAGTGATCGCTTCGATCTTGTCGGCGACGGTCTCGGCATTGAATTCGGAATTGCCCGCGGGAGCGTCGTCCGGCTTGATGCGACCCATCAGCAGCAGCTCCGGCGCCGGCCTGGCTGCAGAGCCGAGGCCTAAATTTTGCTGCAGGGCGCCACGATCCTTCAGCCCGGTGATGAGGGTCGCCACCACGACTGCCGCTGAAATCGCCACGAGAGAAGATTTCACAGACACTCCGGATGCTTCTCCCCGATATAGGCCAGCCCCAGCAATTGAAGCGTGGACGGAAAATAGAGTGTGGGTGCGAATTGCAGAGCCGAGACCGGCAGCCTGGTCCCGTCGACTACACAGGCCACAACATCGTTAACAATTCTATAACCCGGGTCCAGCAACACGGTCTTCGGCCGGCCTGTGGTCAGATCGATGGTGGCCGGAACGCCATTCTGCGACATCCCCGTTCGCAGGCGGTTCAACAGCGCCTTATCCGTGATGCCGCCGCGCGCGAGATAGAGCGGGATGCGAAGGGCATTATAGGCAAATTCGGCATCGAAACCCTCTGCCGGTCGCGGTGGGCCACTGAGACTGACCCATTCGGCAGGAAGCTTGCGCGGACCGAACTGCATCGTCTTCAACAGCGCTACGCCATCGTCCGACAGCTCTTTCCAGGCATCGGAGGGAGCAAGCGCCGCCATGACAGGCATTGCCTCGTAAATCCAGTAGGAAGGATTGACGACAGGACCGTCGTCACGATCGGCGGCTCCAAAACCTGCGCTGCCCGGCATCAGCAGGGTCCGGCCCGCCGAGCGGACGACGGCTTCGGCAAGCAGCGCCTGCGCCATGCGAGAGGCGGCGAGGATATAGTCGTTGCGCTTCCATGCGGTGCCGGCAAGCGCCAGAGCATAGGCGATCAATATGTCGCCATCCGAGGCATTATTGGTATCGGTCACGTGCGGCTTGACGTTGGGATCCCATTTCCAGACGGCCAGGCCATCGTCGCGCAACAGCAACTCGGTGCGGGTAAAATACCAGATCTGCTCGAAATCCGCGGGGCTTGCCGAGAGATAAGCGAGCAGCATGCCGTAGCCCTGCCCTTCGCTGTGGCTGATATTGCTGTTGCCGTTATCGATGATCCGGCCGCTCGCATCGAGAAACTTCGCCTTGTAGGCGGACCACGCATCGGCATTGATCATCGCCTGCTGTGCGGCGGCGGACGGGCCTGCGGGGGCGAACGCAGTCGTCGCCGCAAGCAGAAGCACGCACCACCACCTCATTTGGACCGACCCAGCGTTTTTAGCATGCGCGAGGTAGCGACGCCGATCAGCAGCACGAAGACGACGAGCAGCGAAGCATAGGAGAGGATGTTCGTCGACAACCAGTTTGCGGCGATCAAGCGGTAATTGGCGATCGACCAAGGCGTGGACGCGACGAAATCGAAGCGGGTGACGGGCACGGTATCGATCTTGCCCGTCTTGCTCGAATAGGTGGTGATATGCCCGGACATCTGCGGCCAGTTCAGCTGACCGGTCAGCACCTCGAGCCCTTCGCGCAGATCCTTCGCCGAGGGTGCTGCCACCACGGTCCACGAACCCTCTCCCAGGGGGCTGGAGCCCTGCGCAATCATGAGGGTGTCGGCGTTGGACGGGGTGAAGACCTTCTCGGCGACGGGGATGAACTGCAGCGAACTGCGGGTGATATCGAAATTGCGCCCCAGCCATTCACGGAAGGCAGTGATGCGGCTGCGCAAGATACCGCCGCCCACCTTGGAATTCCACTCCTCGAAGGCCGTGCCGGTATCGACGACGCCTGGCTGCGGGTCGGCGACCGGACGCCATGAGGCTTGGCTCGCCGCCGAGATGTTGGCCTGCGTCAGCGCGGTTGCCGGCATCTGCGAAATCGAGCCGATAAAGATGGCGTCCCGATCGCCGATCGTATTCGGCGAAGCCACGGTTTCGACGGCGATCGGATGACCGGCCATTACCGCCATCTGACCAAGGAGCGTAGCGGCGGCCGAAAGCGTATCGGCATCGACGCGATCGATGAACAGCGGCGTCGGCTCCGTCGCCCGGCTGTAGGGATAAGCCGTGCCGGACATGGCGGCCAGGTTCGGACGCTGCCCGACGCGGGCAAAATCCGGAATGTGCACTTCGGACGTGTCGAACAGGGCAAAACGGGGACTGGCGCCGGCGGTAGCACCGGGAGCGCAAGCTGTATCGTTTTTCGTCATCAGGATCGTCTCGATCCCAATCGTATTGAGGCCGGGTTTGAAGTGGCGCATCGTCACGCGGATCGGCAGATGACGGAGAATGCCGCCGGTGGTCGAGGTAAGCGGTACGGTGGAGGCGATGTTGTCGTTGACGTAGATATCGATATGGCTGCCGGGCAGCACATTGTCGGTATAGGCGGCATCGAGCAGCACCTTCGCCTCGCCATAGGCATTGGCATAGAAGTCGGCCGGCACGGCGACATTGAAACTGGCGCGCAACCGCCGGCCGGAAAATTCCGTGGTCTTCACGCCGAGTTGGGAGAGGGCGATGCTGGTGTCGGAAAAAACCAGCGGCGCATTCGGCGCGCTCCAGCGCTCGGTGGTCAGTGCATCGCGGCGGACATCTGCGGACCTGTCCGTTGGCGACACAATGGTATCGATCGCCGAGGAAACCGCTTGCCAGGAAGGACCGCTGATCAGCAGCACCGGCGAACCGCTGCGCGGATCGATCACGAAAGCGGCCAGCGGCGCGCTTTCGGCGCCGGGCGGCAGGCTGGGAAAGAACGGCCGCAGCTCCGCGGCGGTCCCGACGAGGACCCCGAGCTTGCCAGGACCGGCGGCTGCAAGGGAGGCGGTGTTGAAGGCAAATATTTGGTTCGGCATGCTGCTCAGCACCGACAAACCCTGTGCCAGCCGCAACAATGGCTTGGTCGTCCCCGGCTGCTCCAGCGCCGGGACGACGATATCGAACTCTGTCCTGCCGGCGCCATCGACGCCGATGGCGCGGATCGCGTCGGCACTCGAAAGCTCCGCGGCATTCCCGCCGGCAAAGCTCAGAAAGGTTCCGGCCGGATCGATATTCGACCATAATTCATAGGTGGACTGGATGCTGCAATCGGTGCGATGGCGTTGCTCTGCCTGGAAGGTCACGAGATTGGCGCCCGGCTGCAGCAGGCCGGAGGGAACCTCGAAAGTGACGGCGGAAGAGCCGTCCGCCGAGCCGACCCGCTGCTGGCCGATCGGACGATTGTTGAGATAGACGGTTAGCGCGGAAGCTTCAGGCGCGACGACGATCGAATTCTGGTAAGCGAAGGTGAAACTTGCCTTGGCGGCCGCCTGCTCGGGCGTCAGATAGACAGACCATGACCGGCGGTCAAATTCGCCGCTGAGGCTGAATTTCGAAAAGGGCACAAGATAACGCCTGCTATCGCGGTGGCGCGGCTGCGAAGCGGCATTCGCCGCCGCGCCAGGCTGAGGCGCCGGCGTCGCCGGCTGCGGCACGGCAGTGATCGGCGCGGGAACGGGCGCGGGCGTTACGGAAATGGGTGGCGTGACAGGTACCGGCGCCGCCGCTGCGGGCGGAGCGGGCGGCGTCAATCTCGGGGCGGTGGACCCACCGGGCGGCCGCTCGCCGGACATATCGAAGGGCGCCGTCTGCGCCTGGGTGACAGCGGGGGCATGCAACAGGAGAAGCGCGGCGGCGACGATCTTTCTCATCCGGCATTGACCTTTGCCGCCCGCTGCTGCGCCTCCCGCTCCGGCCGCATGCTGCGGAAGAGGTAAACCAGGCCGCGGCTGGTCTGATAGAGCGACAGGCCGAGAAACCAGATGGTACCGCGAATGAGGCCCGGATTGCGGCGGCGCGATTCCTGGAACTGGGTCCACTGATCGGAATTGGCAAACATCAGATCGGCGATGAGGCGATGATCAAGCGCGCTTTTCGGCACGTATTGACAGCCGACATTGCTGATATCGCCTGATGGCTCGATGTTGCGGACGATCAGCGGCAGGGTTTCCAGATCTGCGCCGCTATAGGGCCGGAAGCGCATCTCGCCGGGGGCGCCGACGAGCAGCTCATCGAGATGCTTGTTGAAGATATGCAGCCTTGCACCGTGGACGGAGACGTCCTCGATCGAGGCGGCATACCACTTGCCGTTGGCGTAAAACTCGCAGCGCCGGTTGACGCGGACGCGGCGGGACAAAGCGCGCTCGCCGCGTTCCGACACGACACCAAGCGCACAGCCGGCCATGATCAGATTGATGATGTTCCACGCGCCGACGACAAGCGTGACGTCGGCCTTATAGGGCTCGGCATAAATCCTGTAGAAGGTGATGATCAGCGCGATGATCTGCACCGCAAAGATCACGAAGAAGGGACGGCTGATCTCCGACAGGCGGCTGACGGCGATCGATTCGTCCTTGGCGGTAACCTTGAAGGTCGGCTTCCTCGGATTGAGCATCACCGAGACGACGGCCGGCAGCAGATGCACCGTCTGGACATATTCGTAAAGCTCGGAAATCCAGGGCCAGCGGAAGGATCCGTAGAGGTAGTTCTGCATCATCAGATTCACGAGCATATAGGCAAGCGTATAGGCAAGGAATTCACCGCCGGAGGCCGTGAAGATTTCCAGATCGAAGAACAGGTAGAAGAGCGGCGCAAACAGGAAGATCGTGCGCGGGAACGGAAAGAGCCAGAAAAGCGTGGATGACATATAGCACAGGCGCTGCGGGATCGACAGGCCGCGCTTGAACAGCGGGAAGCGGAAGCGCAGGATCTGCATCATGCCCTGCGCCCAGCGGCTGCGCTGGCCGATGAAGCTTGCAAAGGTGGCCGGTTGCAGCCCGGCGATCAGCGGCTTGTCGACATAGATGCTGTTCCAGCCGCTGCCATGGAGAGCCAGCGCCGTCTCGCAATCCTCGGTAATGCTAATGCCCGAAAAGCCGTTCTGGGATTCGAGCGCCTTGCGGCTCAAAACCGCGGCCGAACCGCAGAAGAAGGCGGCATTCCATTTGTCGAGGCCGCGCTGGATGATGCCGTAGAACATCTCATTCTCGCTCGGCATCTTTTCGAAAGTGCGCAGATTGCGTTCGAGCGGATCGGGATTGATGAAGAAATGCGGGGTCTGGACGAGAAAGAGCTTCGGGTCGTCTTCGAAATAGCCGACGGTCTCGATCAGGAAGTCGCGGGCCGGCGCGTGGTCCGCGTCGAAGACGGCGATGAGTTCGCCGGTCGAATGTTTCATACCATTGTTGAGATTGCCGGCCTTGGCATGCTCGTTGCGGTCGCGCGTGAGATAGGTGACGTCAAGATCCTGGCAGAGCTGCTTCAGCTCGATATGGCGGGCCGCCGCCGCCTGCGCCTCGAGCAACTTGCCGGAATTGCGCTTCTGCAGGGTGCCGCCGTCGTCGAGCAGCCAGACATGCAGCTTGTCGGCCGGATAGTCCATCGCCTTGGCGGCAGCCAGCGTGTTTCCGAGAAGGCCGGCATCCTCGTTATAGGTGGGAACGAAGACATCGACATGCGGCAAGCGACCGGGATTGGCGGCACGCGACGGGCGCGGCGGGAGCGGCGTGGCAACGATGAAAAGGCTGAGCGCCAGCATCGCGACGCTGTACATTTCGGCAAGGTAGAGCAGCAAGCCGGGAATGAAATTCTCAGGCTGATTCAGCGGCGGCAGCGTATTCGTGGTGCGCCAATAGACGTAGCGCAGCACGATCGACGTGCCGAAGGCCAGCGCCACCAGGCGCCATGTCCCCTCGCCCTTCAGAATTTTAATCAGCGCCATCACCGTGACGACCGTGATGCTGGTGATGAGCTGAGTCTGCAGATTAACCGGCAGAGTGATCAGCACGATCATACAGAGCGAAACAACGGCCCATATGAAGACACTGCGGGCTTTGCGCATCGACGTTCCTTCGAAATTGCTCCACCGGGCACCGTTCGGCCGCTGGCATTCTCGTTATCTCCGGCAGACGGCCGTCATGGCCGCGTCGCCTATGCAGTCCGGCGAGGGCACGGTGACGCCGATTGCTCTTGCCGATTGTTCCAGCGGCGCGGCCGGATCCGGCGCTGCGTTCGTCTGTGGGGCCTCGCTCGGCAGCGGCACGTGCGGCCCGATGGGCGCGGGCAAGCGCGCAGCGCCCTGCGCCGGTTGCTGGCTTGGGGCGCTGCGAACCGGAGCTGTCCGCGGCAGGCGGACTACGGCAGGCGCCGGCTCATAGCCGATCGGCATCGGGCTGGCGCGATATCCGCCCTCATCGGGGTAGATCGGTTCACCGGTACGACCGAGCGCCGCGCTGGTGGGCGGCGGGTTACCGTACGGATTCCAGGTCGGACCGTCGAAGGTGCCGGTGATGGTATAGCCGTAGACGACGCCGAGCAGCTGGCGCTCGGTCGCGCGGGCGTCACAGAGGCGCACGCGCAGCTGGATCATGCCGAAATTGCGCGCCTGGGTATTGGCGGCCGCGCTCGAGCGGATCTGCTGCCAGGCATAAATGCAGGTATCGCCGGCGCGGCTGCGGCCGGAGGCATAGCCGAAGGGGCCATAAGTGTTCTGCAGGAAGGTCGCCGATGTCGCCATCGGCACGCCGGGAGCCGAACGGGCTACCTCGCGGGCAATGCCGCTCTCGTTGATCATGCTGAAGCTGGCATTGCCCATCCCGGGATTTCTCCCGGAAGCGCCAAAGAACTCAGCTTTGATAAAATTCTGGCCGGCTACTGAAGAGGAGGTGAACAGCGAGATCGCCTGCTCGACGCCATTGCCGCGCTTGCGCTCGACGACGCTGACAATCGACGGGCCGCCCGGCGGCGGCAGGACCAGCGCCTTTTCAGGCGCCACCGTCTCCGGTCCGGAAAGCTGTCGCACACCGCCTGTCGACGTGCAGCCGGCCATCAGACCCGCCACGGCCAACAGCGATATCGTCTTCCCCAAGCGCATGTCTCGAGCCGCCGTAATGGTCTTTCCAGATATCCGTTCGCAGACCGAAACGCGACGGACCGTCGAATCAACGGCCATCCGACCGCTCGCCTGACATAAATCGCCGACATGGTTAACGAAGAGTAAAGAGCCCGACCCTGATGCCACCAGACGACTCGCGTTGAACGTGATTCGGACGGTTCAACCGTATGGTGCACAAACCACTTTAGCAACAAACAATCGGCGCGCTGGCCCCTGCCAGGACATCAAGGCGGTTGCGGAACCATGCCGTATGGCCGGCGTTGCCCTGAGGTCTAGAGTTCAAAAAGGAGAACACCCCATGCGCAAGATCATGCTGGCTACGGCCGCCATGCTGACCATCTGCTCGGCCGCCTTCGCACAGAGCACCGTGGTTGTCACCGATCCGGCACCAACCGGCTCCGTCGTCCTGCCCGGGGAGGTGCGCACCTATGTCATGGAGCAAAACACACCATCCGTCGTCTATGACGGCGAAATCACCGTTGGCGCGACGCTGCCGGATACCGTTGAAGTCCATACCGTGCCCAATGCCGATGGCTATGCCTATACGGTCGTCAACGAGCGGCGCGTGATCGTCGAGCCGAAGACGCATCGCGTGATCCAGATTCTCGAGTAGGGGATTGGGGGCTGGAGACGCGCAGTCCTGCACGACTTCACGTCCCCTCATCTCCCGCGTTGACTGGCACGTTCAAGAGTTCACGGATCTTGTGGGCGAGTTGCTCCAGGCTGAATGGCTTGGCGAGCAGCGAAACGCCATGGTCGAGCACGCCATTGTGGACAATGGCATTGCGCGTGTAACCGGTGGTGTAAAGGACCCGGATCGCCGGCCATTTTTCTTGAACGGCATCAGCAAGCTGACGTCCGCTCATCTGCGGCATAACGATATCGGTGAAGATCAGGTCGACGCCGGGATTCTCCTCCAAAAGGAGAAGCGCCTCCACGCCACTTGCCGCCTGCAAAACGCTGTAGCCGAGTTCGTGGAGGCTTTCGGCGGTCATGGTGCGGACATGCTCGTCGTCCTCCACTACCAGGATAGTATCGTTGACACTTCCCTGGGGAATTGGCTGGGCGCCGGCGGCGGCCAGGCGGGCATCCGCCTTGCCGACATGACGCGGCAAATAAATCTTCACCGTCGTTCCCCGGTCGATCTCCGAATAGATCTTGATGTGGCCGCCGCTCTGTTTGATGTAGCCGTAGACTTGGCTCAGCCCGAGACCGGTTCCCTTGCCGGGTCCTTTGGTGGTGTAAAACGGCTCGAAGGCGCGGTCGATTACATCGGGCGACATGCCGGTGCCAGTGTCGGTGATGCTGATCATCACATATTGGCCCGCCTCGACCTCCGAATGCATACGCGAATATCGCTCGTCAAGTTCGGTATTGGCGGTCTCGATCGTCAGATGACCGCCGCCGGGCATGGCGTCGCGCGCATTGACGGAAAGGTTCAGCATGGCGTTTTCGAGTTGGCTGAGATCGGCGAAGGTCGGCCAGAGGCCACCGGCAAGCACGGTCTCGATCCGGATATGTTCGCCGAGCGTGCGCCGCAGCAACTCCGACATGCCGCCGACCAGCTTGTTGACATCAATCACCTCGGGGGCCAGCGGCTGCTGGCGAGAGAAGGCCAGAAGCCGTGCGGTCAATACCGCGGCCCGCTGGGCTCCGTCTCTGGCATTCTGAAGGGAGTTCAGCAGGCGGGGATCCTCATGTCCGGTCATCCGCCGCTGGGCGAGATCGAGATTGCCGATGATGATCGCCAGCATATTGTTGAAATCATGGGCGACGCCGCCAGTGAGCTGACCGATCGTCTCCATCTTCTGCAATTGTCGCACCTGCGCCTGGGCGGCGGCATTCTCTTCCATCTCATGCCTGAGTTCGGCAGTGCGCTGCACCACCGTTTCTTCAAGGCGCGCGTTGAAGCTGTTGAGTTCGCTACGGAGGCGACTTTGCCTGCCATGGGCGACAATAATCGTCTCCATCAGGCCAATGATGATCACCGCATTGATGAGAAAGGTCGCAAGTCCGATCCATTGGCCGGCGCTCACCGGCCAGAAGGCATCGTCCGGTTCGACGAAAAACTGCTGGACGAGGAAACCGGCGAGCATGGCCGCCACGAGGCCCGGCCCGGCGCCGCCCATGAAACTTGCGAGCAAGACCGCCGGAAGGAAGCTCAGGAAGGGAAACCCGGAGAGATAATCACTGGCGGCAAGTCTCAGAAGAAAGGTCAGGCCGACGAAGGCAACGGCCAGCGGATAGGTATAGCCCGGCCTGTGACGCAGCCAATCCGTGGCACTCAACAAATCCATTCCACACCCCTTCCCGGCCGTCGCGAAAACGACATCCCAGCTTTTGCACATCGAATTTCGCCGGGCAATATGCTGTTTCCAAAGCGCGGCGCGATCCTCCAGATTCGCTTGCCGCGCCTTAGACTTTTATGTTTACACATATCGGCGTTTCAAAACCGCTGCAGTGTTTTGTGTGACAAGTTTTACCACCGCCGCGCGTGGCGTCTTGACGAGCTTCGCAAGCGGTCCACATAAATCTTCATGCCCGGCAGGGGAATGGGTGGACGGGATCATGAAAGACATATTCATCGTCGAGGACGATGCGCTGATCGCCATGTTGCTCGAGGACATGCTCAGCGATCTCGGCTATCGGGTTTGTGCGAGCGCACCGGATCTGGAACGGGCGCTCGCAACCGCCAGGGATGCAGAATTCGACGCTGCAATTCTCGACGTCTCCCTCGCCGGCCGGAGCTCGCTGCCGGTCGCAAAGCTTCTCGATGAACGTGGCAAGCCCTATCTCTATGCAACGGGGTATGGCAGCGCCCCGGAAGGCAGCAGCCCCAGCGCGCTCCCGGTGCTGCGAAAGCCGTTCCAGCTCAGCGAGCTCGAACAGGCGATGAGGCAGCTTTGCGAAAGCTAGAGTATCCGTTTTGATCAAACGGCTTTTGGTGTCCATTTTTGGTTTTTCCGCAGGAGTGCGTTTGCCAGCAGGATGATCTTTCGCATGATGGCTGTGATGGCGACCTTCGGCGGCTTGCCGGCTTTGATGAGGAGGTCGTATTTGGC
>NZ_JABDWI010000016.1:0-186395 GCF_019685235.1 Rhizobium sp. NLR8a
AGAAGGGGTCTAGCTTCATGAAAAGACTGCCTTGCCGATGACGGGAGTGGATGGGACGGCGACGTCGCGTGGCTCCAGCGGTATGGCCCCATGCGCCAGGCGGCCGGCATCGATGGCAAGCGCGAAGGCCTCGGCAATGCTGGCGGGATCGCCTGCGCCGGCAACGGCGGTGTTGAGAAGGACGGCATCATAACCATATTCCATGACGGTGGCGGCATGAGACGGGCGGCCGATGCCGGCATCGATGATCAGCGGCACATCCGGAAAGTGCGCCCGGAACGATCGCAGCGCCATCGGGTTCAGCGGCCCCTGAGCGGACCCGATCGGCGCGCACCAGGGCATCAGCACGCGGCAGCCGGCTTCCAGCAGCCTTTCCGCGACGACAAGGTCGTCGGTCGTGTAGGGGAAGACCTGAAAGCCCTCGCCAGTGAGGATGCGGGCCGCCTCGACAAGGCCGAAGACGTCAGGCTGCAGCGTATCGTGATGTCCGATGACTTCGAGCTTGATCCAGTCGGTGCGGAAGACGTCGCGCGCCATTTTCGCCGTCAGCACGGCCTCCTGCACGCTGTGGCATCCGGCCGTATTCGGCAGCACGCGCACGCCAAGTTCGCGGATCAGATCGAAAAAGGCGCCGCCCGCTTTGCCGCCGACGGCTTCGCGGCGAAGCGAAACGGTGACGATCTCGGTCTTCGAGCGCTTGACCGCTTCTGCAAGGACAGCTGGAGACGGATAGCGGGCGGTCCCGAGTAGCAGTCGGGAGCGGACTTCAACATCATAAAGTTTCAGCATCTCAGCCTCCTTGCATGGGTGAGAGAATTTCGATGCGGTCGCGTTCGCCGAGCCTGAAATCGGCGCGGTCCTCGCGGTGCACCAGCTCGCCGTTGACTGCGGTTGCCAGCCATTCGCCTTCGTAGTCGAGAGCGAGGAGAAGATCTGCGAGCGTCGCGGCCGCGACCTCCTGTTCCTCACCATTGATGATGAAGGTCATGATGCCCTCCTTTCCGGTTGATTGCCTTCGCCAAGAAGAAGCCGCGCCACCTCGCCTGCCATGGCAGGCGCCAGTAGAAAACCGTGGCGGTAGAGACCATTGACATGGACTGTGCGCCCTTCCTGCGTCACACGCGGCAGATTGTCGGGATAAGCCGGCCGCACGCCTGCGCCGGTTTCCGTCACCCGTGCCTCGCCGAAGGCAGGATTGAGGGTGTAGGCGGCATTCAGCAACTCCATCAGCGAACGCGCGGTGATAGGGCCGGTATCGTCACTTTCGATCATCGTCGCCCCGATCATGAAACGATTTCTTTCGCGCGGCACGATATAGATCGGATGGCGCGGATGCAGCAGGCGAACGGGGCGAGAGAGAGTCACTTCGTTCGTTTCGACGCAGAGCATCTCTCCGCGAACGCCGCGCAAGCCGGGCAGAAGGCCGATCTGAGCAGCCCCGGTGCAGTCGATCACCCGATCGTAATGGGCAAGGTCAGCATCGCCCGTGGTGCCGAATGTGAGACGCATGCGGGCTTCTTCAAGTCCGGCGGCCAGCCCCGCGAGTGCCTGCCGTGGATCGAGATGCGCTTCCTGCGGAAAGAACAATGCCCTGCGGAAGCGGCCGGCGAGATCCGGTTCAAGAGCCGCGATCGCCTGCTCGTCCAGCCATTCCCATCCGCTTGTCCGGCGACAAAAGTGGTCGAGTTCGCCGGCATCGCGCCCGGCCGCCACGACAAGCGTTCCCCGACGATTGATATGGCCGGGTAGTGCTGCCTCCCACCAATCGGCGGCAAGACGGCCGAGCGCCAGGACCGGCTCCTCCGCGCTTTCCCTTTCGCACCATGGGGCCAGCATGCCGCCGGCAAAGCCGGAAGCGCCTGCACCGATCCGGTCGGCTTGATCAGCGACGCTGACCCGGAAACCATGTCGATAGAGCTGCCAGGCAACGGTGAGGCCGGCAACGCCGGCCCCCTTGACGAGAATATGCATCGTCATTCTCCGGCAGGCGTTTTCGCGGCCTCGGCGACCGGCATGTAGAGATCGCCGCCATCACGATACCTGGCAGCCATCGCTTCCAGTCCTTCTTTCTGAGCTTCGGCGCGAATGTCGTGGGAAATGCGCATGGAACAGAATTTCGGGCCGCACATCGAACAGAAATGCGCTACCTTGTGCGCCTCTTTCGGCAGGGTCTCGTCATGGAAGGAACGCGCCGTATCCGGGTCGAGCGAGAGGTTGAACTGGTCTTCCCAGCGAAATTCGAAGCGCGCCCGCGACAGTGCATCGTCACGGATGCGGGCGGCCGGATGGCCCTTGGCAAGGTCGGCGGCATGCGCGGCAATCTTGTAGGTGATGACACCGGTCTTGACGTCGCTGCGGTCGGGCAGGCCCAGATGCTCCTTCGGCGTGACGTAGCAGAGCATCGCCGTTCCGAACCAGCCGATCATTGCGGCTCCGATGCCGGAGGTGATGTGATCGTAGCCGGGGGCGATATCGGTCGTCAGCGGTCCGAGCGTATAGAAGGGAGCCTCGCCGCAGACCTTGAGCTGCTTGTCCATATTCTCCTTGATCTTGTGCATCGGCACGTGGCCGGGGCCTTCGATCATCACCTGGCAATCCCTGGCCCAGGCGATCTTGGTCAGTTCGCCGAGGGTTTCAAGCTCGGCAAATTGCGCGGCGTCGTTGGCATCGGCGATCGAGCCGGGGCGAAGACCATCTCCAAGCGAGAAGGATACGTCATAGGCGCGGCAGATGTCGCAGATTTCCTCGAAATGCTCATAGAGGAAGCTCTCCTTGTGGTGATGCAGACACCACTTGGCCATGATCGAACCGCCGCGTGAGACGATGCCGGTGACACGATTGACGGTGAGCGGGATATAGGCAAGCCGCACGCCCGCATGAATGGTGAAATAATCGACCCCCTGCTCGGCCTGTTCAATCAGCGTATCGCGATAGACTTCCCACGTGAGATCCTCGGCTATGCCGTTCACCTTTTCCAGCGCCTGGTAGAGCGGCACCGTTCCGATCGGAACCGGCGAATTGCGGATGATCCATTCCCGGATGTTGTGAATGTTGCGGCCGGTGGAAAGGTCCATGACCGTGTCGGCACCCCAGCGGATTGCCCAGACCATCTTCTCCACCTCTTCCGCCATCGACGAGGTAACGGCCGAGTTGCCGATATTGGCGTTGATCTTCACCAGGAAATTCCGGCCGATGATCATCGGTTCGGCCTCCGGATGGTTGATGTTGGCTGGAATGATCGCCCGGCCGGCTGCCACTTCCTGCCGCACGAATTCGGCCGTCACGAAATCGGGAACGTCAGCGCCAAAGCTCTCGCCGTCGCGAGCGAGCGTCTCCTTCGTGGCCTGCCGGCCAAGGTTTTCGCGGATGGCGATGAACTCCATTTCCGGCGTGACGATGCCGGCACGCGCATAGGCGAGCTGGGTGACGGCGCGGCCGGCCTTTGCCTTCAGCGGCGTGCTGCGAAGGGGGAATTCCGGCGTCAGCCGTTCGCCTGTGGCAAAACCATTGTCTTCAGGCTTCACCACACGGCCTTCATAGGCTTCGACGTCGCCCCGCGCCCTGATCCAGCTCTCGCGCAAACGCGGGAGCCCGGCGTCGATCGAGACCGTATGTGTCGGGTCGGTATAGGGGCCGGAGGAGTCATAGACCGTTACCGGCGGTTCGCCCGAGGTCGGGTGAAGGCTGATTTCGCGCATCGGCACGCGCAGATCCGGATAGAGCGTTCCGGGCTTGGCGATCTTGGTCGAGCCCGGAAGCGGGCCGGTGGTGACGACCGGAGTAAGCTTGGGTGCAACAATATTCATGGGTGAGGCTCCAAGGTTTGACGTTTGGAGACCCAGTTCCAGAGTTGGAATGATGAAAAGACGCCTCAAGCAACAAAGCGAAATCCGCCCGACAGCCGCAGCGTCCGCACCGTCCCTACGCCAGTATGAACTGGATCAGGTTCAACGGGTCACTGCGCCACAACAGGCAAAGCCGTATTGTTCAGCAGAATCTCAGCCCCTTGCCGGGACACCCCTGGTGAATGCTCGGCATCAAAGACCGGAGTGGCCCTGATGTCAAGCCGACCCTCACGCGTTCTCATCCGCCGGCTTTGAGTCCGCGGCAGACATCATTCCGCGTCCTCACGCGAGCTACGGCTCTCGCCAAAGGACTACCGTCAGCCGATCTCGGAAACTTGCGGCTTAGATAAGCGGGGATCGGTGTATCGACCCGACTGTACAAGAAATGCGCCACACCAACAGCAGACAAGACGTGGATAGCGAGCGTGCCTGACCTTGCAGAGGGCCTGCCAACGCAATTTTCCAGACCCCGGCTCAACGGCCCGGTATGTAAGTCAAGCGGCAATATTTATTCAGCTGAATTGAATGTTCGAAATAGCAAAATCACTGGAAGTACTTATCCGATTTCAGCATTGAATATCTTTACACCGATAGCTGTTGTCCTTACTTCCTCTATCGTTATGTCTAGCAAGGCAACACCGATGTGAGACCACTCACGACCCGCCGTCCCCCAGCGGGACTCGCGGTCATTCTCCCTGACAATCAGCAGCCTTAAGCGTTCGACAGGTTCTTAGCGCGTCGAGCAAAAAGGCGCGCCATTTCCCCGTCATATCAACCAACGCCAACCGGGCGGTCATCGGGTGGACGAACCCGTGCGCCTATGCGAGAGAAAAGATGGAAACCCTCCAATACCTTAGCCCGATGGGATGGAAGGCGATCGAAATCGCTGTGACCCTCATCATACTGGCCATGCTGTTCCGGTGGAGCGGAGTAATCCGCTATATCCCCAACGACAGGCTCGGCATCCTCGAAAAGCTGTGGAGCTTTCGCGGCTCCGTCGACAATGGCTTCATCGCGCTCTATGGCGAGGCCGGCTTTCAGCCGGATGTCGTGCGCGGCGGTCTGCATTTCTTCATGCCGTTCCAGTATTCGATGCATCGCGCCAACCTCGTGACCATTCCGCAGGGCCAGATCGGCTATGTCTTCGCCCGTGACGGCGAGCCGTTGCCGCCGACCCAGACGCTGGCCTCGAATATCGATGCCGATGATTTTCAGGATGTGCGCAGCTTTCTCACCAAGGGCGGCCAGAAGGGGCCGCAACGCAAGATCCTGCGCGAAGGCACATATGCCATCAATCTCGCGCAGTTCATCGTGTTGACCGCGCAATCAACTTATGCAGTCAACCTGAACGCGTCGGAACAAAGACTGTTTTCCGACATGTCCACTTTGATCACTGAGCGGAATGGCTTCGAGCCCGTCCTCATCCACGACGCCGAGGACCTGATCGGGATCGTCACCATCCATGACGGTCCGGCGCTGCCGGATGGCGAGATCATCGCGCCGACCGTTGCCAACAACCCGAAGGATCCGAACTTCCACAATAATTTCCAGGATCCGGAGAAGTTTCTCAATGCCGGCGGTTATCGCGGCCGGCAATTGCAGGTGCTTGCCGACGGCAGCTATTTCCTCAACCGCATCTTCGCGACCGTCGAACTCGTGGAAAAGACGATCATCGACGTCGGCACGGTGGGTGTCGTCGTCTCCTATACCGGCCGGCGAAGCGCGGATATTTCAGGTCAGTCTTATCGCCACGGCGAACTGGTCGAGACGGGCGCACGCGGTGTCTGGTCGACGCCGCTTCTGCCGGGCAAATATGCGTTCAACACCTATGCCGGCAATATCATCATCGTGCCGACCACAAACTTCGTGCTCAAATGGACGAAGGAACAGTTCGGCGAGCACCGGCTGGACGAAAACCTTTCAGAAGTGTCGCTGATCACCAGGGATGCGTTCGAACCGGTGCTGCCACTCTCGGTCGTCGTGCATATCGACTATATGAAGGCGCCGCTCGTCGTGCAGCGTTTCGGGGACATCAAACGGCTGGTCGAACAGACACTCGATCCGATGGTCTCGGCCTACTTCAAGAATATCGCTCAGACCAAGACCTTGATCGAACTGCTGCAGGAACGCAGCGAAATCCAGCGCAGATCCGGTGACGAAATGCGGGAGAAGTTTTCGTCGTATAGCCTCGAGCTGCAGGAGGTGCTGATCGGTACGCCTCGCGCCAGTAATGGCCAGAACAGCATCGAGCAGATCCTCATCCAGCTGCGCGAACGCCAGATCGCCGTCGAGAAGGTCGAGACTTATAAGTTGCAGGAAGCGGCGGCGATCCAGGAGCGCACATTGCGCGAGAAAGAAGCACTGGCCGAACAGCAGGCCAAGATCACGACGTCGGCGCTCACCATCGAGATCAGCGAGAACGAAGGCAAGGCGCAGCTCGCCCGCACCCGCCAGCAGGCCGAAACCATTCAGGTCACCGCCAAGGCAGAGGCCGAGAAGGTGCGCCTGGCCGGCCTCGGCGAAGCCGACCGGATCAAGGCGATCGCACTTGCAGATGCCGAGCGTATCAAGGCGACCGGCCTTGCCGATGCCCAGAAGGTACGCGCCGTCGGTCTGGCGGAAGCCGAGGCGACCGAGAAGAAGGTCGCGGCCTTCGGCGGTCCGGACTATCAGCTCCACTCGCAGGTGCTGATGCGCTTTGCCGAAGCGATCGAAAACGGCAAGCTGCCGCTCGTGCCGCAGATCCAGGTCGCCGGTGCCGGCGGCGACAAGGGCGGCGCCAACGGCCTGGTGGAAATGATGCTGTCGATGCTGGTCGCCGATCGGCTTGGACGACAGGGTGCCCCGGCTGTGGTGCCAGCGCCGGCCGAATAACATTGATTGTGGATGGGCCGGTCATGCCGGCCCATTTTTCTTCCTGCCTAAAACGCCGGTCGGAAACTCTCGCGCAGAATTCCGAAAGTGGGCCGCCATTCGAATAGATCGACGCTCGTGTACACGCCGGAGCCAACGAAGGGATCTCCCGCGCTGAACGCCTCGAACTCGGCCAGCGTTTCGACTTCCGCAATTACGACGGCGGTAGAAGCCCTGCCCTCGGCCGGCGGTGCAGACGGGCCGGAAAGCATGATGCGGATCGTCGCGCCGCGCAGATAGGCCTTGTGTTCCTCGATCAATCGGGAACGTTCGGCCGCCTTGCCGGGGTCGCATACGGCATAGCGGACAACGATCATTGTTTATTCCAGATCGGCGTCAGCACGAAATCGAAATCGGAGCGCCAGACCGTCGGACGATCGATACGCTCGAAAGGCGCGACCAGGCTGTTTTTGACACCAAACACCGTATCGGATTCCAGATAGGGATCGTTGCCGACAAAAGTGTGGGTTACGAGCTTCTGATAACCTGGAGCCGTGATCAGGTAATGGGTATGGGCGGGACGGTAGGGATGGCGACCGAGCGAGGCCAGCATCTGGCCGACCGGACCGTCATCCGGGATCGGATAGGAGACCGGCTTGATGCCGACGAAGCTATAGGCGCCATCTGCACCGGTGATGAAAATGCCCCGGTTGTTCCATTTCGGCTGGATATCCGGCTGCTGGACGTCGTAGAAGCCATCGGCATTATCCGACCATACGTCGATCCGGGCTCCCTCGATCGGATGACCATCGAGATCCAGCACTCGCCCGATGAAGAGGCAAGTCTCACCCTTGCCGTCGAGCGAGATGTTTTCGCCCATCTGGCGGACGGGCGCCCCTTCGATGTGAAACGGTCCAAACACGGTATTTTCCGTGGCGCCCGGCGGACGCCGGTTGTTGATCGCATCCACCAGCATCGAGAAACCCAGCGTATCGCTGAGCAGGATGAATTCCTGTCGCTGGTCATGACAGCGATGACCGGTGCGGGTCAGGAAGCCTATGGCCAGCTCCCATTCCTCCTGGGTCAGGCTTATATCCTTGGCAAAGGCATGCAAATGCTTGACAAGCGACGCCATGACTTCGGCCAGACGTGGATTGATGTCCGGCCCCATCCGCGAATTGACGGCTTCCGCGGATCTCTCTTCGCTGAAATATTCAGGCACCTGGCCTCCTCCTAATGCGTTAACGCGGCCGTGCGCCCTCCCAGGCGCTCTGCAGCAAAGCCCGGATCGCTTTTCCTTCGATCGGGCGCGGGTTCCAGTAGGGATTCCCAGCGGCAAGTTCTGCCGCATGATCCAGATCGGCTTCCTTCATACCCAGATCCCGCAGCGCCATCGGGGCACCGATCGAAGCGGCAAAATCATAAAGACCGCTGCCCAGCGAGCCGCCGAAAAGATCGGCAGCGGGCTTGAGCGCATCCGTTGCGGCTGCGGCGTTGTAGGCAGCGGAATGGGGCAGAATGACCGCATGGGTTTCTGCATGCGGCAGATCGAAGCTGCCGCCCAGCGTATGGCAAAGCTTGTGATGCAGGGCCATTCCAACGGCTCCGAGCACCGTGCCGCACAGCCAGGAGCCGTAAAGCGCTTCGCTTCGGGGTTCGATGTCCCTCGGGGCATTGACGATTTGCGGCAAAGCCTGCTTCAGCGCGCGCAAGCCCTCGACCGCCATCATCGACGAAATGGGATTGCGATCTTGCGCATAGAGCCCTTCGACCGCATGCGCCATGGCATTGAGCCCGCTGCTGACGCTGATGTTGACCGGCAATCCCAATGTCAATTCAGGATCGTAGATCACCACCTCAGGCAGGATGCCGGGGCCGCGGACCGTGGTCTTCTGTCCGTTCTCCGTCTGGCCGAGGATCGGTGTAACCTCCGATCCAGCATAGGTCGTCGCCACCACGATCTGTGGTGCGTCGTTGCGATAGGCGATGGCCTTGCCGAGACCGATCGTCGATCCACCGCCGATCGCGACCACGCAATCGGCACCGGCCTTCTCGTATGCCGCGATCGCGCGCTCGGTCACATCGACCGGCGTGTGCATGACAGCACCGTCGAATAGTCCCGCCGCAAGCGGGCCGAGGGAAGCAGCGATGCGCTGAGCGTCGGCTTTCTGGTGCGGGGTCGAAAGGATCAGGGCGCGCTTGCCGCCCTGCCCTGTAATCGCCTCGGCGAGGCGACTCACCGAGCCGCTCCCGAAGATGACCTGGGCTGCGCTGACCGTGTATCTGAAAGGTGCGACCATGTTATCGATCGAGCTTGAACAGTGAAACTGCATTGGTGCGACCGATTTTCAGACGGTCGGCTTCGGAGATGGTGGCGCTGTCGAACCAGTTTGCAGCGTGGTCGACGTTTTCGAATGGCCAGTCTGTCGAAAACAGAATTCTGTCCGCGCCGATTTCCAGCATAGCATCGATCAGCGATTGCGTGCGGAAATTCCCCGACGTCGTAATGTAGAAATTCTCGTTGAAATAATCGGCAATCCGGCGTTTGGCCGGATAGTTCTTTTCCACCTTGACCCACGCATTCCGGTGGTCGATGCGCCACATCATGTACGGCAGTCCCTCGCCCATATGACCGACGATGATCCGCAAAGCCGGGTGCTCGTCAAACAGGCCGGATCCCATCAGGCGCAGCGCATGCACAGCGGTCTCCTGCGCGAACGCCCATGTCGGACCCATCAGCCAGGAATGGCCGGCATAGATCCGGCTGTCCTGCGGCAGCGGGTTGCGCGGGTGCAGATAGAAAGGAATGTTGAGTTTTTCGACTTCGGCCCAGAACGGACGGTATTGCGGCAGATCGTAGTAGAGCGGCGTTGTTCCGTCGCCTTCCTGCGAGAAGCCGTTGACCAATGCGCCGACGAAACCCATCGTCGTCACGCAGCGCTGCAATTCCTGCGCAGCGGCATCCGGATCCTGCAGCGGCAAAGCTGCAAATCCCAGGAAACGGTTCGGGTTTTTAGCGCATTGCTCGGCCAGAAAGTCGTTGGCGCGTCGGGAAATCTCCAGGGCCTTGGCCTTGTCCGGGATCGCTTGCACGGCTGGTGCGTTCAGCGACAGGATCATTTTCTCGATGCCGTGAGCATCCATCAGCCGCAGACGCTTGTCCTGGATATCCAGAAGACGGGCGGACAGTTCCGTCCAGTAGTCGCCCGGCACGAATCCGGCCGAATCCTGCAGCGTCTCGGGAATGGCGAAATGTTCTTCAAGCGCGATCTTGCCTTGCACGATATGCTCTCTTTCCTGTCTTCAATCGAAATAATGAGGATGGCGGATCAGAATTGTCCCTTGGGCGGAAGACCGAGCAGTTGCTGGCCGACCATGGTTCCGACGGCATCCCAGTTCATGGAAATGTGGCGCCCGACGGCATTTGCATCGCGCCATGCCCGCTGCACGGGATTGGACATCTGGAGGCCGAGGCCGCCGGTCGATGCATTGAGTGCTTCGACGGCCCGAAGCGCCAGGCTGACCGCAAAAGACTGGCTGCGGCGGGCAAGAATCCGATCTTCCTCGGTGATCTCGCCGGTGCCATCCGCGCGGGCCTGGGCCAGTTGCTGCGCCCTGGCAATATCGCGCAGAATGATTTCGCGGGCAGCATCCACGGATGCGGAGGCTTCCGCCACGCGGAGCTGGATCGTCGGAAATTCGGCGATCTTGTTGTTGCCGCCGGCAACCGCACCCCGCGTCACCCTGGTGCCGATGTGGTCGATATAGCTATCCAATGCGCCCTTCGCCGCACCGACGGCCGCGCTGCCGAGGCAGAACGGAATTCCCATGAGGAGCGGCATGTTGAAAAGGCCGACACCCTTATAGAAGCGCCCGCCCGGCGTTCTGCCTGAGGTCGCGTCCGGAAAGCTCAGTATGCGGTATTGTGGAACGAAGACATCCTTGAGGATCAGGCTTTTTGAGCCGGTACCCGCAAGGCCGACCACATCCCAGGTCTCGGCAATGGTATAATCGCTGGCGGGAACCAGAAGAAACGCCGGCATAGGACGCTCCTCCTCGCCGTTTGCTGGAATGATCGCCGCACAGAGGGCCCACTGGGCATTTTCGCATCCGCTCGCAAAGGCCCAATCGCCGGATAGACGGAAACCGCCCTCGACGCGTTCAGCCATTCGGACCGGCGCGTAGGAACCGCAGAGCAGCGCATCCGGATTGCTGCCCCACACGTCCTGCTGGACCCTTTCCTCGAACATGGCGAGGAGCCATTGATGTGCGGACAGGAGACCGGCGACCCAGCCGGTGGAGGCACAGGCCGCCGACAGTTCGATATTTGCATCGACAAGCTCGGCAAACGATCCTTCGTTACCGCCGAAACGGGCGGGCTTGACGATATCGAAATAGCCGGCGGAGCGCAGCAGATCGATATTGCGCGCCGGCACGCGACCGGATTTTTCGGTGTCGCGGGCGCCGGCACGGATTTCGTCCAGCACCGGGGCGATGCGATCTGCAAGACATGCGTTCTCGACCCGCGTTGCGGCGGGAAACAGGGAAGCTGTGTTCATGGAACGACCTTCAGTTCTGGGATGTGGGAAGCGCGTGCTGTGGTGCGCAATATTTCGAGTTTTCGTACATCAGCGGGATCGTGTCTTGGGAAAGGCGTGTATCCACCACCTGCCCGATGAAGATCGTGTGCGTCCCGTAGGGAACCGCACCCATGCGGCGGCAGACAACCGAGGCATGAGCGGAATCAAGCACCATCATGCCGCGCTCATGGCGAACCCAATCGGCAGCCTCGAACCGACGTTCAGGCGCAATCTTGCCGCTGAAACCTTCCGACAGGGCGACCTGCCTGTCGGTCAGAATGCTGACTGCAAATTCCGGCACCTCAAGCAGCATGTCATGCAGGTAGGTACGATTGTTCAGGCAGATGAGGAGAGATGGCGGATCCATCGAAAGTGATGTGACGGCAGTTGCCGTCATTCCATGGTCCGTACCGTTGCGGCAGGCGGAAATGATCGTCACCGTCGCCGGGAAACGGCGCATGGTCGATCGAAACGCATCGCTGATCGGTGCAGGGGCCGGCACTATGCCGAGAGCAGCAGTGGCAGACATGATTTCCTCCCGTGTTTCCTCGCGACCAAATTATTGCATTTGCAACTGTTGTCAACGCAAATCTATAAGTCAGGCGGGAAAAATGTTTGATCTACCCCGCCATTGTCGGCGGCTGAAAGCCAATCATGTTGTCATCCCGGTCATTTAGGTGCATGTCGGAGAGAACGTTCAGCAAGCGCCCCGAATCCCGCCAGCAGACAGAGATATGTACAAACTTACCGATTCCGTTCCGTATCTTCTCAATCGCGCCGGCGTGCGGATAGCCGAGGTGTTCGCGCAGAGAATTGCCGAAGATGATCTCAGCGTGGCGATGTACAGGGTTCTGGCGATGCTCAAGGAGCGCCGGGAAAGCACCCTGGGGGATCTCGCCGACGTCGTATCTGTCGAGATTTCGACGCTTTCGCGCCTGGTCGGCACGCTGGCCAAGCGCAAGCTGGTGTCGAGAACACGTCCGGAAGACAATGGCCGGATCGTCATCGTCAGGCTGACCCCGCAGGGCGAGTCGCTGACGGAAAGGCTCATGCCGCTTGCCGTGGAGCTTGAAAGCGCCGCGGTTCAGGGCATGTCGGCCCAGGAAGTCGCAGCCCTGAAGAATGCGCTGCGCCGCATGCACAGCAACCTGCCGGCAATATCCGCAAAGGGAAAAGTTGCCAGCTGAGAAGTTTGCAGTTGCAAATATTTTATTCGCAAGTATTTAATGGCGTGTCATCATTGTCTTGACATCGCCCGCTCGCGGGTGAGTCTGGCGCTGGGAGGAACCTCGCCGGCAATGATCCAGGAGGATTTGTACATGGATCGGTGCGGACCTGCCGCTGGCAGCAGCGTGCTTCCTGTACTCAATGTATGGGGAGGGAAAATTGGCCATACAAGATCTCGCTATTGTCAACGAACGTGTTCGCAGCCCGAATATCATCATCGCCCTTTGTGGTCTGCTGATCCTGTTTGACGGTTATGATCTGATCGTTTACGGCGCAGTCGCGCCGGCGCTGCTCGGTGAAGCAAGCTGGGGCCTGACGCCCGGCATGGTCGGACGAGCTGCTTCCATCACCCTGTTCGGCATGCTGCTCGGCGCGCTCGTTGCAGGAACACTCGCCGACAGGATAGGCCGTCGCAAGGTCATCATCGGCAGCCTGCTGAGTTTCTCCGTTATGATGATCGGCAGCGGTCTGGCGCCCAACTTTCTCGTTTTCGAGGCAACCCGCTTTCTCGCCGGTCTGGGCCTTGGCGCTCTTTTTCCGACAGTAACCGCATTGATTATCGAGTTTTCCGCGCCGAAACGGAAGGCGATCGCCTATTCGATTGCTCTTCTCGGTTATCTCGCCGGCGGCATCATCTCGGGTATGCTCGGAATGTTGCTGATACAGAAATGCGGATGGCGTCCATTGATGATCATCGGCGGCGCACCGATCCTGCTTCTGCCTTTCTTTATCCACCTCATCCCGGAGTCCCCCGAATGGCTGGCAACGAAAAACCGCCAGGCCGAAGCCAACCAGATCGCAAACCAGTACAGACTGCCCAATCCCCTAGCCAGGCCCGTTGGACAACGCCAGGTCGGCATCCGGTCACTGTTTTCCGAAGGTCGCCTGCTGCCGACCTTGAACGCATGGGGCATCCACTTTTGTTCGCTTCTGCTGACATTCGGAATGGTCAACTGGCTCCCGACCATTATGAACAAGATGGGCTACGACCTCGGTTCTGCCCTGCTCTTCTCCGTAACGCTCAATCTCGGAGCCGCGGTCGGCCTGCTGATTGGCGCAAGGATTGCCGACCGTGGAAATGTCAAAATCGTCGTGGCAGGTCTGTTTCTTCTTGGAGCCTGCTCGATCTGGTTGCTGACGCAGGTGGATCAGGGACTCCAGGTTTACGCTCTCGTCGCACTTGCCGGGACGGGAACGATCGGCACGCAGATCCTCGCCAATATTCTCGTTGGAAACCTCTATCCGGTGGAGATCCGCGGAACCGGCCTTGGCTTCTCGCTCGGCATCGGCCGTATCGGAGGCATGATAGGACCGGCCATCGGCGGTGCGGTTCTGGGTGCGGGCCTTGCTCCGCAGTGGAACTTCTACATCTTCGCTTCGGTCGGTGCCCTGGGATGCGTCCTCGCACTCATGACATTGCTGTATCGCAAAAAGGCTGAGTGATGCCGGATTGTCGGCAGGTTCCCCATCCGGAACCTGCCGACAATACTAATGAACCATTCCAGGTTTCGCCCTGTTGGCGAACTGGTGGACGAGCATGATGCCCTGCTCAAGCAGCAGTTCGGCCGCCCGCAGATTGTGTGGCGCAAGCTCCCCCGAAAGTCCGCGGATCGTATTGGCGATGCAGACGGAGTTGACGACGAAACGGGCGTCGCCCTCCTCTTCGGCCTCCTCGGCGGTCGCCTCCAAGGCGTCGGCGACAGTGTCGAGCAGGCTCGACCGTTCAACAAGCGTCATGTCGTTCAGAGTCTTCGAAATACCGTTCATGATTGTCTCCTCGCGCGAGCCCGAGGCGGGCCACAGCGCCGATTTTCTCGATGTGCGTCAGATGGCTGTGACTGTCAGATGGAGATCCATGTCTTCAGAAGCAACGCATGGCTGCCGCGCGCTTCACGCATGCGTGCAGCGCGGCTCAAGGCCACCGAGAAGAAGGTGGCGGCCTTTGGCGGGCCGGACTATCAGCTCGATTCGCAGATCCTCATGCGCTTTGCCGAAGCGATCGAAAACGGCCGGCTGCCGCTCGTGCCGCAAATCCAGGTCGGCGGCGCCGGCGCCGAAAAAGGCGTCACCAATGGTCTTGTGGAAATGATGCTGTCGATGCTGGTCGCCGATCGGCCTGGTCAGCAGCGGGCGCCGGCTGCAGTGCCGGCGCCGATCGAGCAGCATTGATTGTGGATGGGCCGGTTCCGCCGGCCCATTTTACTCGCCAGGACGCTGCCGCCATGCTCTGAATATTTCATGTTTCGCTGACGGGCGATAACGTCCGTTTATTTGTCAGACGGCGCCTGCTGGATCACTCTATCGCAACACCATTCTTGCATTCATGGCCTATCGTTTCGTCCACACTGCCGATCTCCATCTCGACTCTCCCCTGCGCTCTCTCGCGCTTCGCAACGCAGAGCTGGCCGACCTCGTGAGTGACGCCAGCCGGCAGGCGCTGGTCGCGATCGTCGATCTTTGCCTTGAGGAACAGGTCGACGCGCTTGTCATCGCCGGCGATCTCTACGACGGCGAGCAGACGTCGATGAAGACGGCGCGCTTCCTGGCAGGAGAGCTCGAACGGCTGCACCGAGCGGGCATCTCAGTCTTCAAGATCCGGGGCAATCATGATGCGATGTCGAAGATCGCCAGGGAACTGGTGATGCCCGATACGGTGAAGATCTTCGGCGGCCATGCCGAGATTGTGGAGGCCACGAAGGGCAGCTTGTCGGTCGCGATCCACGGCCTGAGCTTTGCGAAACCGCAGGCCCCGGACCCGCTGCTGCCGAAGTTCAAGCCGCCGGTAACGGATGCCGTCAATATCGGCATCATGCATACGAGCCTGGCCGGATCGGCCGGACATGATGTCTATGCGCCCTGCAACGTGCTCGACCTGCATGCCTCGGGTTTCGATTATTGGGCACTCGGGCATCTCCACCAGCGCAGCCAGTATCCCGGCACGGCGACGGTCGTCATGCCCGGCATGCCGCAGGGCCGCGACATCAATGAAGCGGGCGTCAAGACCGTGTCGCTGGTGACCGTGGCGGACGACCGGACCGTGACGGTTGAGGAGCGGCGCACCAGCATCGCGCAGTTCGATCGCGTCAATGTCGACCTCACTGGTGTCGATGATTGGCGTGAGGCGGCCATGGTGGTCGAGACGGCGCTGATGGCGCAGCGCGACCGCACGGCTTCGCCCCATCTTGTCGCACGCCTCAGGCTTTCCGGCCGCACGCCGCTCTCCTGGCAGCTCCGGCGCGATGTTGACCTCATGCAGGCGGAAGCCGAGCGGCGCAGCGACCTGATCGGCCGCACCTGGATCGAGAAGCTGGAACTCGCCTTCGAAGCGCCCTCGATGCCCGCAGACGCGTCCGCCGCCGATCCCGTCATCGAACTCGGCACGCTGATGCGGGACGAGGTCATCGCGCGTAGCGGATTTCGCGACGATGTCAGGGAGATGGTCCGGGACCTGCTCGCCGACCTGCCGCCCGAGAGCCGGGCATTTGCCGGTGATAACGAGGCGGGTTTTGAACGCTTCATCGACAGCCTTCTCGCCGATGGCGCCGAGGACATCGCCGCCCGGATGAAGGCGGTGGATCGGGGAGACAGCTGATGCGTCTGCGCCGCCTCGATCTCACCCGTTATGGCAAGTTCACCGATCACTCCATCGATTTCGGCGCGGCCCGTCAAGGTTCGCCGGACTTGCACATTGTTTATGGCCTGAACGAAGCGGGCAAGTCGACCACCTTCGCCGCCTACCTTGATCTGCTCTACGGCATTGGTGAGCGCAGCACCTATAATTTCCTGCATCCCTACAATACGATGAAGGTCGGTGCGCGATTGGAATTTGGTGGCTCGGAATACGAGCTCGCGCGGCTCAAGCTGCGGACCGGCAGCCTTGTCGATGATCGGGGACAAGCTGTGAACGAGGCGCTCCTGGCCGGCGCCCTTGGAGGCGTCGGTCGCGAGGCCTATCGCACCATGTTCTCGCTCGACGATCAATCGCTCAAGGAAGGCGGCAACGCCATCATACAAAGCAAGGGCGAACTCGGCGAATTGCTGTTCTCGGCCAGCTCGGGTCTGGCAGGCCTGAGCCGTTCGCTGGTGACCGCGGCCGACGAAGCCAACGCAATCTACAAGAAGCGGTCGTCGAGCACCAAGCTCGCGGAACTCAAGCGTTCGCTCGAAGCGCTCAAGGCCGAGCGCAATGCCATCGACACGCTTGCTTCGGCCTATGCGGGCCTGAAATCGACCCATGAGCAGGCCGAGCGCGCCTATGGCACGACCACACGGGAATTGGCCGAGGCCAAGTCGCGGTATCAGGAGCTGACCCGCCTTCTCGGCGCCTTGCCTGCAGCGCTGGAGCTCCGGCGGCTGGATGCAGATGCAGCCGCCATGAGCGATCTGCCGCGGCCGCCGTCCGAATGGTTCGCGCTCCTGCCCCAGCTTTCGCGCGACGAGACGCGGCTGCAGGCGCTTGTCGAGACCGCCGACCGCACGCTGCGCCAGCTTGCCGACCAGATCGAGGCGATCGCGATCGACGACAAGGCTCTGGCAGTCGCCGCGCATATGGACCTGCTGGATCAGGGTCGGGCGCGCTATCTTGCGGCTGAGAGCGATCTGCCGAAGCGCCGGCTGGCGCTGGCCGAACAGGAGGGTGAGTTGGTCCGACTGCTGGCCGATCTCGAACAGCCCGGCCATGCGAAACCCGAGGCCCTGCTGCTGCCCGCTTCGCTGATCGGCATCATCCGCGATCTTATCGAACGGCGTTCCGGCGTCGAGGCGAAACTGGCAGCCGCTGATCGGGAACTGTTGCGAGCGCGGGAGAATCTCGAAAGGCTGGACAGGGAAGGCGGCTCGCGAGATGGAGCTGGGGTCCTGGATCCCGAGCTTTTCGGCCGCATCGAGATCGCCCTGAGCCGGCTGGCGGGATCTGATCTCCCCGTGCGGCTTACCATGGAAGAACGGACACTTGTCCAGGCGAAGCGAACGCAGGAGAACCGGTTTGAACAGCTCGCACCCTGGAGCGGCAACGCCGCCGCTCTGCGGCAAATGGCCGTGGCAGAGCCTCGACAGATCGAAGCCTGGCGTGGCCAAGCGGCCGCTATCGACAAGCGGATTGGCGATCACGAGGGAAGGCTGCGCGATCTCGGCACCGAACAGGCGCTGACCAAAGCCCGGATCGCGGCCTTCGTCGCCGGCGGTTCGATCGACGATACCGAGGCCGCGCGGCTGCGCGATGAACGCGATGCCGCCTGGCAGGCGCATCTTACCAGCCTGAATGCCGCCACGGCTCGGATTTTCGAGGAGCGGATGCGGCAGGACGACGTGGTATCCGCCGGCCGGCTGTCGCGGGCGCAGGAACTGGCCGAGCTGCGTCAACTCCGCCAGGCGGAAGCGGCAACGGCAGCAATGATCGAGCGGCAAAGGGAACTGCTTGGCGAAGCGCGCGCCGAACATGATGCGCTTGCCGAGCGCATCGGTGATCTGCTGCCTGAAAGCATCGAACATGACGCCGAAGCCGCGGCGCGCGTGGCCGCACTCGAGACTTGGAGCACCAAGCGAGCCGCGGCGCTCGCCGCCTGGGACGATCTGCAACACGCAGAAGACACGGTGCACGCACTTCGCCTCGAACTGGATAGGTGTGTCGCAACGCTTGCGGAGAGCCTTGCAGAAGCCGGTCTTGATGACGCAGGCCAGCGACCGGTCGCCGAGCTGATGCAGGCTACAAATAATATAATCGTCGCCGGCAGAGCCGAGCGGGCGACGCGGCAGGCGCACGAGAAGGCGGTCGGTGACCTCAGCCACGATCTCAGGGAACGCGAGCGCGACCGGCAGGAGGCGGAAGCCGCCATGGCGGCTTGGGAGCGGGAATGGGCAGAGGCGCTGTCGCGAACCTGGTTTGCCGATAAGGCCGGTTCGATGGCCGCTGTCCGCGCGATGCTGAATGCGCTCGCTACACTGCCCTCCATCCTGAAGGAGAGGGATGACCTCGCAAGTCGTGTTGCCGCGATGGAGCGCGACCAGCAGCAATTCCGCGAGCAAATTGCCGGTCTCCTCAGAGACTGCGGTCTCAGCCAGTCGGCGGTGGATACGCTCGCCTCCGCAAACGCGCTTGTGGAACGTCATGAGGCGGCGCGGCATGCGGCTCAGCTTCGGGCAGACCGGCAGGCGGATCTCGAAAGACAATTGGAAAAACGGCGTGCGCTGGAGGAGGAACTGGCCGTTCACAATGCCCGCAAGGACGAATTGACCGGCTATTTCGCTGCGGACTCGCTTGCTTCGGTCGAAGCATTCCTGAACCAGTCCCGAGAGCGGGACCGGCTGGAGGAGCGAGCCGCCGCGTTACGCCACCAGATCACCGAGGCATTGCGTGCTGCGAGTTTTTCCGAAGCCGAACGGCGCCTCGACGCTGTCGACGCCGCTGCGGTCGAGCGCGACGCCATGGAGCTTGGCGCCCGGATCGAGGATCTCACCGAGCGTGCGAAACTTCTCTATTCCGACGTGTCGCTGGCGCGGCAGAAGCTCGAGGCCGTCGGCGGAGACGACGCCGTGGCCCGGATCGAGGCCAAACGCAGAACCATTTTCCTTGAAATCGAGGAACTGGCCGTGCGGCATCTGACGCTGCGCGCGGGCACGCTCGCGGCTGAACAGGCGCTGCATATCTATCGGGAAAAACATCGTAGTTCGATGATGAACCGCGCATCGGAGGCCTTTCGCCTGATCACCGGCGGCAATTATTCCGGCCTGACGACCCAGCCCGACCGGGACAAGGAGATATTGATCGGCGTGTCGCGCGACGGTGGTTCGAAGCTTGCGGACGCGATGTCGACCGGCACCCAGTTCCAACTCTACCTCGCGCTGCGGCTGGCGGGCTACGAGGAATTCGCAGCGTTTCGCCGGCCCGTACCCTTCGTCGCCGATGACATCATGGAGAGCTTCGACAATCCTCGCTCCGAAGAGGTCTTCCGCTTGCTCGGCGAAATGGCAAAGGTCGGACAGGTTATCTACCTTACCCACCATTGGCATCTCTGCGAGATCGCGCGAGACGTTGTTCCGAACGTGACCATACATCAACTGCCGTGACAACGCGCAAAGAAACGCCGCGCCACCACTGCGTTTCGGCAGGGAAATCAATCTTGCCACGGGTCCAGCACGACAATGCCCGTGCCTTCGAAATCCCGGGCATTGCGGGTGACGACGGTGAGGCCGTGAACCAGGGCCGTCGCGGCAATCAAGACATCGGCTTCATTGCGCCGGTCTGGAACATGCAGATGCGCGCAGCACGTCGCGACCGCATCGTCGATCGACAGGATACGGTCGGCGAATGCTGGCCGAACCTGATTTTCCAGCCATGCACGCAGACGAGCGCCCTGCGCTGCATCGCGGCGCTGCACGCCGAGTATTCCACGTTCCAATTCCAGGATCGTCATGGCGGAGATGCATAGGCCTGTTGCATCTTGCGCTCGAGCCCATGCGACCACATTAGCATTGGCCTTGCCGTCTCCGACCTTCCGCAGCTCGGAAACAACATTGGTGTCCAGCAGATATTTCAAGATAGATCGACTCCACGGGGGGCGATCTCAACTCGAGGCAGATCGAAGTCGATATCCGACAGGCCTGGCATGGAGAGAGCATCGACGAGACTGCGGGGCTTGCCGGTTAGCCGCTGGAATTCGTCATAGGTCATCAACACGTGGGATGGCTTTCCACGATCCGTGATGATGACCGGACCATTTTGCGCCGCCTTCTTTGCCCTGCTCACGTCGTGATTTAGTTCGCGGCTGGAAAGATGTGTCACGCTCATAATCCACCTCCGATGTAGGCACTTACCTACATATAACATTCGGAGAATGAAAGGCAAGATCAGCCGGCCGTTTCGCGGCAGGAGACGTCGGGTCACGATCGCGAAATCGATGCGGGGCTACACGAGCGATGTCGGGATATTGGCTTCCCAGATCATCTCTGATCTAGTCTCGATTCTCAGCCGGCAACGCAGCCTGGGCTGACGGTATTTGAAAAAAAGCGAGAGCCGTATTCTCATGACCACTCACCGCTTCATTCCGACGACCTTCCACAATGTCATCGGCTCTCTTCCGCCCGCCTTGCACATCGCTGACGGCGACACCGTCGTCACGGAGACACTCGACGCCATCGGCTATGACAAGGACGGCATCCGGCGGACATCTGGTCCCAACCCGATGAACGGCCCGATCTTCGTGGAAGGCGCGGAACCCGGAGATGCGCTGAAGGTCGAGATCATCAGCATGATCCCGACGAGGGACACTGGTTTTACGCGCAGCATCGTCGCGGCCAATGTCATCGATCCTGAAACGGTTCGCGACCTGCCGCCGCGCGACATGGCGATCTGGGCGATCGACCGCGAAGCATTGACGGTCCGATTGTCCGAGCCGGTCTCCGGCCTCGACAGTTTCGTTCTGCCTCTTGCGCCGATGATCGGCTGTTTCGGGGTTGCGCCCAGCCTTGGCCAGGCAATCTCGACGGCGACCAGCGGCGAATATGGCGGCAACATGGATTATCGCCTGTTCGGTCCGGGCACGACCGTTCGCTTGCCCGTATCGGCGCCGGGCGCCCTTTTCTTTTTGGGCGACTGCCATGCGGTGCAAGGAGATGGCGAGATCGTCGGTACCGGCGTCGAGACCACTTTCGACGTCACGGTGCGGCTGACGGTGGAAAAGAAGGCCGGGCTGATCTGGCCACGCGGAGAAACCGCTGAAGACATATTCACCGTCGGCAATGCGAGACCCCTCCACCAGGCGCTCCAGCATGCGACGAGCGAAATGCTGACCTGGCTGGCGTCGGATTACGGCCTGGACCGGACAGCGGCCAGCCATCTGCTCGGCCAGGTCGTGCGTTACGACGTCGGCAACGTCTTTGACCCGGCCTATACGATGGCCTGCCGGGTCGCCAAGAAATGGCTGGTTCGCCAGTCATGACGGACCAGCATATGCGTCAGTCGTGCCGCGACAGGAAGCGGGAAACGGTCGCCAGGCAAAGCTGCTTTTCCTCGACATGCGGCATATGGCTGGAATTTTCGAAGAGCACCCATTCGCAGCCCGGGACGCGTTCGAGATAGGGCCTTACGACGAGGGGCGTCGCCTCGTCATGTTTGCCCGAGATCAGCAGCGTCGGTGCTTCGATGCGGTCGAGCCTGTCTTCGATCGTCCAATCCTTCATCGTTCCGATGACGTGGAATTCCGTCGGGCCGTTCATGTTGCGATAGACGGTGTTGTCTTCGTCCATGATGGCGAATGTCCGCGCCACATCGGGCGGCCATGGCGCGACGCGGCAGACATGGCGATCATAGAAGACGCGGGAGGCGGCGATATAGTCCGGATCGGTAAGGCTTCCCGCCCGTTCGTGCTTCAGCAGCGTGTCCTGCACCTCCTTCGGCAATTCCTGCCGCAGCCGATTGGCTTCGGCAACCCAGGTGTGCATGTTGGCCGGCGAGTTGGCGATGACAAGGGCCTTCAGGCCTTGCGGCCGGCGCACCGCATGTTCGGCGCCGAGCATGCCGCCCCAGGACTGGCCGAGGAAGGCGTAACGATGCTGGATGCCGAGATGGGCAAGCAGTGCGTCGAGCTCTTCGAGGAACAGGCCGACCGTCCAGAAATCCGGGCCCTTGTCCGGAAGGCGGGTGGAATTGCCGTTGCCGAGCTGGTCGTAGTGGATGACCGGGCGGCCGTCGAGGGCGGCGATTTCCTTGAAGGAATCGACGTAGTCATGCGTGCAGCCGGGCCCACCGTGCGCAACGACGAGAGGCAGCTTGTCGCTTTTCAGCGAACCGGTGACGCGGTACCAGGTGCGATAATCGCGAAAGGGCAGATAGGCTTCACTTGTTGCGACTTCGGCCACCGACATCTCCATTCCTCGGAAGTTTGGAAACCATAACGCGGCAACCGCGGCGAAGGCAGCTATCACAAGTTATAGGATGGCAATGATCGGCCGCGCTCTTAGAGCAGGCGGTAATGAGTGGCGCGTACGACGGCCTGCGTACGGTTGCGGGCGCCGAGTTTCTTGGCCGCGGCGTTGAGATGCATGACCACGGTCGGGACGGAACGGCCGATGATGCGCGAGATTTCCTTGGCGGAATAGCCTTCCGCCGAATGGCGGAGGCATTCGCGCTCCCGCTCGGTCAGGCGAATGGTGCCGACGCTTCGAGCCTTCGTGTCGAAAAGCGAATAGGCGGTCTCATGGAAGACGTGGGCAAGCAGGTTGAAGTCAGCGATAGCGCGCAACGCATGCCGTTCGAAATCGCGGTCGCCGCGGAAACGGATGCCGGTGACCGTCGCATAATCGCCTCCCGGCATATGCACCGGCACGGTGATACCGGTCGACATGTCGCGTTCGAGGAGATAGCGCGTCACCGGTGCGGTGTCGTCACTCATGAAGCGGTTGATCAGCGTGTCCGCATTCGTGTCGTAATTCCAGAAGAACGGCGCGGTGCTGCGCAGCGCCACCTGCTGGACCGGGTCGATGCGGAAATAACCGCGATCGAACCAATAGTCGTGCATATCGTCGGCGATGTTCCGGAGCTTCAGCAGCGACGGGATCATGATCGCGCCGTCGAGGTCGTAGGGCACCGGCGTATAGTCGTAGATGAGAGCCTCGAAGCCCAGCTGCTTCATCGCCTCGAAGGCCTGGTCGATCCGGCCGTCCAGCGTCTCATGCGCCGTAAACTGCCGTCTGATCGTTCCGATGTCGTCAAGCATGGGCTGCTCCCGGTTTCGGCGTGGCGCCCTACCCTATCACTTCTTATAGCTGGCACGGAACGCGATTTACGGTAAAAAATTAACCACGCCCAAATATTGAGCAAGGGGTATTTTCTGCTGGAGCAATCAATGTGGCGTGAAATACAGCCGGACGCGCGATTTGAGATCGATGCCGGTGGCTATCGCGTCGTCGCCTATAGCTTCGGGACCGGCAACGAGACGGTGTTCTGCCTGAACGGCGGTCCCGGTCTGCCCTGCGATTACCTGCGCGAGGCGCACTCCTGCCTGATCGACAAGGGCTACCGCGTCGTCGCCTTCGACCAGCTCGGCACCGGCGCCTCCGATCGGCCGGACGATCTCTCGCTCTGGACGATCGGCCGCTATGTCGAGGAGACCGAAACGGTGCGCAAGACGCTCGGACTCGGAAAGGTCCACATGCTCGGCCATTCCTGGGGCGGGTGGCTGGCGATCGATTATGCCTTGACCTACCCCGAAAACCTCAAGACGCTGATCCTCGAGGATACCGTCGCCGACATGCCGCATCTGATCTCGGAACTGGAACGGCTGCGGGCAGCGCTTGGTCCGGAAACAGTCTCGATGATGCAGAAGCATGAGGCGCAGGGGACCTACGATCATCCGGAATATATCGCCGCCGTCACCATCCTCAACTACCGCCATGTCTGCCGCCTGGCCGAATGGCCGGCGCCGATACGCCGTTCGCTCGACGACTGGAACATGGCGCCTTACGCGACGATGCAGGGCCCGAACGAGTTTCTTTACATCGGCAACCTCAAGGACTGGAACCGCATCCCGGATCTGCCGCGGCTGACGCTGCCCGTGCTGATCACCACGGGAGAGCATGACGAGCTGACGCCCGCCTGCGCGCTCAGGATGAAGCTGGCGCTGCCGAATGCCGAGCTCCGGGTGTTCGCCAATGCCAGCCACATGCCCTTCTATGAGAACCCGCAGGACTATTATCCGGCGCTTCTCGATTTCCTCGACCGGCACAAGGCAGCCTGATGAAAATGAAAGCGGCTCAAACCGGACGAGGACAGAGGGGCGGCCGTGCTCATGTATCGCTATAAATTCGTTCTGACCCGACCGCTTCAGTTCCTGCCCGTCATCTTCGGCATCAGCGTCATCACCTTCATTCTGGTTCGGCTGATCCCCGGCGATCCGGCGCGCAACATCCTCGGTACGCGCGCCACACCGGCTGCCCTTGCCAGCATCCGTGCCCAATACGGTCTCGATCAGCCGATGTGGCTGCAATATGTCTATTTCCTCAAAAATCTCGCCAATGGCGAGATGGGCAAATCGATCCTCTACAAGATCGACGTGCTGAAGCTGATCGTCACCCGCATCGAGCCGACGCTTGCCCTCGTCGCCGCAAGCGTCGTGCTGTCGGTGCTGATCGCTGTGCCGATGGCGGCGATCGCCGCACGCAATGCCGGCCGGGCGCCGGACCATGCGGTGCGCATCGTCTCGACCTTCGGCATCGGCTTTCCGCCCTTCTGGTTGGGGCTGATGCTGATCATCCTCTTCAGCGTCGAACTCGGGCTGCTGCCGGTTTCCGGCTACGGCGCGACGCTCGGCGACAAACTTGCGCATCTCGTGCTGCCGAGCCTGACGGTGGCGCTGTCGCTCTCGACCGTTTTGACGCGCAGCCTGCGCGCCGCGATGATCGAGTCGCTGAAATCAGATGTCGCGACGGCGGCGCGCGCCCGCGGCATGCCCGAAGGCATCGTCTTCTGGCGGCACGTGCTGCCGAATTCGCTGGTGCCGACGATCAACCTGCTTGCCGTCAACATCGGCTGGCTGATCGGCGGCACGGTTGTGGTCGAGAGCGTCTTCGCGCTGCCCGGCATGGGCCAGCTCCTCGTCAGGGCGATCTTCTCGCGTGACTATATGGTGGTGCAGGGCGTCGCGATGGTCTTTGCCTGCGCCACCGTGCTGATCAACTTCATCGCCGATATCGTCACCGTTGCCGTCGATCCGAGGGTGAAGCTATGAGCGTCGAGGTGACAACACCCGCGTCCCCTGGCCGCCTCCTCCTCGGCCGGCGGCCGATGTTTGCCGTCGGCGCCGGCGTGCTGTTGTTCTTCATCCTGCTGGCGCTTGGCGCGCCTCTTCTCGCGCCCTATGACCCGATCATGCAGAATGCCGAGGTGCGCCTGCAGGCGCCTTCGCTGCTTCACCCCTTCGGCACCGACAATTTCGGCCGTGACATCCTCTCCCGCGTCATCTGGGGTGCGCGCGTCGATCTGCAGATGGCGCTGATCGGCGTCGTCTTCCCGTTCCTGATCGGCACGACGGTCGGCACCATCTCCGGCTTCTTCGGTGGAATCGTCGATGCACTGTTCATGCGTCTGGTCGATATCATTCTTGCCTTTCCCTTTCTCGTGCTGATGCTGTCGATTATCGCGATCCTCGGCCCAGGACTCGGCAGCTTCTACATCGCCATGGCGCTGGTCGGCTGGGTCTCCTATGCGCGGCTGATCCGGGCGCAGATGCTGGTGCTGAAGAGCAGCGATTACGCAGTGGCCGCCGTCAGCCTCGGCTTCAGCCGCAGGCGTATCATGTTCCGGCACCTGCTGCCGAACGCGATTGCCGGCTCGATCGTCTTTTCCATGTCCGATGCGACTCTGGTGCTGCTGAGCGGTGCGGCCGTCAGCTATCTCGGCCTCGGCGTCCAGCCGCCGATCGCCGAATGGGGCGTCATGGTCGCGGAGGGGCAGAGCTTCATCACCACCGCCTGGTGGATCACGCTGTTTCCCGGCCTCTCCATCGTCTGCCTTGCCTTCGGCTTCAGCATGCTGGGCGATGCGCTCGGCGAATTGCTGGGAGTGCATGAATGAGCGGTCCTGTGCTCTCCGTTCGCGATCTCACCGTCAGAGCGCATCTCGATTCCGGCCCGCGCACGCTGCTTGATGCAGTCTCGCTCGATCTCGGTCGCGGCGAAATTCTCGGTCTCGTCGGCGAGAGCGGCTCGGGCAAGAGCCTGTTCTGCCGCTCGCTGGTGCGCCTCTTGCCCTCCTCGCTGCTGAAGATCGAGAGCGGTTCCATGCTGCTGGAAGGACGCGACCTGACGCGGATCCATGACGTTGAGATGCTGAAGGTGCGCGGCGGTGAGATCGGCATGATCTTCCAGAACCCGACCAGCCATCTCGATCCGGTCATGCGGATCGGCAATCAGATCGCCGAGGGCATCCGCTATCATCAGGGCCTTGGTGCCCACGAAGCTCGCGCCGCGGCGTTGGAAATTCTCGCGCAGGTCGGCTTTCCCGACCCCGGCCGGCAGTACGACAGCTATCCGCATGAATTTTCCGGCGGCATGCGCCAGCGGGCGATGATCGGTGTTGCCCTGTCCTGCAATCCGAAAATCCTGATCGCCGACGAACCGACGACGGCGCTCGACGTCACCATTCAGGCGCAGATCCTGCGGCTGCTGATCGATATTCGCGACCGCCGCGGCCTGTCGATCATTCTCATCACTCACGATCTCGGCATCGTCGCCCAGACCTGCGACCGCATCGCCGTAATGCGTGGCGGCAAGCTCATCGAAGAGGGGCCGAAGCGGACGATCCTCGCACAGCCGCAACATCCCTATACGATCAACCTGATCGACAGCCACCCGTCGATATCAGGCGGGATGCCGGCGCCGGCGCTCGAGATCGCCGAGGCACGCGCGCCGGCGAGACCCTTGCTCGAAATCGATGATCTGCACGTGCGTTTCAGAGCCGGTGGCAGCCTGGTCAAGGGTGGCGCCAAGACGGTCAGCGCCGTTGCCGGCGTCAGCCTGCAGATCATGCCGGGCGAGACGGTCGGCATCGTCGGCGAATCCGGCAGCGGCAAAAGCACGCTTGCCCGCGCCGTGCTCGGTCTCACGCCACTTTCCTCGGGTCATGTCACCTTCGACGGTGTCGATCTCACGCTGCAGAAAAGCGCTGGCCTGGCAAAGCTCAGGCGCGAAACGGCGATGGTGTTCCAGGACCCCTATAATGCCCTCAATCCCCGGCTGACGATCGGGCAGATGCTGGCCGAGGTGCTGAAGGTGCAGGGCAAGGTCGCCAAGGCCGATATTCCGGCGCGCATCGGCGAACTGCTCGATCTCGTCGGCCTCGAGCGCGAATTCGCTGAGCGCAAGCCGCGCAGCATGAGCGGCGGTCAGTGCCAGCGCGCCGGCATCGCCCGCGCGCTTGCCGTCGAACCGAAGCTGATTATCGCCGACGAATGCGTGGCGGCCCTCGACGTCACCATCCAGGCGCAGATCATCGAGCTTTTCCGCCAGCTCACCGCGAAGATGAACCTGACGCTGGTCTTCATCGCCCATGATCTGGCGATCGTGCGCAATCTCTGCGAACGCGTCGTCGTGATGTATCGCGGAGAGATCGTCGAGGAGGGCCGCTCCGACGAGGTCTTCGCGCGGCCGAAGCATGCCTATACCGCGGCGCTGATCGCTGCCATTCCCGACATCGATCCTGACAAGCCGCTGCTGCAAGGGCACCGGCCGCAGGGACGAGGCGCAATCCATATCCATCAGACGCATGCCATAACAAAGAAGGGAACGAACTGATGCCAAACAGGTGGAAATCAATCGGGCTTGCCGCCATGCTCGCTGGCCTGACATTGAGTGCAAGCTATGCCGAAGCCGCCGGTGTGCTCACCATCGGCCGCCGCGAGGATTCGACGACATTCGATCCGATCAAGACGGCGCAGAACATCGACAACTGGGTGTTCTCGAACGTCTACGATGTGCTGATCCGCGTCGACAAGACAGGCACCAAGCTGGAGCCGGGCCTTGCCGAAAGCTGGACCGCCTCCGATGACGGGCTGACCTACACCTTCAAGATCCGCGATGCGAAATTCTCGGACGGTTCGCCGCTGACGGCGGAAGACGCGGCCTACAGCCTGCTGCGCATCCGCGACGACCCGGCCTCGCTCTGGAGCGATTCCTACAAGGTGATCGACACGGCGGCTGCGACCGACGCGCATACGCTGACGATCAAGCTCAAGAATCCGTCGGCGCCGTTCCTGTCGACGCTGGCGCTGCCGAACGCTTCCGTCATTTCGAAGGCGGGCATGGAAGCGCTGGGCGCCGATACCTATGCCGAAAAGCCGGTCGCATCCGGCGCCTTCACCGTCGAGGAATGGCGGCGTGGCGACCGCATTATCCTTAAGAAGAACCCAAACTTCTGGCAGGCCGACCTAGTCAAGCTCGACGGCGTCGAGTGGATCTCCGTGCCCGACGACAATACCCGGATGCTCAACGTCCAGGCCGGCGAGCTGGATGCGGCGATCTTTGTACCGTTTTCCCGGGTCGAGGAGCTGAAGAAGGATACAAGCCTCAACGTCGACATCGATTCCTCCACTCGCGAGGATCATCTTCTGATCAACCATGCGCATGGCGCGCTCGCCAAGAAAGAAGTCCGCCAGGCGCTCGACTTGGCGATCGACAAGAAGGCGATCGTCGACGCCGTCACCTTCCGCCAGGGCACGGTTGCCAACTCTTACATTCCGAAAGGCGCGCTTTATTATTTCGCCGATAATTTGCAGCGGCCCTACGATCCTGAAAAAGCAAAGGAGATGCTGCTTGCTGCTGGCGCTTCCGACCTGACGCTCAATTATCTGATCCGCGCCGGTGACGAGGTCGACGAACAGACGGCCGTGCTGGTCCAGCAGCAGTTGCAGAAGGCCGGCATTACCGCCAACCTGCAAAAGGTCGACCCGAGCCAGGAATGGGACATGACGGTTGCGGGCGACTACGACATCTCCGTCAACTATTGGACGAACGACATCCTCGATCCGGACCAGAAGACAACCTTTGTTCTCGGCCACGATTCGAACAATAATTACATGACCAACTACAAGAATGAGGCGGTGAAGGAGCTGGTCGCCAAGGCGCGTCTCGAACTCGACCCGAAGAAACGCGAAGAGATGTATGTCGATCTGCAGAAGATGGCCAAGGACGACGTCAACTGGATCGACCTCTATTACAGCCCCTACATCAACGTCTCGCGCAAGAATATCGAGAACTTCCACCAGAACCCGCTCGGCCGCTTCTTCCTGGAAGACACGGTCAAGAACTGAGTTCGGGCAGCTCGCAATGCTCCGCCGCCGTAGGGGCGGCGGAGCCTGATTTATTGCTGAAACAACCAGCTGGCACGGCTTGCTTATTCGGCAGCCGCCAGCTTGTCCTGCGTCTTGGTCTCGAAATCGCTGGCGTCGTGGCGCTCGTGCAACTGGCTCGACGGGTCGCCGGAGAGGCGGTTGACCATCCGGCCGCGCTGCACCGCGGGCCGGCTATAGATATTGTCGGCCCAGCGCAACACGTTTTTATAGTCCCCGACTTGCAGGAATTCCGCGGCCTCGTAGCTCCAGCCCTTCACCAAGCCGCCGTACCACGGCCAGATGGCAATATCGGCGATCGTGTATTGACTGCCTGCCACATATTCGCTTTCGGCAAGACGGTGATCGAGCACGTCGAGCTGACGCTTCACCTCCATCGCGAAGCGGTCGATCGCATATTCGATCTTGGTTGGTGCATAGGCGTAGAAATGGCCGAAGCCGCCGCCGAGATAGGGCGCGCTTCCCATTTGCCAGAACAGCCATGACAGGCATTCGGCACGCTCACTCGGCTCGGTCGGCAGGAAGGCGCCGAACTTCTCGGCGAGATAGGTGAGGATGGCGCCGGATTCGAAGACGCGGACCGGCTTCGGGCCGCTGCGGTCCATCAGCGCCGGGATCTTGGAGTTGGGATTGACGGCGACGAAGCCGCTGCCGAACTGGTCGCCCTCGCCGATCCTGATCAGCCAGGCGTCATACTCCGCACCGCCATGACCGAGCGCCAGCAGTTCCTCGAGCATGATCGTGACCTTCTGGCCGTTCGGCGTTCCGAGCGAATAGAGCTGCAGCGGGTGGCGGCCGATCGGAAGCTCCTTCTCATGTGTCGGTCCTGCGATCGGGCGATTGATGTTGGCGAATTGGCCGCCATTCGCCTTGTTCCAGGTCCAGACCTTCGGGGGGATATAGTCGGAGGTACCGCTCATCTTTTAAACTCCTGGCATTGATCAGACAGAGTGCGACGCCGGTTGGGTCGTCGCATTTTTCCTGACATAGCAGAGGCGATGAGGTTTTGTCACAGCTATCGGAGCGGCTTCACGCAATCGTCAGAGCCTTGGCAAGGTTGATGAAAATCTGCCGATTCAGGCCGCACCCTCGCCTTCATGATTGACCGCCGTCCGGGTACCGGAGGAGAACATGATCAGCGCGAAGAGCGGTTCGGTGCCGAGCGCGCGCGCCCAGTGACGGATATTGCGGGGAATGCGGATCGCATCGCCAGGTTCGAGCCGATAAAGCGCATCGCCGAGCTTGTGTTCGCAACTGCCGGAAACGACGTAGAGGATCTCCTCGCAGTCGGGGTGCGAATGCAGCTGGTTGCGTTCGCCGGGATTGATGCGACAGGTACCGAAGGTCATCTCGGCGCCGGGCGTGCCGTCGCCGGTGATCTTCCAGTTGAGTTCGCCCCAACTGGTCGGCATGAATTCACCGCCAGCTTTCCTGAAAATCACATCGGTATCGCTCAAGGCTGTCCCTCCCTGTCAGAGATTGGTGGTGACGCCGGCATTCGTGCGTCTGTAGAATTCGAAGAGCTTCATGATCTCGCGGGCGATTTCGAGCGTGCCCCTTGATATCTGGGTGCCGGCAAGGATCGCATCCGTCAGATGCAGGATCTCGGGCACATAGCCGAGATAAAAGAGATTGTTGTTATAGAGCTGGCCGAGCGAATGCTCAGGCTCATAGAGCAAAGCGGCATTCTCGTCCGGCTGGATGAAGCTTGCGGCGCGGCCATAGGACGGCAGGTCCGCCTTGCGGAAATACGTCAGACGGCTGCCGTTTTCGATGATGGCGTTGGCGCCTTCGCCGATGATCTCCACGCGCTCGAAGATGCTGCCGCCCGACTGGCCGGCGGCGAGGTGCAGCGTTCCGATCGCGCCGGAGCGGAAGCGCAGGCTGGTGACGCTTGCCCCGGCCAACGGCTCCCACTCATAACTGGCACGCTCTATCTCGCCGCCGAGGAAATTGAGGATCGCGCCTGGATGGTAGATATGGTCGAGAAAGCTCTGCATCTTGACGAGATCGGCGCGGTCTTCCGGCCTCGGCAGGCTCTGGGGATAACGGACATTGATCGAGGTCAGCCTGCCGAAACCCGGCGAGCCGATCAGATCCTTGAGTTTCTCGATCGTCGGAAAGAAGGTCTTCTTGAGACCGGTCATCACCATGCGGCCGGCCGCCGCACTTGCCGCCTGCAGCATTTCGATATCGTCGATGCTTGCCGCTGTCGGTTTTTCCATCCAGACGTGCGCGCCCGCTGCAAGGGCGTCGAGCGCCAGATCGGTCGCCTGGACCCGGCCATCGGGATGATAGGCGGTGACGAGAAAGACCAGCTCCGGCTTTTCTCGCTCCAGCATCTCGCGATGATCGGTATAGGCCTTGCCGGCGCCGAAGAGTTTTGCGAATTTCTCGGCGCGGCCGAGATCGAGATCGCAGATGCCGGCAAGTTCCACCGGCGCATATCGCAGCGCCGGATAGACATTGCGATAGGCATGGCCGCCGGCGCCGATGAAGCAGGCCTTGATGCGATGGTCGAATTCGAAATTGTAGCGGATTTCCCGCTGGACGTGATGCGACATGGTCAGCCCTTGATTGCCCCCTGCGTCAGCCCCTCGGTGAAGCGGCGCTGCATCAGGATGTAGAGAAGAATGATCGGCAGGAACGAAATGACGGTGCCCGAGAAGACCAGGCGATAATCGGAGGCATAGGTGCTGGCGAAACGGACCAGCCCGAGCGGCAGCGTCTGTACCTCGGGGCTGATCAGCACGATCAGCGGCAGGAAGAAATCGTTCCAGGTGGAAAGCGCGCTGATGATGACGAGCGCTTGCACCGCGGGTGTCGAGATCGGCAGAAAGACCTTGGTGAGGATCTGGAAATGCGAAGCGCCGTCGATCTTGGCGGCCTCGATCAGATCGTCCGGCACGCCGATGAAGAAGCTCCGCATCAGGAAGATGCCGAAGGGAATGCCGTTGCTGACCTGCACCAGCACGATACCAGCAAGCGTGTTGACGAGATTCAGTCCGAAGAGCACCTGGTAGAGCGGGATGACGATCGCCTGGACCGGCACGGTGAGCCCGAGGATGAAGGCGTAGAACAGCCATTCCCGGCCGGGAAATCGGATCTTGGCAAGCGCATAGCCGGCCGGCGCGCAGGTGATGAGCGACAAGGCGACGACGCCGACGAGGTTGATGAGGCTGTTGCCGACGAGGTCCCCGAAGCCGCCGATCTGCCAGGCGTCGAGATAATTCCGCCACATCAGGTCGGCGGGCCAGGTGAAGGGATCGGCCTGGCCAATCTCGGCCTCTGTCTTGAAGCTCGAGATCACCAGCCAGACGAAGGGAGCGAGGATCAGAATCAGGACCGGGGTTAGCGCCAGCGCCACCGGCCATTCGCGATTGCGCACACTCATTGGGAAAGCCTCGCGCGCCAGCGGTTGAAGACGATGGTGATGGCGATCGCAAGCAGGCTGAGCAGGATGCAGAGCACCGCCGCAAGCCCGTGATCCTGGGACTGGAAGGCAAGCCGGTAGATGTAGGTGGTGATCAGTTCGCTCTGATAGAACGGGCCGCCATTGGTCATGACGAAGACCGTGGCGAAGCCTTTCAGGCCATTGATCATCGCCAGCGAGACGACGAAGGTGGTCACCTCGTGAAGCCCCGGCAGCGTGACATAGATCAGCTTCTGGAAGGCGTTGGCGCCGTCCACTTCCGCCGCGTCGTAAAGCGAGTGGTCGATATTCTGCAGGCCGGCGATGAAGAGCAGCATGTAGAGGCCGAAGCCCTGCCACGAGCTTGCGACATTGACGGAGAACAGCACCAAAGCGGGATCGGAAAGCCATCCTCGCGTGAACGCGCCGAGCCCGATCCGCGTCAGGGCCGTGTTCAGCAGGCCGAAAAACGGGTCGTAGATATTGGCCCAGATGACGCCGACGACGGCGAGCGACACCAGATGCGGCAGGAAGAAAGCGGTGCGGAAGAAGACTTGTGTCACTCTCAGTCTGCTGACGGCAAGCGCCAGCAGCAGACCGAGGCCGCCGGCCATCACCACATGATAGGCCAGCCAGAGGAAGGTATGGACGAGGCTCTTCCAGACGATCGGATCCTGCGCCGCCTTGGCGTAATTGTCGAGGCCGACGAAGCTCGCGGAGGTATTGAAGCCGGCGGAACTGTTGAAGCTCAGCCAGAAGGTGGCGGCGATCGGCAGCAGCGTGAAGACGGCATAAAGGGTGAGCGCCGGCGCCATCAGCCAGAATGCGGTGCCGGCATCGCCATCGGCTGAGCCGGACCCGGCTACCCGGCGTTTGGACATACGGGCGGATGTGCCACCCGTATGTCCCGCCATGGCGGGGACGGTGCTGAGAGGAGCCACGACCTTGCCGCCGGGCGTTTCTGGGATGACCACTATTTCGCCTCTGCCATCTTCGCCTGGATCTGCTTCATGCCGTCCTCGCCGCCGATCTGGCCGGAGATCAGGCCCTGAATGACCTGGAAGTAGGTGTCGAGCACGGGGCCTGGCAGATAGACGCTCGGATTGTAGCCGACGCCGCCTGCGGCAGCCGCGAAGATGTCCTTCAGCACGGGGGTCGGCGGCTCGACACCGGGAATTTCGCGCGGATAGATCATCGTGCTTGCCGGATCCTGCGCGCGCTTCTTCATCACGGCATCCGAAAGCATGAAGTCGATCCACTTCATCGCAAGCTCCGGCTGCTTTGAGTTGACCGGAACGAGCCAGCTCCAGCCGACGCCGCCGGTGGGGATATCAGCACCCTTGATGTCAGAAGGCATGGGCGCATAACCGGCGTTGGCGAGGTCGTAGCCGGCCTTGCGGGCATTGGCGGTGAACCAGGGACCGGCAACGAACATGGCCGCACGCTTGTTGAACCAGAGGCGCGAGGCGCCGTCGAGATCGAGGCCTGCCATTTCCTTCTTGATATAGCCCGCCTCGATCAGCTTCTGCAGCCGGACGGCGCCGGCGGCGACCGATGGGTCGTCGAAAGCGATCTCGCGGCGCAGCGCCTTGCCGATCACTTCCTTGCCGCTCGCCGATTGCAGTAGGTTGCCGAAGAGGTGGCCGGCGCTGCCCGGTGTGCGCGGACCGATGGCGATCGGCTGCAGCCCGGTTTCTTCGATCGCCTTCATCAGCGTTTCGAACTCGGCCCACGTCGCCGGCATTGTCCAGCCCGCCTGCGCGAAGAGATCTTTGTGATACCAGATGCCGAGAGCATCGAGCCCATCCGGAACCTCGTAGATTTCCCCGCCGAACTGGCCCTTCAGCTCGGTGTAGAGCCAGGGATAGATCTCATCCTTCCAGCCGCGCTTTTCATATTGTTCGGTGAGCGGCACGACCTGCTTGGCGTTTTTGACGACGCTGATGCGGCCGATACCGGAATTGGTGAGGATTACGTCAGGCCCGGCATCCGACTGGATCGCCGCCTGCACCGCGCCGTTGCTGATCGTGCCGGTCGGCGGCATGAATTCAACCGTTACACCGGGATTGGCCTTCTCGAAATCGGCCTTGATGCCGTTCCAGAGCTGCGCGACCAGCGGTTCGGTGATCTGCTCCGGACCCCACATTTTCAGGGTCTCGGCATGCGCCGGCAAGCTTACGGCGATCATCGCCGCCAGTGCCGTTGTCCGGGCCAGAAATTTCAGCATTGTTCCCTCCTCCGGGCCGCTCCTTGGCCACGTTTTCCGCTCGTTGAAAGGAGACCTCCCTCTCCTTCATTCACCCGGCTAACGCGCCGGATTTTCTTTCTGAAAGCGCGCCATGACGGCCTGCTGGACGTCGCTGATATGCGCGTGCATCAGCGCCTTGGCGCCGGCGATGTCGCGCGCCCGGAAAGCCTGCAGGATCTGATCGCGCTCCTCGGCGGCCCTTTCGGCCAGGTCACGACTCTCATTGGCGATCGAGCGGCAGATCTGGATCTGCAGCGCGAGCCGCGCCAGCGTTTCGACCAGCGGCGCGCTTCCCGAAAGGTCGGCGATGGTCTCGTGAAATTCCTTGTCGCGGATGCCATAGGTCGCCATGTCGCCGCGGCGCAGTGCCGCCACCGCCTCATCCAGGATGCGCTCGAAGTTTGCGATATGCCGGTCGCTCATCTCCGGAACGGCGAGCTCGACGGCGAAGCATTCGAGAGTTTTGCGCAGAATATAGAGGTCGTCGATCTCCTTCGGCGTGAAGCTGCGCACGAAGAAGCCGCGATACGGCCTGATCTCGATCAGTCCTTCCTTGGCAAGCGTTCCTATGGCCTCGCGGAACGGCGTGCGGCTGACCTGCAGGCGCTCCGTCAATTCCTTCTCATCGATCGAGACGCCGCTCGGCAGTTCGCCGGAGACGATCAGGCGAACGATCTCCTCGTAGATCCGTTCACGAAGGGTGAGGTGGCGAGGTGCGTTCATGATTTCTGTTTCCGTCTGGCGTTCATGATTTAAGTATGCAATATGCGAAATAATATACAATATGGAAAATACAAAAAGCAGGAACTTTATCGAAGTATGTGAAAATTGATCGAAAAGAGGAGGAAAAACAATGGGAAAGGTCTATATCGTCGGTACCTGCGACACCAAGGGCGCTGAATTGAACTATGCCAAGGAGGTGGTTCTTTCGGCCGGAGCCGATGCGGTGCTGGTCGATGTCGGCACGCTGGGGGACGGCGCGGACGCCGATATCAAGGTGCGCGTAGTCGCCCAATTTCATCCCGCCGGTGCGGCGGCCGTCCTTGGACAAACGGACCGGGGGACAGCGGTTTCGGCCATGGCCAAGGCGTTGACGGCTTTTCTCAATTCGCGTGGCGACATCGGTGCCGTGCTCGGTCTTGGCGGAACCGGCAATACCGCACTGGTCACGGAGGCGATGCGGGCACTGCCGATCGGGGTGCCGAAACTGATGGTCTCGACGGTCGCCTCAGGCAATGTCGCGCCCTATGTCGGGCCGAACGACCTCACCATGATGTATTCGGTCGTCGACGTCGCCGGCCTGAATGCCATCTCGCGCAAGGTGATCGGCAATGCCGCCAATGCGGCGGCCGGCATGGTCCGCAACCCCATTCCCGCCTCGGCGGATGACCGGCCGGGCATCGGCATGACCATGTTCGGCGTCACCACTTCCTGCGTCACCCAGGTTCGCGAGATGCTCGGCGAGACGCATGAAATCTACGTCTTCCATGCCACCGGCGTCGGCGGCCAGTCGATGGAGAAGCTTGCCGATTCCGGTCTGCTGCAGGGCGTGATCGACGTGACGACGACGGAGGTTCCCGATCTCCTTGTCGGCGGTGTTTTTCCGGCGACCGAGGATCGCTTCGGTGCCATCGTCCGCACCGGCCTGCCCTATGTCGGCTCGGTCGGTGCCGTCGACATGGTGAATTTCGGCGCGCGGGAAACGGTGCCGGCAGCCTTCCGCGACCGCAGGCTCCACATCCACAACGCGCAGGTGACACTGATGCGAACCACGCCGGAAGAGAACAGCAGGATCGGCGCCTTCATCGTCGACCGGCTCAACCGGATGCAGGGGCCGGTTCGTTTCCTGCTGCCGCTTCAGGGCGTTTCGGCAATCGACGCCGCCGGTCAGCCGTTCCACGATCCCGAAGCCGACGCGGCACTGTTTTCCGCCATCCGGACCGGCTGGCACGACGCGCCGAACAGGCGCCTCGTCGAGGTCGATGCCCATATCAACAGCCCGGAATTTGCCGTCGCACTCGTCGCCGGCTTCCATGAGATCCATGCCTGAGGAGAGAGTTTTGACCCGTATCGATAGAAACGACATATTGACCAAGCTTCGACGGAAGATCGCCGAGGGCCGGCCGATCATCGGCGGTGGCGCCGGCACCGGCCTTTCCGCCAAGAGCGAGGAAGCCGGCGGCATCGACCTGATCGTGATCTACAATTCCGGCCGTTACCGCATGGCCGGGCGCGGCTCGCTGGCCGGCCTGCTGGCCTATGGCAATGCCAATGAGATCGTCAAGGAGATGGGCCGCGAGGTGCTGCCGGTTGTGCGCCATACGCCGGTGCTTGCCGGCGTCAACGGCACCGACCCCTTCATGCTTCCCGATCACTTCCTCGACGAATTGAGGGCAACGGGTTTTGCCGGCATTCAGAATTTCCCGACCATCGGGCTGATCGACGGCACCTTCCGCGCCAATCTCGAAGAGACCGGCATGGGCTTCGATCTGGAAATCGACATCATCGCCCGCGCCCACGCCAAGGACATGCTGACGACCCCTTACGTCTTCAGCAGCGACGACGCCGTGGCCATGACCAAGGCCGGCGCCGACATCGTTGTCTGCCATCTCGGCCTGACCACCGGGGGCGCGATCGGCGCCGAAACGGCGCTGACGCTCGACGGCTGCGTGGAAAAGATCAACGCGTGGTCGGATGCCGCAAGATCGGTGCGCAACGACGTCATCGTGCTCTGCCACGGCGGGCCAATCGCCATGCCCGCGGATGCGGCCCATGTGCTCGCCCGCTGCAAGGGCTGCAACGGCTTTTACGGGGCAAGCTCGATGGAACGCTTGCCGACCGAGGTCGCGATCAGGGCGCAGGTCGAGGACTTCGCAAAGATATAGGCGCGGCTTCGACCGGCTGCACGCCAACGGCCGGCGATGAGCTATGGCATGACCATCGCGCCAGAGGCTTGCTGGGAGCGAAGGATCTGGTCCAGCTGTGCGACGAGGGCGCGGCTGCCTTCCACATCCTCCGCCAACCTGGAGAAAACATCCGCCATGCCGCGGAAGATGGTTGCCGCCGGATCGCCCTCTCCGAGGAAATCGGCAATCTCCTGCATTTCGGCAACCCAACGATAGGCCTTGGGATACATGTCTGGAATGGATTTCGACAGCTTGCGGTCGAAATCGGGAAGGCTTTCGGAGAGCTCGGCCTTCAGGCTCTCAGCCGCGCCCGAGCGCGATGCGGCAAGCAGCATGGCAGCGCCAAGGCCGATAAATCCCTTGTTGATGCCGGCATAACACATTTTCAGCGCCGAAGCTGCGCCGAGCGGTCCGTCCAGCCTGCGGACCCGTAAGCCGTAATCTTCGAGCAGTCTGCTTCGCTCCGCGCCGTCGCCGCTGACATAAAGGGTCGGACCTGATTTTCCGGCAACCGGCGGCCCTCCGATGATAGCGCCGTCCAGCACCGTCACGCCGATGCCGTCGAACCGGGCTGCAAGCGCCTGCATTGTCTTCGGTGCAATTGCATTGAGGTCGATGAAGGGCGGCGCCGGCGTCCTCGCCGATATGTCGGCAACCAGTTCGGCGACTCTGAGTGCCTCAGCTGGCGGAACGATCGACAGGATCAGCTCGGCTTCGGTCAGCTCTTGGCGGCCGACCGGCACCATGCCGGTTGTCTTGGCTCGCACGATCGTCTGCTCGCTTCGGCCATCGAGGCAAGTCAGCACCGTAGCGCCATGCTCGATCAATCGTTTGGCGACCGCGCTTCCCATTGCGCCCGCTCCGATAATGGCAAAGCTCGGCATCTGAAACCTCGATGTTGTGACGGCACCCGCATGAGAGTTACCGCCGATCGGGCGGTCGTCAACTGCGACAATGCGGCTGAATTCTCGTCTTGAGGCGGCCGATGGTTGCCAATATGCCGGCGGCAGTCCGGCTTGACTTTAGTCAAAGCAGGCGCTGTGGATAGCCTTATGATCAGGCAAATGACTCGCATTCGAGGATATTGATCTCAATGTATCGCACGATCATCTGCTGCATCGGCATGGGCTCGAGACAGACGGCCAACCGTCTGCTGCGCCGGGCTGCGGCGCTGGTGGATGAAGGCGGAACGATCGTCGTCATGCATGTCATCGAGAATATCCCGCGCCACCACCTGACCGGTGTCCCCGAGGAATTCGAGACGGCTGCCATTATCGACGCCGAACGGAAACTTGCGTCGCTGTGCAAGGAGCTGGACATCCCGGCGATGATCGAAGTTCGCATCGGCGTTGCCGCCTCGCTGCTCGTCTCGGCCGCAAGGGAGAGAGCAGCCGATCTCATCCTGCTGTCATCCCACGTGCCCGATATCACCGACTATGTCTTCTCCTCGATCGTCGAGAAGGTCGTGCGCCATGCAGGGTGCTCGGTTCTCATCGACCGGCGCCTCGATCATGCCGGAGAAGATTCTGCGGCTCAAACAGAAGACGTCGTTTCGCTCTGATCCTGGCGAGCCTCCGCCGATCATGGCATGACGGGATTTTGACGCTTGGCATCCCCTCCCCTGCGGCGGCCCGGCAACCTATATCAATCCCAACCCAACCAGCAGTATTCACTGCCCGACCGGAGATATGCATGAGCCAGGATCCTTATGAGCTTCTGGGCGTGAAGCGAGATGCGACGCAGAAGGATATTCAAAGCGCCTTCCGCAAACTCGCCAAGAAACTTCACCCCGACCTCAACCCCGGCGACAAACACGCCGAGGACAGGTTCAAGGAAATTTCGACCGCCTACGAGATTTTGAGCGATGAGGAAAAGCGCGGCCGCTTCGACCGCGGCGAGATCGATATGTCGGGCGCCGAGCGGGCCCAGCGCAACTATTATCGCGATTATGCCGCGGCCAGCGGTCCCAACGATCCCTATCACAACAGCGCCGGCTTCGCCGATTTCGGCGACGCCGATGACATCTTTGCGAGCTTCTTTTCGCGCCGCACCGGCGGTGGCCGGTCGCGCAGCCAGGGTCAGGATCGGCGGTTCTCCATGGAGGTCGATTTTCTCGAGGCCGTCAACGGCGCCAAGACCGAGATCAAGTTTCCCAATGGCCCCGCGCTCGAGGTGCAGATCCCGCCGGGAACCCGCGACGGCCAAACCTTGCGGCTGCGCGGCAAGGGTGAACCGGGCATTGGCGGTGGGCCAACGGGCGATGCGCTGATCGAGATTCGCGTGCGGCCCCATCGCTTCTTCACGCGTGACGGTGACGACATCCGCCTGGAACTGCCGATTTCGCTCAGCGAAGCCGTGCTCGGCGGCAAGGTTCGGGCACCGACGCCGTCCGGACCGGTCAGCCTGACGCTGCCGCCGCATTCCAACACCGGCAAAGTACTGCGTCTCAAAGGCAAGGGTGCTCCGAAACGCGGCGGTGGACACGGCGACGTCTACGTCACCCTGAAGATCGTATTGCCCGACCGCCCCGACGAGCGGCTCACGTCTCTGGTGGAGGAATGGGCGGCCGCACATCCATACGATCCGAGAAAGAACATGGAGGCCTGATCATGGATGATCTCGAATTCCGTCTTTACTTGAAAATCGATGTCGTCCAGCTCGATTTCTGGATCGAACACGGCTGGCTGATCCCGGAGACGTCGAGCGGAGGGCGGCAGTTTCGCGAAGTTGACGTCGCCCGTGCCCAGCTCATCCTCGATCTCATCGGCAATATGGGTGTCAACGAGGCCGGCGTCGACGTCGTCATGAACCTGGTCGACCAGCTCCACGGCCTGCGAGGAACGATGAGCAAGCTCATGACGGCGATCAGCCGCCAGGAGCGCGAGGTCCAGCAACGGCTGTTCGATAGTCTCCAGAATATCGACCGGCTTTAGAAATTGGCCACGTGCGTCTCTTCAGGTTGTGTACCAGTAGCGGACGATGTGGAAGAACAGCGGCGCCGCGAAGGTGATAGAGTCCAAGCGGTCGAGCACGCCGCCGTGACCCTCGATGACATAACCCCAGTCCTTGGCGTTGAGGTCGCGCTTGATCGCCGAGAGTACGAAGCCGCCGAAGAAGCCCGCGACGACGATGACCGTGCTGACGGCCGCCGCCTGCAGCGGCGAGAACGGCGTCAGGCGATAGAGCAGCGTTCCGACAAGGATGGCCGAGGCGCCGCCGCCGAAGAGGCCTTCGAGCGTTTTCGATGGGCTGATATTCGGCGAGAAACGATGTTTTCCGAGAAGCTTGCCCCAGACATATTGGAAGACGTCGCTGAGCTGCACGACGATGACGAGATAGACCAGGAGAAGGGCCGAGGGCGTGCCGGTCTGCAGCATCAGAAGTGCGGGAGCATGGCTGATCGAATAGACTGTCAGCATCAATCCCCATTGCACCCTGGCGGTGCGCGCCAGGAATTCGTTGACGTCGCCTGTCAAAGTCGCCACTGCTGGCAGGATCAGGAAGGCATAGACCGGGATGAAGATCGCGAAGAGGCCGTACCAGAGTGTCCCGAGTAGCACATAGTGCACCGGCAGCACGACGAAGAAGGACAGGAACAGCGCCAGGTGATCGCCGCGCCGCGATGGCGTCAGCGTCCAGAATTCGCGAAGCGCCATGAAGGACAGGAATGCGAAGAGGACGACCACCGCAGTATCGCCGAGCAGTATCGCACCGCCGAATATTGCCACCATGATCCACCAGGAGCGGATTCGGGCATTGAGATTGTGGACGGTCGCGACGGATCCGGGCTCGGTCGCGCGCCGCTGAAGGATGAAGCCGATGGCCGAGGCGACCGCCAGCAGACCGAGGATTGCGGCAAGCACGATGGAGAAAAAGCTGCTCATGCGATGTGCTTTCCGTCCGCCAACTCGATGACTGCTGCACGGGCGCGGGCCAGGAACACGTCCTTTGCTTCGCCCGGTTCGATGCGCAGCGGCTTGCCGAAGCGCGCCGTGCAGGTGATCGGCACGATGAGCCAGCTTCCCTTCGGCAGGATGCGCTGAAGATTGTCGAGATGGATCGGCACGAGATCGACATCGGGGAAACGGCAGGCAAGGCGATAGATGCCGCTGCGGAACGGGGCGATCTCCTCGCTGGCGCTTCTCGTGCCTTCCGGGAAGATCAGGACCGAGCGCCCCTCCTCGAGCAGGCGCTCGACCGGCTCCAACGGGTTGCTCTCGGGCAGAGGCTTGCGGTCTATCAGGACGGCGCGCAGGCCTTTCTCGGCAATGAAACGCCGAAAAGCGCTCGTTCCCCAGTAATCGCGCGCCGCGACCGGGTGGGTCAGCCGCCGCACCGGCCACGGCAGCGCAGCCATGACGGCAACGGTATCGACATGGCTGTTGTGATTGGCGAAATAGATGCGGCGGCGGGGGTCGGGCGTACAGCCCCGCCACTCGCTTCGGGCGCCGACCATGATCCGGACGAACAGCACGAGAAGGCGACGGACGAGCGCGACCGGCCAGGACGACGACCGGCTCGCGATCGGCCGCCCCGAGGCGTCTTCTTCTTCACCCATTTCAATGTCCCCAACCCAATTGATCTATGCATAGCCTGCCGGAGTCGTCGCGCCAAGCCCTGCAAACCCGGCCCGAGAAGCACGGCGGCAGCGCGCGTGCAGCCCTGCCATATCTCGTTCTTTCAGCCAGGTCGTGGCGACCGATCAGCCTGATTTTTAAGCTCATTCGTTGCTTGACACATTTTTGGGCGTTGCTATGATTTTTGAACCAAATGGTAAAAAAAGGGGAGCAATCAATGACCAAAGACATCCTGATTTCACGCCGGGCAGTCATCGCATCGGGCATTGCGCTTGGCGTCAGCGGCTTCGCCCCGCTGGCAAGGGCTGCTGCGCCGTTGAAAGTTGCCGGCATCCATGCGTCGCCGGTTGAAAATGCCTGGAACTCCTGTCTGCACAAGGCCCTCCAGGATGCGGCCAAGGACGGCGTCATCGAATATGTCTTCTCCGAGGGCGTCTCCGGCACCGATTATCCCCGCGCCATGCGTGAATATGCCGAACAGGGCAACAAGCTGATTATCGGCGAGGCCTATGCGGTGGAAAAGGAGGCGCGGCAGGTCGCGGCCGATTATCCCGATACCGCTTTCGTGCTGGGTTCAAGCGGCGAGCAGGCCGGCGACAATTTTGGCGTCTTCGGCACCTGGAACCATGACGGCGCCTATCTCGCCGGCATGCTGGCGGGCAAGATGACCAAGTCGAACATCGTCGGTTCGGTCGGCGCCATTCCGATCCCCGAGGTCAATATGCTGATCAACGCCTTTGCCGCGGGCGTCAAGGCGGTCAACCCCAATGCCAAGCACCTCGTCTCGTTCATCGGCACCTTTTTCGATCCGCCGAAGGCCCGTGAAGCCGGTCTTGCCCAGATCGACGCCGGCGCCGACATCCTGTTCGGCGAGCGCATCGGCACGGCCGACGCTGCCAAGGAACGCGGCATCAAGTCGGTCGGCTCGCTGGTCGATTACACGCCGCGTTATCCGGATACGGTGTTTGCCAACGCCATGTGGTATTTCCGCCCGATCCTCAATGCCGCGATCGCCGATGTCGCTGCCGACAAACCAGTCGGGAGGAACTACACGTCTTACGGCCTGATGAAGGAAGGCGGCAGCGATATCGTCTTCGTCAAGGGCGTGGCGCCTGCCGAGGCGGAGGCCGCGATGGAAGCCAAGCGGGCGGAGATCAAGGCCGGCACCTTCCAAGTTCCGAAGTTGATGGAAGAGCCGAAGTAGTTCGCCCCATGCAGGGCGATGCGACGGAACTGGCGGCAGCGATCAGGCATGGCAGCCTGAGTGCTGCAGAAGCGTTGCAGATCTCCCTCGAGGCCGCCGCACGGCATGAGTCGCTCGGCGCGATCGCCTATCTCGATGCCGCCATGGGTTTCGCCGCGGCGCACGCCTGCGATCGGGAGCGGCAGAGCGCGCCCGGCGATTTTGCCGCCCGGCCCTTTCCCGGCGTGCCGACCTTGGCGAAAGATCTTGGCGGCCCCTTTGCCGGGTTGCCGGTGACGGCTGGTTCTCGCCTCTTCGAACGAAAGGGCGGCGAAGCCGATTCCGATCTTGCTTCTCGGTTCCGCGATGCTGGCTTCTGCCTGTTCGGCTTGACGACGAGCCCGGAATTCGGCCTTTCGCTCGCCAGCGAACCGGCAATCGGGCCTGTCTGCCGCAATCCGCTCGATCCGGCCCGCACCGCCGGCGGCTCCTCCGGCGGCGCTGCGGCGGCGGTTGCGGCCGGGATCGTCGCGATCGCCCATGCCACCGACGCCGGCGGCTCGATCCGTGTGCCGGCCGCCTGTTGCGGCCTCGTCGGACTGAAGCCGACCCGCGGCGCCATTCCGGGCGGACCATCCTTCGGCAACCACCTCGCCGGCATCGCCAGCGAACTCGCGGTCTGCCGCTCGGTGCGGGATACGGCACTGATTTTCAGCCGGCTGACCGGTCATGCGCGCGGCCCTGTTGCGGATCCCTCCCCTGTCGATACCGGCGCTGGCCGTTTGCGGATCGGCCTGCTGACCGATACTGGGTCGGCCTACCCGACCGAGGGCGATCGGCTCACAGCCGTCGAGGCGGCGGTGCGCGTGCTCGAGAACGATGGACATGTCGTCGTCCCGCTCGCCTGGACCGACTTCGAATGGAGCGTCATCGCCAGCAGCCGCGCCTTCGCCGATATCGTTTCCGTCAACCTCGCCGCGCTCATCGAGGCGGCAGTGCTCGATGAAAGCAGGGCCGAGCCTCTCACGCAGGCTTTCGCGGCGCGCGGGCGGGCACTGTCGGCCATTATGCTCTGGAACACCCTGAGCGACGCCGTCCTGGTGAGCCATCGTCTCTGGTCACTGTTCGACAGGGTCGATTGCATCCTGATGCCGATGCTCGCCGCCGCGCCCCTTGCGATCGGCTCCTTTCCGTCCGATCATGCCGACACGGAACTGCATCTCGAACGAATGGCGGCATTCGCGCCGCTTGCCTGCCTGGCCAATATTTCGGGTTTTCCTGCTTTGACGCTCCCTTTCGGACAGGATCAACAGGCTATGCCGCTGCCGCTGCAGCTCTTGGCGCCTATGGGCCACGAGCCACGCCTTCTGTCGCTTGCCGCACGCCTGGAGGCCGAGGGGCGATGGCAGCACCGGTTTCCGGTGGCGGGATTGTTGTCATGACCGGGTCTGTTCTCGAGATTGTCGGCGTCAGCAAACGCTTCGGCGCCAATCTCGCCAATGACGATATTTCCATGACCCTCGCCAAGGGCGAGATCGTGGCCCTGCTCGGCGAGAACGGTGCCGGCAAGACCACGCTGATGAGTATCCTTTTCGGCCATTACGTGCCGGATGCCGGCCGAATTCTGATCGACGGCGCCGAGCTGCCGCAGGGAAAGCCGCGCGCGGCAATCCGCGCCGGCGTCGGCATGGTGCACCAGCATTTCTCGCTCGCCCCCAATCTGACGGTCCTTGAAAATGTCATGACCGGCACGGAGGGACTATGGTCCTGGCGTTCGGCAACGTCAGCGGCGCGCAAGAAGCTCCTGGCCATTTCCGAGCGCTTCGGCCTCACGGTTGATCCCGACGCTCGCCTTGGCGATCTGTCGGTCGGCGAGCAGCAGCGAGTGGAAATCCTCAAGGCGCTCTACAACGACGCCCGCATCCTCATCCTCGACGAGCCGACGGCGGTGCTGACCAACATCGAGGCCGAGCGGCTGTTCACGACGCTGAAGGAAATGGCCCGCCAGGGCCTGTCGTTGATCTTTATCTCGCACAAGCTCGATGAGGTCATGGCTGCGGCCGACCGCATCGTCGTCTTACGCGGCGGCAAGATGGTCGCCGAACGCAGGTCAGCGGAAACCGGCAAGGCGGAACTCGCCGAACTGATGGTCGGGCGGCGCGTCACACGGCCCGTGCGCGAGCCGTCGACACCCGGGGCCATTGCCCTCGAAGCGGACGGCGTGACGGTGCGCACCGGCGGCGTCGATCGGCTGAAATCGGTCAGCTTTCGGCTGCATCAGGGCGAGATCCTCGGCATCATCGGCGTTTCGGGCAATGGCCAGGCGGCGTTGGCGCGCCTTCTGTCCGGCACGCTGGCGCGCAGCGGCGGCGACCTCAGGCTGTTCGGGGAAGCGGTCGGTCATCTCGGCGTCGCCGATGTCGTCGAAGCCGGCATTGGCCGCATTCCCGAGGACCGCAACCATGAGGGCGTGATCGGCGAAATGGCCATCTGGGAAAATGCGGTGCTGGAGCGCATCGCTTCGCCCACCTTCTCGCGCCGCGGGCTCGTCAACCGCAAGGCCGGCATGGCCTTTGCCCGCGAGATCATCGACGGCTTCGACGTTCGCGGCGGCGGCCCGGCAACCCGCGCGCGGCTGCTGTCCGGCGGCAATATGCAAAAGCTCATTCTCGGGCGCAGTCTATATCGGCGGCCGCGCATCCTGATCGCGGCGCAGCCTGCGCGCGGCCTCGATGAAGGTGCGGTTGCCGCCGTGCATGCGCGCCTGCTGGAAGCTCGTCGGCAGGGGACTGCGGTGCTGCTGATCTCGGAGGATCTTGACGAGGTGATTGCGCTTGCAGACCGCATACAGGCGATCGTCGGCGGCCGGCTGTCGCCGCCCGTCGACGCCGATGGCGCCGACGCCCGCAGGCTGGGGCTGATGATGGCCGGCGAATGGCAAGAGACCCGCGAGGCCGATCATGCGATTTGAGCGCCGCGAGCACCGCCCGCTTTACCTGCTGATCGCCACCCCCGTCATCGCCATCATCGCGGCGCTGGCGCTGGCGGGCATCTTGATCTCGATCGCCGGCGCACCTGTTCTCGACGCCTATTGGCGCATTCTGACCGGCGCCTTCGGTTCGCGGCTTTCGGCGACCGAAACGCTGACACGGGCAACGCCGCTGATGCTGACCGGGCTTGCTGCCGCCGTCGCCTTCCGGGCGCGGCTCTGGAATATTGGCGCCGAGGGCCAGTTCTATCTCGGCGCCATTGCCGTTGCGGCAGCAAGTTCGAAACTGCTGGGTAATCTTCCCGCGCCCATCCTCGTCCCGCTCCTGCTGCTGATCGGCGCCATCGCCGGCATGGTGCTGATCCTGGTTCCGCTATGGCTCAGGCTGCGCTTTTCCGTCGATGAGGTCGTCACCAGCCTGCTCATCAACTTCATCGCCGTGCTTTTCGTGTCGATGCTGATCGACGGGGTTCTCAAGGATCCGCTCGCTTTCGGCTGGCCGCAGTCGCAATCCGTCAGCGATCACGCCATGCTGCCGAAGCTGATCGCCCGCTCGCGCCTGCATATCGGCTTTGCGATCGCCATCGTTCTTGCCGTCGTCGTCCATTTCGTTCAGTCCCGTACGGTGTTCGGCATGCAGTCCCGCGCTGCGGGCCTCAATCCCGCCGGCGCGGTCTTCGCAGGTGTGCCCCTCGGCAGAACGCTGGTGAAGGTCGCCTGCCTCTCGGGCGGGCTTGCGGGGCTTGCAGGCGCGATCGAGGTGATGGGCGTCAAGGGTTACGTGACGACCGATCTGTCGCCCGGTTTCGGCTACGCCGGCATCGTGGTGGCGATGCTTGCCAATCTCAATCCGCTCGGTGTCGTCTTCGCCGCCATTTTCACGGCCACCATGTTCGTGGGCGCCGACGGCATGAGCCGGGGTCTCGGCATCCCGACCTATATCGCCGATGTCACAGTGGCGCTGTCGCTGCTGACGATGCTGATCGCGTTGTTCTTCACCCAGTACAGGATCCGGCGATGATGCAGCTGTTCGATATCATCGCCTCCGCCGGCCTCTGGGCGGCAATCCTGCGGATCGCCACGCCGCTGATTTTCGGCACACTCGGCGCCCTGCTCTGTGAACGGGCGGGTGTGCTCAATCTCGGCATCGAAGGCATCATGACCTTCGGCGCGATGATCGGCTGGCTTTCCGTCTATCATGGCGCCGATCTCTGGACCGGCCTGCTGATTGCTGCGATCGCCGGCGGCGTCTTCGGTCTGCTGCATGCGGGGCTGACGGTGACGCTCGGCCTCTCGCAGCATGTCTCCGGTCTCGGCGTCACGCTCTTTGCATCGAGCTTCAGTTATTATGTCTTCCGGCTGATCGTGCCGCTTGCCAATACGCCGCCGACCATCGTGCCGTTCCAGCCGATCGCCATTCCCGGCCTCTCGACGCTGCCTTTCATCGGCCCGGCCTTCTTCACGCAGACCGCGCCGACCTATCTTGCGATCCTGATCGCCCTGTTGATGGCCTACATCATCTTCCGCACGCCCATGGGGCTTGCGATCCGCATGACCGGCGAAAACCCGCATGCTGCGGAAGCCCAGGGCGTCAATCCGATGAAGGTGCGTTACGGCGCGGTCATCGCCGGCAGCGCGCTGATGGGAATGGGCGGCGCCTTCCTGACCTTGTCGGCGTTCAACAGCTTCTTCCCGACCATGGTGCAGGGGCGCGGATGGATCTGCATCGCGCTCGTCGTCTTCGCCTCCTGGCGGCCGGGCAGGGCGCTTTTCGGCGCCCTGCTCTTCGCGTTCTTCGATGCCTTTCAGCTTCGGCTGCAAACCGTGCTGAGCGGGCTTGTGCCCTATCAGCTCTTCCTGATGACGCCCTATATTCTCTCCATCGCCGCGCTTGCCGTCATGGCCCGCCGCGCCCGCGTTCCGCAGGCGCTGATGCAGCCCTACCGCCGCGGCGAGCGCTGAGACCGTCCACATCCTACGAGGCTCCGATGTTCGATCTGATCGTCAGAAACGCAAATCTCCCCGATGGCCGCACCGGCATCGATATCGGCATCGAGGGCGGCAGGATCTTTGCCGTCGAGCCCAATCTCCAGGCGCAGGCTGGCGAAGAAATCGATGCAACCGGCAGGCTGATCAGCCCGCCTTTCGTCGATCCGCATTTTCATATGGACGCCACCCTGTCGCTCGGCCTGCCGCGCATGAACGTCTCCGGCACGCTGCTCGAAGGCATCGCACTTTGGGGCGAGCTGCGCCCCATCGTGACGAGGGAAGAACTGGTCGATCGCGCGCTGCGCTATTGCGATCTGGCGGTGACGCAAGGCCTGCTTTTCATCCGCAGCCATGTCGATACCAGCGATCCCAGGCTGGTGACGGTCGAGGCGATGATCGAGGTCCGCGAGAGGGTCGCGCCCTATATCGACCTGCAATTGGTCGCCTTCCCGCAAGACGGCTATTACCGCTCGCCGGCCGCGATCGACGCGCTCAACCGTGCTCTCGACATGGGCGTCGACATCGTCGGCGGCATTCCGCACTTCGAACGGACGATGGGCGAAGGGACGGCCTCGGTCGAGGCGCTCTGCCGTATCGCCGCCGATCGCGGCCTGCCGGTCGACATGCATTGCGACGAAACCGACGATCCGCTCTCGCGCCATATCGAGACGCTGGCCGCGCAAACCATCCGCTTCGGACTGCAGGGACGTGTCGCTGGCTCGCATCTGACCTCGATGCATTCGATGGACAATTATTATGTTTCCAAGCTCATCCCGCTGATGGCAGAGGCTAAGATCAACGTCATCCCCAATCCGCTGATCAACATCATGCTGCAAGGCCGGCACGATACCTATCCGAAACGCCGCGGCATGACCCGCGTGAGGGAGTTGATGGATGCCGGGCTCAACGTTTCCTTCGGGCATGATTGCGTCATGGACCCGTGGTATTCGATGGGATCAGGCGACATGCTGGAGGTCGGCCATATGGCGATCCATGTCGCGCAGATGGCCGGCATCCAAGACAAGAAGAAGATCTTCGATGCCCTGACGGTCAACTCGGCAAAGACGATGGGCCTTTCAGGTTACGGCCTGGAGAAGGGATGCAACGCCGACCTCGTCATCCTCCAGGCGCGCGATACGCTGGAAGCGCTGCGGCTGAAGCCGAACCGACTGGCCGTGATCCGCCGCGGCAAGGTTATCGTCCGCTCGGCGCCGCGCATCGGCGAGCTTTTCCTGGACGGGCGTCCGGCCCGGATCGATAGTGGTCTGGATTACGCGCCGCGCTATTGAGACGCGACGACGCCTGCGCGCTATCTCGTTGCGCGGCGGGCTGTGATGATCCAGGCGCGGGAGTCGAAAAACACACCCTCCGGCGCCATATGCGCCGCCAGCAAATCGCGCAGACGCTGCAGCGGTTTGCCGGGCGGCTCATCGGTGCGTGCGAGCGCGTCCTTCACAAGATAAAGGCCGGCGAGCGCCTCGGACGCCGCATCGACGTCCGGTCCATAGAAGACCGGCTCTCGCACGTCGGCAAAATCGATCGACGTAAAACCTGCGGTACTCAAAAGGTCCTTCGCAATGGGAGGATTGCCAAGCGAAAACGGATTGGGACCACCTGCCGAAACCGTAGTTGCGGGCGCCAGGGCCTGCCGGATGGCGCCAGACCACTCGTTATGCTCCCGGCTTTGCCATACCATCCACACAAGGCGCGCGCCCGGACGCATCGCCCTGCCGATATTGGCAAATGCCGCCGCCGGATCGGCAAAAAACATCACGCCGAACCGGCTGATGCAGAGGTCGAAGCCGGCAGCCGGAAAGGCATGGAATTGCGCGTCTGCCTGCTCGAATACCACATTTCGCAAACCTTCCGCAGCACTCCGTCGCCTTGCGACTTCGAGCATCTCGGCTGATGTATCCACTCCGACCGCTTTTCCTTGCGGCGCGGCGCGGGCGGCCTCGCGCGTCGTCTGTCCCGCGCCGCAGCCGATATCGAGCACCAGGTCACCGGGGGCAACGCCGGCAGCAATACGCAGGTGCCGATTGTGTCTCGCCAATTCCGCGTCGTAAAAGTCGGCACGATCCAACGCCATAACACTCACTTTGCTTTGTTCGAGGATCAATCTTCAGTCTGATGGGGTTTCGCGTGCCAAAACAGATTGCATATGAGGATCAGTTATGCAAGATGAAGACTGGTTGCGAATTGCAATCGGAAAGATGGGTATGGAAATGACCGGGTCAACTCTCGTCGCCGAAAAGATCGTCGCATTCGAAAATGTGCAACTGCACACCCAGGCCTTCGGCGATCCGGCCCACCCGCCCGTATTGTTGATCATGGGGGTGATGTCTTCGATGCTGTGGTGGCCGGAAAGGTTCTGCGAGGAACTCGCCGCACAAGGGCGCTACGTGATCCGCTACGACCAGCGCGACACCGGCCTTTCCACGTGTTATCCGCCGGGCGAGCCGGACTATTCGTTTAGCGATCTGGCCGACGACGCCATCGCCGTTCTCGACGGTTATGGAATTGAGGCCGCGCATCTGGTGGGCATGTCGATGGGCGGTTTCGTGGCGCAAGAGGCCGCATTGCGCCACCGCCGGCGCGTGCGGACACTTACCGTGATCAGCTCGTCGCCGGTCGGAGTCGACGGCCTGCCTTCTTCGACCAAAGCTTACAAGGAACATTCCGCCGCTGCCGAAAGTCTCGACTGGTCGGATCTTGGGACCATCGCCGATTTCCTGCGCCGCGATTCAGCCATGCTGGCCGGCACCAGGCATCCGCACGATGCCGAGGCGGCAACCGCCCTCATCGCACGCGACATGAGCCGCGCCGCGTCCTTTGTCAGCGCGATCAACCATTTCATGCTGTTGAGCGAGGATGGCGCCGCCACGTTGCATGCGTCCGGTATCGATGTGCCGGTTCTCGTAATTCACGGGACGTCGGATCCGCTCTTCCCGATCGAACACGGAGAGGCCTTCACCCGTGTCGCGCCGAGCGCTGAGCTGCACCGGCTTGTTGGTGGCGGGCACGAAATTCACGATCGGGACATCGACGAAATGGTGCGTATCATTGCCGATCGCACCGGGTTCTGACCCGCCTGCCGAGCGGCTGGACGCGCCATGCATGCCGGCATTGTTTCCGGCATGCATGCGCCAATTGCGTCAGGCAATCTTCTGGCGGGCCGGCAGCTTCCAGCCGGGCCGGATGAAATGGCAGGTATAGCCGTTCGGAATCCGTTCCAGATAATCCTGATGCTCTGGCTCGGCCTCCCAGAAATCGCTCACCGGCACGACCTCAGTGACGACCTTGCCGGGCCACAAGCCGGACGCGTCGACATCGGCGATCGTATCGCGGGCGACACGCTCCTGCTCCGGGCTGGTGTAGAAGATCGCCGAGCGATAGCTCGTGCCGACGTCGTTGCCCTGGCGGTTGCGCGTGCTCGGATCATGGATCTGGAAGAAGAATTCAAGGATTTCGCGATAGCTGATCCGGGCGGGGTCGAAGATGATCTCGATCGCCTCGGCATGGGTGCCGTGGTTGCGGTAGGTGGCATTCGGCACATCGCCGCCGGTATAGCCGACGCGGGTCGAAATAACGCCATTATAGCGGCGGATGAGGTCCTGCATGCCCCAGAAGCAGCCGCCGGCGAGCACTGCACGTTCTTCGGTCATTGGGTGTCTCCTTGTTTCCCGAGAGATAGTGTCTCGCACCTTAGATTTCCATATCTCGAGTCCGGCGACCGGCCTGGTTCACGCGTTGACCAGGAAGCCTTCCTTGAGCCAGGGATGCAGCGCCTTGCTGGCCGCGAGGATATCGCCGCGCCCGTCGACTTCAGCGCCGGAAAACCGCGTGACGATGCCGCCGGCCTCTTCGACCATCAGCGCCGAAGCGCCGAAATCATGGATCGAGAGCCCATCCTCGAAAAAGCCGTCCAGCCGGCCGCAGGCGACATAGGCGATCGACAGCGCCGCCGAGCCCAGGCGGCGCACGCCCGCCGTGTTGGCCATCAGGCGTTTGATGGCATCGAAATAGGTCTCCTCCGCAACCGCCTTCACCTGGCCGGGAATGGGCAGCCCGGCGCCGATCAGCACGTTTTCGATGTCGGCGACATCGGCGCAGCGGATGCGCTCGCCATTGAGATAGGCGCCGCCGCCGATCTCGGCGCTGAACAGTTCATCGAGCATGGCATCGTAGACGACACCGGCGACCAGTCGGCCGCCTTCGGCAATTGAAATCGTCATACCGAAATGCGGAACGCCCCAGGCGTAATTGGTCGTGCCGTCGATCGGGTCGATGTAGATAATCGGGGTCTCCGGCCCAGCCGTGCGGTTACCGACAGCCTCCTCGCCCTGGATGGCATATTCAGGGAAAGCCTTGGCCATCTCATCGACGATGATACGCTCGATGGCGACATCGATTTCAGTCTGATAATCGCGCGGCGCCTTGGCCAGTATTTCCCCGGATGTCCGCCGCCGCAGGGAAGCCCGGGCCGTCTCGCCCGCCTTCAACACCGTTTCGGCAAGCACGATGAGGCGGGGCGACGCGTTCGGGGAAAGGCGCGCTGAAGTCGGGGAGGATGCCATGAAAAAAATCCAGATGCTGTAGATATGAACGAAGTGAATCGTGCGGAGCCACTCCCTTCGCAGAGACCGATGATGGTTTTATGAAGCTGCCCGCGCCCGACAGGTCTTATATCAGGCGCTCGGTCGATGCGTCAAAAAGATGGACCTGGGCCGGATCGACCGAAAGTCCGATCATCTCTCCTGGTCTGACCTTGTCGCGCCGCGTCTCGACGATCGTCAGTTCCGGCTGCGTCGCCGCGACGATGAAGGTCGAGGAGCCCGTGGATTCGACGAAGGCGATCGGCACGTCGAAGCTGCCCTGCCCGGGCGCGACAACCTCGATATGCTCCGGCCGGATGCCGGCGACAAGCTTGCGTCCAGGTTCGATTGCGCGTGCCAGTGCAAGCTTCTGTTTTACCGCGCCGAAATCCAATACCAGGCTCTTGCCGTCTTCGGCGGCGATCGCTGGAATGAAATTCATCGCCGGAGAACCGATGAACCCGGCGACGAACCGGTTCGCCGGCCGGTCGTAAAGGTCAAGCGGCGCGCCCTGCTGTTCGATGATGCCGTCGCGCATCACCACGACATGGTCGGCCATCGTCATCGCTTCGACCTGGTCATGCGTGACGTAGACGAAGGTGGCGTTCAGCCGGTCATGCAACGCCCGGATTTCCTTGCGCATCGAGACACGCAACGCGGCATCAAGGTTGGAAAGCGGCTCGTCGAACAGGAAGGCTTGGGGGTTGCGGATAATTGCGCGGCCCATGGCGACGCGCTGTCGTTGGCCCCCGGAAAGCTGGCGCGGATAACGGTCGAGCAGTCTGGAAAGGCCGGTGATGGCAGCGACCTCCTCGGCTTTCTGTTTTGCCTCAGCCTTGGGGACGCGGTGCATCTTCAGCGAGTAGGTCAGGTTCTGTTCCACCGTCATATGCGGATAGAGGGCGTAACTCTGAAAAACCATGGCGATATCGCGTGCTCGCGGCGGCACGTCGTTCATCACCTTGCCGGCAATCTTCAGCGTGCCGCCGGTAATTTTTTCCAGCCCGGCAAGCGAACGGAGCAACGTCGACTTGCCGCATCCTGACGGACCGACCAGCGCCACGAATGTGCCCTTGGGAATTGATAGGTTGACGTTCTTAAGCGCGTGAAAGGCGCCGTAGTGCTTCTCGACGCCCGAGAGTTCGATTTGGATGTCCTGGCTCATACCGAAAACCTTGCAGGTCCCCAACCGGGACCGATGAGATGGTCAAGGGTGAAAAACGTCGTCACTTGACTGCTCCAGCGGCGATGCCGCGCGTCAGCGTGCGCTGGAAGATCAAGAAGAAGATCACGGTCGGTATTATACCCAGGAAAGCCGCCGAGGCCTGCAGCACCGGGTCCGACATGTTCTGACCGCGGGTGAGGCCCATGGCGACCGAGACCGTCTGGTTGTTATTCGATACCAACATGACGAGCGGGATCAAGAATTCGTTCCAAGTCCAGATGAAAAAGAAGGTTCCCAGGACCATGAGCGTCGGCCTCAGCATCGGGACGACGACAAACCACAGCGTTTTCCAATGGGTCGAGCCATCCATCTCTGCCGCTTCGAGGATTTCCTTGGGAAAGGTACTCAGCACGGTCGAGAGCAGGTAAGTCCCGAAAGCGCTTTGCAGGACCGCGAAAATGATGATCACAGAAAGCTGCGTATCATAGAGGCCGCTCGCTTTCGCCATGTAGTAAAGCGGGTAAATGATGGACTCCTGCGGCACCATAATGCCGAGAAGAAAGACCACCAAAATCACGCGCGAACCCGGCACCTTGCCGACCCCAATCGCATAGGCGTTGAACAGGCTTATCAGTACCCCCAACACCGATACAGCCAGACTGATCACCACGCTGTTGAGCAGCTTGCGGCCGAAATCAGACACCGTCCAGAATTTCTCGATCGCCGTGAGATCGATCGACCGAGGAATCGAAAGCGGTCCGCCGACCGCGTATTCGGCGCTCGCCTTGACGGCGTTGAGCAGAGCAAGGAAAAAGGGAAAGAGCGTAAAGGCGAGGAGCAGAATAAGGATGGCCAGCACCACCCACCGCATGGGATCGCGTCGGGCGCGATCGGCAGGTGCGGTCGCTTTTGCCTTGGTGGTACCGTCGCTGAGAACTGAGTAAGCCATGATCTACTCCTTCGCCTCCTGCTGGGACTGGAAACGTAGGAAAATCACGGCCAAAGCGATCGTCAGAGTCGTCTGCACGACCGCGATGGCTGCGGCATAGCCGACGCGTTGTGTTGTGAAGAAGTGGTAGTAAGTCAGATAGGATGGCACGAGGGTGGAATTGTCGGGGCCGCCGGCGGTGATGACAAAAATTGGCGCAAAGACTTTAAGCGCTGCGATCAGTGTGGTCAGCACAACGACGAAAATCTCCGGCGCCAGGAGCGGAATGGTGATCGTCACCAGCCGGCTCCACCAGTTTGCGCCATCGAGCTCGGCAGCCTCGTAGAGGGAAGGGTCGATGCGCGAAAGACCGGCCATGAAAACCACCAGACAGTAGCCGACCTGTATCCAGACAATGACGAGCGAGACGGCAGCAAGCGCGTATGTCGCATCGCCGATCCAGTTCTGGGCGAGGTTATCAAGGCCGATGGCCTTCAGCGTGATGTTGATGACACCGACGGGATTGAGAATCCAGCCCCAGAGCACGCCCGCGACCGTTACGGGCAGAATCTGCGGTAAGTAAAAACCGGCCCTGAAGAAGCTCGAAACCCATTCCCCGAATTGGTCCCTGACGTAGTCGAACAGCAGAGCGGCGAGCACCAGGCCGATACACACGGGTATCACGGTCATCGAGACGATGAACAGTAGCGTGTGATACATCGATCCCCAGAATTGATCGTCCGTAAGCAGGCGATGATAGTTCTGCAGGCCGACCGGTCGCGGCGTGCCAACGCCCTTCCATGCCGTGAAGCTCAGCCCGATATTGGCGAGCTGCGGTATGAGCACGATCAGAATGAAGCCGATCACCCCCGGGATGAGGTAGAGGCTATAGCTTCGTGAACCGTCGCTCGATCGCTGGCTGGATATAGCCATATCATTCTTCCTTCAGCCTACCACAATGGGCTGCGCCGGAGGCGCAGCCCAGCGTTCAAGGTCGCGCTACTGGTTCTCCTGCGCGTCGTCGTAGACCTGCTTGATCTCTTCGACGAACTGCTCCGCAGTCAGACTGCCCTGGAAAAGGCCGGTGTCTTTCTGATTGAGCACGTCGTAGTAGCCGGGGACCGGCCAGTCAGGATAGAAACCGAGGCCGTTTTTGTCAGAGATCTGCTTGAAAACCGCTGCGGCGTTCTTACCGATGGGATTGGCGATGGCGGAAAGATCAGCGGCGATCGGGACGCCGCCGGCATTGCCGAGTTCAGCTTGGTACTTCGGCGACAAGGTCAGGCTGATCCACTCGGCGGCGAGGTCGGGATTCTTGCTACTTTTGGGAACGACCCAGAGATTGCCTGTCGAGCCGACAGAATATTTCGGCGTCGGAATCACGAACTGGCCCCACTTGAAGTCCTTGATGGTCGAGGCAAAGGTGCCGAGATTCCACGTGCCCGAGACGTACATCGGTGCTTTGCCCGAGGTAAAGAGCAGAGCTGCATCCGGGTCCTTCATGCCCGTGGAGTCCTTGCTGATGTAGCCCTTGCTGACCCAGTCGACCAAGGTCTGGGCCGCATAGAGGTAGGGCGCGCCGTCGAGAGGTGCCTTCAAACCCTGATAATTCTGGATCCAGGCGTCATCGGCCTTGGTGTAGGCGAGAGAGGCAAGCAAGTGCTGGCCACTGGTGTCGATGGCGCCGAGCGCGAGGGGCGTGAGACCTTTCTGCTTGAAGGCTTCCAAGTCAGCGACCCACTCTTCAAGCGTGGTCGGCGGCTTGAGGCCTGCCTTTTCGAACATGTCAATATTGTAGAAGCACGAAACATATTCGCCGAAGACAGAAACGCCCCAAACAGGGCCAGAGCCATAGATTCCCTTTTCGTCATAACGGCTGAGGACAAAATCGCCTTCGTTAAGGATCTTGTCCCAGCCCTCCTTCTTCACGTAGGCATCCAGATTGGTCAGCAATCCCTGGCTTGCAACCAGGCCAGCGGTCGCATTGCCCTTATTGTACTCAAGCACGTCGGGGGCCTGATCGGAATTGAGGATCATGCCGCCTGAGGCCTGCAACTGCTGAAATGTCTTTTGCTCAAAGCTGACGTTGATGTCCGGATGTTTCGCCTTGAACTCCTCGAGCGCCTTCTTCCAGACAATGCCCTGAGCCGTGGTCGGCTCCTCGAACCACCAGATCTTGAAGGTCTTCTGTTCGGCATGGCCGATCGATGTCATCAGCATCGCCGTGCCGAGCGCTAGCGCAAGTGTCGCAATTCTTTTCATGCCTTCCTCCCAAAAAAGCGGCTGCGCCGCGAAAAGACGAGTTAGTCAGTCATGGCGCCCCGCCCCGGGCCTCCCAGCCCGGCGGCGCTCCATTTTAGTCGGTTGATCAGGGATCAACAATGAAATCTCCGCCCCGGCACTTCTTCAGATAGTTGAGCCCGTGAACCTGGCCAGTCATTTCGAGCTCGTCGCGATAGACCGGGTCGTGCCAGCCTTCGATGTCGATCGAGCCGGACCAGCCGGCGAGGCGCAGCTCGGAGATGATGTCGGTCCAGTTGCTGTCGCCGAAGCCCGGCGTGCGCATGAAGACGAATTTCTCCTTGCCGAAGATGCCGTGTTCCTTGATGACCTCCCAGCGGATGGTCGCGTCCTTGCCGTGGACGTGGAAAAACTTGTGCGCCCATTTGCGGATCTGCGGCATGGGGTCGATCAGATAGACCATCTGATGGCAGGGTTCCCATTCCAGCCCGATATGATCATCCGGCGTTTCGTTGAAGATCAGCTCCCAGGCATCCGGATTGTGGGCGATATTCCAGTCGCCGCTCGCCCAGTTGCCGTCCATGGCGCAATTCTCGAAAGCGATCTTGACGCCCTTGTCGGCCGCCCGTTTGGCCAGCTCGCTCCAGATTTGTCTATAGCGCGGCAGGCTGTCGGTCAGCGGCTTGCCGCGGACGCGGCCGGTGAAGCCGGCAACGCAGGTGGCGCCGAAATGATGGGCATTGTCGATGCAATCCCTCCAGCCCTGCAGCGTCTCGAGATCGATTGCGCTCTCTTCCAGCGGATTGCCGAACATGCCGAGCGTCGAGATGGTGATGTCGCGGTCGCCGATCGCATCAAGGCAGCGCTTGCCGAGCTCGGCGAGGTTCTGCCCCTTGGTCGTCTGCCAGAAGAAAGGTTCGAAGCTTTCGAAGCCGAGGTCGGCAATCTGACCGATGCGCTGGGCGGCATCGCCCTTGTTGCCGCTGACCATGGTGCCGATGCGAATGGATTTTGCAGGGTTGCTCACGTCACGTCATCCTGTGCTGAATTTCGATGCGCCGGCCGGTCCTGGCGCTTTCGATCGCGCCGAAGACCATGGCAAGGCTCCTGATGTTGTCGGAATTGACGGTCTCGGGCTGCTTGCCGGTGCGGATCGCCGCGATGAAATCGGCGATGACGCTGGCGTGGCCGTGGGTTTCCTCGTGGTGTTCCGGACCGGGAACGTTTACGGAAGCAAAGCCGTGCAGAAGACCGGGCTCTTCACCGGCGACGGCGGCCTTGAAGCTCTCCTCGCCGTCCCAGGTCAGCATTCCCTTCGAACCGACGAGACGCCACTGGCTTTCCCAGCTGGTGCGCTCGCCTTCGGCGCACCAGGAGCCGCGATAGGTGAAGACGATGTCGTCGGAAAATTCGAAGATTGCGTTTGCCGACGCGCCGTGCCGGTACCAGGAACCCTTCGGGTTGCGCTCGACGCAATAGACGGCGAGCGGCTTCCTGTCCGCGACGTAGCGGGCAGCATCGAAGGTGTGGATCGCCATATCGAGAAGCAGCACATTGTCCATCTCCTCGCGAAAGCCGCCGAAATGCGGCGCGAGGAAGAAATCGCAGTGAATGGCGGTGAGTTCGCCGATCGCACCACTGTCGACGAAACGGCGCAGGCGCCTGACCCCCGAAATGAAGCGACGGTTCTGGATGACGGCGTGGATGCGGCCGGTCTCTGCAGCGAGATCGATCAGCGCCGCGCCTTCGGCCAGCGAGGCCGCCATCGGCTTTTCGCTGAGCACATGGCAGCCGGCCTTGAGCGCGGTCGAAACGACATCATACCGGGCGGGCGGAATGACGATGTCGAAGACGAGATCGGCTTTCGTGGCGGCAATCATCTCCGACAGGTCAGAGCCGATGACGGCGTCTTCCAGACCGAACTCGGTGGCGAGCTTTTCCGCCGTCTCCCGGTTCAGGTCGACGAGGCCGACGATGGCGATGGAGTCGGCGAGTTGAGGGTGGGACGCGATGGCGCGCAACCAACCTTTGGACATAGCTCCGCACCCGCACAGAATGGCACTGAATTTCACGATTTCCTCCGAGGGAATGGCGCCAACTCTCCTCGTGACACGCATCCCGTAAACGTTTACGACTGTAGGCGAAAACATTTTACGCTGTCAATAGAGGCAAAATGCGAAAATGCGGACCGGAGGAAAAGCGTCAGCCATGAAAGGGATTCGCCAGCTTGCCGAGCACCTGGATATCTCGATCGGCACGGTCTCCCGTGCGCTGAACGGCAAGCCTGACGTCAACGAGGAAACCCGCCGGCGCGTGCTGGCGGCGGCCGAGGAGCTCGGCTATGTCGCCAATCAGTCGGGGCGAAGCCTCCGGCAAGGAGAGACAAAGGTCATCGGCCTGATGATCGAAGCGAGCCGGGAAGCAGTGGAAAATGCCGATAACTTCTTCCTCGGCGTCACAAGCGGCCTGCAGCATGTTTTTGCCCGGCACAAGCTCGACCTCCTGATGCTCCCCTGCCCTGCCGACGAGGATCCGTGCGAATATCTGAAGCGCATGGTGGCGCGGCGCGTCGTCGATGCGATGATCATCTCCAACACGCAGCGCATCGATCAGCGCATCGATCTTCTGTCGCGAGCAAAGATTCCCTTCGCCGCCGTCGGCCGCAGCCTTTCGGCCGGCAATTTTCCCTGGATCGACCTCGATTTCGAAGGCGTTGCCGAAGGTGCTGTCGAAAGGCTGGTCGCGCGCGGCCATCGCCGGATCGCGATCACGGCGCCCTCAAGCGAAGTCAACCTCGGCTACGTCTTTGTCGAGAGCTATCGCCGCACGCTCGAACGGCACGGCATTCCCTTTGACCCGTCGCTCGTCATTCGCGTCCAGTCGAGCGAACAAGGCGGGTATCAGGCAGCGCACGAACTGCTGCAACTTGAAGATCGGTCGACCGCAGTCATCCTGATTTATGAGCTGATGGCGATCGGCCTTTACCGACGCCTGGGGGAATCGGGCGTCTTGCCTGGCCGCGATCTCGCGGTGATCGGCTTCCGCGACGCCCCCCGTGCCCGCTTCCTGCAACCCTCGCTCAGTTGCTTCCGCATGTCGCTCTACGATCTCGGTATTGCGCTCGGCCAGATGCTGCTCGCCAACATGCCGGCCTATCGCGAATTCTATCCGGATGGCGGCGGCAACATCATTTGGCCGCTGGAACTGGTACCGGGGCAAAGCGATGCCTTTGAGGTCGAGAACCAGGCCTGAGCGCTGCGGCGGCCGTTCCCCTCACGTGATCGAACCGTAGGGAAGGGGCATGCCGGCATCTCGTCGCGAAGGTCATATTCGGCCCTTGATAATCGCGGCCTGGCAAGGCAGGAGAGTGACATCACGGAGATTAGATGCAGATGACGAGATTGGCGGATTCGCAAGGCCTGGAGATTTCGCATGAGGGGCATCGCACCCGTCTGAAATGGCACCGGCTGCGCAAGCGGTTTGCCGATCCCCTGTTCTCCGCCGAGGTGATGGCGGAGGGTTTTGCGGCAGGCGCCTCGATGGAACTCGATCTGCGCGTGCGCGCCGACGGCGGCTTCGTCGTGCTGCACGACAGGGAGCTTGAAGGTGAGACGACGGGCCGTGGACCAATCGCTGCAAAGAACGCTGCCGACCTCCGCGATACCAGGATGAAGGACGGCACCCGGCCGCTGATCCTCAGCGAGGATCTCGCCGATATGATGCGGGCAACGCATCCGGCCGCATTGCTGCAATTCGATATGAAGGACAATTACGAAGCTGTCGGCACCCGCGGCATCGAGCATCTTGCCAGGCATTTCCGCAATATCGCCGCCTCGGTGATTGTCAGCGGCGGCAGTCTCGACCTCATCGTGGCAGTCAAGGAAAAGCTACCGCATCTGCTGCGCGGCATCGATCCGACCGACAAGCTCTACGACATCAGGAAGGCCGGCGGCTGGAAAGCTGTCGAAACAGAATTGCGCGCCGATCTAAACGGCCCGACCGAGCCGGACACGGTCTATCTCCACTGGCCGCTGATCCTCAACGCCGCTAAAGAGGGGCTGGATATGATCGCGCTCTGCCAGGACCACGGCAAGCGCGTCGATGCCTGGACCTTCACGCTGAAGCAGCCGGAGGCTGGCTTCAGCGAAGAGGAGTGGCTGAATTTTTTGGCACTGATGGCACTCAAGCCGGATCAGATCACCACCGACGAAGCGCCGGCGACCGAGCGCGCCTGGCGCCGCCGCATTAACGGGTAACGGGTGCCAGTCCTTCGATGTCGAGGATGAAGGCGAATTCGTCGGCAAGCCCCGGCGAATAGGCGATGACCGGTCCGCCTTGCGCAAGCGATTTATCGACCGACGGCATGGCCACGATCGCGCCGGCCTCTTCGGCGATCAGCGCCCCTGCGAGCATGTCCCAGGCATTGAGGTGGCGTTCGTAATAGAGGTCTGCCGCGCCTTCGGCGACGCGAAGGAGGTCGAGGGCGGCAGCGCCCATGCGGCGATAGTCCATTCCGCGCTCATGAAGTCGCTTGGAGAGCGCGAGATACTCATCGAAGCTCGTCTTGCGCGAATGACCGAGAATGACGAGCGCATTGGCCGGATCGGCAGTCGTCGCCGCATGGATCGCCAGTCCATCCTTGAAGGCGCCGCCGCCGCGTGCCGCGTGAAATACTTTGTCCTCGGCAGCGTCGTAGACGACGCCGATCTCGACCTTGTCGCCGACGACAAAGGCGATCGAAACGCCCCAGTGGCGGAAGCCCCTGATATAGTTGGTCGTGCCGTCGATCGGATCGACGACCCAGGTGCCGGCCCCTTCCGATTGCCCGCCGCTCTCCTCTCCCATGAAGGTATCGTCGGGAAAGCGCGAGATGAGCCCGTGGCGGATCGCCTGCTCGGCCCTCCTGTCGGCGATGGTGACGAAGTCCTGCAATCCCTTGCTTTGGACGGCAAGAGTGCCGGGATCCGACTCGCGCCGAAACCCGGCCGTCTCCCGTCCGACCTCGAGCGCAACGGTAATCGCGGCCTCCGCCCGTGCGCGGATGGCAGCGGCGTCGAATGCGGCGTTCATCAGGCAGTCCTTCTTTTTATCAATGTCACCGGTGTGAATTCGACACGCGCCGTCAGCTCCGGTTCGGCCATCCGGCTTATCAACAGGTCGACGGTCTGTTCTGCCTGGAGGTCACAGGGTTGGCGGATGGTCGTCAGGTCGTAGGCGGCCCAAGCGGCCTGGGGAATGTCGTCATGGCCGATAATGGGGATCGGCGGCGCCTCGTCGCGGCCCCTGCCTTGCATGATGCGATCGATCACGCCGCAGGCCATGTAGTCATTGGCGCAGAACAGCCCATCGATGCCGGATGCGGCCAGGTCGGGCGCCGCATCATAACCGCTCCGGTAGTCATTGATTCTGACCTGCAGGAACTGCGCCTCGACGCCAAGCTGCTTGCAGTCGGCGATGAAGGTCTCGCTGCGACGTCGCGCGGTATAGGATTTGGCCGGGGCAGCCATCACGGCGGGCTTTCGCACGCCGCTGTCGATCAGGTGGCTGGCTGCCAGATGCCCGGCCATGCGGTCGTCAGAAATGATACGGTCGACCAAGGGAATGTCGTCGCCCTTGTTGATCAGTACGATTGGCACGCCTTCGGCCGCACATTGTTCGCAGATTTCGGTCGGCGGTGCGTCGGATGTGACAATGACGCCTGACACGGCGTAATGCAGCAATTGGCCGATGACCGTCGAGGTATCCGCCTCCTGTGAGGTCGGCAACAGGATCGGGCGGAAGTTACGGGCGAGCAGCGCCCGAGACAGATGCTCGATCTGCAGCGTGCGGAACGGGTTGTCGAAACCGGCGGCAACGAGACCGACGAGATCGGAGCGCTTGTTGGTGAGGCTTCGGGCAAGATAGTTCACTCGATAGCCGAGTTGCTTGGCGGCCTGATAGACCTTCTCGCGCGTTTTCGGCGAGACGCTGGCATCCGGCGTGAAGGCGCGCGACACGGCAGCGCGCGAGACGCCGGCCGCCCGCGCCACGTCGAAGGAGGTTGCCTTGCGCGGCCCCTTGTCCTTGTCAGCCAAGTGCTTTCTCCTTAATCGGAGGCGGCCGCATCAGATCGGGCAGATCGGTGCAGATGCCGAGAACCGGCAGTTTCATGAGGTCATCGAGAATGGTCCGCCGCTCCTCGTGCCAGAGCACGATCTCGCGGCCAGCCTCGAAGGCGCGGGCCATCAGCGCCTCGGTCACCAGATCCTGCGGGCGCTCCCCTGCCCTCTCCCAGCAGAGATGCAGAATATCCGCGCGGGCCTCCTCACCGAGAGCATGCGGATCGTGGCCGACACGGATCAGCACCGAGAGCGGAAAATCGCAGGCCGCGTCCCTGAGTTCGCGCACCTGCGCGGTATCGAAGGAACCAAGGCAGGCAAAGCGCTGGTTCATTTCGACAAGGTGCCGCCAGCATCGGATGCCCGTCCCCGGCGCCTTGAGTTCGACATAGAGGCCAGTCCCGGTCTCTCGGGCGAGAGCGGCGACCTCCGAAAAGGTCGGCACGTCGACGCCGTCAAGGCCGGCGAGCTCAGCCGCCGTCATTTCCGATATACGTCTGTCGATGCCATAGACCCGCTGCAGATGGTCGTCATGCGAGACGACCACCACGCCGTCAACGGTCAGCTGCGTGTCGAGCTCCCACATCTCCGCGCCGAGTTCGGCCGCGCGGCGGAAAGCGGCGAGGGTGTTTTCGCGTTCGTGGCCGCTGGCGCCGCGATGGCCGATGCAGAAGGGAAGCCGGCCCTTGGCCGTCGGCCAGCCGTAACGTTGGAAGAAGGCTGAAAAATCGCGGGTCATCAGAGCCTCGTTCCGTTCTCGTCGAAGACGAACACGCCGCGGCTGTCGATGCCCCAGGCGACATCGTCGCCGACGTGAACATCGTTGCGCGCCGGCTGGATCGAGCGCAGCAGCGGCCCGCCGGCAACACGCACGTCGTAAAGGTTTTCTCGGCCTTGTGTTTCGGCGAAGGTGATCTTGCCGGACACGGTGACGTCGCCCGCAGGCGTAAAATGCTCCGGCCGGACGCCGAGCATCAGCTTGGCGCCTTCGGCGGCGCCGATGGCTCTCGGCAACGGGACCCGGATCTCACTTTCCGGGATTGCGAAGGCGCCCTTGTCCATGACGCCGCGCAGGAAGGTGATCGGCGGATTACCGAGGAAGCCAGCAACGAAAGCGGTCTTTGGATCGTTGTACATCTCGGCCGGTGTGGCGATCTGGACGATCTCGCCCTCCTTCATGATGGCGATGCGGTCGCACATGCTCATCGCCTCCACCTGGTCATGGGTGACGAGGATGGCGGTGATGCCGGTCTCTCGCTGCAGGCGGCGGATCTCCGAGCGCATTTCGAGGCGCAGCTTGGCGTCGAGATTGGCGAGCGGCTCGTCGAGCAGCAGCACGTCGGGTTTGCGGATCAGCGCGCGGGCCAGCGCCACGCGCTGCTGCTGGCCGCCGGAAAGCTCGGCCGGCCGCCGGTCCATCAGCTTGCCGATCTGCACGAGGGTCGCGATGCGATCGACCTCTTTGCGGATCTCGGCGGCAGGCATGCCCTTGACCTTCAGGGGGAATCCGATGTTTTCGGCAACCGTCATGTGCGGGTAGAGCGCATAGGACTGGAAGACGACACCGACATTGCGGGCCTGGCTCGGGAGATCCGTGACATCCCGCTCGCCGAAGAGGATGCGCCCGCCGGTCGGCCTGTGAATGCCGCAGACCGCAAAAAGCGTCGTTGACTTGCCGCAGCCGGACGGTCCGAGCAAGGCCAGCATCTCGCCGCCGGCGACTTCGAGCCGCATGTTCTCGATGACCTTGGTGGAGCCGAAGCTCTTCGAGAAATTGTCGAGGAGGATGCGCATCAACCTTTGCTCCCGCCGCCGTAGATGTTCATGAGGTATTTGTTGAAGAGCGCGTAAACGATCAACACCGGAATCAGGTAGAAGAGGCCGACCGCCTTGAACATGTTGAAGTCATAATTGTTATCGTCGGCGAGGAAGCCAGCGAGATAGACCGACAGCACCTGCACCTGATTGCCCGGCGCCAACACCTGCGGCAGGATGAACTCGCCCCAGCCGGAGAGGAAGGAGAACAGGCCGAGGGCCATGATGCCGGGCTTGACCTGCGGCAGCACCAGGCTGCGCCAGACCCTGAAACGCGAAGCGCCATCAACGACGCCGGCCATTTCGATTTCCCAGGGCACGGTATCGTAGAAGCCCTTCATCAGCCAGATGCCGAGCGGCAGGTCGATCGCCGCCTTCACCAGGATGACGCCGATCAGCGAGTTATAGAGGCCGATCATCTGCAGCACGATGAAGATGGCGATGATCAGCGTTACCGACGGAAAAGCGTGCAGCACCATGACGCCGGCAAGGAAGAAGCCGCGTGCCGGCACGTTCAGCCGAGACAGCACATAACCGGCCATCGAGGAGACGAGCAGCACCAGACTGGTGGTGCAGGCCGAAAACAGCAGCGTATTCAGGGTCACGTGCCAGATGTTCGCCTTGCCCGCCGTTGTCTGCCACAGGAAACGCCAATGGTTGAGCGTCAAGCCGGAGGGCAACAAGGCGTCCGGCGGCTTCACCGTGACGGTGTCGAGGAAGAGATAGACATACATCAAGAGCAGCGGCAGGCTGACGATGGTCAGCGCCGTCAGGACAGGCCAGCCGCGATAATTTGCCGAGGGCTGCGAGCGTTCGACCATGGTCAATCCTCGATCAAGGGCTTGGCGACAAGCGTGCCATAGTTGAAGACGCGCAGATAAAGCAGCGACAGAACCACGCCGATGACGACGAGCACCAGCGCCATGGCGGCACCCAGTCCGTATTCGAGATTGCCGGCATAGTTTCTGAGTGCGGTGTGATAGGCGGAGAGCGCCCAGACCTCTGTCGCGTTGCCCGGCCCGCCATTGGTGGCGAGCAGGATTTCATTGAAGGAGGCGAGCAGCGACAGCGTCTGATAGCAGGTGACGAAGAGGATCGGCCAGCGCATCTGGGGCAGGATGATGTAGCGGATCTGCTGCCAGCGTGAGGCGCCGTCGACCTCGCTCGCATAGAACTGGCTCTTCGGGATGGCCTTCATCGCCGACGAGAACACCAGCATGCCCATCGAGGCGCCGATGAAGCCGTTGATCAGCACGACGAAGAACCAGGCATTATAGGCGGTATCGAGCAGATAGTTCTTCGGGGGGTAGCCGAACTTGCCCATCAGGATGGAGATGAAGCCGCTGTCCCAGGCGAGCCACTTCCACAGCATGACGTAGATGACGACGGGCGTGATGCGCGGCAGGAGCCAGATGCCGCGAAAGATCGAGGCCGGCGTCGGAGGCATGTAATGCGTCCAGATGGCAAGCAGCAGCGCATAACCGACGTTGAAGAGCATCAATACTAGCGCGACATAGAGAACGGTATTGAAAAGCACACGCGCCATGTCGGGCGAGCTGGCCATGCGTGAGAAATTGTCGGTCGTCCAGGTCCAGCCGGTATAGGTGGTCTTGGCGACGGTTTCCTTCTGCTCCGGCGTCAGCTTGAAACCCAGACCGTCCAGCGACAAAAACAGCTGTTCCTTGCTGTCGAAGCGCGTGTTGAGGACGGAGCGGTTGAACTGTTCGGAGATCTGTTTGACCTCACGCGTCGAAGGGCGTTCTGCAAGATCCTTGATCATGCGTTCGACCTCGCGCCGCGTCGCAAAGATCTCGCCGGCGTGTTTGGCGCGCAACTCCGCCGCGATCGCAGGCGCAAGGCCGAGGCCCTCCACGGCCTTGAGGCCGGCTTCGTCGATCGTGTAGCGCGGCTCGGCCATCTCGGCCGCGATCTCCGGCATCGCCGATTTCAGCGTGATCAGCGAATTAGGTGCGATCTGATAGACGCCCCCTGAAATGCCAGTCGCCGTGGTCATGTTGGTCATGGAGAAGACTGCCGTCAGAACGACCGGCATCAGGAAAAACAGCACGATCATGACCGCCGCAGGCGCGATCATCACCAGTCCGAGCGTTCTGGACGTTTTCATGGAAGCCTCCTCGAAGGGATCGATCGGGCGGCGGGGTTGCCGCCGTCCGGAGGGATGCTTCGATCTCAGCGGATGACGATCTTGTCACCGAGCGTGCTTTTCAGCTCGCTTTCGGCATCGCCGATGGCGGCGTCGACGGTCTTGGCGCCGGTCCAGGAAGCTTCGAGGTTCTTCCACATGATGTTCCAATAGGTGCCGAAATCGGAATTGTTCGGCATCGCATTGGCATGCGGCAGCAGGCGTTCGGTGGCTTCGCGGGTCCAGCGGTCAGCCGAGTAAAAATCCACTTCAGACTCCGCCTCAGAAATGCCGAGATGGGCTGACTTGACCGCATGCAACGCATTGATGCGCGGCTCCGAGGCGATCGTGATCAGCTTGGCGGCGATATCGGTGTCCTCCTTGTCGTGGCCTGCGGTCAGGAGGTAGACGAGCGGATGCGTCAGCGTGTTGGCCTTGCCCCCTTCGCCGGCCGGGATCAGCGTGAAGATAACGTTGCCGAAGAAATCCTTGAGGCCTTCCTGATTGACGAGTCGGGCATAGTGCCAGGTGCCGCCGTCCCAGATGCCGGCCTTGCCGGTGGCGACTTCCTTCCACCACTGGTCGCCCGGCATGCCGATGTGGTTCTTCTTGGTGACGCCTGATTTAACAGCGTCGGCGAAGAACTGGTAAGTGCGTGCCATCGCAGCCTTGTCGAAAACAAGCTTGCCGCCTTCTTCCATCGTGCCGCCGAAGCTGGTGTAGAACTGCCAGTAATCCGGACCGTTGCTGGTGCGCGGATAAAAGCCGTAGCCGGGCTGGACGAGGCCCTTGTCCTGCATCTTCTTGGCGTCTTCGAGCAGGTTCTTCATCGTATACTTACCGTCCTGCACGTTCTGCGGCAGGGCGTCGAGATCGGCGTCACTGTAGCCGATCGCCTTCATATACGGTTTCCAGAAGAACATCGGCCGGGATTCGGCATCCTGCGGGATGCCGTAGACGGTGCCGTTGTAGGAGGCGATCTTCAGAAGATTTTCGTAGATGCCGTTGAGCGGCCAGGAGTCGAGGTCGACATAATCTTCGATCGGGACGATCAGGCCGGATTGCGACCAGGGCGCGATGTCCTCATGGCCGCTTACGACGATGTTCGGGGCGGTCTTGGCTTCTGCGGCAAGGGTCAGCGCCTGTTTGAAGTCTTCCCAGGCGCTATAGGGCTTTTTCTCGACGGTGATTTTCAGGTCTTCGCCCTTGAGGGCGGCTTCGCGCTGCAGCTGCTGCGCCGCGATCTCGATGGCATCGAGACGATAGACGTCGTTCGGGCCGGTGCCCCCGGCCCAGACGCTGATGGTAACATCCTTGGCGAATGCAAATACGGAGGTCGAGGCCAGGATGGCAGCCGCGATCGTAAGGGATTTCAACGTCGGCAAAATGGTCATCTTCTTCATCTCCCCAGAAGAGCAGTGTGAAGCCTCTTGACGGGTCATCACTGGTGTTGACGACCGCTTCGAGAGCCCGCGAAACGTGACAAGTCCCGCTCTATTGGCTTGATGTAACGGTCGAATGACAAAATTGAGCACGTGTGCAAAAATTATTATGACGATGTGCGCGGGACTTGCAAGCGGCAGTGTTAGACGGGCATCTTTTGTGCTTCAAATTGCGGCTTTCCTGGTCTAGCATCGCCTCATGAGCCTTGAATCCGTCCGCGCCTTCCTCCGTGCTCACGCACCCGATATCGACATCATCGAAACCGCCGAGAGTTCCTCGACGGTTGCCCTTGCCGCCGAAGCCCATGGCGTCGAGCCCGCCCAGATCGCCAAAACGATCTGTCTGCGCGTCGGCGAACAGATGATGCTGGTGGTCGCCGGCGGTACGGCGCGGCTCGACAATCGCAAGTTCAAGGACACTTTCGGGGCCAAGGGGCGCATGCTCGATGCCGAAGAGGTCGTGGCGGTCACCAGCCATCCTGTCGGCGGCGTCTGCCCGTTCGGCCTGCCCGCGCCGCTGCCGATCTATTGCGATATTTCGCTGAAACGTTTCGATGAAGTCGTACCGGCGGCCGGCTCGACCAATTCGGCCGTGCGCATCGCTACGGGACGGCTGGCCGAGCTCACCGGCGCCAGTTGGGTCGATGTTTGTCAGTAAAACACTCGCAAAACTTCAAACAGAAGAAAGACGACCTATATTCTATCCCGACATGCCGTGATTGTGCATGACAGGAGACCAGGAATGCCGAGTGCCGTTTCGCGTTTTGCCAAGATGGCGGCCATTGCCGTACTGACGAGCGCTACCGTTTTTGCCACGATCAGCGATGCCGATGCGCGACGCGCCGGCGGCTTCGGCGGGTTCGGAAGCCGTGGCACCCGCACTTTCAGCGCGCCTCCGGTTACCCGTACGGCGCCTGCCCCGGCTGCCCCCATCGAACGATCGATGACGCCGCGCCCGCAAACGACGGCACCCTATAGCACGCAGCAGCCCGGCTACGCCCAGCAGCGCCCGGGTTTCTTCAACGGCTTCGGCCGTTCGATGATCGGCGGGCTGATCGCCGGCGGTCTCCTCGGCATGCTGCTCGGCCAGGGTTTCGGCGGCGGCTTCGGCTTCCTCGGCATGCTGCTGCAGATCGCTTTGATCGGCGGCGCCGTCATGCTTGCCATGCGTTATTTCGCCAACCGCCGCCAGCCTTCTTACGGCGCCAGCGGTCAGAGCCGGTCCTACGGCCAGTCCGTTAAAATGTCGCCCACGAACTCTTCGTCGTTCCAGATCCCGGCGATCGGCTCGGGCGCCGGTTACGGCGGACTGCCGCGCGGCAATCGCCTAAGCGACGAGATCGGGCTGGTCCAGGCTGATCTCGACCAGTTCGAGGAGTTGCTGACGAGCGTGCAGACCGCTTACGGCGCCGAAGATTACGGCGCGTTGCGCCGGCTGACGACGCCCGAGGCCATGTCCTACCTTGCCGAGGAACTGGGAGAAAACGCCACCAACGGCGTGCGCAACCGTGTCTCCGACGTCAAGCTGCTGCAGGGCGATATTGCCGAGGCCTGGCGCGAGAACGGCCAGGAATATGCGACGCTCGCTATGCGTTATTCCTCGATCGATGCGATGGTCGAACGCGACAGCGGTCGCGTCGTTTCCGGCGACGACCGCCGTCCGAGCGAAAGCACCGAGATATGGACCTTCGTGCGCAGGCCGGGCGCGGACTGGAAACTCGCCGCGATCCAGGGCACCGGGCAGCGCGCCGCTTAAAGAAGGCTCTTATTCACGCCGCCCAGGCTGTCAATCAGCTTGGGCGGCATCTTCAATTCACCGCGACCGGCTTGGAGCGCATGCGGGAGACCGTCTCGCGCTCCGCCCGTTTGCAGCGCATCGGCGGCAGGCCGCGATCCATCAGGTCCATGTCCTCGAGCACCATGTCGCCCATCTTCTTGAAGGCGCTGTCGAGCGCTCCGGCCCGGTGCGCCGAGCGGATGAAGCCCTTCAGGCTGCGTACCGGATGATCAGGCGGCAGCGGCTCTTCAGGGTAGACGTCGCTTGCCGCGACGATATGGCCTGACGAAACGGCCGCCATCAATGCGTCGAAATCGACAACGTCGGCGCGGCTGAGCAGGATGAAGGCCGCTCCCCTGCGCATGCTGGAAAAGGCCTCGGTACCGAGAAATCCCCTGTTTTCGCTGGTGACGGCTGCGACGACAAAGACGAAATCGCTCTTCGTCAGGACATCCTCCAGGCTTGCGGGCTCGACGCCGTTTTCTTCGAGGATCGAGCGGGGCAGCCAGGGATCGAAGACCCGGATGCGCGCCCTGAAACCGGACAGCAAGCGGCGCAGCGCCCTGCCGAGATCGCCGAAGCCGACAATGCCGATCTCGGAACCGGCGATCAGCCGCGCGCTCGCATTGCCCTCCCCGCCCCAGAGCTCGCTGCCCTGGCGAAAGGCCACGTCGGCATCGACGATGCCGCGCGCCAGGGCCAGCGCAAAGCCGAGACCGATTTCGGCCACCGGCTCGGCGAAAACCTGGCCCGTCGTCACGACATGGATGCCGCGCTCGAACAGCACGTCATAGGGCATGTTGTTGAGAAGATTGCTCTCGACGTTGAGGATCGAGCGTAGAGCCGGCATTCTGGCGAGCGTTTCCGCCGAGAGCGGCGGCTGACCGATCACATAGCGCGCTCTGCCGAGAATTTCGTCGCCAAGCCCGGCGATGTTCTTCGGATCGGCTTCGACAACTTCGTATTTCGCCTGCAGTTCGGCGCGTGCCTTATCGCTGAAGATCAGATCGAGCGTGCGCGGCTCGGGCGCGCTGATCGCCAGCGGTCGTTCGGCATTTGTCATCGGCATCTCCTCCGTCGCGGCGGCTTGCGTTGCCGGCTGGAGAATTGATAACCTCCGACCGCGGCCGTTTCCAGTTGGTGGACGAGAAATTGCAGAGCGAACCGCGCACCGGTGCTGATCATGAGTGGCCGAAGCAATGGAAAGCGGCATTTGCCTATCAGATAAGCAATTGAATTCTCTGGCTATTCGTGGCTTTTCTGTTGACGGTCCGAACTGCCTGAATTAGCTTGAGGCATCCCGGCAGGAAGTCGAAGAATTGCAAAGGAAACGAACCATGAAGTCAGTACTTAAGAGCGGCCTGCTTGCCTTGGCTGCCGCAGCGCTACCGGCTGTCGCTTCCGCCCATCCTGCCGTCGGCGACGCTGCCGGCTTCAGCCACGGCTTTGCTCATCCGATCTCCGGCCTCGATCATGTCCTTGCCATGGTGATGGTCGGTGTGGTTGCTTTCCAGCTCGGCGGTCGCGCCATCTGGCTCTTGCCGTTGACCTTCGTCCTGATGATGGCATTTGGCGGTGCTCTCGGCGTTGCCGGCGTTGATCTTCCCTTCGTTGAGACAGGCATTGCGCTTTCCGTCGTCGTTCTGGGGGGCATGATTGCAATCAATGTCAGGGCGCCGCTGGCTACGGCGCTCGGCATGGCGGGTCTCTTCGCCATCTTTCATGGCCATGCGCACGGCGCCGAAATGCCGGACGACGCTGCCGGCGCCGCCTATGCTGCCGGCTTCATGATGGCAACCGGACTGCTGCATGGCGCCGGCCTCGCGCTTGGCTGCGTGATCGGCCGCGCCGGCGAACGCCAGGGCGTTTTCGTCACGCGGGCGGCCGGCGGCCTTGCCGCCATCTCGGGACTGGGCATCCTGGCCGGTCTGATCTGATCTGTCCGCATTTCGGCAAGAAGCCGATACGCAGCTAACGCACCTCGCTCGGACAATTACGCTCGGCATGCGCGATGCAATGCCGGACATAGTTTTCGCATTATTGCGCTGACGAACCGCGGAGTTGCGCCGCGTAATCCGCTGCGGTCAATACCACGCGTGAATTGACAATATCCAAATTGACGCAGGCACCTCTTGCTGATTGTCGGCGGGAGGTAAAGCTCTGTATAGTGATTTCAGAAATTTCTGAAATCACAGACTCAACGGAAATTGACATGAACCTTCCGCCTCTCGTTCAGTCCTTTGTTCTCCATTTCGGGGAAATGGGATCGCGCTGGGGGATCAATCGCACAGTCGGTCAGATCTACGCCCTGCTATTCGTCTCTCCCGCCTCGCTCTGCGCCGAGGAGATCGCCGATTCCCTCAGCATCTCGCGCTCCAATGTGTCGATGAGCTTGCGCGAGCTGCAGGCCTGGAATCTCGTCCTTCTCAAACACAAGCCGGATGATCGCCGCGATTTCTTCACCACACCCGATGATGTCTGGCAGATATTGAGGACGCTTGCCGAGGAGCGGAAGAAACGGGAGGTCGACCCGACGCTGTCGGTTTTGCGCGAAATCCTGATGCAGCGCCCGGCAAGCGAAACCGAGCGCTATGCGCAGGAACGCATGGGCGAGATGCATACGCTGATCGAACAGCTGACGCATTGGTATGAAGACGTAAAACAACTTGAAACGGAAAGGCTCGCGACGCTACTCTCGCTGGGCGCGAAAGTGACAAAGCTTCTGGAGGCCAAGGACCGAGTCATCTCGCTCGGCCGCAGCCGCCGGCCGAATCCTGCGAACAAGAGTTAGCGGCATGGGCACTGCTTTCTTCGACGCGACAAACGAAGCGGATGGACGGCCGCGGGCTGGAAAGGTCGCGACACCACGCGCCGATGCGGGCAAAGGCCGGCTGCGCAATGCGGCGATGCTGCAGGCGCTGGCCGCTGTCATCTGGATCCCGCAGGCTGCGCTGCTGGCCGTCTCGGTTGGCCGTCTCGCCGGCGGCGGCGGGCAGCATGACGTTCTCTGGCCGGCCTTTGGCATTCTCGTTCTCGGATTGGTAAGAAGCTGTCTCGACGCGGCTGGGGGGCGCCTGGCCTTCCGCGCCGCGCGGAGCGAACTCAGCCGAAAGCGGCAGGCGGCGGCCGCTTCCCTCTCCTTGGCGTCGCCGGTCGACCGCGGCCGGCCGGCATCCGGCAAAGCCGCGAGTGTCATCGGCGAACAGGCTGAGCTCATCGTGCCCTATCTCGCCCGTTTCCAGCCGGCGCGGGTGAAAGCGAGCCTTGTGCCGCTCGTCATCCTTGTCTTTATCCTCGCCGTCTCCTGGATCGCCGCGCTGGTCCTGCTGTTTGCCGCGCCGCTGATTCCGATCTTCATGGCGCTGATCGGTTGGCGCGCCCAGGCGGCCAGCGAAAAGCAGCTTGTGGCGACCGGCGATCTCAACGGCTTCCTACTCGACCGCCTGCGCGGACTGACGACGATCCGTGCTCTGGATGCGGTCGATACAACGGCCCTGCGGCTGCGTCGCGAGGCGGAATCGCTGCGTGCGCGCACTATGTCCGTGCTGAAGATCGCCTTTCTGTCCTCGGCCGTGCTCGAGCTTTTGGCAGCGCTCGGAGTGGCTATGGTTGCCGTCTATGTCGGCTTCAGCCTGCTCGGCGAAATCCGTTTCGGCACTTGGACAGGACGGCTCGACCTGACAGAGGGACTGTTCATGCTGCTGCTGGCGCCGGCCTTCTTCGAGCCGCTGCGCGAACTCTCGGCCGTCTGGCACGACCGGGCGGCGGGGGAAGCGGCGCTGAAAGGCCTGGACGCGCTTGCCGCCGAAGGTCTGTCCATTCGGGGATCGGCCGAACCGGCGGCTCTCGCCAGCACCGAGGCGCCCGGCATCCGACTTGAAAATCTCGCCTTTGGTTACGGCGCCGACGAGCCGCTGATCCTCGACCGCTTCAACCTCGATATCGCCGCCGGCGAACATCTGGCGCTGCTTGGTGCCAGCGGCTCCGGCAAGTCAACGCTTCTTTCGCTGATAGCGGGACTGGCGCCCTGCGTCGGTGGCCGCATCGTCATCGGTGGCATCGAGCTTGGGGATGACACCGTCGCCACGCTGCGGGGCGCGATGGCTTGGATCGGCCAAAAGCCGCATATCTTTGCCGGTACCATCGCAGGCAATATCGCACTCGGCAGGCCTGGTATCTCGCGCGGCGACGTGGCGGACGCGCTTGCCGCCGCCAGCCTCGGAAAGGTTGCCGACGCTTATGGGGGCCAGCCGCTCGGCGAAGGCGGGATCGGTCTTTCCGGCGGCGAGGCGCTGCGGCTTGCGATCGCACGCGCTGCTTGCAATCCTGATCTGAAGATCATTCTGGCCGACGAGCCGACCGCGCATCTCGACGCGGACACGGCGGCTGATGTGACCGAGACCTTGCTCGCGCTGGCGCGGGGTCGTACCCTCATCGTCGCGACACATGATCCGCTGCTCGCCGCCCGCATGCACCGCGCCATCCGCATCGATGCGGATTTCGCCATGAGGGAGGCGGCTGAATGAGCTTCTTTGTTGCAGACATCAAGCCGATCCTTCGTCTGTTCTTGGCCGAACGTCGACGCGCGTTGTTTGTCGGCGCCGTGCTTTCGGCGGCAACGGTGACGGCAGGGGTCGCGCTGCTCGGACTCTCCGGCTGGTTCATCACCGCCACTTCCCTTGCCGGGCTATCGGCCGCGGCCGCCATGACCTTCGACGTTTTCGCACCGGCCGCCGGCATCCGCCTGCTCGCCGTCGTCAGGACGGCGGCACGCTACGGCGAGAGGCTTGCGACCCATGATGCAACACTCGGCGTGCTTGCCGCGCTGCGCGAAAGACTGTTTCGCGGCTTTGCCGAACCGGGTGCTGCCCGTGCTCTGGCGCACCGTCCGGCGAGACTGCTGTTCCGGCTGACGGGCGATATCGATGCGCTTGATTCCCTCTATCTCCGAATTCTCGTGCCGGCTGCTGTCGCGATCGGCGCAACACTGACTGCGAGCGTGGTGCTTGGCCTGATGCATCCCCCGTTCGGCCTGTGTTTCGGCCTCTTTCTCGCCGGAGCCGGCCTTGGCCTGCCATTGATCGCGGGCCGCGTTGCGCGCAAACCCGCCCGCAGGCGTGCCCATGGCATCGAGGCGCTGCGGTCACGGACGATCGATCTCGTCGCCGGCCAGACCGACCTGCTGATGGCCGGCCGGCTCAAGGCGCAGAGGAGCGCCATCGCGGATGCCGACAGTTACGCGGCTCAAGCCGATGATCGGTTGAACCGTGTCGAAACCGGTCTGACATTCGGTTTCGGCCTCGTCTCCACGCTCCTGCTGACGGCATCGCTGCTCACGGTGGCCGCGCTTGCGGAAACGAAAGCGATTAGCGCGCCGATCGCAGCCCTCGGCCTGCTCGTCGCCTTCGCGGCGGTCGAACCCTTCGCGGCGCTCCGCCGCGGGGCTCTGGAACTCGGCCGAACGCTGCTGGCCGCAAAGCGGATCGCACCGCGGCTTGCCGTCGCTGATGAGACCCAACCGCCAGCGACGCCGCTGCCGGGACACGCCTTTTCTCTGGCTGGCGTGTCCGCCTTCCATGAGAATTCCGCCGTGCCGGCGCTGGAGGACATCGACCTGGTGCTCAAGCAGGGCGAACGCCTTGCCGTCATCGGCAGCAGCGGCGCCGGCAAGTCGAGCGTGCTCGCTCTGCTTTCCCGCGAGTTGCCGGCAAGCGCAGGAAGCGTCGCCGCGATGAGGGCGACCTTGCTGACGCAACGGACGGAACTCTTCGAGGATAGCCTGCGCGGCAACCTTCTTCTTGCGAACCCGGATGCGAGCGAGGACCGCCTTCGCGAAGCGCTCGCCGCCGCCGGCCTGCTTGCCGATATCGAGGCCATGCCAAAGGGGATCGACACAAGGCTCGGCGAGTGTGGGCTCGGACTTTCGGGCGGCCAGTCGCGCCGGCTGGCGCTTGCCCGGCTGTTCCTGCGCGACACGCCGCTCTGGCTGCTCGACGAGCCGACCGAAGGCCTCGACGGCGCCACCGCTCGCGATGTGCTCTCACAGCTGTCGTTAATGGCGGCAGGCCGCTCGCTGGTGATCGCCACGCATATCCGCCGCGAGGCTGCGGTTGCCGACCGCATCGCCGTCATCGAGGGCGGCCGTATTTCGGAAGTTTCGCGCCGTGGGGAGGCGGCGTTCGAAAAGGCGCTCGACCGGCTTCGATCGGACTGAGCAAGACCCGCATGCCCTCACCCGCCGGCCGGCGCTGAGGAACGCTCCGTACCCCGTGGGACCGTGGGAGAAAGACAATGGAACTAGATATCGTAGCACTTTCGCGCTTCCAATTTGCGCTGACGGCGCTTTACCACTTCCTGTTCGTGCCGCTGACGCTCGGCCTGTCCGTGCTCCTGGCGATCATGGAAACCGTCTATGTGATGACCGGCCGCCAGATCTGGCGGCAGATGACAAAATTCTGGGGCACGCTGTTCGGCATCAATTTCGTGCTCGGCGTCGCCACCGGCATCGTCATGGAATTCCAGTTCGGCATGAACTGGAGCTATTACAGCTATTATGTCGGCGACATCTTCGGCGCGCCGCTGGCGATCGAAGGCTTGATGGCCTTCTTCCTGGAGGCCACCTTCGTCGGGCTGTTCTTCTTCGGCTGGGACAAGCTGTCGAAGGTCGGCCATCTCGTCGCCACCTGGGCTGTGGCGCTCGGCTCGAATTTTTCCGCCCTTTGGATTCTCATAGCCAATGGCTGGATGCAGAACCCGGTGGGATCGGCACTCAATCCGCAGACGATGCGCATGGAGATCACAAGCTTCTTCGACGTCGTCTTCAACCCGGTCGCCCAGGCGAAATTCGTTCATACCGTGTCGGCAGGCTACGTCTGCGCTTCGATCTTCGTGCTCGGCGTCTCGGCCTGGTATGTGCTGAAGGGCCGGCATATCGAGCTTGCCAAGCGTTCGATGACGGTCGCCGCCTCCTTCGGTCTTGCCTCGGCGCTGTCCGTCGTCGTGTTGGGTGACGAGAGCGGTTATCTGGCAACCGAAAACCAGAAGATGAAGCTCGCCGCGATCGAAGGCATGTGGAAGACGGAGCCGGCTCCGGCCGCCTTCACCGCCTTCGGCTTTCCGGATCAGGAAGCGCGCGAAACACATTTCGCCGTGCATATCCCCTGGGTCATGGGCTTGATCGGCACACGATCGCTGACGACGGAAATACCCGGAATCGATAAGCTCGAACAGCAAGCCGAAGCCCGCATCCGCGGCGGCATCAGAGCTTACGATGCGCTTATGCAGATCCGCGCAGCGCCGACGCAGGATCAGGTTGCGCAGGAAGTGCGCACCTCCTTCGAGGATCTCGGCCATGATCTCGGTTATGCCCTTCTGCTGAAGCGTTATGTCGACGATCCCCGCCAGGCGACCGACGCGCAGATCGTTCAGGCGGCGCGTGATACGATCCCGCATGTGCCGACCCTCTTCTGGTCCTTCCGCATCATGGTTGGGCTCGGCATCTTCTTCATCCTGCTGACATCAACCTTCTTCTGGCTATCGGCGCGGCGCCATCTCGACGAATATCCGCTGCTGCTGCGGATTGCCGTGCTGGCGATCCCGCTTCCCTGGGTCGCCATCGAGCTCGGCTGGGTCGTCGCCGAATTCGGCCGCCAGCCCTGGGTGATCGAAGGCGTGCTGCCGACGGCGGCAGCCGTCTCCAGCCTCGGCGCCGGCACCGTGCTTCTGACGATCATCGGTTTTGCCGCGCTCTACACGGTTCTGATCGTCATCGAGATGAGTCTGATGATCAAGGCGATCCGCCAGGGACCGGAACCGGACGACGCGCCGCAAGCCGTGCTGATTTCCGAAACCCTCGTCCCGGCCGCGGAGTGACCTGTCATGATCCTTCACGAACTCCTCGATTATGAAACCCTGCGCGTCATCTGGTGGCTGCTGCTCGGCGTCTTGCTGATCGCCTTTGCGACGACCGGCGGCTTCGACCTCGGCGTCGGCACGCTCCTGCCCTTCGTCGCCAGGACCGATACGGAGCGGCGCCTGGCAATCAACACCATCGGCGCAACCTGGGAAGGCAACCAAGTCTGGTTGATTCTCGGCGGCGGCGCCATCTTCGCCGCCTGGCCGCCGCTTTATGCAGTCTCCTTCTCGGGCTTTTATCTCGCAATGTTTGCGATCCTCTTCGCACTCATCCTGCGTCCGGTCGGTTTCAAATACCGGTCGAAGCGGGAAAGTGTCCGCTGGCGCTACGGCTGGGACTGGGCGCTCTTCATCGGCGGCTTCGTGCCGGCGCTGATCTTCGGCGTTGCCGTCGGCAATGTGCTGCAGGGCGTGCCCTTCCGCTTTGCCGACGATATGCGGATCTTCTACGAAGGCTCGTTCTTTGCCCTGCTCAACCCCTATGCTTTGCTCTGCGGCCTGCTCTCCGTCGCCATGCTGACGATGCACGGCGCGGCCTGGCTGGTGTTGAAGGCGAGCGGGCCGGTTGCGGAACGCGCCAGGAGTTATGGCAGCATCGCCGCCCTGGCGGCCATCGTGCTATTTGCCCTCGGCGGGCTCTTCCTATGGGTCGGCGTCAGTGGCTATCGCATCAGCAGCGATATCAGCCCGATCGGGCCTTCCAATCCGTTGCTGAAGACGGTGGTGCCTGAGAACGGCGCATGGCTTGCCAACTACACCGCCCATTCATGGATGATCGTCGCGCCCGTCCTCGGCTTTGCCGGTGCGGCATTGGCCTTCATCGCCATGCGGGCAAGGCGCGAGGTGATGACACTGCTTTTCAGTAAGATCGCGATACTGGGGATCATCTCAACGGTCGGCCTGTCGATGTTCCCGTTCATCCTGCCCTCCTCCCTCGATCCGCGCTCGAGCCTGACGGTTTGGGATGCATCCTCCAGCCACATGACGCTGTTCATCATGCTCGTGGTATCGGCGATATTCCTGCCGATCATCTTTGCCTACACCGCCTGGGTCTATAGGGTTTTGTGGGGCAAGGTCGACGAGAAATCGATCACAGACAAGAACAGTCACGCTTACTGAGGGAGACGAAACGATGTGGTATTTCGCATGGATTCTCGGCCTGCCGCTGGCAGCCGCCTTCGCTGTCCTCAACGCCATGTGGTACGAGCTGATGGACGACGCAGCCGGAAGAAAGGCGTCCGAAACGCGCAAATAAATATGCGAAGGGCGCGGCTTCGAACCGCGCCCTTTCCCTGTTTTATCAGCCTTCCAGCCACTTCACCTGATCGGGTGTCAGCTTGATGTCGAGCGCCGAGAGGCTGTCCTCCAGCTCGGCGATGGTGCGCGGCCCGATCAATGGAATGACCGGGAAAGGCTGGGCGATCACATAGGCGAGCGCGATGTGGATCGGGTTGCGGCCGAGCTTGTTGGCAAGCTCGATGGCGCGGTCGCGGCGCCCGAAATTGCGCTCGGAATACCAGACCCGCACGATCTCCTCATCGTCCCGCTTGTCGCGGCCAGCGCGGTCGGTGAAGAAGCCGCGGCCCTGGCTCGACCAAGCGAAGTTCGGGATCTGCTTGTCGTTAAGCCACGTCTTCCAGTCGTCGTCGGAGGCGGCGACGCAGCCGGCCCAGATCGGATCGAGCATCTCAGCAAGCGAGAAGTTGTTGGAGAGCGCTGCCGGTGCCCTCTTGCCGGTCTTTTCGGCATAGGCGATCGCCTCGTCGAAACGTGCGCGCGTCCAGTTCGAGCCGCCGAAGATGCCGCGGATGCGGCCGCGTTTGACCTCGGCATCCATGGCATCGACGAATTCGCCGACAGGCACGTCGGTATTGTCGCGATGCATGAAATAGATGTCGACATAGTCGGTCTTCAGCCGGGCGAGCGACTGGTCGAGCTGCTTTGCAATCATGTCGGGATAGCAGAGCGGCGAATGCGCGCCCTTGCCGATCAGCACGATCTCCTCGCGCGGCACCTTGCGGCTGGTGTGCCAGTCCCCGAAGATCGCCTCCGTCTTGCCGGCGCCATAGACAAAAGCCGTATCGAAGGCGTTGCCGCCGGCTTCGTAGAAGGCGTCGAGCGTCAGGGAGGCGGCGGCAAAGTTCGGGAAGAACTCGAAGCCGAGGGTCACGACCGAAGCCGGCTTGGAGATGCCCGGAATCTGTCGCTGCGGAATGCTGTTGCCGCGCGTGACCGCGCCGCCTGATATATTGGCCGTGCGTTTGGCGGCTTTTTCGACGCCATATTCGAGCCCGACCGAGGCGCGCCACTGGTCGAGCACGCGCAGGTTTCCGATCGAATCGGCCCAGCTCATGCCTGGAGAACTGAACTCGGTTCTGCCGGCCCGGATCGCATCGCCCGCCGCGTCCGCTTCGAAGGAATAGAGCCAGCGCTCTTCCTTGACCTCTACCGTCTCCTGTTTGCCGCCCTTGAAGATCTCGATCTTGCCGACGCCGCCCTTGTGGCCGGAGGCGAACCAGAAATCCGCGACCTCGATCCGGCCTTCGGAGCCGATGATGCGCAGCACATTGTCCTGCTGAGCCATGATCGAGCAGGAGACTTCGGCGATGATCTCGTTCGGGAACTTGAGCACGGCCGACGCCCATTCGTCGACGCCGCTCTCTCCGAGATGGGCGACGCCCGACACCTTCTCCGGCTCGAGGAAGGCTTTGCCTTCCGCGGCGCCAGAGATCAACCGCGCCATGGAAACAGGATAGCCGCCGACATCGAGAATGCCGCCGCCGGCGGTATCATTGGCGAAAAGCCGATGCTCCGGCTTATAGCTGCCCATGTTGAAGCCGAAGCTCGAACGGATGATGCGGATCGTGCCGATGACGCCGCTCTTGATGAGCTGAACCAGCTTTTCCGTCTGCGGATGCACCCGGTACATGAAAGCTTCGCCAGCAAAGACGCCGGCTTTCTTGGCTTCGTAATAAACGGCTTCGGCATCATAGGCCGAAAGCGCGATCGGCTTTTCCACCAGGATGTGCTTGCCGGCGCGCGCCGCCTTGATCGCCCATTCGGCATGGCCGGTATGGGGCACGGAAATATAGACCGCATCGACTTCGGGGTCGGAAAGCAGCGCCTCGTAACCATCAACGATGCGGGCGCCCGGGAAGTTTTCGGCAAGTCCCAGCTTGGAAGGGTTGCGGGTGGCGATCGCGACCAGTTTGCCGGTGCGCGAGTGGGCAACGCCATCGGCAAAGGTGCGAGCGATGGTGCCGGGGCCGATGATGCCCCAGCGGATCGGTTGATCTGAAGTCATGGAAACCTCTTTCGTCTTTCTGCCTTGGGATTGCGGTTTAGCGGAGCCGTTTGCCAGCGCCGTCGAAAAGGAATGTGCGGCTGGCGGGAAGGCCGACGGTCAGCGTCTCGCGATTGCCTGATGTGCGCGATTCCGGCCGCTCGATGATCAGCTGTTCGTCGCCGACGGCGGCATAGATGTAGCTGGTATTGCCGAGGTGTTCGGCGACATCTATGGCAACGGTAAGATCGGTATCGCCGGCACCTGCATCGACGAAATGTTCGGGCCGGATGCCGAGGGTCACTTTCGCACCGGTTTCGATGCGATCGGCGACGGACAGCGGCAGGCGCGTCGCCGGATTGCTCTCCAGCGCGATCACCGCCCTGCCCGGCTGCGCCTCGACGACCGCGGCTTTCAAGAAATTCATCTTCGGCGAGCCGACGAAACCGGCGACGAACTGGTTGGCCGGATCGTCATAGAGGTCGAGCGGCGCGCCGATCTGCTCGATGTTGCCGGCGCGCAGCACGACGATGCGGTCGGCGAGCGTCATCGCTTCCGTCTGATCGTGGGTCACGTATATCATCGTCGTGCCGAGCTGTTTGTGCAGCCTTGATATTTCCACACGCATCTGCACGCGCAGCTCTGCGTCGAGGTTCGATAGGGGTTCGTCGAACAGGAAGACCTCAGGTTCGCGCACGATGGCGCGCCCGATGGCGACGCGCTGCCGTTGACCGCCGGAAAGCTGTTTCGGCCGCCGTTTCATCAGTTCGGTGATCTGCAGGATATCGGCGACATGGCTCACGCGCCGCTCGGTATCGGACTTCGGGTTGCCGTTCATGCGCAAGCCGAAGCTCAAATTCTCCTCGACCGTCAGATGCGGATAGAGCGCATAGGATTGGAAGACCATGGCGATGCCGCGATCGGCCGGCTCGACGTCGTTGACGACCTTGCCTCCGATCCGAAGCTCGCCCGATGTAATATCCTCGAGACCGGCGATCATCCTCAGCAGCGTGGACTTGCCACAGCCGGAAGGGCCGACGAAGACGACGAATTCGCCGTCCTTCACCTCCAGATTGGCGCCATGGATGATCTCGAAGCCGCCGAAGCGTTTGACGATGTTGGTCAATGAAAGCTCTGCCATTCGGCTTCCCCGATTACTTGATTGCGCCGGCCGCGATGCCGGCGATGAAATGGCGCTGGAGCGCCACGAAGACGACGAGGATCGGCGCCGTCAGCAGCACCGCGCCGGCCATGATGCCGCCCCAGGACACCTTGGTGAGGCCGATCAGCGTTCCCAATGCCACCGGCGCCGTCATCATCCCCGGTCTGGAATTGATGAGCAGCGGCCAGAGGTAATTGTTCCACGAATGCAGGAAGAGAATGATCGCCAATGCCGCCATGGTCGGACGCGCCAGCGGCAGGGCGATGCGCAGGAAGATCTGCCATTCCTTGACGCCCTCGACGCGGGCCGCGTCGAAGAGCTCGCCCGGCATCATTGAGAAAGACTGCCGCATGAATAAGACGCCGAGGGAATTGAAGAGCGGCGGCACGATCAGTGCCACCCAGGTGTTTGCCAGCTTGAACTCGCGCGCCACCATGATGAATTGCGGGATGACGACCACGGAGAACGGCAGTGTGATCGTACCGAGGATGATGGCGATGACGACGGAGCGGCCGACAAAACGGTAACGTGCCAGCGCCCAGCCGGCCATCGACGTCAGCATCACCGAGAGCACGGTATAGATAAGCGCCACGCCGATGGAGATCACCATTGCGCCAACGAAATCGGTATCGGCCTGCAGATTTTTGAAATTCTCGACGAAGTTGGTCGATGGCCACAGCACGATCTCGGGATTGAAGATGCCGTTGTCGGGCATTGTCGAGAAAACGAACATCATCCACAGCGGAAACAGCCAGATCAGCGCCAGCGGCGCCAGCGCGGCGTGCAGCGCGATCTGACGGATGAGAAGGGATTGCGACTTGGATCTCATTTCGGGTCCCTCCCGATCCAGAGATTGAAAAAGGAGATCACCACGGCGAGAGCGGCCATCGTATAGGCGATCGCCGAGGCATAGCCGAAGTTCAGCGAGGTGAAACCCTGGCGGTAGAGGAAGAGGCCGAGTGTCTCCGTGCCGCCGCCCGGACCACCGCGATTGGTGATGAGGAAGGGTTCGGTAAAGAGCTGCATGGTGCCGATCACCGAGAGCACCACACAGAAGAGGATGATCGGCTTTAAGAGCGGCAGGGTGATGTGGAAGAATTGTTGTGCCTTGTTCACCCGGTCGAGCGTCGCGGCCTCGTAGACATCGTCGGGGATGGCCTGCAGGCCGGCCAGGATGATGATGGCGTTATAGCCGGCCCAGCGCCATGTGACGGCGAGGATGATTACGCCCATTGCGGCATTGGCGTTGTCGAACCAGGAGATCGGGCTGAAGCCGACCGCTGAGATCATCTTGTTGACGATGCCGAAATCGAGGCTGAACATCAGCCGGAACACGGCCGCGTAGGCAACCTCACCGACGACGACGGGGGCAAAGAAGGCGAAACGGAAAAGCGGGCGCGCTTTCAGGAGCGGCGAATTGAGCAGTACGGCCATGACGGTGGCCAGCGCGATCATTACAGGCACCTGGATCACCAGGATGATCAGCGTGTTGTACAGAGCATTATAGAAGGCAGGGTCGTAGAAGAGCCGGCCCCAGTTGGCCTGGAAACTGTATTTCCACGGATTGATGCGCGTGTTCTGAAAGGAAATCAGGAACGAGTCGATGATCGGCCAGACCCAGAAGGTGGCGAAAACAAGCAGATAGGGGGCGAGGAACGCATAGGCGCTCCGGGTTCTGAACGGCATCGAGCCTCCTCCTCACGAACGAATGAATGACCGGGCGGTTGCAAGCCGGGAGAAAGCCGGGCGCGGGAAGCGCCCGGCATCGTCATTCATTGCGCGATCGGAAGTCCGGTTGCGGAAGCGATCTGCTTGGCGGCATCGTCGAGAGCCGCTTTCGCGTCGGGGTAGCCGCCCGCGAAGAATTTCGCCTGCGTTGCCTTGAAGATGCCTTCGGCATCGCTCTGGAAGGCGGTGCCGCGGCTCGGCACGATCTTCGGCAGTGTCGCGAGGATGTCGGCCCAGACTTTCTGGCCGCCCCAATAGGGCTGCGCCTCGTTGACGAAAGGATCCTTTTCGGCAGAAAGCAGCGACGGCACCAGACCGAATTCCTTCAGCATGGTGACCTGACCTTCATTCGTGCCGAGGGCGTAATTGACGAATTTCCAGGCGGCATCCTTGTTTGCGGAAGTCGCCGAAATGGCGAGCGAGGAACCGCCGAGGTTGGCGGCATGCGGACCATCGGCCGTCAGGCTCGGCATTCTGTAAACGCCCCACTTGCCCTTGAGGTCAGGCGAGGTCGAGCGCACGGTGCCTTCATACCAGCCGCCATAGAGCTGGCTTGCGGCCTTGCCGGCGGTATTAGCCTGGATCTTCTCGTCCCAGTTGGCCGCCGTCAGCGTGCCCGCATCCTTCATCTCTTTCACCTTTTGCAGCGCGGCGACGCAGGCCGGCTGATTGATGGTGATGTTCTGGCCGTCGGTCGAGAAATAGCCGCAGCCCTGTTCGTTGGCGATCATGCGGAACCATTCGCTGTCGCCGTTGAAATCCGCCTGCGCCATGACGACGCCGGGATTGGCGGCGGAAATCTTCTTGCCGGCCGCGATGAAATCGTCCCAGGTGCTGATCGTGCTCGGATCGACGCCGGCCTTTTCGTACATGTCGCGGCGGTAGAAAACGGCGACGGGGCCGGAATCCCACGGCATGGCATAGGCGACATCGCCGACCTCAAGTTCGGTGCGCTTGAAGTCGGGGAACTTCGCCTGGATATCGGCCGTGTAGCCGAGCTCCTTCAGATTGGCGAAGCAATCGGGGAAACGGCTCCAGAAGATTTCAGCCTCGAAATTCTCGATGCTGACAATGTCGGGCAAGCCGTCGCCGCCGGCAGCGCAGGCCGCGAGCGTCTTGTCGAAAACCTGGCTGTTGCCAAGGTCTTCGACGGTGACCTTGATATCGGGGAATTGTTTGTTGAAACCGGGCAGCGTGGATTTCAACGCCGATGCGGCGACATTCCAGCTCCAGATTGTGAGATTGGCCGACTCAGCGAAGGCGGAGCCGGAAGCAAGCAGTGCGACAGCTGCGGTCGCAGCGAGAAGTTTGAAGCGCATTGAAAATCCTCCCTTTTCAATTGCCGATCTTTCACGAACGCGGTTAGACTATCCGCAAGGGAGCGGCTGTCTCCTAAAAAGGGAATATGGATTTGGCGGAAAGTAAGGTCGGCACGGCTGCAATCTATCAGCCCGGCGCAAGCAGCATCGAGGGTTCGCCGACGGCGCTGCAGATGTTTCATGCCCATCCGCTCGTCATGGCCATGCCGCACTGGCATGCGCAGGTCGAGGTCAATTACGTCATGCGCGGCACTGTTCATTATCGGATGAGCGACCACGAATTCCGGCTGAGCGCCGGTCAAATGTGCCTGTTCTGGGGCGGGCAGCCGCATCAGATGGACGAATCCTCGGATGATTCGCTCTATGCCGGCGCCCATCTGCCGCTCATCTATTTCTTCCGGCTGCGTCTGCCGATCAGCATTTCCAGCCGGCTAATGAAGGGCGAGACGCTGTTGACTTCGGCAACCGATGCCGCCGACAACGAGAACTTCGCCCGCTGGTCTCGCTATTCCAAGTCTGGCGATTCCGCCAAGGCCCAGCACGCAGTCGACGAACTGCTGCTGCGCATCGAGCGCATCGCGCTCGAACCCTATTCGATGACGACATCGAAAACGGCCGTCAGCCTGGAAGGCGATCAGCCGCAACCCAACTCCTCGCGCAGCGTCGCGCGCATGTGTGATTTCATCGCCGCCAATTTTCTGCAGGACATCGATTCGGTCGATATCGCCCGCGCCGCCGATCTGCATCCGAAATATGCGATGAACCTTTTCAAGCGATCGACCGGCATGACGCTCAGCAAATATGTGACGCTGCTCAGGCTGTCGCGCGCCCAGGCGATGCTGATGAGCGAAGGTGCCAACGTTCTGCAGGTGGCGATGGACAGCGGCTTCGGCTCGATCAGCGCCTTCAACAAATCCTTCCGCCACATCGCCGGCATGTCGCCGTCCGATTTCCGCCGCGACATCCGGCTGGTGACGACGATGCCCGCCGGCGCCTTCCGCAATTAACGCACGCTCCGCCTCATCGCCCGTCAGGGAGAATGCCAAGCGCCGCCCGGCATCCTCCGCTTGATCATTCAGCGGCTGCCAGCCGCGCGCTGTTCTTCCGGAAGCCAGGAGCGATAGAGCGGATGATCGGCGGCGATCGGCATCGGCGTCGGCTGGCCGGTGCGCTGGGAGAAATAGGCAGCCGTCACCAGCTCCAGCGAATTGCGGGCATCCTGCAACGTCACCGGCGGTTCCGTGTCCTCGACGATCGCCTTGTGGAAGAGCTCGAACTGGCGGGTATAACCATCTTCGCCCGGCACATAGGCGGCGAGCGCCGCATCGACCCGCGCCTGGTGTTCTTCGGTTCCGGCGGTAAAGACCCAGGGATCGCGGCCCATCGTATAGGGTTCGAGGATGCTTTCGGCGACGAGATCGCTGAAGCAGAAACGCAGCCGCGAGATTTCCTTGCGTGAGCCGAGCGTCATCGACAGCGTCGCCAGCGAACCGTTCTGCATCTTCACCGAAAGAGCGGCCGTATCCTCGACCTCGATCGGATTGACCAGCGTCGCGCCATAGGAAAACACCTCGGCGCAAGGGCCGTGCACGTAGTTCAGCATGTCGTGGGCGTGGATCGCGTGGCCGAGAAGGCCGCCGCCGAGTTCACTCGCCCATTTGCCGCGCCACGGCACGGCATAATAATCCGGACCGCGCCACCAATGGGTCTCGATCGTCGTCAGGAACGGCTTGCCGGCGAGGCCCTTCTCGATCAACAGTTTCAACTTCTGCAGGCCGGAGCCGTAGCGATACTGAAAGATCGGCATCAGCTTCCGGCCGGGGAAGCTGGTGAGGATGCGGCCCATCTCGTCGACCTCGGCAATCGAGCCGAAGAGCGGCTTTTCGCAGATCACATGCTTGCCTGACACAATGCCTTTGCGGCAGAGCTCGAAATGCGAACTCGGCGGCGTCGAAATGTCGATGATGTCGAGATCGTCCCGGGCAAACAGCGAATCCGCATCCTGCGTATATTCCCGAATGCCGAATTCGTCGCACAGCGCCCGGCCGCGATCCTCGTCCAGCGAGCAAAGGACGGGAACCTCGAAGAGATCCTTGTTCCAGCCGAAGCCGGTCAGGTGCCGCGCGGCGATGCCTGCGCCGATGACGCCGACGCGTAATTTTCTGGCCATGATATCCTCCTCAGCGGGCGCCGATGCGCGCGGCCTTCGTCTGGGCTTCGAGCGAAAGGCGGCAGACTTCGAAAACGTGATCCTGCGTCATCGCCGTCTGCGTGCGGTTCGCGACATCGGCAGTGAACGCGTCGAAATAGTCGAGCTTCTCACCGCTGCAATCGATATGGGTCATTTCCTTGCCATTGACGAGGAAGAGGTGATCCTTGCCCGGCCGGCCGGCAATATCGATATATTTGCGAAGCTCGATATAACCCTCTGTGCCCAGGATGGTAAGACGGCCGTCGCCCCAGGTCGGCAGCGCCTCCGGCGTGAACCAATCGACGCGAACGTAGCCCGCCGCCCTGTCGGAGCGCAGCAGCACCTCGCCGAAATCCTGGAAGGCGGGTTTATCGGGCATGCCGAAGTTGCCGATCGAGCTGGCGATGACTTCGCCCGAGGTCGAGCCGGTATAGAACAGGAATTGATCGACTTGGTGCGAGGCGATGTCGACGATAATGCCACCGAAGGCTTCGGGCTCGAAGAACCAGTCGGGACGTGTCGGCAGCTGCAGCCGGTGCGGACCGACGCCAAGCGTCTGAATGACCTTGCCGATCGCGCCTTCCTTTACCAGCTTGCCGGCCTTGACGGCGGAGCGCACGCAATGGCGCTCGGAAAAGCAGATGGAGAAGATTTTGCCGGTCTCGGCAACGGTGCGCTTGACCTCTTCGAGCTGGGCAAAGGTCGTCACACCAGGCTTGTCGATCATCACATCCTTGCCCGCTTTCATCGCGCGGATGGCAAGCCCGGCCCGGTCGCGCGGAATGGCGGAAATGCAGATGACGTCGATCGACGGATCGTCGAACAGTTTCTCTCGGTCGATCTGCGGTGCATCGGGATAGGTCTTCTCAAAGGCTTCCCGCAACGCCGGCACGGAGGTCTGCGGGCAATAGCCGACGAACTCGCCGCCTGCGGCGAGCAGTCCCTTCACGTGATCGAACGTATGCCCATGGTCGATTCCGACGACGGCAAATCTCAACATCGCTGCAATATCCTCCCGGGATTTTCGTGCGGCCGGCTGATGCCGGCGTCCTCCATCTCGGCCAAAACAGATAACGAAAGCGGGCTGCTGTCAAGGCGAGTTGCGGGATGAAATCGTTGGTGCTCATATCTAAATGTTTGTAAAATAACGACTATTATGTATCTAAATAGTTATTTGTGGCCTTCGTTCGAATGGATGCAGGCAGTTCCTCTTTTCGATCCAATCCGGCAAAAGTCTTTTTCCCCCGCCTATCTTGCTCCATTCGGCCGAATGTGATCGATTTCGGCCGCCGCCGGGATGGAGGGCGGCAATGATCTCGGAATTCTTTCAAGAGCGCTCGCCGCTTGCCTGTGACGGAGGATCACCATGACTCATCCCCTTCTCGATGCTGCCGTTTCCGGCGGAATTTTTGTTGGCCGCGTCTGGAATCCCGAAGTTGCCGGCCCGAGCATCGTGACCCTTCGCGACGGGATGCTCGTCGACATCACCTCGCACGAGGCGCCGACACTGAGCGCCCTCTTCGAGACGCAGGATGCTGCGGGCTTCGTCCGAGCCGCAAATGGCAAGGCGATCGGTTCGCTGGAGGAGATTGCCGCCAACAGCACCGGAAAACCGGATGCTGGACGGCCCTGCCTGCTTGCGCCCGCCGACCTGCAGGCGGTCAAGGCCTGCGGCGTCACCTTTGCCCAGTCGATGATCGAGCGCGTCATTGAGGAGAAGGCGGCCGGCAATCCCGATCGCGCCGCTTCGATCCGCGAGCGCGTCAGCGCGCTGATCGGCGGCAGTCTCACCAATCTCAAGGCCGGTTCGCCCGAGGCCGCCAAGGTCAAGCAGGCGCTGATCGACGAAGGCATGTGGTCGCAATATCTCGAAGTCGGCATCGGTCCCGATGCCGAGGTCTTCACCAAGGCACCGGTGCTCTCTTCCGTCGGTTGGGGTGCCGATGTCGGCCTGCATCCGATCTCGACCTGGAACAATCCGGAGCCGGAAATCGTGCTCGCGGTCAACAGCCGCGGCGAGATCAAGGGTGCGACGCTCGGCAATGACGTCAATCTTCGCGATGTCGAAGGCCGCTCGGCCCTCTTGCTCGGCAAGGCCAAGGACAACAATGCCTCCTGCTCGATCGGTCCGTTCGTCCGGCTGTTCGATGCCGGTTACGGGCTCGACGAGGTACGCAAGGCCGAACTCGATCTAAAGGTAACCGGGCAGGATGGCTTCGTGCTGCATGGCAAGAGTTCGATGTCGCAGATCAGCCGCGACCCGACCGATCTCGTCAAACAGACGCTTGGCCCTCATCATCAATACCCCGATGGTTTCATGCTCTTCCTCGGCACGTTGTTTGCGCCGACGCAGGACCGTGACGCGCCGAAGCAAGGCTTCACGCACAAGATCGGCGATGTCGTCGAGATTTCGTCGGCCGGGCTCGGCGCGCTCGTCAATACCGTGCGCCTCTCCACTGAATGCCCGCCCTGGACGTTCGGCATATCGGCGCTGATGCGCAACCTTGCGACGCGCGGGTTACTCTAAGCAAAGTGCGCAGCGGTTTGCCTCCGGCTGCGCAGATTTTATGAATTACTGGTTTCGCCGTTTGCCCTCTAGCAGGTCGAGAACGGAGTTCGCCGCTTCCAGAACGTTCGTGCCTGGGCCGAACACGGCCGCAACGCCGTGTTCGTGGAGGAATTCATAGTCCTGCCGCGGAATGACGCCGCCGCAGACGACGATGATATCGTCACCGCCCTTTTCCCTGAGCCTGTCGACCAACTGCGGCAGCAGCGTCCTGTGGCCTGCGGCGAGCGACGAGACACCGACGACATTGACCTTGCGATCAAGCGCCAACTCGACAGCCTCGTCAGGCGTCTGAAACAGTGGACCGGCGAGCACGTCGAAGCCGATATCGCCGAAGGCCGAGGCGATTACCTTGGCGCCCCGGTCGTGCCCGTCCTGACCGAGCTTGGCGACCATGATTTTCGGCCGGTATCCCATCGCTTCCGTCACCTCTGCCATACGCTCCCTCAGGACGGCAAGTTCCGGCTCGTTGTCATAGGCCTCGCCATAGACGCCCTTGATGACATCAGGTGTCGCGGCGTGATCGCCAAAGGCGGCGCGCATCGCATCCGATATCTCGCCGACAGTGGCGCGGGCCCGTGCCGCCTCGATGGCGGCGGCCAGCAAATTGCCTTTGCCGCTGCGTGCGGTTTCTGCCAGGGCGGCCAGCGTTTCGCGCACGGCGCTGCTGTCACGCCGCCGCTTCGTCTCCTCGATGCGGCAGATCTGCGCGGTGCGCACCGCGCTGTTGTCGATTTCCAAAATGTCGATCGGCTGTTCGTTGTCGAGCCTGTAGCGATTGACGCCGACGATGACCTCCTCGCCCTTGTCGACGGCCGCCTGGCGGCGCGCCGCTGCTTCCTCGATCAGCCGCTTTGGCAGACCTTCGTTGACAGCCTTCGTCATGCCGCCGAGCGCTTCCACCTCCTCGATCAGCGCCCAGGCCTTGTCGGCAAGTTCCTTCGTCAGGCTCTCGACATAATATGAGCCGGCCAGCGGATCGACCACCTTGGTCACGCCGGTTTCATGCTGGAGGATCAGCTGGGTGTTGCGGGCGATGCGGGCGGAGAATTCCGTCGGCAGCGCGATCGCCTCGTCGAAGGAATTGGTGTGCAGCGACTGCGTGCCGCCAAGCACGGCCGACATCGCCTCGAAAGCGGTGCGAATGATGTTGTTGTAGGGATCCTGCTCCTGCAATGAGACGCCGGAGGTCTGACAATGGGTGCGAAGCATCAGCGAGGATGCCTTCTTCGGCTGGAACTCCTCCATGATACGGGTCCAGAGCAGCCGGGCGGCGCGCAGCTTTGCCGCCTCCATGAAAAAATTCATGCCGACCGCAAAGAAGAAGGAGAGTCTTCCGGCAAAATCATCGACGTTGAGACCCTTGGCGATCGCCGCCCTGACATATTCGCGGCCGTCGGCCAGCGTGAAGGCAAGCTCCTGGACCAGTGTCGCGCCGGCCTCCTGCATGTGATAGCCGGAGATCGAGATCGAATTGAATTTCGGCATCTCCCTTGCCGTATAGTCGATGATGTCGGCAACGATCCGCATCGAAGGTTCGGGCGGATAGATATAGGTGTTGCGGACCATGAACTCCTTGAGGATGTCGTTCTGGATGGTCCCCGACAGCTCGGCCCTCGGCACGCCCTGCTCTTCGCCGGCGACGATGAAGGAAGCGAGGATCGGAATGACGGCGCCGTTCATGGTCATTGAAACCGACATGTCGCCAAGCGGAATACCGTCGAACAGGATTTTCATATCCTCGACGCTGTCGATCGCGACGCCCGCCTTGCCGACATCGCCCTCGACGCGAGGATGGTCGCTGTCATAACCGCGATGGGTGGCAAGATCGAAGGCGACCGACAGGCCCTTCTGGCCGGCTGCGAGATTGCGGCGATAAAAGGCGTTCGATTCCTCGGCTGTGGAGAAGCCGGCATATTGGCGGATCGTCCATGGCCGGCCGGCATACATCGTCGCGCGCGGTCCGCGGGTAAAGGGTGCAAAACCGGGCAGCGAGCCGAGATGCGCGGCGCCTTCGAGATCCTCGGCGGTATAAAGCGGCTTGACAGCGATGCCTTCCGGCGTCTGCCAGGTCAGTGTCTCGGGTGAGGCGCGCAGTTCCTTCTGCGCAAGCTCCGCCCAATCCGACAGCGTCTTCTTCGTCATGCGTTCCTCCGGCTGCTTCATCGCCACCTTATCACTTCACAGGTGGCTGATGCGATACGGCCTTAGGACAATTAAAGCAGCCGCACGCCTGCGGTTTTGACCTATCTGTGGTCGAGCTTGGCGACCAGTCGGTCGCCGAGCCACTGGATGCCGCAGACGAGGATGACGAGGACGGCGACCACTGCGATCATGACATTGGTTTCGAAGCGCTGATAGCCATAGCGAATGGCAAGGTCGCCGAGGCCGCCGGCGCCGATCGCGCCTGCCATGGCCGAGGCGCCGATCAGCGTCACCAGCGTGACGGTGAAACCGGCGACGATGCCAGGCAGCGCTTCAGGCACCAGCACCTCGCGGATGATGGTCCAGCGATTGCCGCCCATGGCGCGGACGGCATCGATCAGCCCGCGGTCGACCTCCCGCAACGATACTTCGGCGATGCGCGCATAATAAGGTGTCGCGGCGATGGCGAGCGGCACGATGGCCGCTCCGGTGCCGAGCGCGGTGCCGACGATCAGCCGCGTCAGCGGGATCAGCGCCACCAGCAGGATGATGAATGGCACCGAGCGGAAGCCGTTGATGACGGCGCCGAGCATGCGATTGATCCAGAGATTTTCGGCGATGCCGCCGCGCGCCGTGACGACGAGGGCAAGGCCGAGCGGCAGCCCGGCGAAGAGCGAAATCACCCCCGAGGCGACAGTCATCAGGACCGTCTCCCAAAGCGAGCGAAGAAGCAGTTCAAGCATGATCGGTGTCATAACCAAGCACCTCCACCCGGGCAGACCGGGCTGTCAGGAATTGTTCGACCTTTCCGGCGAGCGCGGGGTCGCGCGCGGGGACGGCGATGAAGAACCGCGCCACCGGCTGGTTCTGGATATGGTCGATGCCGCCATGGACGAGGCGGAAGGAATGCGGCAGCATCGCCGAGAGTTCCGCAAACAGCGCCCCTTGCGCTTGCGGCCCGGCGAGATCAACACTGAGGATCACTTCGCTGCCTGTCTTCGCCGACAGCCGGCCGAGAATGTGATCGGGAAGTTGCGGGCGGATGCCGCCCAGCAAGCTCCTGGTGATGTCAGTCTGCGGATTGGCGAAAACCGACCAGACCTGGCCCTCCTCGACGATCCGCCCGGCATCGATGACCGCGACGCGATCGGCAATGCCGCGCACCACTTCCATCTCATGGGTGATCAGCAGAATGGTCAGTCCGAGCTTACGGTTGATATCCCTGAGCAGCGCCAGAATCGATCGTGTTGTCTCCGGGTCGAGGGCCGATGTCGCCTCGTCCGACAGCAGCAGTGCCGGGCGTGCTGCCAGGGCCCGAGCGATGCCGACGCGTTGTTTCTGGCCGCCGGAGAGTGATGCGGGATAGGCTTGCGCCTTGTCGGCAAGCCCGACGAGCTCGAGCAGTTCGTGGGCTCGCTTCACGCGTTCGGCCTTGGCAACACCCTCGATCTTCAGCGGCAGCGCGACATTGTCCTCGACCGTTTTGGCGGACAGCAGGTTGAAGTGCTGAAAGATCATGCCGATGCGGCGGCGCAGCGGCTGCAGCTCCTGCTCCTGAAGTCGGGTGATATCGCGGCCCTCGATGCGGATCTCGCCGCTGTCGGCGCGCTCCAACCCGTTCAGGCAGCGGATCAGCGTCGACTTGCCGGCGCCGCTGCGGCCGATGATGCCGAGGATCTCGCCCCTCTTTACGCTCAGCGAAATACCGTCGAGCGCCGGCGTGGTGCCGAACCGCCGCTTCACATCGATCAGCCTCACCACCTCTTCGGTCACCGTCGTCTGCGGCTGCGCCGCGACCGCAGTGGTGGAAACAAACGAATTCATGTGCTTTTCCTTGCAAACGCCGAAGGCGGTCCGAGCGGGGAATGCCCGAACCGCCTTTAGGCAGGCCTTAACCCCGGCCTTCTCTCGGATCAATAGGCGCTGAGACCGGTCCCTTTATAGACCTTGTCGAACTCGGCCTTGACGGTGTCGTTCTGGTAGGACGACACCAGCGTCTTGACCCAGTCCGCATTCTTGTTCTCTTCCTTGACGGCGATGAAGTTGCGGTACGGGTTATCGGCGGTCGGCTCCTGCGCGATGCGCTCGGCCGGAGAAAGACCGCTTTTCAGCGCCCAGTCGGTATTGACGACGCCGGCATCGAGATCGTCGATCGAACGGCCGACGATGCCGGCATCGAGCTCCTTGATCTCGATCTTCTTCGGATTGTCGCTGACGTCAGCAACGGTCGCAAGAATGCCGGTGCCGTCCTTCAGCTTGATCAGGCCTTCATTCTGAAGAACTCGCAGCGCCCGACCTTCGTTCGAGGGATCGTTCGGCACGCCGATGACGGCGCCTTCGGGGATCTCAGCGACGGCCTTGTGCTTCTTGCTATAGAGACCGATCGGCCAGACGCCGGTATAGCCGACGGGGACGATGTGATAGCCGTGCTGCTGGATCTGGTTGTCGAGATAGGGTCGGTGCTGGAAGGCATTGGCGTCGATTTCGCCGCGCTCCAGCGCTTCGTTCGGCTGAGTATAGTCGTTGAAGGTGATGGTCTCGATCGTCAGGCCCTTCTTGGCCGCCTCGCTGGTCACCACGCGCCATACATCCTCATCCTCGCCGGCCATGATGCCGACCTTGATCGACTTGTCCTCGGCAAAGGAAAGTGCGGGTGCCGCAAGGGTAAAAAGTGCAGCCGCGGAAACAGCGACGGCCGCAAGAGCCGCGCGGCGCGAAAGGTGGAGGCCGTGAAGATTTTTGTTCTTGGTCATTTTATATCCCGTCTGACTGAATGAGGCCGAACGCCCCGAGCCGGTCGATCATGGCAAATGGCTGGGTCGCGGGCGAAGCAAGAAAGTCTGATGTGGAGGAAAGGTCGGAAAAACTCTTGCCCCGTCATCAACACCGGCAGGATAAATTTTCCATCAAATTTATGGATTAATTGCGGCTTGTGAGCATCCCCTAAAAAAGGAAAACGTCGCCTGTGGCCGCCGTTTGCAACCACGGCGGCCAAAGGGACGACGGACTTCTCAGACCCGCTCCGATACGGCAATCGTGACGTCCCGGATGGCCTCAGGCCGGCTTCTGCTTCGGAATGCGCGGCAGGAAGATCGTCAGCAGGCCGAGCAGCGGCAGGTAGGAGCAGATGCGGTAGACGAAGGCGATGCCGTGAGTGTCAGCAAAATCGCCGAGCAGCGCAGCCCCTAACCCCCCTGCCCCGAATGCAAAGCCAAAGAAAACGCCGGCAATCAGCCCGACGCGGCCGGGCACCAGTTCCTGCGCGAAGACGACGATCGCTGAAAAGGCCGACGCGAAGACCAGGCCAATGACGATGCTGAGCACGCCTGTCCAGAAAAGATCGGCATAGGGCAGCAGCAATGCGAAAGGAATGACGCCGAGGATCGAAAACCAGATGACGAAACGGGCACCGAAGCGATCGCCGATCGGCCCGCCGAGGAAAGTGCCGACGGCGACCGAACCGAGGAACAGGAACAGCATCAGCTGCGCCTGCTGCACGCTGAGTTCGAACCTGTCGATGACATAGAAGGTGAAGTAGCTCGACACGCTCGCCATGTAGACATTCTTCGTCGCCGTCAGCAACACGAGGATCAGCAGCGCCCGGACGACCCGGCTCTGCGATAACGGCAGAGTTCGACTCGCGGCCGGTTTGCTGGCGTTTTGTCGCCTGTGGCTCATATACCAGCTGCCTACCCAACTCAGCACGATCATGCCGATCATCGCGATGGCGGCAAACCAGGAGACGCTGTGCTGCCCGAGCGGCAGCACGATGAAGGCGGCGAGCAGCGGACCGATCGCCTGGCCGGCATTGCCACCGACCTGGAAAAAGGACTGCGCGAAACCGTGGCGGCCGCCGGAGGCAAGACGGGCAACACGCGAGGATTCCGGATGGAAGACGGCCGAGCCAAACCCGATCAGGCTTGCCGCGACCAGCAGCAGCGCGAAATTGCCGGCATTGCCGAGCAGAATGAGTCCGCAAAAAGTGCTCGCCATGCCGACCGGCAGCGAATAGGGCATCGGCCAGCGATCGGTGACGATGCCGACCGCCGGCTGCAGCAGAGACGCCGTGACCTGGAACGTCATGGTCAGCAGGCCGATCTGGACAAAATCGAGATCGTAATTTGCCTTGAACAGTGGATAGAGCGAGGCGAGCAGCGACTGCATGATGTCGTTCAGCATATGGCAGAAGCTGACAGCCATCAGAATGGACATCGTTGTCTTTTCGAAACGGGGTGCGCGCTCGGCAACGCTTGCCATCAACATCCTCCTGCACAGGCACGATCAGTGCCGTCGTTTTCGATGGATTTTGGGCGATCGGGGCTGGCAAGACTATCAAGCGACGGTCGCTGAAAGATACTTAACGCAGGTCGGCCAACGATCACCAGCCCGGTTTGGCCAGGATCGGTACGGCTTTTGTCTGATTTTCCCCACCGCCGATCGGTTCCTGCGTCGCTGGCGTTTGCCGGATGGGGGTTTTCATATCACAGTCAGCCGTGATCATCGCAGATATGCTATACTACATGAAAACAACCGTGGAAAACTGCTGGCAGGGGTACTACAGCTGCGCCGATTGAAATCCGATCGAGGCTGAAAACACGCGATGAATGTCAAGACACCGAATGCCATAGACAGCTACGTCGGAGCGCGCATCAGAACACGCCGGCAGCTGCTTGGAATGAGCCAGGAGCGGCTTGCCGAGCAGATCGGCGTGACTTTTCAGCAGGTTCAGAAATACGAGAAGGGCATCAACCGCATTGGTGCGAGCCGCTTGCAGCGAATCGCCGAAGTGCTTCACACCTCACCGAGCTTCTTCTTCCAGCAGAACGAGTCACAGCCATTGAGCCTGCAAGGGCTGGATCTGCCGGACCGCGCCGACCCCGTCGCTGAATTCCTGCGGACGAAGGAAGGGCTGGTGCTTAATCGGGCCTTTCTGAAGATTGCCGATCCCGATATCCGTGAAACGATCATCGCATTGGTGAAAGCGATGGCGCAGGCGGAAAGCGGCCCGGCTTTGCCGTCGATAGCGAATATCACCCGTCCGCCTCTCGAGTAACGGGCCGGCGGGCAATTCTCCTGCGAGCTCAGCCTCGCGTGATCTGGGAAGTTGCGGCTGATCGGCCAGAGCCCGGCACCTTACCGCCGCGCCGTGCTCTATGCCGACGAACCGGTGGCTTGCCGCTGCGGACATGCCGCAAAGCGCTTTGCCCACCCGACATTGCGATTTGGATTATCATGCCGGTGTTTCCAGCCGACCTCGTCCGATTCGGCCCGTGAACGTGCGATTGCACCGGCCAGCGACAGGCGCGGCCTGCGCAACCGCTTGAAAAAGATTGGACAACCTTTTGATAGGGTCTTGTTAACCCTATTTGCCTTGCCACTCCTCCAGAATCGGCGCTAAATGCGGTTTCTCAGCGCGTAGAGCTTTTAAATCGCATTTTCGAGATTTCCATGAATATGGCACCGCAAATAGACAAAGCAATTTCCGATGTCGATCAGCTGATCATCGGTCAGGCGCAGGAACTCTCCGACAAGCTGAAGCAGCATCGGCTCGAAATGTTTCCTCCGCGCGCGCTGAAGGGTCTGCGGGAATTTCAGCTCGCCGAGGTGGCGCGGTTTCTCGGCGTGACCAGCGGCTATCTTCGAAATCTCTCGCTCGAGGGCAAGGGTGCCCTCCCCCAGGTCACGCCGTCCGGCCGCCGATCCTATACGGCGGAGCAGATGGAAGAGATGCGCGGCTTTCTCGAGCACAATGCGCGGGCCGGAACGCATTATATACGTCATCGCCGCGGCCACGAACATCTGCAGGTCGTCGCCGTCGTCAACTTCAAGGGCGGCAGCGGCAAGACGACGAGTGCCGCGCATCTTGCCCAGCATCTTGCCCTGACCGGTCACCGCGTCCTTGCCGTCGATCTCGATCCGCAGGCGTCTCTTTCCGCCATACACGGCTTTCAGCCGGAGTTCGACGTCAACGAAAACGAGACGCTCTACGCCGCCATTCGCTACGACGATCAGCGGCGTCCGCTGCGGGACATTATCCGGCCAACCAACTTCCCGAACCTTCACCTTGTGCCGGGCAATCTTGAACTGATGGAATTCGAGCACGATACGCCGCGGGTCCTCGCTCAGGGTAAAGCGAGTGATTATGGGCGCGTTTTCTTCGCACGGCTGGATGAGGCACTCGCTTCGGTCGCGGACGATTACGACGTCGTCATCATCGACTGCCCTCCGCAGCTCGGCTTTTTGACCATGAGCGCCATTTGCGGTGCGACGGCGGTGCTGATCACCGTTCATCCGCAGATGCTCGATGTCATGTCGATGTGCCAGTTCCTGCAAATGCTTGGCGAAGTGCTGAACACCCTGAAGGGAGCCGGCGGCAACATGAACCTCGACTGGTTGCGTTATCTCGTGACCCGCTACGACCCGCAGGACGGGCCGCAGACGCAGATGGTCGCCTTCATGCGCTCGATGTTCAAGAGCCATGTGCTCACCAACCCGATGCTGCGCAGCGTCGCGATCTCCGATGCGGCGATGACAAACCAGACACTGTATGAGGTCGAGCGAAGTCAGTTTACCCGCGCGACCTATGACCGCGCCATGGAGGCGATGGAGGCGGTCAACACGGAAATCGTCGATCTCATTCACAAGGCATGGGGCCGGAAATGAGCGGGAAGTTTACTGCGGTAAACCCGGGCAAGGAGCTGGCTGATGGCGCGTAAAAATCTTCTGTCGGGCCTGATGGATGATTCCAAGAAGTTTACCGCGGTAAACAATGAGGATGAGCCGGCCCATCGCGACGAGAGGCAGCATATCACCTATAAAGGGATTGGCGCACTCGGGGCGGTCACCCGCAGCATCGATGCCTTGGCCGCCAAGGCCGATGCCGCCAAGGCGATCGAAGAGCAGCTGGCGAGCGGCGAGACGGTGATTGATCTCGACCCGGCGCTGATCGAAGATTCCTTCGTGAGCGACCGGCTCGCGCATACCGACGAACAGTTCCGGGAACTGGTCGAGGCGATCCGCCTGCGCGGCCAGGATTCACCGATCCTCGTGCGCCCGCATCCCGAGAGGGAGGGGCGATACCAGATCGCTTTTGGCCATCGTCGCGCACGGGCGGCAAAGGAGCTCGGCCGACCTGTTCGGGCGGTGGTCAAGAAACTCGACGACCGCGACCATGTTATTGCGCAGGGCCAGGAGAATTCGGCGCGCGCCGATCTCTCCTTCATCGAGAGGACGATGTTTGCCGACAAGCTCGATACGTTGGGTTTCGATCGGGAAACGATCATGTCGGCACTCAGCGCCGACAAGACGACGGTGTCCAAGATGCTGTCGGTCACGAAGCGGATTCCGGCCGAAGTCCTGACCGCGATCGGCGCAGCCAAGACGACCGGTCGCGATCGCTGGCATGATCTTTCGGTAAAATTCGAGACGGAAAACATTGCCGCCCGGGCGATTGCGTTCACCAGATCGGCGGAGTTCGAGACGGCGGAGCCGGACGCCCGCTTCGACATGCTCGTCGCCTTCATCAGCAGGAAGCAACAGGCTTCGTCCGCCGCCGCAATTCAGCCCGTGGCTCACGCCTGGCAGCGCCAGGACGGAGCCGTCAAAGCGAAGATCAAGGATGATGGAAAACAGTTCACCATCGCGCTGAAGGCGGAGAAGGCATCTGCCTTTGGCGCCTACATCGCCAGCAATCTGGATCGTCTCTACGAGGCGTTCGAGAAGACACAGGATTTGACGAAGAACGGAGATCAATAAGCAAAAGAAAAGGCCCCCGAACGTTGCCGCCGCGGAAGCCCTCTCTGATCTAGACACCCAGAGAATCACATTTCCGCGAATCATAGTCAAGAGTCTTTGGCACCGAATTTGGTGAGCCGTGATCTTTTGCCTTGAAGAAGGCGAAAAAAATGGAAAGCGGAAGTGTGACGACGCCCTTCGGGCGGCGGCCGATGACGTTTGGCATGTTGGCAAACCAGGCCGCTGCCCGAAGGATCGAGCCGGGCCGATCGATTGACAAGTGGAAACTCTATCGCGCCCTGTGCGAGGCCAGACCGCTGCTCGGCATTACCGATCGGGCGCTCTCTATCCTGAACGCCTTGCTGAGCTTTTATCCCAAGGGAGAGCTCTCCGAGGACAATGGCCTGGTCGTCTTTCCTTCGAATGCGCAGCTCTCTTTGCGCGCGCATGGAATGGCGGAGCAGACGATCCGCCGCCATCTGGCGGCGCTGATCGAGGCCGGATTGCTGATCCGCAAGGACAGCCCGAACGGCAAGCGTTACGCCCGCAAGGAGCAGGGCGGGGAGATCCGTGAGGCATTCGGCTTCTCGCTGGCGCCGCTGCTTGTGCGCGCTGACGAGATCGAGCGGCTGGCGGCGGAGGTGGCAGCCGAGCGATTGCAACTGCAGCGGCTCAAAGAGCGCCTGACGCTTTGCCGGCGCGACATCGCCAAGCTCATCGAGTTGGCCGTGGAAGAGGGGGCCTCTGGTGATTGGAGCGGGGTTCACCTGCATTTTCGAGGCGTCGTCGAACGGCTGCCGCGGTCGCCATCCTTCGAGAAGATCGCCGCCGCGCTCGACGAACTGGAACTGCTGCGCGAAGAAATCACCAATCAGTTGGAAATGCAGGTCAAAGCTCCAAATCAAAGCGGCAATGCCCGACATTCTGAGCGGCACATACAGAATTCAAATCCACACTGCATTACTGAACTTGAACCAGACTTCGAAACGAAGCAGGGAGCAACGGCAGACGACCAATCGGAAGGTTGGGCCGAGCCGATGGCCAGAATAGCGACACATGAAGGGAAGGGCAGGCCCGTGCCGGCTGCAAGCTCAGCTTCGACTGCCGGCGGCGGGCTCAAATCCTTCCCGCTGGGCCTGGTGCTGCAGGCCTGCCCAGAGATCACTGCCTATGGACCGCAGGGCTCGGTGGGCACATGGCGCGATCTGATGGCGGCAGCTGTCGTCGTGCGCTCGATGCTCGGAGTGAGCCCCTCGGCCTATGAACAGGCCTGCGAGATCATGGGGCCTGAAAATGCGGCTACCGTCATAGCGTGCGTGCTTGAAAGGGCAGGGCACATCAATTCCGCCGGTGGTTACCTCCGTGATCTGACCCGCCGCGCCGAAAGAGGCGAATTTGCCATCGGACCGATGCTGATGGCGCTTGTCCGCACCAATTCGCCAATCAGGGGTAAGACTGGATGAGATTGCCATGCGGTTTGCCCGCGTCGGCTTATGGTTAACGAAAGGTGACGGAAATAAACGGGGAGATAACTTCCCGTTAAGTTCTTCTTCCTTTAAGATCATGAGGTTACAAGATTTTTGATCGGCAAGGCGAGGAAAGGATCTGATCGACGATCGGCTGTCGTTCTCTGGAGAAACGATGCGGTTGGAGTTGACGTGAAATGCCTTTTTGACGATACGGCGCGGTGGCGTATGGCGAAAATCCGCTGAAGAGGCAATGGAAGAAGTACGGCGATGGGCTTGAAACGGGCAGTGGATTTTTTGCTGGCTTTGGTGGCTTCGGTCATCCTCCTCGTTCCGATCCTTGTTGTCGCTCTTTGTGTCCGGCTCACGTCGCCAGGACCGATCCTCTACTGGTCAAAACGGATCGGGCGTTTCAATCAGATCTTCCTGATGCCGAAATTCCGCAGCATGCGCGTCGACACGCCGACCGTCGCGACGCATCTACTCGAAAACCCCGAGCGGTTTCTGACGCCGATCGGGTCGTTTCTACGCAAATCCAGTCTCGACGAACTGCCGCAGCTCTGGTGCATTCTGGGCGGCAAAATGAGTTTCGTCGGGCCGCGGCCGGCGCTCTACAACCAGTATGATTTGATCGAATTGCGGACGGTCCATGGGGTCGACCAACTCCTGCCCGGATTGACCGGATGGGCGCAGATCAACGGGCGGGACGAACTGCCAATTCCGGAGAAGGTGAAATTCGATGTCGAATATCTTGAGCGGCGCTCGATCGGCTTCGACATGCGCATCCTGTTTCTGACGGCCGAGAAGGTCATCCGCCGTAGGGGAATAAAGCATTAAGTTACCTACTTCTGATAGATAAGAGGTGCGGAACACCTTGATTTCCGATTATTTCAGTTGCGCTCGTTGTAGAAAATGACAAGAAGGTGGTTGTCTATTTGATCCGCGAGACGCTGGGAAGCAATGCCTGAAAATACCCCCACTGAGACGCCACGCTCGGGATGGTTCTTAGTGCCGATGCAGGCGCTTGTCGCCCCTTTGCTGGCCATGCCGCGTGCTGCCAAACGCGCGCTCGCCCTGCTGGTGGATTCCGGCCTTTGCGTTCTGACGATCTGGCTGGCTTATTGCTTCCGCCTGAACGAATGGACGGTGCTAACCGGCGTGCAGTGGTTGCCGGTCTTGGTTTCCCTGTGCATGGCCCTTCCGATCTTCATCGTCATGGGCATGTATCGGGCGATCTTCCGTTACGCCAACATGGCCGCTTTCATTGCCGTTCTGAAGGCCATTGCTATCTACGGCGTCGCCTTCATGACGATCTTTACGGCGCTCAGCGTCCCGGGCGTTCCGAGAACCGTCGGCATTCTTCAGCCCTTCCTGCTGCTGATAGCGATCGGCCTGTCACGGTTGGGGATCCGTTATTGGCTCGGGGATACCTATCAGCGTATTCTTCACCAGAATACGCTCGCCAAGGTGCTGATCTATGGGGCGGGAAATGCCGGACGGCAACTCGCCGGCGCTCTGACGAGCAGCGCCGAACTCAATGTGGTCGGTTACCTCGATGATGATCCGCGCCTTAAGGGCGGCATCATGGGCGGTTTGCCGATCTATGACCCGTCGGATCTTCCGGTGCTCGCTGAAGCACTTGGCGTGCACAACGTGCTTCTTGCTCTTCCATCCGCATCGCGGCAGCGTCGCAATGAAATTCTCGAGCATATCCGTAAAGCCAGGGTGAACGTCCGGACATTGCCGGATCTCACAGCGCTGGCTCAGGGACGAGTCGCCGTTTCCGATATTCGTGAGCTGGAGATCGAAGACCTGCTGGGCAGGGAAGCGGTTGCGCCGCGGCAAGAGCTGCTCGACAAGGCAATGCGCAACAAGGTGGTGATGGTCACGGGCGCCGGCGGCTCTATCGGCGGCGAGTTATGTCGCCAGATTCTGCGCAATGCGCCTTCGAGCCTCATCCTCATAGATCAGAACGAGTTTGCGCTTTATAATATTCATGCCGAATTGCTGAAGCTGGCCGAAGCTTACAAGCATGAGAGCCTGCAGATCGTGCCGATCCTTTGTTCCGTCCGCGACCAGGATCGCATGGAACATATCATGCAGAGCTGGCGGCCTCAGACGCTTTATCACGCCGCCGCTTACAAGCATGTGCCACTCGTCGAACACAATGCCGTGGAAGGCATCAAGAACAATGTCATGGGGACATTGATCACCGCACGTGCGGCAAATAAATGCGGCGTCTCGAATTTCGTGCTGATCAGCACCGACAAAGCCGTGCGCCCGACAAATGTGATGGGCGCCAGCAAGAGGCTGGCGGAGATGGTGCTGCAGGCGCTCGCGGCAGAGCTGAACGCTGATAGACTGCGGACAAACTTCTCGATGGTCCGCTTCGGAAATGTTCTCGGTTCCTCCGGATCCGTCGTGCCGCTGTTCAGGCAGCAGATCAAGGATGGCGGCCCTGTTACCCTGACGCATCCGAAAATAACTCGCTACTTCATGACCATTTCGGAAGCCTCGCAACTTGTCATCCAAGCGGGTGCCATGGCCGAGGGTGGCGATGTTTTCCTGCTCGATATGGGCGAGCCCGTCCGCATTGCGGATCTCGCCCGCAAGATGGTCGAACTGTCCGGATTGACCGTCCGGGACGTGGATAATCCAGAAGGGGACATCGAGCTAGCCGTTACCGGCCTGAGGCCCGGCGAGAAGCTTTATGAAGAACTGTTGATCGGGGATAACCCCGAGACAACTGAACATCCGCGGATTATGAAGGCGCGCGAGGATTTCCTGTTCTGGGCGGAACTTTCGAAGAAGCTCAACTCGCTCAATGCGTCCTTGGACCGAAACGACATGGTCGCGGCACGGGCGACCTTGGCAGAACTCGTTTCCGGCTATTCCTCAACGGGTGAGGTTTCAGATCTTGCGTTCACCGGCGCCGAAACCAATCCGGCGCAAGAAGATATCAACGCGCTAGCCTCAGGCGCAGGAAATTAGCTTCGAACGACAGCTGCATAGCGTGTACTGCCCCGATCCGCGCAAATAAGAGCGACCATATAGGCGAAGATCGGATCCAGTGCCTTTTGGTTGAACATGATGCCGAAGCTGCCGGTAATAATGTAACTGGTGGTGAGCAGAAGAGCGATCGCCATGGCTAGATCCCGGCCAGGGCCGGGTTCCTTTTTCCACGCACCGATCACGGGCGTCAGCAGCAGCAGTGAAAGCGCCGCGATGCCGACAAGGCCGGCGTCGATTCCCGCTGTGAGAAAGCCGTTATGGACATGGGAATAGGGCAGTTGCGGCCTTAGGCCCTCAGGGACTTCTGCCAGGACAGCAGCCATCCGGTTCTGCGGGCCATAGCCGGTCAGCGGATCCTTGGTGATTGCGGATAGGGCGCCCTTGTAGAGGGCAACGCGCGCGCTCAGCGAGGTGATATCACCATTGGTGCTTTCGAGCGACGACAGATTGTCCTGGAGCTCACGGACGCGATAGACAACCTGGTCGCTGCCCAGGGCGAGAAGTCCCAGCAGCAATACCGAGCCGGTGATGGCGAGGCTGCGCAGACTGATATGAAATCGGTTTTTGGGAAAATACCAGAGAAAGATGACGAGCTGGACGGGGATGACCAGCCAGGCCGAGCGCGTTCCGGAAAGCAGCGCGCAGCCGAGACCCGCGGCATACCCCAATATCGCGATCTTTTGCTCCATGCTTTTGGGAGATTGAATATTGAGTAGCGCGACGCCGCCGAAAAGCACGCCGATAACGCCGAGCAGCGCCGCGTTCGAGGTTCCCGCCTCCGCCCTGGGCATCAGGAACAAGACTTGAAGCAGGCTGAAAAGGAAAGTAACAATCATCCCGAGGCCGGCGGCGAGGATAAAGAGCGGTACAAGGCGGCCATCGGGAGATTGACGCATACGCGGCAAAATCAGCCAGATCGAAAAGAACGGCAGGAGCCGGAAAATCCAATCCAGTTCTTCCGAGAAAGGCGGATTGACGAATATGCTGACGATCATCACCACCGGGTAAATCGTCATGCAAATGGCAACCACCAGATCGGACTTCGACAGGTTCAGAGGACAGCGGGCTCTTGCCAGACAATAGAGGCCCGATAGCATCGACCCGAGGAGAATGAAGGAATTGAAGTTCGGCGAAAGTCCGGGCAGGATTGCAAAGAGAAAGACCGCAATGCCGTTGGTTCGATCAAGCGCGCTTCCAGATCCGTTTCCAGGATGAAGTACCGCAATCACGAGTTGCCTGAAATAGTTCACTTTGGTAGCCCTGAGGTGTTGCTTTCCAGCCTCGCTAAGGACGGTTGCCACCACTGTCAAGCCGTGAACGCGGGCAGAACCCGTGCTTTTTGCACTGTCGTATTCCGGCAACAGCAAGCCCGGATGCACTTTGCTCACTTGGCAATGGGCCGCAATAGCTTGCTATAGCAAAGCCGTGCCGATCGGAAAACACGTTTGAAGTGCGATCGAGAAGCTTTGTCATCGTGCGGCGCGATCCGGCCCATGGGGACACCTTTCGAGCACGACCTTGACCTCCCATCATCACCGAGTATCGGGCGATTTGTCAAAACTAACATCGTTGAAGTCTGCAGCTACCGCCAATAAAGGCGCGAGTTTTCCACCGATGACCGGCCGAGGAGATAGCCGAACCCGAATGCGACAATACCTATAGTGAGCAACAATGCGCTTGCGGTCTGCGGGTGGTTTCTTGCCCCGGCCGTGACTGCATAGACCTCGCGTTTCACCCCGCTGGCCGCCGATTGGGCAACCTTGGCCAATCCTTCCGGCGGCTCGACGGGTGTGCCGGTGAATCCGGCGTCCAAGTCTCTTTTATCGACCATGTCGGGACCTTTCCTGCATTGACTCAAGACTGCAATTTAATCCTGCTCGCGTGTGCCGGGTGAGGCTTCGCGTTGATCGGCGTCTTCGAGATCCGTCTTGACCAGGAACGTATCGCTATGTTCGCGCGAGGCCTCTCGCAACGCTTCGAGCTTGGGAGGATTGTCGGCCTCGCCATGCCGCGTATCGAGCTCTTGTTCGGCGCGGGTCCAATGATCCTGATGCCTGCCCTCCGGCCTGCCGTCCTTCTCCCACAGCACGTATGCTCTTTTGCGGATCTCCTCCTCGCGGCCAGCGGCCGGAGAATCGGTGCGCTGCCCGACGGTCTGGTGTGCCGCTTGCCGCGCCATCTTCCCTTTCCGCGCACCGGCGGGGGAGGAATCCTTCAGCCGCGTGTCGTCAGTCGTGCCTTCACTTCTTTTGCGTACCGGGTTCTTCATCGGCGCCTCCTTGATTGGATCTCAACCAATTCGGCTGATCTAAGTTCCAACCAAGAGACGCGGCCAGCATCGAAACGGCGGTTGAAGCGACGCGGAACCTCAAAATGTAAACCAGTTCCTCCGCAGCTCTTGGCAAGGCGCTGAGGCTGATATACTAGTATGTCAGAACGCCACCACCGGTCTTGAGTATGCGGCAGTCCCCAGAAGCCGAAGCGCCTGCTGTTCCGATTTCCCAAGGAGTCGGTCCGAAGTTGCGACGCGTCACCACGGCCGGCGCCATCTACGAACGGCTCTATGCCGACATCGTCTCGCTCAGGATGCCGCCTGGCCTGTTGCTGCAGGAGAAGCGGATTGCCGAGGATTTCAGGGTCAGCCGCACGCCGGTGCGCGAGGCACTGCTCAGGCTCTCCGAAGGCGGTCTGGTCGACATCTATCCGCAGTCGGGCACGGTCGTATCGCGTGTGCCTGTCGCGTCGATCCCGGAGGCGGTGGTCGTGCGCAAGGCGCTCGAAGGTACGACCGTCGAGGCTGCGGCCGAAACCGCCAGCGCTGCCGATATTGCCCATCTGGACGCCATCATCTCCCGGCAGCGGTCGCATGCCGCGGTCGGCAACGCCTCGAACTTTCATGAGGAGGACGAGGCCTTTCACGAAGCGATTGCTGAGATAGCAGGTTATCCCGGCATCTGGGCGATTCTGAAGACGGTCAAGGTGCAGATCGACCGGGCGCGGCGGCTGGCGCTGCCGGCGCTTGGGCGGATGGACAATGTGATCCGCGAACACATCGTCATTCGCGACGCGCTCGTCGCCCATGATGCCACGGCTGCGCGCGGCGCGATGATCCATCACTTGAGCGCCGTCATTCCCGATGTCGATGAGCTACGCTCGCGTTACCCCGATTATTTCTGCTGACGGCAGGATCACCACGAAACGAAGAGTCGAGGGAAGGAAGAAAGATGCGACAGGGTTGGAGATGGTTCGGACCGGAAGCGCCGGTGACGCTGGATGATGTCCGCCAGACGGGCGCCACTAATATCGTCTCATCGCTCCATCAGGTGCCGATTGGCAGGGCCTGGACGGAGAAGGAGGTGCGCGAACGCCAATCGCTGATCGAGACGACGCCAGCCGACCGCTCGCCGCTCGTCTGGTCGGTCGTCGAAAGCATTCCGATCCCCGATGCCATCAAGCGCAGGGGCGGGGAGGCGAAGGCCGAAATCGAGGCGTGGATCGCAAGCCTCGAAGCGGTCGCCGCCTGCGGCATTCCGATCGTCTGCTATAATTTTATGCCCGTCGTGGACTGGACCCGCACCGAACTCGATTTCGTGACGCCGACCGGGGCCACCGCGATGCGCTTTGATCATGAGCGTTTCGCGGCCTTCGATCTTTTCATTCTGGAACGGCCGGATGCGGCACGGGACTATGCCGATGCAGATCGGGAACGGGCGCGCATCGTCTTCGAGGCGATGTCGGAGGAGGAGATCGCCGAGATCACCCGCATCATCACATCGGCTCTGCCGGGTTCGACCACCGAACCTCTGACCATTCCGGCCTTCCGGGAAAAGCTTGTCGCCTATCGCGGTATCGATGCCGCAAGGCTGCGCCGGCACCTGATCGAATTCCTCGAGGCGGTGACGCCGGCCGCCGAAGCACGCGGCGTCAAGCTGACGCTGCATCCCGACGATCCGCCGCGGTCGCTGTTCGGTCTGCCGCGCATCGCCTCGACGGCCGATGATTATGCTGCTCTCTTCGATGCGGTGCCGTCGAAGGCGAACGGCATGTGCTATTGCACCGGCAGCCTTGGCGTGCGCGCCGATAACGATCTGCCGGCGATCGCCCGCCGTTTCGCCTCACGGATCTATTTCGCCCATCTGCGCGCTACGACGAGAGAGGGCGATGGCCGAACATTCCATGAAAGCGCGCACCTGGAGGGCGATGTCGACATGGTTGCCGTTCTCCGGGAACTTGTCACGGAAGACCGCCGCCGTGGCGCTCAAGATACCATCGTCTTCCGCTCGGACCATGGCCACCGCATGCTCGACGATCTCGACAAAACAGTCACGCCCGGCTACCCCGCCATTGGCCGCATGCGCGGCCTTGCCGAGCTTCGCGGCATCCTGCATGCACTGGATGCCCCGCCGACCTGAGGGCATTGGCGTCGCTTGGCATAGAAAATCATTGCGCTCTGGAGCCCAAGCGACACTTCAGAGCGCGCAACCCTTCAGGAACAGATCCGTGCACATCTTCGCCCTTGCGGCGATCTCCTTGATCCCCGGCGGCTGTTGCTGGCGCAGCATCGCTGCACGCTGTGGCTCCATGATCATCATCCCACGGAGCATCCCGCAGGCGGCATGTGGATCGTCGAGTGCGATCAGCCCGCGATCGATCTGTCTACGCAGCCAGTCCTCCATCAGCGCGTTGGTCCTGACGATCGCTTTCTCATAGAAGGTCGTGGCGATCTCGGGAAAGCGGTCGGACTCGCTGATGACGAGCCGAGTCACGGTGATCGTGTCCAGCGAGAGCGTCAGCATGCCATAGGCCATCAGCATGCGCTCCAATCCTTGCCTGAGGTCCAATACCGCAAGCGTTCCGGGATCGAGCGACATGAGGAAGCGCCCCGTCCGCTCGATGATCATCTCGGAAAACAGATCCGCCTTGGTCGGAAACAGCCGGTAGAGTGTCTTGGTCGAGACACCAGCCCCTTGCGCGATCGCGGCGATGCTTGCCGCGGCATAACCATTCTCGTGGAACTGCCGGTTAGCCGCCTCGATGATCACGCTTCTCGTATCGTCGTCGCAGCGGACTTGCGGTCGTCCTCGCGGTCTCTTCTCGATTTCGTGATTTTGGACCATGACTATTTTCCAAATTCTTGTTGACACCGATTTTATAAAGCATATTTTGGAAAATAACAAGTTTCCAAAAGTGGAACTGACATGAATTTAGAGGCCGCAGCCGGTAGCGACAGCGACCAGTAATAGGAGAAAGGCAATGTCCATCAGTACGCTGCAGGCCCTGAACAACAACGCGCCTGTCACCGAAACCACGGCGGAGGGCGCGCCGGCAACCCTTGATACCGGCAACACGTCACGCATCGTCGAAGCTGCCGCCGTTTTGGAGCATCCCGCCCCCAAGCGCCGTGGCCGCGGACTGTTGCTGGGCGCGACCGCCATCGCCCTGATCGCCGCCGCCAGCTATTACGGCCATAGTTACTGGACCTTCGGCCGCTTCGAGATTTCCACCGACGACGCCTATGTGAAGGCCGACAATACGACTGTCGCACCAAAGGTTTCGGGCTACATCGCGGAAGTGCTCGTCGGTGACAACCAGGTGGTCAGGGCGGGTCAGCCGCTCGCACGCATCGATGATCGCGATTTCCGTGCCGCTCTCGATCAGGCCAAGGCCGATGTCGCCGCCGCCGAGGCGACGCTCAACGCCAAGCAGGCGTCGCTGGATATTCAGCAGTCGACGATTGCCGCAGCCCGCGCCACGGTCGAGGTCGACAAGGCAAACGAGACCTTCGCCGAACAGAACAACAGGCGTTACGCCAATCTCGCCACCAATGGTTATGCGCCAGTTCAGACGGCACAACAGGCCGCTTCCGCCATTGCCGCCGCCCAGGCAACCATTGTTCGCGACAACGCTGCGCTCGACGCCGCCGTCAAGCAAGTCGACCTTCTCAATGCCGAACTCGCCCAGGCGAAGGCGACGCTCGCCCATGACCAGGCTGTCCAGCATCAGGCTGAACTGAACCTCTCCTATGCAGAGATTACCGCCCCTGTCGACGGCACCGTCGGCAACAGGACGCTGCGGGTCGGCCAGTATGTGCAGGCGGGCACCCAGCTGATGTCGGTTGTACCCACGAGCGCGATCTATGTGATCGCCAACTACAAAGAAACGCAGCTGACCGATGTTCGCGCCGGCCAGCCGGTGGATATCGAGGTCGATACTTTTCCAGGCCGCATCTATCGGGGCCATGTCGATAGCCTTGCTCCGGCAAGCGGCCAGGAATTCGCGCTTCTGCCTCCCGACAACGCGACCGGCAACTTCACAAAGGTCGTTCAGCGCATTCCGGTCAAGATCGTGCTCGACGGCGAAGCCGCCAATGGCGACTTGCGACCCGGCATGTCCGTTCAGCCGAGCATCGACACCAAGGCCGATGCCGGCCGCAGTTAGGCGCGGGGATTAGGAGATCGCGTCATGTCCACTACCGCAGCAACAGCCGCCCCCATATCGCAGCCGGGCGCCGGCACCAAGGAATGGATCGCCGTTCTCGCCGGCATGATCGGCGCCTTCATGGCGATCCTCAACATCCAGATCACCAATGCCTCCCTCCTCGACATCGAGGGCGGCATCGGAACGGGCGTCGACAACGGCGCATGGATATCGACCTCCTACCTGATCGGGGAGATCGTCGTCATTCCGCTGACGGCCTATTTCAGCAATGTCTTCTCGTTTCGCCGCTATATCCTCGTCAATTCCATTCTCTTTCCGCTATTTTCGATGGCTTGTGCCTTCGCGCATGATCTCGGCACGATGATCCTGCTGCGCGGCCTGCAGGGCTTTGCCGGTGGCGTACTGATCCCCATGGCCTTCACCATGGTGCTAACCAAATTGCCGAAGACCCAGCAGCCGCTGGGGCTCGCGATCTTCGCGCTGTCGGTCACTTTCGCCCCGGCCATCGGCCCGACGATCGGCGGCTACCTGACGGAGAATTATGGCTGGCAGACGATCTTCTTCATCAACACGATCCCGAGCCTCATTATGGCGGCCGCTCTCGCCCTGACGCTGGAAAAGCAGCCGATGCAGCTCCACCTTCTGAGGGAAGGCGACTGGGCCGGCATCTTCACCATGGCCGTCGGCCTCTCGGCGCTGCAGACCGTGCTGGAGGAAGGCAACAAGGAAGACTGGTTCTCTTCGCCCTTCATCGTCAAGCTCAGCCTTGTCGCCTTCGTCTTTCTCGCCGTCTTCATCTGGATCGAGCTGACGGTCAAGAAGCCGCTGGTAAAGCTGCGGCTGCTCACTCAGCGCAATTTCGGCATCGGCGTGCTGGTCAACGTCCTGGTCGGCGTCGCGCTCTTTGGCACAGTCTATATCCTGCCGCAATATCTCGGCCAGGTGCAGCGTTATAATGCCGAGCAGATCGGCAACGTACTCGCCTGGACCGGCCTGCCGCAGCTGTTGCTCATTCCGCTGGTGCCTGTTCTCATGAAGCGTTTCGACGCCCGCTATATCGGCTTCCTCGGTATCTCGATCTTCGCGATCAGCTGCTTCATGAACATCATGCTTTCGGCTGACAATGCCGGCGACCAGTTCTGGATCCCGAATATTGTCCGTGCCGTTGGCCAGGCCCTGGTGCTGACCCCGATCACAGCCATTACGACGGCCGGCATTGCTCCATCAGATGCCGCCGCCGCCTCTGGCCTGACCAACATGCTGCGCAATCTTGGCGGCGCGGTCGGCACCGCCTCTCTCGGCACCATCCTGACGAAGCGCGAACAGTTCCATTCCAATATCATCGGCCAGTCGATTACGCTGAGCCGTGACGAAGTTCGCGATCGCCTGGGCAAGCTTACCGGCTACTTCATCCAGCATGGCGTCACCGATCCGGCTGTTGCATCGCAAAAGGCGGTCGTTGCGATGGGTCAGATCGTCAAGCGCCAGGCATTGATCTTGGGCTTCAGCGATACTTTCGCTATCATCGGCGTGGTGCTTGCAGTGGCGGCATTTGCCCTGCTCCTCACCAAAAAGCCTCAGGCCGGCGCCGGTGCGGGCGCCCATTGAAACCCGGCGGACGCCGCAGGAAGATCCTCCGTAGGGAAAGCCCCCCTTTGCCGTCATGCGAAGGGGGGCTTCACACGTGAACGCTAATGGCCGATCTCGACCGTGAAGGCGAAACGCGCAACGGCGCCCGGTGCAAGCAGCGTCGTCGAGGGCCGCTTCGACAACTCGCTCGATGCTCCGGCTTGCGCAGCCGTGCCATGCCATGGCTCGACGCAAAGGAAGGGCGCGCCCGGCTTGGTCCAGAGAGCGAGGTTGGGCAGGTTTTCGAAGCGGAACCGCAGGATTGGCCCGCCTTCGGCCCCGTAGCGCAGCCCTTCGCCCGCACCCTTGGGGAAGATCATCGCATCCTGCTCGAACAGCGCGTGATCCAGAACCAGACGTCCGGCATGAAACGGCGAAGGCAGCGCTGGGGGATTGATAAGGCCGCCCGCCAGCCGCACGAGTTCCGGCTCGCCCTGATTGTCGAGCGTGATGATGTGGGCGCGTCCGGTAGCGCCGGGCAGCGGCCAGGCGAAGGCGGAGTGGAATCCAAGCCCGAAGGGCATCGTCTTCCGGTCGCGGTTGGTCACCTCGGCGCTGACCGTCAGCGCCCGGCCTTCCACCGCATGCTCCACGGCCAGCAGGAATTCGAACGGATAGACCGCCCGGGTACTCTCCGAGGCGGCAAGCTCGTACCGACACATCGTTGCCGCGGATGCCGCGAGGGAAAACTCGCTGCGGCGGGCAAAACCATGCTGGGCCATCGGATAGGTCGTGCCGTCGATTGCAATCTTGTCGTCCGGGGCCTTGCCGACGATCGGAAACAGGATCGGCGAACGCCCGGTCCAGAAGGCGGCGTCGCCCGTCCATAGCCACGAGCGTCCGTCGCTTGATTTAAGTGCCTGCATCTCGGCGCCGAGGGAGGAGACATCGACAGTGAGGTCCTGATTGCCGATCCGGATTGAGGCTGGCATCGCAATTTCCCTTTCGTAGGTTGGTACCAAGTCATCTCATTTCCGCACCGTTAGTTTCGACTCAATCGGTGAGGGTGGTAATCACACGCAAGCTGGCGCTCGTTACTTCCGTATCGCGCCCAACCTTGCGATCACTTCGTTCGGAATTCCGTAGCGCTGAATGGCGTCGCGGTTATTTTTCATTCCGCAGATTTCACGCTGGATGAAGAATGCCCAGACCGCGTCGGAGGCGTCATTGAGAAGTCTCTCGCGCTCCGCACTTTGGCGTTCGCCGGTCCAGGCTTTCAAGGCGGCGAGGGCCGCCTCCACCTTCAGCCCGTGACGCCCGAGTGAATCGGCGCGCTCCGACATCAGCTCGTATTCGAGGACGCTGAGGCCGTTCCTATCCTCCTGGGATTGTCTGAAAGACTGCGGGGGCCGAACGCTCATGGGCACGGATTCCTTATCAGCGTAGGCGACAACCTTATCCAATCCGGTCTTTGAGATCGAGAGGGCAGGGGAACGGACCTTTCCCGCCATTTCCCGGCGTGGTAAGGGCGCCGTAACTTTCTTTCAGGCCCATAGCAGACCATGATTCGTATCGAGAATATCAGCAAGCAGCTCAGCCACCGGATCCTCTTCATTGAGGCGTCGGCCGCTCTTAACAAAGGCGAGAAGATCGGCCTCGTCGGCCCGAACGGCGCCGGCAAGACGACGATCTTCCGGATGATCAACGGTGAAGAGCAGCCCGACGAGGGACAGGTCTCCTGCGAGAAGGGCGTCACCATCGGCTATTTCGACCAGGACGTCGGCGAAATGTCAGGCCACAGCGCCGTCGCCGAAGTGATGAACGGCGCCGGGCCGGTCAGCATCGTTGCCGCTGAACTGCGGGAGCTGGAGGCGGCCATGGTCGACCCCGAGAGGGCCGGCGACATGGAGGAGATCATCGAGCGCTACGGCGAGGTGCAGGCGCGTTACGAGGAGCTGGACGGTTATGCGCTCGACGGGCGCGCCCGCGAAGTGCTTGCGGGCCTGAGTTTCAGCCAGGAGATGATGGACGGCGACGTCGGTGCGCTGTCGGGCGGCTGGAAGATGCGCGTGGCGCTTGCCCGCATCCTGCTGATGCGTCCCGACGTCATGCTGCTGGACGAACCGAGCAACCACCTGGATCTCGAAAGCCTGATCTGGCTCGAAGAGTTCCTGAAGGGTTATGAGGGGGCGCTGCTGATGACCTCGCACGACCGCGAGTTCATGAACCGCATCGTCAACAAGATCCTCGAGATCGACGCCGGCTCGCTGACCTCCTATTCCGGCGACTATGAATTTTACGAGCAGCAGCGGGCGCAGAACGAAAAGCAGCAGCAGGCCCAGTTCGAGCGCCAGCAGGCGATGCTCGCCAAGGAAATCAAGTTCATCGAGCGGTTCAAGGCGCGCGCTTCGCATGCTTCGCAGGTGCAGAGCCGCGTGAAGAAGCTGGAGAAGATCGACCGGGTGGAGCCGCCCAAGCGCCGTCAGTCGGTCGCGTTCGAATTCCAGCCAGCGCCGCGCTCCGGCGAGGACGTGATCAGCTTGAAGAACGTCCATAAGAAATATGGCAGCCGAAGCATCTATGAGGGGCTGGATTTCATGGTACGGCGGCGAGAACGCTGGTGCATCATGGGCATCAACGGCGCCGGCAAATCGACGTTGCTGAAGCTGGTGACGGGCACCACGACGCCCGACGAAGGCAGTGTCGCTCTCGGCGCCAGCGTCAAGTTGGGCTATTTCGCCCAGCATGCGATGGATATTCTCGATGGCGAGCGCACGATCTTCCAATCGCTGGAGGATCGCTTTCCCCAGGCAGGGCAGGGGCCTTTGCGCGCGCTCGCCGGATGTTTCGGCTTTTCCGGTGACGATGTCGAGAAAAGGTGCCGGGTGCTGTCGGGCGGCGAGAAGGCCCGGCTGGTCATGGCTATGATGCTGTTCGACCCGCCGAACCTGCTCGTGCTCGACGAGCCGACCAACCATCTCGACCTCGACACCAAGGAAATGCTGATCAAGGCGCTCGCGCAATATGAGGGCACCATGCTCTTCGTATCCCACGACCGGCATTTCCTAGCTGCGCTCTCCAACCGCGTGCTGGAACTGACCCCGGAGGGCGTCCATCAATATGGCGGCGGCTATACGGAATATGTGGCGCGCACGGGTCATGAGGCGCCTGGCCTGCGCAGCTGACGGCTATTTTTCCGGCGGCACGGCGAAACCATTGAAATCGAAACGACCAGCAGAGCGCGTCCGCATATTGTTGGACGGCCGGCGCTTTATCGGCGGTTGTGAAAGCCGTTTATGTGAACGAAGAAGAGCGCCGGCCGACATTGCCGGCGCTCTGCCACGATGATGACCCATTTCCATGGTGTTCGGGCCTTCTTCAAACAATCGGGGCGGGCACATCAGCATGGACTGGATCAATCGTCATATCGATCAGCCGTTATTGAACGGCGCGGCAGGCTTGCTGCGGCAGTGGCACATTCGTACACGGCAGTCGCCGGAGCTGCTGGAGCCGACGTGGAACCTTGTCGTGCTATCCTTTCTCCTTATCGCGAGCGGACAGGTCATGACGGGCAAGCCTTTCGCGCTGAGCATTGCCGCGCTGATCATGCTGGCCCTGCCTTCAGCCAAGAAGTTGCTTTCGGCGGTCAAGGCAGGGGGAAGCGCCTATGGCGCCCGGGAATACAAATCGTCAAGGGCGCGCGCCGTCGCCAAACGGGAGGCGGAATGGTCGGTGCGGATCATCGTGCTGTTTTCATCCGCCTGCCTTCCGTTCATCGCCCGCATCGATGATCCGGTGGGCGCCTGTTTCATGCTCGGGGCAAGTGTCTGGTTCGTGCTGACCGGGCCGCTCAAAACTTACCTCGATGCGGCCGAACCTCCCGAACCGACCGAGGGCGACCGGATGTACAGCGGCGTCTTTCATTTCGGCTGAAAGCCGCCGATGCGACGTTCCATCGGCCGGCCATGAGAGTGAGGGAACCAAACCGGACGGCCGCCGTTATCTCCGCAGCAACGTAAAAGGAGATTGCGATGCTTTACTACGCTCTGGTGTTTCTCGTTGTGGCCTTGATTGCCGGCGTCCTCGGATTTGGCGGCATTGCAGGGGCTTCAGCTTCCATTGCCCAGGTTCTGTTCTTCATTTTCCTGGTGTTGTTCGTCGTCTCGCTTGTCATGCGCTTCATGCGCAGAGTATAGTGAAGATGGTTCAAGTATAAAAGCCCGGTGATAATTATCGCCGGGTTTTGCTTTCCTTGATGGTCCCGCAGTGGTCGGTGAAACTCGCTTCGAGCGAATGTGCTTTTCGTGCAACCATCCCTAACAAGATCGTGAAAGACCGCATGCTGGTCGCATGTGCCTTCGAAATGTCCCAATGGGGCTGAACCGTGGGGCTGTCGCTTGCGCCTTCCCACGCGCTTTGACACGCGACGCGAAAACGGCGCCGTCCGGGATTGCTCTGCAGTCCCCTCCGATATCCGGTGCCGCCAGCCGGGTGTTCCCGTCACGATTTGAGAAGGAGAGACTTATGAAAACAACTCTTGCGGCGGCGTTTGCCGCGGTATCGTTGACGTTTTTCGGCGCGGGGGCGGCCAATGCCGCCGACCCTGTCACCAGAACCTATGAAGAGCCGGACCTGCGCAATGGCGTGAAGATCGGTTATCTCACTTGCGATATCGGCGGCGGCACGGGATATGTGCTCGGTTCGTCCAAGGAAGCCGATTGCGTCTTTCAGTCAATTGTCGGCAATGAGCTTTTCGATCACTACACCGGCGAAATCCGAAAGCTTGGCATCGACCTCGGCTTCACCACGCGCAGTCGCTTGATCTGGGCGGTGTTTGCGCCGACGGCTGGTTATCATCGTGGGTCGCTCGCCGGACTTTATGTCGGCGCCAGCGCAGAGGCGACGGTTGGTGCCGGCGTCGGCGCCAACCTCCTGGTCGGTGGCACCTCCGGTTCAATCCATCTGCAGACGGTCAGCCTGACGGGCCAGCTCGGCCTGAATGTCGCGGCCGGCAGCGCGTCGATGACACTGACACCGGCGGATTGACGGGTTTTGTCGCCCCCTGCCGCGACGCGGCGGGGGCTCCACGAGATTATTGGGTTGGCTTGCTGGCGACGAAACGATGGATATCCGAATTGCAACGCCGGGCGAGGATGAGATCCTGGTCGGCCACTATCTGAAAATCTGGGACAGCTATGGCACGCCGCCGGAACATTACAGGCCGGATGCGGCGGCGCGGATATTGGCGTTTTTGAGAAGCGGTCGCCAGGAGCGACGCCTCGCCGTTGTGGACGATGGAATCGCCGGTTCCGTATCTTGTCAGCTGCACCAATCGCCGTTTCCGGAAGTCATTCGGCCGGAGCAGCGGTTGCACGGTTATATCTGGTCCGTCTATGTCGCCGAGGCTTTCCGCCGGCGCGGCATTGCTTTGGCGCTGACGAACAGGGCCGTTGATTATCTGAAATCCATCGGCTGCACGACTGCCGTCATTCATGCCTCGGATGTGGGGGAGCCAGTCTATCGCAGCGCCGGCTTCGAGCTGGCGAAGGAAATGCGCCTGAAGTTTCCTGTGGAGTGAGCCGCATAGCCGAAGCGCCTACACACGGCTGAGGCATGTGCGCGGCGGCGCGTTTTCTGTTTACGCTTTCGGCTTTCCGGGCGCGATAAAGGCGTTGATCGCCGTCTCGTCATGGCCGGCTTCGCGTAGGAAGCGGCTGGCGAATTCGATGGCAGGACTTCTCAATGCATCGTCCGGCCGGATCAGGTGAAAAGCGACATGGGAATCGAGGGTGCGCTGTGACACTGCGACGACGCGCCCGGCGGCAAGCGCAGCATCCGACAACGGCGGCCGCGCAAGCGCAATGCCGAGCCCTTGCGCGCAGGCATCGACCACCAGATTGTAATCTTCGAAGCGTCGGTCCTGACCACGCGGCGTATAGTCGACGCCCTCACGCGCTAGCCAGCGCCGCCAGCCCTCGATATTGGAGTCGTGAAGAATCGGCAGATCGAGCAGCGAAAGCGCATCCGAGCGTTGCCCGAGTCGTGCTGCCATTGTCGGTGAGGCGATCGGAAAAGATTTCTCCTGCCACAGCGGCAGGGCGCGCACGCCCGCCCATGGTCCCTTGCCGCAGCGGACGGCAAGGTCCGTGCCTTCGCCGAAGTCCGCCAGGCGGTGTTCGAGCGTCAATTCGACATGCAGCTCATTTCCTTCGAGCTTTGCCAGGCGCGGAAACAACCATAGAGAGGCGACGGACGGAGTAACGGAAAGGCGCACCACCGCCTTGTTCGGCCGTGGCAGCCAGCGCTCGCCGGTGTTCCCGAGCAGGGAAAGAGCTTCCTCGGCACGTGCGAAGAACCGCATGCCCTCCGGGGTGAGGCGCACACCGCGAGCTTCACGCGCGAAGAGCCGCACGCCCATCCAGCGCTCGAGCCGCGAGACCTGCCGCGATACGGCGCCATGGGTGATCCCGCTTTCCTCGGCCGCGGCCGAAAACGATCCGAGCCGAGCGGCGCGGGCAAAGGTCTCGAGCGTATCGAGCGGTGGGAGCACTGGCGAGCTGTGAACCATGCGCACATTTGATCATCGATTGCGGTGCTTTTCAAGCATGTATCGAAGCCCTAATTCGTTGTCGCACGCACAGATGGAGGCGAACATGAGCATGGCGGCAAGCGCACCGGTTTCGGCAAAACAGCAAGGCGGCTTCGATCTGATCGCCTTTGCGGCGATTGTCGTCACCATTCTCTTCTGGGCCTCTTCCTTCGTGGTGATCCGTATCTGTCTCGGGCCGCTGACGCCGATCGAACTGGCAACGGCGCGTTATGTGGCGGCAGGCGTCCTCGCCCTTGTCTATCTCGCCATCTACCGGCCGATGCCGGAAAAGCGTGAATTCGTCCGCCTCTCGGTCGCTGCCGTCCTCTTCATCGCCGCCTATGCGGTTCTCCTGAACACCGGCGAGCAGACCGTGGCGGCGGGGCCGGCGAGCTTCATCATTAATACCATGCCCGTCTTCACCGCCCTGATTGCCACATTCGCGCTCGGCGAGCGTTTCGGCCGCTGGGGCTGGGTTGGCACCGCGGTTTCCTTCGGCGGCGTGGCGCTGATCGCCGTCGCCTCCGACGGCGGCTTCACGCTCGATCCGAACGCTGTGCTGATCCTCGGTGCGGCGCTCTGCTCGGCGATCGCCAGCGTGTTGCAGAAACCGCTGCTCGCTCGCCTGCCGGCGCTTGCCGTCACCGCCTGGATCCTGTTGATCGGCTCCGTGCCACTCTTTTCGGCCGTCCCGGCGACGATCCGCGCGCTGGCGGCGGCGCCGGCAGAGGTCAATTGGGGCGTTGCCTATCTCGTCATCTTCCCGACTGCGATCGGCTATCTTACCTGGGCCATCGCCTTGAAGCGGCTGACCGCTGCGCGCGCCTCGAATTTTCTCTACGGCGTCCCGCCTGTCGCAACGCTGATCGGGTTCGTCGGGCTGGGTGAGACGCCGACCGCACTGGGTGCTGCCGGCGGCGTCATGGCGATCCTTGGCGTGCTCGTGGTCAACGTGATGCGGAAACGATAACCGTATCGCGCTGCCGCCACGTTCGGAGTGCCGCAGTCGGGCAACTGACAAATAGGCATTGCGCTGCCGTTCGCTTTCTTTAAAAACGAAAGCAGAGCGAAAGGGGCGCGGATGTTCTTGACCGACCGACAAACTGAAATCGTGGCGATTGCGAAATCGAGCGGCAGGGTTCTGGTCGAGGAGCTCGCCTCCCGCTTCTCGGTGACGCCGCAAACAATCCGCAAGGATCTGAACGATCTCTGCGACGCGCAGGTGCTGACGCGCATTCATGGCGGCGCGACATTTCCGAGCGGAACGGAGAACGTCAAATACGAGGCGCGGCGGCAGATCGCCGCTTCGGAGAAGCAGGCGATCGGTATGGCGGCAGTCGAGCTGATCCCGAGCGGAGCCTCGCTTTTCATCAACATCGGCACGACGACCGAAGCGGTGGGCGAGGCGCTCGCCAATCACCACGAGCTGATGGTGATCACCAATAATATCAACGTTGCCAACAGGTTGCGTCTCTTTCCGGCCATCGAGGTGGTGATCGCCGGCGGCGTCGTGCGCGGCTCGGACGGCGGCATCGTCGGCGAAGCGGCGGTCGATTTCATCCGGCAGTTCAAGGTCGATTATGCCGTCATCGGCGCATCGGCAATCGATATCGACGGCGCGCTCCTCGATTATGATTTTCGCGAAGTGAAGGTCGCGCAGGCGATTATCGCCAATGCCCGGCATGTCATCCTCGTTGCCGATTCGACGAAATTCGAACGCACCGCGCCGGTCCGGATCGGCCAGCTTTCCCAGGTCCATACCTTCATCACCGACCACTGTCCGGTGCCGTCCATCCGCAATCTCTGCCTCGAAAACAATGTGAAGCTGATCGAAACGAGCACTAGATCGCGCTAGGTCACGCGAATGGAACAAACATTCGTTTGACATTCGCATTCCTTTCGTTTTAACTGTTATCACTTTCGCAATCGCGCAAGTTTTGTGCGATGCGAAATCAGCAGTGGGCTCGGAGGGGCAATTGGGCCGGGAGATACACGACATATTCGTCATTGGCGGCGGCATTAACGGCTGCGGCATTGCGCGCGATGCCGTCGGGCGCGGCTATTCCGTCGCGCTGGCGGAGATGAACGATTTTGCCTCCGGCACGTCGTCCGGCGCCACCAAGCTGATTCATGGCGGCCTGCGTTATCTCGAGCATTACGAGTTCCGGCTGGTGCGCGAATCGCTGATGGAGCGCGAGATCCTCTGGGCGATGGCGCCGCACATCATCTGGCCGCTGCGCTTCGTATTGCCTTATCACAAGGGCGGCATCCGCCCGGCCTGGCTGATCCGACTCGGCCTCTTCCTTTACGATCATCTCGGCGGCCGCAAGCTGCTGCCGGCGACGTCGGTACTCGACATGCGCAAGGACCCGGCCGGCAAGCCGCTGAAGGCGCTGTTCACGAGGGCGTTTGAATATTCCGACGGCTGGGTCGATGATGCCCGCATGGTCGTGTTGAACGCCCGCGACGCAGCCGACAAAGGGGCGGCCATCCTGCCGCGCACCAAGGTGGTGTCGGCGCGGCGCGAGAATGGTCTCTGGCACATTGAAACGACCGATACGGTGACTGGCCGCAATGACAGCCATCAGGCCCGCATGCTGATCAATGCCGCCGGTCCCTGGGTCGATCATGTCATCCGTTCCGCCTTCGGCCAGAACGAGGCCCACCACGTTCGTCTCGTTCAGGGTAGCCATATCGTCGTCAGGAAGAAGTTCGACGACCCTCGTGCCTATTTCTTCCAGAATCCTGACAACCGCATCATTTTCGCCATTCCCTATGAGGGCGATTTCACCCTGATTGGCACCACCGACCGCGACTACACCGCCGATCCCAAGGACGTCCGGATCTCCGAGGAAGAGACCGTCTACCTCTGCAACGCGGCTTCGGAATATTTCAAGGAACCGGTGCGGCCGGAAGATATCGTCTGGACCTATTCGGCGGTCAGGCCGCTTTATGATGACGGCGCCTCGAAGGCGCAGGAGGCGACACGCGATTATGTGCTGAAGCTGGAAGGCGAAGGCGGGGCTGCGCCGCTGCTCAACGTCTTCGGCGGTAAGCTCACCACCTATCGCCGGCTTTCCGAGCATGCGCTGGAGAAAATCGGTGCCGCGATCGGGGTCAAGGGCAGCCCGTGGACGGCAAAGAGCCATCTGCCGGGCGGCAATTTCGCGGTCCAGGGTTATGAGGGCGAAGTCGCCAAGTTGAAGCGGCGTTACCCCTTCCTTGCCGATCCGCATGCGCGCCGGCTGGTGCGCCGCTACGGCACCAGGGCCGAGACGCTGCTCGGCGATGCCCGCGGCATTGAAGACCTCGGGCAGCTGTTCGGCGCCGATCTTTACGAAGCCGAGGTCAAATACCTCGTCGAACATGAGTGGGCCCGGCACGCCGAAGACGTGCTGTGGAGGAGAACAAAGGATGGTCTGCGCCTTTCGAAGGAACAGGCTCAGTCACTGGAGGAGTACATGGCTGCCATACCGGCGATGGCCGGATAAGGTGGCGTGTGGTCCCCGCTGCGTGGAGGCACGGGAATCGGAATGCTGGAACTGCGAAACGCCGCCAAGATGGTGGGCGCGGACTATCATATCTATCCGACCGATCTGGTCCTCGAGCGCGGCACGCTGAACGTCCTGCTCGGGCCGACGCTGTCGGGCAAGACGTCGCTGATGCGGCTGATGGCCGGGCTCGACCGTCCGACCGCCGGCTCCGTCCGTTTCGACGGCGCTGATGTCACTGGCATGCCGGTGCAGAAGCGCAATGTCGCCATGGTCTACCAGCAGTTCATCAATTATCCGGCGCTGACCGTATACGAGAACATTGCCTCGCCGATGCGCATATCGGGCAAGGATGCCGCCACCATCGACCGCGAAGTGCGCAAGGCGGCCGAGCTTCTGAAGCTCACGCCCTATCTTGATCGCACGCCGCTCAACCTGTCCGGTGGCCAGCAGCAGCGCACTGCGCTGGCGCGCGCGCTCGTCAAGAATGCCAGCCTCGTGCTGATGGACGAGCCGCTTGCCAACCTCGACTACAAGCTGCGTGAGGAATTGCGTGAAGAGCTGCCGAAGATCTTCGCCCAATCCGGCGCGATCTTCGTCTATGCCACGACCGAACCGTCCGAAGCGCTGCTGCTCGGCGGCAACACGGCGACATTGAACGAAGGCCGGGTGACCCAGTTCGGGCAGACGATCGATGTTTACCGCCGGCCTGCCGACCTCGCTACCGCCGGCATCTTCGCCGACCCGCCGCTAAACACGCTCGACGTCACCAAATCCGGCAATGCCTTTACGCGTCCGGGCGGGGCAGCCCTTCCGGTTCCCCCGCATCTGGCCGTCGTGCCGGACGGGCCGGTGACGGTCGCTTTTCACCCGCATCATCTCGGCTTCAAGCCGCAGACGGGTGACGCGGCCTGCCTGCAGGCGCGCACGCTGGTTTCGGAGATCACCGGTTCGGAGAGCTTCGTTCACCTGGAATATGATGGCGTGCGCTGGGTAATGCTGGCGCACGGGATTCACGACATCGATCCCGACATGGAGATCGAGGCCTTCCTCGACATGCGCCACCTCTTGGCCTTCGGCGCCGACGGCCGCGCCATCGCTTCGGCCGGCCGCGATGCCGCAACGACCGGAAAGGCATAGGAGAGCACAATGGCACGCATTACGCTCGACCATATCCGCCACGCCTACGGAGCCAATCCGCAGACGGAGAATGATTATTCGCTGAAGGAAGTCGACCACGAGTGGAACGACGGCGGCGCCTATGCGCTGCTCGGTCCTTCCGGCTGTGGCAAGACCACGCTGCTCAACATCATCTCCGGTCTGTTGCAGCCTTCGCATGGCCGCATCCTCTTCGACGGCAAGGATGTGACGAATCTTTCGACGCAGAGCCGCAACATCGCGCAGGTCTTCCAGTTCCCTGTCATCTACGACACGATGACCGTTTACGACAATCTCGCCTTCCCCCTGCGCAACCGCGGCGTGGCGGAAGCCGATGTCGACCGGCGCGTGCGCGACATTCTCGAAATGATCGACCTTGCCGGCTGGGCCAAGCGCAAGGCGCAGGGGCTGACGGCCGACCAGAAGCAGAAGATCTCTCTCGGCCGCGGCCTGGTGCGCAACGACGTCAACGCCATTCTGTTCGACGAGCCGCTGACCGTTATCGATCCGCATATGAAATGGGTGCTGCGCTCGCAGCTGAAACGGTTGCACAAGCAGTTCGGCTTCACCATGGTCTACGTCACCCATGACCAGACCGAGGCGCTGACTTTCGCCGAGAAGGTCGTCGTCATGTATGACGGCCAGATCGTTCAGATCGGCACGCCCGCCGAACTCTTCGAGCGGCCGAGCCACACCTTCGTCGGCTATTTCATCGGTTCGCCGGGTATGAACGTCATGCCGGCGCAGATCGACGGCAGCGCCGTCAAGGTCGGAGACGAGGTGCTGGCGCTCGATTACGCGCCGAAGACTGCAGGTAGCTCCAAGACCGAGCTCGGCATCCGCCCGGAATTCATCCGCCTCGGGCGGGAAGGCATGCCGATCACCATCACCAAGATCGAGGATATCGGTCGACAGAAGATCGTGCGCGCTCGCTTCGCCGGCCAGCCGATTGCGATCGTCGTGCAGGAGGATACGGACATCCCCACGGATGCTCGCGTCACCTTCGATCCGTCCGCCATCAGCATTTACGCCGACAGCTGGCGTGTCGGCAGGGAGGCCTGAGCCATGCAGAAGACGTGGAACAACAAAGCCTGGTTTCTGGTCCTGCCGGTGCTGTTGCTCGTGGCCTTCTCGGCCGCCATCCCACTGATGACCGTGGTCAACTATTCGGTCCAGGATACGTTCGGCAACAACGAGTTCTTCTGGGCAGGTACCGACTGGTTCGTCCAGACGCTGCATTCCGACCGCTTCTGGGAAGCGCTCGAGCGCAACCTGCTCTTCTCCTTCATCATCCTGGCGCTGGAAATTCCGCTCGGCATCTTCATCGCGCTCAACATGCCGAAGAAGGGTATCGGCGTTCCGGTCTGCCTCGTTCTGATGGCGCTGCCGCTGCTCATCCCGTGGAATGTCGTCGGCACTATCTGGCAGGTCTTCGGACGTGTCGATATCGGCCTCCTCGGCCATACGCTCGAAGGGCTCGGCCTCGATTACAACTATGTCCGCGATCCCGTCGATGCCTGGGTCACCGTCATCGTCATGGATGTCTGGCACTGGACGAGCCTCGTCGTGCTGCTCTGCTATGCCGGCCTCGTCTCGATCCCCGACGCCTATTATCAGGCCGCCAAGATCGACGGCGCCTCGCGCTGGTCCGTATTCCGCTACATCCAGCTTCCGAAGATGAAGCGGGTGCTGCTGATCGCCGTGCTCCTGCGCTTCATGGACAGTTTCATGATTTATACCGAGCCCTTCGTCGTCACCGGCGGCGGCCCCGGCAACTCGACGACCTTCTTGTCCATCGATCTCGTGAAGATGGCCGTCGGCCAGTTCGATCTCGGCCCCGCCGCGGCGATGTCGATCATCTACTTCCTGATCATCCTGCTGCTGTCATGGATCTTCTACACGGTCATGACCAGCAGCGACGCCAACGCCTGAGAAAGGAGAGATCCATGGCTGCGACAATGAAATACAAGCCCGCCGGAAATTTCTCCTGGGTGGTCACGACGCTCTACATCGTCTTTCTGCTCCTGCCGATCTACTGGCTGATCAACATGAGCTTCAAGGAGAATGCCGAGATCACCGGCGCCTTCTCGCTGTGGCCGCAAAACCCGACGCTCCGGAACTACGCCGTCATCTTCACCGATCCGTCCTGGTATAGCGGTTATATCAACTCCATCATCTACGTGGTGATGAACACTGTTATCTCGGTGCTTGCGGCGCTGCCGGCGGCCTATGCCTTCTCGCGCTACCGGTTCCTCGGCGACAAGCACCTGTTCTTCTGGCTGCTGACCAACCGGATGGCGCCGCCCGCCGTCTTCGCACTGCCCTTCTTCCAGCTCTATTCCGCCTTCGGCCTGATCGACACGCACATCGCGGTGGCGCTCGCCCACTGCCTGTTCAATGTGCCACTGGCAGTCTGGATCCTCGAAGGCTTCATGTCTGGCGTGCCGAAGGAGATCGATGAAACCGCCTATATCGACGGCTACTCCTTCCCGCGCTTCTTCGTGAAGATCTTCATGCCGCTGATTGCGAGCGGGATCGGTGTCGCCGCCTTCTTCTGCTTCATGTTCTCCTGGGTCGAACTGCTGCTGGCCCGCACGCTGACGACGACCGCGGCAAAGCCGATCTCGGCGATCATGACACGCACGGTTTCGGCGGCCGGCATGGACTGGGGCGTACTGGCGGCAGCCGGCGTGCTGACCATCATTCCCGGCGCGCTCGTCATCTATTTCGTTCGCAATTACATCGCCAAGGGCTTTGCCCTGGGCCGCGTCTGAGGAGGAGACTGCCATGAATTTTTCCTGGATGGCTTGGACACTGCCGACGGCGCTGTTCTTCCTGACGATCCTGGCGCTGCTGATAGCCATGAGCGTCTGGGAATATTTTTCGCCGGGCGGCACGCCGCGCACAGGCGTGCTGCGGTTCGAGACGACGCGCGGCGACCGGCTTTTCATTTCGCTGCTTGGGGCAGCATTCATTCATCTTGCATGGCTTGGGCTCGCTGGGCCCAACCTGTGGTGGGCTCTTGCTATTTCCGTAGTCTACGCCATTGGCGTGTTCCGCTACGTGTAACGGCAGGGAGAAGACAGATGGCCGGGGGTACTGGCCGCCTGAGACGTGACTGCAATCGCAAACCCTGGGAGGATATTATGCGACGGCACTTATTGACGACGACAGCAGGCTTGCTGCTGGCGATGACAGCATCGGCCTATGCCGGCATGGACGAGGCCAAGACGTTCCTCGACAAGGAAGTCGGTGATCTCTCGACGCTTACCCGCGCCGACCAGGAAAAGGAAATGCAGTGGTTCGTCGATGCCGCGAAGCCCTTCGCCGGCATGGACATTAAGGTCGTTTCCGAAACGATCACCACGCATGAATATGAATCGAAGGTGCTGGCTCCGGCCTTCACCGCGATCACAGGCATCAAGATCACCCATGACCTGATCGGCGAAGGCGATGTGGTGGAAAAGCTGCAGACGCAGATGCAGTCGGGCGAAAACATCTACGACGCCTACATCAACGACTCGGACCTGATCGGCACCCATTGGCGCTACCAGCAGGCCCGCTCGCTGACCGACTGGATGGCCAATGAAGGCAAGGATGTCACCAATCCTGGTCTCGACGTCGACGACTTCATCGGCAAATCGTTCACGACGGCGCCTGATGGCAAGCTTTACCAGCTGCCGGACCAGCAGTTCGCTAACCTTTACTGGTTCCGCTACGACTGGTTCAACGACGAGAAGAACAAGGCGGACTTCAAGGCGAAGTACGGCTACGATCTCGGCGTGCCGGTCAACTGGTCGGCTTATGAGGATATTGCCGAGTTCTTCACCGGCCGCGAGATCGACGGCAAGAAGGTCTATGGCCACATGGACTACGGCAAGAAGGACCCGTCGCTCGGCTGGCGCTTCACCGACGCTTGGCTTTCGATGGCCGGCAACGGTGACAAGGGTATTCCGAACGGCAAGCCGGTCGACGAATGGGGCATCAAGGTCGACGAGAACTCCCGTCCTGTCGGTTCGTGCGTCGCACGCGGCGGCGACACCAACGGCCCGGCAGCGGTCTATTCCATCCAGAAGTATCTGGACTGGATGAAGGCCTATGCACCGGCCGCCGCTCAGGGCATGACCTTCTCCGAATCCGGACCGGTCCCCTCGCAAGGTGAAGTCGCCCAGCAGATGTTCACCTACACGGCCTTCACGGCCGACTTTGTCAAGGAAGGCCTGCCGGTCGTCAATGCGGACGGCACACCGAAATGGCGCTTCGCACCAAGCCCGCACGGCGTCTACTGGAAGGACGGCATGAAGCTCGGCTATCAGGATGCCGGCTCCTGGACGCTGATGAAGTCCACGCCCGTCGATCGCGCCAAGGCGGCCTGGCTCTATGCCCAGTTCGTCACTTCCAAGACTGTCGACGTGAAGAAGAGCCACATGGGCCTCACCTTCATCCGCCAGTCGACGCTCGATCATAAGTCCTTCACCGATCGCGCGCCGAAGCTCGGCGGCCTGATCGAATTCTACCGTTCGCCGGCCCGCCTGCAGTGGTCGCCGACCGGTACGAACGTTCCTGACTATCCGAAGCTCGCGCAGCTGTGGTGGCAGGCGATCGGTGACGCCTCTTCCGGCGCCAAGACGGCGCAGGAAGCGATGGACTCGCTTTGCTCCGAGCAGGAAAAGGTGCTGCAGCGCCTGGAACGCGCCAAGGTCCAGGGCGATATCGGTCCGAAACTCGCCGAAGAGCATGATCTCGCTTATTGGAATGCGGATGCGGTAAAGAAGGGCAACCTGGCACCGCAGCTGAAGATCGAGAACGAGAAGGAAAAGCCGCTGACCGTCAACTACGACGAGCTCGTCAAGAGCTGGCAGAAGAAGTAAGGCGGACCCGGCCGGAGGCGACGAGGCCTCCGGCCATCACTTCCTTGCCACCGGCAGCAAGCCGGTGGCATCCCACAATCTTTCTCTCATCAAACCCGGCGTCCTGCCGCTGAGCGGCAGGCTGAGCGGTTTCGTGCGAGCCGGAGATGGATGTATGAGCGGCTATATTCTTTCGATCGACCAGGGCACGACGTCTTCACGCGCCATCATCTTCGATGGCGGCATGAAAATGGCCGGCTCGGCGCAGGCGGAGATCACCCAATATTATCCGCAGCCCGGATGGGTGGAGCATGACGCCGCCGAAATCTGGCAGTCCGTCGTCGTCACGGTGCGCAGCGCGATCGCCGATGCCGGCATGAACGCCGCCGCGATCGCGGCGATCGGCATTACCAATCAGCGTGAGACGGCAGTCGTCTGGGATCGCAAGTCCGGCGCGCCGCTTCACCGCGCTATTGTCTGGCAGGACAGGCGCACGGCCGAAATGTGCGAGAGCCTGAAGGCCGACGGATATGAGAAGCTGTTCAGTGCCAAGACAGGCCTGCTGCTCGATCCCTATTTCTCCGGCACGAAGCTGCGCTGGCTGCTCGACAATGTCGATGGCCTGCGGGAAAAGGCGGAGGCGGGCGAGGTCTGCTTCGGCACGATCGACAGCTGGCTGATCTACAAGCTGACTGATGGTCGCGTGCACGCTACCGATGCGACCAATGCGTCGCGAACGCTGCTCTATAATATCGATGACGGGGCATGGGACGAGGAGCTTCTCGGCATTCTCGGCATTCCCTCCGCCATGCTGCCCGAGGTCAGGGAATGCGCCGATGATTTCGGCCGGGTCGACGAGGCGCTGTTCGGCGCCGCGCTTCCGATCCTCGGTGTCGCCGGCGATCAGCAGGCTGCGGCCGTCGGCAATGCCTGTTTTGATCCTGGCATGATGAAATCCACCTATGGCACCGGCTGCTTCGCTCTGCTGAACACCGGCCGGGATCGCGTTTCCTCCTCCAACCGGATGCTGACGACCATTGCCTGCCGGCTCGACGGCGAAACGACTTATGCGCTCGAAGGCTCGATTTTCATTGCGGGTGCGGCCGTGCAATGGCTGCGCGACGGCCTCGGCATCATCAGCCAGGCTTCCGAGGCAGGGGTTCTTGCGACCAAGGCGGACCCCGGCCAGCAGGTCTATATCGTTCCGGCCTTCACCGGCCTCGGCGCGCCCTATTGGGATCCAGCCGCGCGCGGCGCGATCTTCGGCCTGACGCGCAACAGCGGGCCGGCGGAATTCGCCCGCGCCGTGCTTGAATCCGTCGCCTACCAGACGCTCGACCTGCTCGTTGCGATGAAGAAGGACTGGGGCGCCAACCAGTTGGAAACCGTCCTGCGTGTCGATGGCGGCATGGCCGCGTCCGACTGGACGATGCAGTGCCTGGCGGACATCACGGGAAATCCCGTCGACCGCTCGGCGATCCGCGAGACGACGGCGCTGGGAGCCGCCTGGCTCGCCGGCTCGAAGGCCGGCATCTGGCCCGGCAGGCGGGAGTTTGCACAGGCCTGGGCCTGCGACCGCCGCTTCAATCCCTCGATGGAGGAAGGCGAGCGGCAGACCAAGATCATCGGTTGGAAGAATGCCGTGTCGCGCATGATTTCGGACACGGCGGCAGGATAGCGGCGAGATCGATGCCGTGGGTGTCAAACCACCAATCCGCACTCATGGCGGAATAGCGGTCGCGAAGGCGCAGATATTTAACGCGGAACCGCTTCTGGCGTTCGACTTCGTCCTTAAAGAAGGGATGGTCGAGCGTGCCGCCCATCTTATGGATGCGGCGGAGCAATTTCCGCAGAACATATCCCTGTTCCTTGTTGCCCGGCCGATAGCCGCTTTCCACGATTGTCGTGACGGTCTCGCACGATGTCTCCAGCGCATCGCTTTGCGGCGTGCCGTTGGCGATCATATCGAGACGTTCCCCGCCGAAGCCGCCGTCTATGCAGATTCTGAGCGGATTGACGATGTTTCCGATCTCGACCCCATCTTTGTAGAACGCGGTGCAGTATCCCGTGATGCTGCCATCGCTCCAGATGCATTGCGAATCTGGAACGACGGGCACGCGCCCACTATAGAACGGCGTCCATTCAAGCAGGTGGTCCGGATGGATCGTTACGTGATCCGGCGTGATGCCCAGTGGTCCAGAAACGCAAGCCAGAAGTCGATGGCATCGCCGACTGTCATTTCTCTAAGCGAAAAAAGGCCAAGCATGGTGAAGTGGAGAAGATGAGTCCCGTCTGGATCAGGCGTCCCGCGGTGACATAGGCAACCTCCTTCGCTGTTCGTGTCTTTCTGCAACATAGCGGTATGACGCGCATGCAGACAGGCTATTGAACATTGGTTCATTTGAGACTAAATATAACCTCAAGTGAATTGGAGCCAATTGCATGACCGGATTTGCAGTCGTTGCCGATGTTCTCGGCTTGCCAGCCAGGGAGCCGGCCGCGCGTTCGGCCTTCGGGCTGCTTTCCAGCATCGAGGAGGGATTGCCGGTCAAGGCGCTTGACCGGATGGCGCTGCTTCTCGCACCGAGCGATGCGCAGTTCAAGTACCGACTGGTGCCGAAGGCCACCTATGAGCGGCGCAAGTCCAAGCATCGGCTTTCCTCCGACGAGGGCATAAAGCTCGCTCGCCTCGCGCGCGTCTGGGGGCTGGCGCTCGATGTCTGGCAGAGCGAGATCGAGGCGCGAGATTTCCTGTTCCGCCCCCATGCGATGCTGGAGGACAGGCGGCCGATCGACGTCGTTATCCAGAGCGAAATCGGCGGCGAACTCGTTCTCGATATCCTCGGAAGCCTGAAATACGGCAGTGCTGCGTGAGCGCGCAACGCCTGGATCGCACGCTGACATCTGTCCGCATCGGAGATCCTGACGGAACCTATCCGATCTTCGACGCCACCGGCTCGACCATAGCGCCGGGGCGGTGGAATACGGCAGGCAGCCCGATCATTTACACGAGCGAACACTATTCGACGGCGCTTCTCGAAAAGCTCGTGCATGGCAGCGGGCGGCTGCCGCCAAACCAGCATTATGTCACCATCACCATACCGCGCGGGGTTAGCTACGAGGTTTTCTCCGAGCCCGCGCTCTCGGGCTGGGACAGCATGCCGGCCAGCGTTAGCAAGGACTTCGGCGAAGGCTGGTGCCAGGAGAAGCGCAGCGCTATCCTGCTGGTGCCGAGCGTCGTCGCCCGCGTCAACCGCAACGTGCTGATCAATCCGGCGCATCCGGAATTCTCCTCGATCACGGCAAGTCTCCACGAGCCAGTGTTCTGGGATCGCCGTCTGTTCGGCATGTGACGCGGCAGCAGGAAAACGTTTCCCCCGAGCAATGGCGCTGTCGCTCCTCTCTAATGTTGCGATCAGGTCTTCTGGCGCGGCGAGTGGGCCATCAGCCTGGCATAGGCAATAGCCGACAGCATGTTGACGTGATTGGCTTTGCCGGTACCGGCGATGTCGAAGGCGGTGCCGTGATCGACCGAGACGCGGTCGATCGGCAGACCGAGCGAGACGTTGACGGCCGTATCGAAGGCAACGAGCTTGATCGGTATATGGCCCTGATCGTGATACTGGGCAATGACCAGATCAAAGGTGCCGTTATAGGCGCGGGCAAACACCGTGTCGGCGGAGATCGGACCGACAACGTCGATGCCCTTTGCTTGCGCCTGCTCGACGGCCGGCGCCAGGAATTCCATGTCCTCGGTGCCGAACAGGCCATTTTCGCCGCAATGCGGATTGAGGCCGGCGACCGCAATGCGGGCCTTTTTGCCCAGGCGCAGGAAATGCCTGTGGCCGGCTTCGATGGTCGCGAGCACCCGGTCGGTCTTGGCGCGTTCGATTGCGCCCTTTAGCGAGATATGGGTCGAGACATGGATGGTGTTCAGCCGCTCGGAAGCAAGCAGCATGAAGGAGCTCTTCGAGCCTGTGAGGTGTGCGAGAAGCCCGGTATGGCCGTCATGGTGATGGCCGGCAAGGTTCATCGCTTCCTTGTTGATCGGGGCGGTGACGATGACATCGGCTTGTCCCGACATGGCGAGATCGACGGCGCGGGTGATGTAGCGCACCGAGGCATCGCCGGCGACCGGGCTGACCTTGCCGATCTCGGGCAGGGCGGCGCCGAGCGAGACCTCGTCGACCGCGATCCTGTCGCCGGCGGCCTCGGCGGGTCCGAATTTCAGGCCCGAGCCGGTAACACGATCGGCCCGCTCCAGCGCTTCCACATTGCCGACGATAACGAAATCGCGACGCTCTTCGCTTGGAAGCGCCGCCAAGGCCTTGACGATCACTTCGGGGCCGACGCCGGCGGGATCACCGAGTGTCACGGCGACTTTCGCATTCCTGTCCATCAATCGAGTTCCTTCTGAAACCGTTGCTTAGGTCCGAAGCATGATGTCGAAAACCGCCCACACTTTTCGGCATCATGCTTTAAAAGGCGGCCGCGTAAATCGAGCGAATGTCGGCGCGGGTTAGATCGCGCGGATTGTTGTCGAGCAGCCGGCGAATGGCAAAGGCGTCATCGGCCATCGCATCGAGATCGCTTTCCGGCACGCCTAGGCCGGAGAGCTTCATTTCGATGCCGAGTTCGGCGCAGAAAGCGTAAGCCGCATCGAAGACGGAGGCGATGTTTTCCGCGGTTTCGTAGCCGAGCGCCGCCATCACCGCTTTCGTCTTCTCCGCGGCTGCCGGCGTGTTGAAGGCGAGAACATGCGGGAAGATCAGAGCATTCGCGGCACCATGAGCCACGTGCCAGCGCGTGCCGAGAGGGTAGGCGAGAGCATGGCCGCCGGCAGTATTGACCGGGCCGAGACAGAAGCCGCCGTAAAGGGAGGCGAGCGCGAGACCGGCGCGCGCCTCCGCGTCGCCGCCGTCCTTGACGGCACGGGCAAGATATCTGCCGACGAGCCGCGTTCCCTCGATCGCATAGATGTCGACCATCGGATGGGCTTTGCGGTTGGTGAAGGCTTCGACACAATGGGCCATGGCGTCGACGCCGGTTGCGGCGGTGGTGCGCGCCGGCACGCTGAAGGTCAGCGCCGGATCGACGATGGCGATGTCGGCCAGCATATGAAAGCTTTCAACGGCGAGCTTCGCCATCGTCTTGGGATCGGTGACGAGCGCGCGGATGCCGGCCTCGCTGCCGGTGCCGGACGTCGTCGGCACCTGGGCGAGCCCGACTTTGCGCGGGCCGTTGACCTTGTTCGGACCGACAACCTCGTGCAGCGTCTGCGTCGAGCCGGCAAGAACGGCGGCGAGCTTTGCCAGATCCATGGCGCTGCCGCCGCCGAAGCCGACGATCAACTCGGCATCGGCGGCGTTAGCCACTCCCAATACTTTGTCAAGGTTGGCCGTATCCGGCTCGGGCGTCACCTCGGAAAACACCGTGACCTCGCCCTTCAGTTCCAGCACATCGATGCGCGAAGCGTTGAACGCATCCGAGATCACAAGCGTGCGCCTGTAGCCCTTTTCGGCAGCCCATCTGCCGAGCTTTCCCGCCGTGCCGATGCCGAACTCGATCAAATGCGGCCGAACTATCGTGATTGGCGAACCCAAGCTGGCCATGAATCAGTCCTCCCTGCGGATCTTGCGGCAACAGTGTCGCCCTCTTTAATGTAAAGTTGTAATGTCAATGTCAAGTCGGCATTCCAGAGGGCTGAAAATTTTGTCGCCTGATATCGGAACGTTGAAGCTCTCATGCGGAGAGAATATACATAAACATCAGGTAAATCTGCAGGTTATCGGATCTCTGTCTTTGAATTCCAATAATCCGCTCAGGCCGAACCTGCCTATCGTATGTTCGAGGAGCCAGTCGAACTTGTTATCAAGCTCAAGCCGTTCGACCGGTCGAAGCCGTTGAAACCCGCGTTCTTCTCCCTCTCCGGACGCAGATTTACAATTGCTCAGCCGCCGCCTCGCTTACGGCAAGGATTGCGGGGCGAGGCGCACATATTTGATGGCGCGCCGATAGTATGTGTAGGCGATATGGAGTGTGCCGTCGCCGCCTTGGACGACTGAGGGATAGGAGAATTCGCGGTTCAGCGAATCCTTGGAATTGTTGCTGAGGCAGAAGCCATCGCCGGTATCGAGATCCATGCGATGCGGAAAGCTCTTGCCGCCATTCCTCGATATCGCGAGGCTCAGCGGCGCACGCGGGACACCCCAGACCGCCTTGCGGCCGACATCGGAAGCAGGAACGGTAGCTGTCGCTCCGGCCTCGTCGCCCTCGATTTCATCGTAGAGAGACTGGCGCCGTGCATCCGACATGGCTGCATTCGAATGGTTATAAACCATTGCAATCGCTCCATCATCCAGGACTGTTGCCTGGATCGAGGAATTGTTGTTCGGCAGGTCCGTGGGCTCCGGAGCGCTCCACGTCCTGCCGCCGTCGTTCGATCGGCTGGAAAGAACGGTCTCGGCGAAACGGTTGCGGTAGAAGGCGATCATCTCGCCGCCGCCGAGTGGAAGGATGTTCATGTGCACGGCGCCGATGCTGTCGGGAACGTCGTTCATCTGCCAGCTCGCGCCGCCGTCGCGCGAGATCAACACCGCTGCCGTATCGGCGTCGCCGCTCCAGCGCCGGCCGTCGAGGCCGACGCAGCGGAAGATTGGGAGCAGCCATTCGCCTCTGTCGTTCACGACGATCTGCTGGCGAACGAAGGTACCGGGGCTGTCGCAGAGGATACGGACCGGGCCGAACGTCCGGCCGCCGTCATCGGAGATCCGGCATTTGACAACGGAGCCGTCCTGATTGCCCGAGGTCTGCGAGGTAAAAAGCAGCCATGTCTTTCCGTCAGGAGCATTGAAAATCAACGGGTTCTGCTCGGATTTCTCCGGATCGTCGCTCATCTTCTCCGGTTCGGACCAGCGCTCGGAGCCCGGCGCCAGCCGCGACATGTAAATGGAGATATCGCCCATGCCCTCCATAGTTCCGCCGAACCAGACGCAGGTCAGCGCGCCATCGGGCAGAAAGGCGAGATTTGCCGCGTGGTTCTGGATGCAGGGCGAGGGCAGATAGGTGTCTGCGCGGCCCTCGACAGCGGGGTGGGCTGTGATGGCCCCGGTCATCAGGGCGGGAACGGCTTCGGGGGGCAGTCCGGTAAAGCGCATGGCGGGTCTCCTCAGGGCAGCTTGGCGTAGCTCTCGGCGAGTGCGGCATAATCCGCTTCGCTGAGCGGCATTAGTGGTGCGCGGGTGCGCCTCCATGCGGGATTGCCCGTCTTCAGCCCGACCATTGCCTTGATGGCCGGGATCTGGACGTAGGAGTTGGAAAGTGTGCGGTAAGCATTGATGCGCGCCTGCGCCGCCTCGACTCCGCTGGCGCGCCTCTCGTCGTGGACATGGTCGTAGACCGTGCGCAGTGAATCTGCCACGAGATTGGAGGTCGCAGTGATGCAGCCCGCGCCGCCGGCCTTCAAGAGCGGCAGCAGCAGGGGATCGGCGCCCGCCAGGACGGAAAAGCCGGGATAGGCAGCGATAATGGCCTGCATGTTGTTGAAATCGCCCGCAGATTCCTTGATGCCTACGACGGTTTCCGGGAAAGCGGCAATCAGCCGGCCGATCAGCGGAATGGAGAGCGGCACACCCGAGACCTGCGGGATATGATAGAGGATGACCTGCAGTCGCGTGTCGGCGACTTTCTCCAGCACCTGCGAATAGGCGGCAAAGAGGCCGTCGTCTGAGACGCCCTTGTAGTAGAAGGGCGGCAGCATCACCACCTTGGTGACGCCGAGCGACAGGGCGTGCCGGGTCAGTTCGACGGTCTCCGGAATGGCGACGACGCCCGTTCCCGGCAACAGCTTGTCGGAAGGAATGCCGGCCTCCAGCGCCGCTTCCAGAATGGCGCGCCGCTCGCCTCCGGAAAAGGAATTGGCCTCACCCGTTGTGCCGAGCAGGGCCACGCCATGACATCCCTCGGCCAGCAGCCGTCGGCAATGATCGGTGAAAAGGCTGAGATCCGGCGTATTGTCCGCGGTCAGCGGCGTTGCGGCCGCGCTGAAAACGCCTGTAATCCTGTGATGGCTCATTCCGCCCTCCCTTCGGCGCGCCTTGTCTTGCCGATCCGTCGAACCGTCCGACAGCACATGCGATTGTCATTTGTCTGTGGCGATGGAGTGCAAAGAACTTTTCCATCGCGGCGCTTTTGTCAAGAAGACAAAATGAGTGACTGCGGAGGCGAAATATTATCTAACTGTAATTATAGTGTTATTTTTATCAAATAATTTTCGTCGGATTAAAATCGCGTTTTTTTGTTGACATATTTACAATAACGAGGGAACGATATGACAGGGATTATGCTGCGCCTGGAGGGTGCAGGGAGAGTGCTGCCGATTAATTGTGGGAGGAATGCATGTCTTTTGATCAATCTGACAAAACCAATCTATCACGTCGCAATGCGTTGAAACTCGGCCTCGCCGCCGGCGTCGGCCTTACCGTCTTCGGGATGAATGCCCGCATCGTGCTGGCGGACGAAGGCCAGGTCCTGAAAGTCGCGCATCCGGCTTTCGACCAGGACTGGTCGCCGCTGCGTGGTGGCGGCAGGACCTTCCGCTGGAACGCGATCTGGTGGGCTTCGCCGATGTATTTCGACAGCCAGGGCAATCTCAAGCCCTATGTCTTCACCAGCTGGGAATCGGCCGACAACATCGTCTGGACCTTCAAGATCGATCCCAAGGCCGTCTTCTCCGACGGCAGCAAGATTACCTCGGCCGACGTCAAGGGGTCGTGGGAAGTCGCCTCGATGCCGAACACCAAGAGCCAGCGCGCCGACCAGGTGCTGAGCAAGGTCAAGGGTTATGCCGAGATCGCCGCCGGCTCCGGCAAAGAGCTGACCGGTGTCGCGACTCCCGACGAAGGAACGGTCGTCGTGACGCTCGCCGGCGCCGATCCGATCTTCTTCATGCGCCTGGCAAACCACATCGCGCCGATCACCAAGGCGTCGCAGTCACGCGGTAGCGACGGCGAGGAGGTCATCGATTGGTACAAGCCCGACAGCAAACCGGTCTTCTCCGGGCCTTTCAAGCTGACGAGCCTCGATATCGACGCCGGCAAGCTTACTTTCGAGCCGAATGAACATTTCTTCGGGCCGAAGCCGAAGCTTGCGCGCATCGAGATCACCTCGATCGAGGACAATGTCACCGCGACCTCGCTGATCAACTCGGGCGAGTTCAACGCCCATACAGAGCTCGTCACCTCGACCATTATTCAGGACCTTGGCCCGGAATTCTCGGCCGGCCCGCTGATCCCGACCAGCCAGCATTTCTGGTTCAATATCTCCCGCGCGCCGATGGACGATCCGAAGGTCCGCCAGGCGCTGATCATGGCGGTCGACCGTGATGGCCTGTTCAAGGCTTCTTATCCCGATGGGCCGCACAAGAAGGCCGACCAGATCCTCAACTCGGTTCCAGGCGCGGAGAATTCCGGCTTTGAACCTTTTCCCTACGACCCGGAAGGCGCCAAGAAGCTGCTCGCCGAATCGAGCTACGGCGGTCCGGAGCGGCTGCCGAAGATCATGTTCGTCGGCATTTCGGCGCCGGCGATTGAGGCGGCGGCCCAGTTCATCGCCGAGCAGTGGCGCCAGAACCTCGGCATTACAGCGGTTGACATGAAGCCGCAGCAGGACGCCTACGCCGGCCCGGACCAGAACTCGGTCCAGATCTTCCGCGACGACGTCGGCACCCGCGTTCCCGATGCCGTTTCCTATCTCACGGGCTGCATCGCCTCGACCTCGTCGAATGCGCAGAACAAGCTCGGCGGATACAAGAACGACAAGGTCGACAGCGCCCTTGCCGAAGCGGCGACCAAGGCTGCGGAAGATCCGCAGCGCATCGCTCTCGCCCAGCAGGCGCAGAAGGCCTTCCGCGACGATTGGGCCTTCATTCCGTGGTATTCTCAGGCGATGTCGCGCTGGGCCACCAAGGAGGTCAAAGGCCTCGATAAGAACCTCGACTGGCAGGTTGTCGAACCCTGGAACATCTCCATCGGTTGATCTCGGAAAGCCCTGTTGGAATTGACAATGAGCGCGCGAGGGCCTTGCGGCCTTCGCGCAAGTTTCAAGAAGAGATGCGATCCGTCAGGCTGATGAGGGAAACGCATCGTATAACAGGTGGGAGGTGGCCTTGCTGCGCTACGTGCTAACCCGGTTTGCCATCTGGATTCCGTCCGTTCTCGTGGTCATGCTGGCTGTCTATGCGCTGGCTTTTTACGGCGCCGGCGACCCGATCAAGCTGATCTTCCTGCGCGCGCCGGGCGATGTCGCCTACAATCCGCAGCGCATCGAAGCCATTCGCGAAAGCGCGGGTCTCAACAGGCCCTTCATCGAGCAGTTCGGCCTTTACATCTGGAACCTGCTGCACGGCCAGTTCGGCAACTCGCTGACATCGGGCCGCGCCGTCTGGGCGATGGTCTCGGCCGCTGCGCCTGTCTCCTTTCAGCTTGCCCTCTGTTCCATCATTCTGACCGCCGTCGTCGCGATCCCGCTCGGCATGATCGCCGCGCTGAACCAGAATTCGCGCCTCGACTACGCCATTCTGGGCTCCGCGCTTTTCCTTTGGGCGATCCCAGCCTATGTCGCCGGACCACTGCTGATGGTCGGCCTCATCGTGCTGCTGCCGGGCGTGAAAGTGCCCTATGGCTGGGGCGGCATCCTCGATATCAGAATCCTGCTGCCGCTGATCGTCCTCTCCTTCCAGCCGATCGCGCTCATCGTGCGCCAGACCCGTGCCGCCGTCATCGAGGTGCTGTCGGAGGATTTCGTCAGGACCGCCCGGGCCAAGGGCGTGCCCGAAATCATCGTCGCGCTGCGTCATATTCTGCGGCCGGTGCTGACGCCCGTCGTCACGCAGCTCGGCCTGATCATGATTACGATCGTCAACGGCGCGATCTTCGTCGAACTCGTCTTCGGCCTGCCGGGTCTCGGCCGGCTGACGGTACAGGCGCTGATCAATTCCGATTATCCCGTCATCCTGGCGATCACGCTGATCGGATCGTTCCTGGTGATGGTGTCGAACCTGCTGGTGGACGTGCTCTATCCGCTGCTCGACCCACGCGCCAACGATGCAAGAAGGAGCCGCTGACCATGTCCGCCATCCCTCTTTCCACCGCCGAAACCGTCGACGAGCCGCCGGTCAGCCTGTGGCGCGATGCCTGGCATCGGCTGCGGCGCAACAAGCTCGCCGTCTTCGGCCTCGTCATCGTCCTGATCCTCGCCTTCACGGCGATCCTCGGGCCTTATCTCACGCCCTATGATTATCTCAGCCAGGACCTCAGTGCCCGCAACGCGCTGCCGTCGATGAGCCATCTCTTCGGAACCGACGACCTCGGTCGCGACGTTTTCAGCCGCGTTGTCTTCGGCACGCGGACCGCGTTCCTCGTCGCCGTCATCGTCACCTTCTTCGCGGTGCTGATCGGCTTGACGCTCGGCGCGGTGGCCGGTTTCTTCGGCAATCCTTTCGATCGCGCCATCATGTGGCTGACTGACGTGACGATGTCGGTTCCCAACCTGCTGCTCGTCGTCGTCATCAACGCGTCGCTGAAATCGCCGATCACCCGGTGGATGGAGGCGCGCTACCTCGAGACCCTCAACCCCTTCTACCGCCAGACCATATGGGTGGACTTCATCCTCGTCTTCGGGTCGATGGCGCTGATCTCCTGGCCGCCTTATGCCCGTCTGGTGCGCGCCCAGGTGCTGTCGATCCGCAGTCGGCCCTACATCACCGCGGCCCAGGCGCTCGGCCTGTCGAACTGGATCATCATCAAACGTTATGTCGTGCCGAATGCGCTTGGCCCGCTGATCGTCTCGGTCAGCGCCGGTCTCGGCACAGCGATGGTGCTGGAAAGCGCCTTCAGCTTCTTGGGTGTCGGCGTCAATCCGCCGACGCCGAGCTGGGGCAACATGATCTCGGACGGCCTGCGCGTCTGGCAGCATTATCCGCATCTTCTCGCCGCTCCGGCGGCCGTGCTCGGCCTCGCCTCGGTTGCCTTCAGCTTCCTCGGCGACGGCCTCAACGACGCGCTCAACCCGCGGGGCGGCAAATGATGGATACGAAAAGCACAGAACGCCTGCTCGATGTCAGGGGTCTTACCGTCGAGATCGATGGCCGCAACGGCCCGGCCGTCGTCGTCGACGGCATCGATCTCCACGTTGACAAGGGCGAGACCCTCGGCGTCGTCGGCGAATCCGGCTGCGGCAAGAGCCTTACCATGCTGAGCCTGATGCGGCTCCTGCCGAACAAGATCAAGGTCGCCAGGGGATCGGCGACCTTCGACGGCCGCGACCTGCAGACGATGTCGAACGGCGAGCTGCGCAAGGTGCGCGGCGGCGATATCGGCTTCGTCTTCCAGGACCCGATGACCTCGCTCAATCCCGTCATGCGCGTCGGCGACCAGATCTGCGAGCCGCTGATCTATCACCGCAAGATGAAAAAGGCGCAGGCCCGCGCCCGCGCCGTCGAGCTTCTGCGCCTGGTCGGCATTCCCGGTCCGGAAGAGCGCCTGCAGGCCTTTCCGCACGAACTATCAGGCGGCATGCGCCAGCGCGTGATGATCGCCATCGGCCTTGCCTGCAATCCCAAGCTCCTGATCGCCGATGAGCCGACGACGGCACTCGACGTCACCATCCAGGCCCAGATCGTCGGTCTGGTGAAGGATCTGCGCGCCAAGCTCGGCATGTCCGTCGTCTGGATCACCCACGACCTCGCTTTGATTGCCGGTCTCGTCGATCGCGTCGCCGTGCTCTACGCTGGCACCGTCGTGGAAGATGCGCCGGTGGACGAGCTCTATGCTCGTCCGAGCCATCCCTATACGCGCGGTCTGCTGTCCTCGATCCCGAAACTGTCGGATCCGCCGGCAAGCCGGCTGCGCTCGATCGGCGGCACCCCACCGGAGCCCGGCCGCCGGCCGAAAGGTTGCCCCTTTGCGCCGCGCTGTCCGCTTGTAGAGGCGGTCTGTCACGAGAAGGTGCCACGGCTCGAACCGCTGAGCGGCAGCAGCAATCATCGCGCCGCCTGTTTCGTCGTCCAGAGAATGCAGGAGGCCGCGTGATGGCTGCTCAACCGCTGCTCAAGATCGAAAATCTGGTCAAGCATTTCCATGTCAAGCTCGGTGCTTTCGGTGAGCGGTCGGCGACGGTCTATGCGCTCGACAATGTCGATCTCGACATCATGGAAGGCGAGACGCTGAGCCTTGTCGGCGAATCCGGCTGCGGCAAATCGACGACCGGTTTCACCATCCTCAATCTCTATAAGGCGACCAGCGGCAAGGTCGTCTACAAAGGCCAGGACCTGGCCACCCTCGACGAGAAGCAGATGCGGCCTTTCCGCCGCGACCTGCAGATCGTCTTCCAGGACCCGTATTCGACGCTCAATCCGCGCATGACCGTGGGCGAAGCGATCGGGGAGCCGATCCTCTTCCATAAGCTCTGCGCCAAGGCCGAGCTGAAGGAGAGGGTGGCGACGCTGCTCACCGATGTCGGCTTGCCCACACGCTTTGCCCAGCGCTATCCGCACGAGCTTTCCGGCGGCCAGCGTCAGCGCGTGGTCATCGCCCGCGCGCTCGCCTGCCAGCCGAAATTCATCGTCTGCGACGAGGCGATCTCAGCACTCGACGTGTCGATCCAGGCGCAGATCATCAACCTTCTGCTCGATCTGCAGGAGAAATACGGGCTGACATACCTCTTCATCGCCCATGATCTCGCTGTCGTGCGCCACATCAGCACCCGCGTCGGCGTCATGTATCTCGGGCGGCTGGCCGAACTCGCCACCCGTGAGGAGCTCTTCGACAATCCGCTGCATCCCTATACCAAGGCGCTGCTGTCGGCCGTTCCGGAGACCGATCCGGAACTGGAGCGCACCCGCCAGCGCCAGATCCTGCAGGGCGACGTGCCGAGCCCGCTGAACCCGCCGTCCGGCTGCCGTTTCCACACGCGCTGCCCGATCGCAATGGATGTCTGCAGCAAGGTCATCCCGGCCTGGAAGGAAGCCAGGCCCGGCCATCTCGTTGCGTGCCACGCCGTCAACACGGAGCAAATCGCATGACGCTGAAGGCTGCGATCATTGCCGACGATTTGACCGGCGCGCTCGATACCGGCACGCCCTTCGTCGAAGCCGGCCTTTCGGTCGTCGTCGCGATTGATATGGAGGCGGCCCGGGAGGCGGTCGCCATCGGTTGCGATGTCGTCGTCGTCAATACCGCCTCCCGCGCGCTGGATGAGCGCGAAGCCGCCGAAAGAGTACACTCGGCGGCGGAGGTCTTTCGTGGCGAGAAGCCGGCGGTCGTCATGAAGAAGATCGATTCCCGGCTGAAGGGCAATGTCGCGGTGGAAAGCATGGCGCTGGCGAAGGCATTCGGCCTTAAGACCGTCCTCGTCGCGCCCGCCATTCCCGATCAGGAGCGTTTGACCTACCGGGGCTGTGTCGTCGGCCGCGGCATCAACCGGCCGCTGCCGATCGCTGAGCTGTTCAAAACTGGCGCGGACCGCATTGTCGTTGCAGATGCCGAGGACGATGTCGATCTTGACCGGATCGCCGAGGGTCATGACTGGCAGACGACCCTTGCGGTCGGCGCACGGGGTCTTGGCGCCGCACTTGCGCGCCACCTCGGCGAGAGAGGTCCATCGACCAAGAGGGAATTTGCAGCAAGCCCGCGGACCCTGTTTGCCTTCGGATCGCGCGATCCGATCACTGCCGCTCAGATGAACCGGCTTGAAAGTGCAGGCGCCTTGCGCATGGTAGTGGACGCGCCGATGGGCGAGATCGAATGTGGAGAGGGTCTGGCGCTGCCGGTGCTGTTGCGTTGCACAGGCGATATGGCGGCCGATGCGCGGCTCGTCGCCCGCAGCTTTGCGGCAGGCGTCAAGGCTGTCATCGACGACACGAGGCCGGATATGCTGATGGTCGGCGGTGGCGATACGGCTCTTGCCGTTTTCCGTATACTGGGTGTGAGGGTATTGACGCCCAAGGGCGAGATCGAGGCGGGCATTCCCTGGTTCGATGTGACGGCCGCCGATGGCCGGCTATTTCGGTGCGCCGTCAAGTCGGGGGGCTTCGGCAAGCCTGATAGTCTGCTAAAACTGGTTCTTCGGAATCAGGCGGCATAGAACAGGATGATTTAGGCCAACCAGCCTAAATCATCCTGTTCTAAATTCTGTAGTGAGAGCATGATGTCATCCGAAAACCGCTCACACTTTTCGGCGTCATGCTCTAGTAAGATACCGTCGGGGAGAATGACGTGGTTGAAGCGAATAGCGAATCTTTGAACGCGGAAGCCGGCCCGCCGGGCAAGCCCGAACGCGGCAAGGCCGTCAAGCTGGTCGATCGTGTCTTCGACCAGCTGCTCGAGCGGATTCGTGGCGGAAACTACCCACCGGATTCACGCCTTCCCGGCGAACATGAACTTGCTGCGATGCTGGGGGTTTCCCGGCCGATCGTCCGCGATGCGCTGGCGCGGTTGCGTGATCAGGGCATGGTCTATGCCCGACAGGGAGCTGGGACCTTCGTCAGCGCGCATGGATCGCCGACGACTCAGCTTGCCTATTCGCCGGTCAAGACGATCGCCGATATTCAGCGCTGCTACGAATTCCGGCTGACCATCGAACCGGCCGCGGCCTATTTCGCCGCCAAACGCCGCAATGAGCAGGCGATCCAGAAGATCGCCAGCGCCCTTGCGGATCTGCGCGAAGCGACCAGCCATCAGCTTCACCGCACCGACGCCGATTTCATCTTCCATCGCGCGGTGACGGAGGCTGCCAACAACCATTACTACACCGCCTCGATCGATGCGCTGAAAGCCCATATCGCCGTCGGCATGCACCTTCATGGTCTTTCCCTGCTCGGCCCCCGCCAGGGGCTGGAACAGGTCTATGAAGAGCATAACGCCATCTACAAGGCGATCGCTGATGGCCGGGCTGATGATGCACAACGGCTGATGAAGGCACATCTCGAAGGCTCCCGGGACCGTCTGTTCGAGGGCAGGGTGCTGGATCTTTCCTTCTGAGACGCCTTCGGGATTGGATCAGACAATTCGTAACGGTGAGAGACAATGTCGTCAGCTACCGTCGCGACAGGATGCCGGCAAAGAGCTGGCGGAAGGTACCGGCAATGACGCCCGTCTCATGCGGATCCCCCGTCATCAACGCCGAGGTGAGATTCCGCATCTGCTCGAAGGTGATGTGCGGCGGCAGCGGCGGCACTTCCGGGTCGGTCTTCACCTCGAGGATGACGGGGCAATCGGAGGTCAGGGCTGCTTCCCATGCGGCGCTGAGCTGAGCCGGCCGATCGACGAAAATGCCGCGCAATCCGATGAGGTCGGCGAACTTGTGATAGGCTATGTCAGGAATGGACTGCGACGCGTCGAATTTCGGATCGCCCTCCATCACCCGCTGCTCCCACGTCACCTGGTTCAGATCCTGGTTATTGAAGACGCAGATGACGAAAGTCGGATCGGCCCAGTCCTTCCAGTATTTGGCAACGGTGATCATCTCGGCGAGATTGTTCATCTGCATGGCGCCGTCGCCGACCAGGCCGATGACGGGGCGATCGGAGTGAGCGAATTTGGCGGCGATCGCATAGGGCACGGCAGCTCCCATCGAAGCCAGTCCGCCGGAAAGCGATCCCTTCATGCCGCGGCGCATCTTCAGGTCCCGGGCATACCAGTTTGCGCAGGAGCCGGAATCGCTGGTGACGACGGCGTTTGCCGGCAGCCGCGGCGACAGCTCGCTGACCACGCGCTGCGGATTGACCGGATCGGCGTCGACGTGGGCGCGCTCGTCCAGGGTCTTCCACCAGAAGGCGACGTCTTTCTCGATCGTTTGCCGCCAGCTGCGATCCGGATTTTCCCGCAAGAGAGGCAACAGCGCCCTGAGCGTTTCGGCCGCATCACCGGTCAGGTTGAGCTCCATCGGATAGCGCAGCGACAGCATGTCGGGATTGATGTCGATCTGCACGCCGCGCGCCCGGCCTTCCTCCGGCAGGAATTCGGAATAGGGAAAACCGGAACCGATCATCAGCAGCGTGTCGCAGTCACGCATCAGGTTCCATGAGGGTTCTGTTCCGAGAAGGCCGATCGAACCCGTCACCCATGGCAGGTCATCCGGCAGCGCGGCCTTGCCGAGCAGGGCTTTGGCAGCGCCCGCCTGGAGGCGGTCCGCAACGGCAATGACTTCGTCCGTGGCGTTGAGCGCGCCGGCGCCGACGAGGATCGCCACTTTCTTCCCAGCGTTCAGAATATCGGCCGCAGCCTGAAGATCGTCTCCATGCGGAAAGACCCGCGGCGGGTGGTAACCCGGACCCGAATGCACGGTTCCATGCTTTCGCGCTGGCTCCTCATAGGGCATTTCCTGCAGATCGTTCGGCAAAATGATCGCTGTCACCGTTCGGTTTGCGAGCGCGATGCGAACCGCGCGGTCGATCAGATGGCGCACTTGCGCCGGAGCGGAAGCCTGTTGCACGAAATCGCTCGCGACGTCCTTTAGGAGGGCGGCTAGGTCGAGTTCCTGCTGGTAACGTCCGCCGAGCGCGCGACGCGCCTGTTGGCCGACAATGGCGAGAACTGGCTGATGGTCCATGCGAGCGTCGTAAAGACCGGTGATCAGATGGGTGGCGCCAGGTCCCGAGGTTGCGATGCAGACGCCAAGTTCGCCTGAGAACTTCGCATAGGCGCTGGCCATGAAAGCCGCCATTTCCTCGTGTCGTGCCTGGATGAACTCCATCTTGTCGGATGCGCGATGGAGCGCCCCGAAGACGCCGTTGATGCCGTCGCCGGGATAGCCGAACATACGTCGCACGCCCCATTCGCGAAGCCGTGCCACAAGGAAATCGCCGACTGTTTTCGCCATGGATGCTGTTCTCCCGAGATCGTGTGAGATGCGCTGGAAGCGGATCTACTCCGGATCAAGCCGCAGTTTCAGTGCCGGGCTAATCGATGCGACCCGGTCTGCTTCCGTGGGTTAATAGCTGAGCCGGCCCCAGGAGGGATCCCATTCGACGTCCTCGACAAGTTCGACGAAGACGGGGCTGTTGCTGTTGCCTCTATGGGACTCTGCCAGTTGGAATGCCGCCTCAGGCTCCATTTCCTCGCCGGGATAGACCGTGTCGTCCAGGTCGCTTTCCGCGACCTTGCGAACATATCCCCGGATCTGGTTGCCCGATCGATAGAGTTTGATGATCAGCGACCCTGCCGGCGCCGAGCCATGGGAATATCGGATGTATTCCCGACCATCTTGCGCCGGGTCACCCGCTCGATACCAATGTGCGAGGTCCTGACCTTCCGGGCGCCCCTCGCTTTCCCAAATCCGGTAGGCACGGATCCTTCGTGTCTCCTCATCGATCATTCTTGCCTCCCGTCGGGCCTCATGATCACCTTGACCATGCGGTCCTGCCGCTTACTTGTTGAGCTCTTTGGCCATCTGCAGATGATGTTCCAGAGCGGGGCGCGTACTTGCAGCCCATGCCTTCAGTTCGGGATTGTCCCCTTCGTCGCCATAGCGCTTGAAGAGATCGACCGCGTCCTCATGGGCAGATTCCTGGTCGGAGTGATACTGCTTGTTGAAATCGGCTCCTTGCAGGCCGTTCAGCTTGTCGAGCATGCTTTGCTGATCCGACGTCATGGTGCTCGGAAGCGCCGCCTTGACCTTGCCGCTGGAAACCAGTGCCTTGAGTTCCTCGCTGGTCTTCTGGTGGTCGGTGAGCATCTGCTGCGCGAAGGCCTTCGTCGCATCGTCGCCACGCTCGGTCGCAAGCTTGCTGGAGGCGATTTCGAACATGTCGCTCACGGCTGCTTCCTTGACGAAATCTTCGGTTTTCGGCGGCACACCGATCAGGGAATTGACCCCGCTCTTTTCGGCAGCCGATTGGGCGAAGGCCGGGACAGCAAGCGAGAGGGCGAGCGAGGCGATAACACAGCGTTTCATAAGGATCTCCTGGGTTGGTGATCGCCAAACTTGCGCACAGGCGCAGAGTTCCCGCCTTATCGCGTTGTTGATGATCGCTCTTCGTTCGACACAGCCGGGGCTTAGAGCCCAAAGGGAAAAGTTTCCGGATCCGATGTACCGGACTCCGGTGCCATGAGCGGCGAAAGCGCCCGGGTTTCATCGAACCAAAGATATGCATCATATTGCCGCGACAGTGATGCCGACATGTAATGGCTCAGCCGTTCCGTTTCCGGCCGGTAGATGACGCCGATGAAGCGCTGAAGCCGCTGGTCGACGAGGCTTGCATGCAATTCTTCATCGGCCGCGAGGTCGAGGAGAAATCGCGGCTTTCCGGAATCGTGACAGAGACGCTCGCAGCTTTGCGGCAGGGACGGATTGACTTGCTTCTTCTCGGCCTGTCCATCCCAGTCGCTTGCCGCAATCACCTCGCCGGAATGCGTACCCAGTCCTATGAGGCTTGTCATTCCATCGAAACGCTGCCGACACAGCTGGCCAAGATTCAGTTCGTCGCGGGCGGCTGCCATATCGGTATAGCGGGCATCGCCGATATGCGAGTTGTGCGCCCATATGATGATCTTTGCCGTCGGACCGTGGAAGTCGAGGAGGTGCTCGACGGTATCGGCCATGTAGGTGTCGCGGAGATTCCAGGCCTGAGAACCGCCGTAATACATGATCCGGTAATACCGCTCGGCTGCGGCAAGCAACCGCGCCGACTGGGCGGCGTTCAGAAAGTCATGACCGTCTGAGGCAGCGTCGTCCAGGGATCGCGCCAGGAGCTCCGTGCATTGCTTGAGCACCGCCTCCTCGCATGACCTATAGGCATCGGTGAGCACGGCCCGGCCATAAGTCGCCGGATCGCTCTGCCAGGGGCTGAGGCAGCCATAGCGTTCCCTGGCAATCTCGGCGGTCTCCGGGCTGACATCTTCGAGATAGTCGAGGACCGAGCGGATCGATCCCGACATGTTGTAGAGATCCAGGCCGTAGAACCGGATCGGATCGGCGTGTAAAGCCTTGCGACGCTCATTATGCCCCTTCAGCCAGCCGAGGAATCGCGAAAATTCCAGGTTCCGCCACATCCACCTGGGAAAACGGCTGAACGGTCGATCGCCTTTCGACGGCTGGCCGTTTATCCAGCGGTCGACCGCCGCGGCGTCCGGCCAATCCGCTTCGACCGCCACCATTTTAAACCCGTGATGTTCGATCAGGTGACGGCTGATGGCCGCGCGTGCCTCGTAGAATTCGGCCGTGCCATGGGTGGATTCACCCAGCAGAACGATGCGGCTTTCGCCAAATCGATCGAAAAGGGCGGCAAAGCTCCGGTCGTCGACCGAGGGAAATTCTTCCGCCATGGTCGCGATGAGTTTGTAAGGCGTTTCCTCCATGCGCGATGACGGGGCTGCCGCCGTGTACATCGGATGTGCGGCAGTCCAGGCATCCTCGCCGATGAGGGGAACGAAGAAGACGCCGCCGAGATCCTCCTCCTCGAAGGTGGTTGCACCGGTGCGCGTGATGCGTTTCAGGCGCTGCTCTTCACCTCGGCCGACCGGGATGACGAGCCGCCCTCCGAGATCCAGCTGCTCCTTCAAGGCGGCCGGCACCTCGGGTGCGCCCGCGGAAACGATAATGGCATCGAAGGGAGCGGCTTTGGCCCAGCCCTTGCTGCCGTCGCCGACTCGGACGTCTATGTTGCGGTATCCAAGCTTCTCGAATCGCTCCCGAGCCTGAACCGCCAGCCTTTCATGCCGTTCGATGGAATAGACGTGCCTTGCGATCCGGCTGATGAGGGCCGAGGCGTAGCCCGAACCGGTTCCGACCTCCAGAACCTTGTCGCCGGCGTCCAGATCGGCTTTTTCGATCATCAGTGCGACAATGTAGGGCTGCGAAATTGTCTGGCCCTCGCCGATCGATAACGGCGCATCCTCATAGGCGAATTCCTCGAAACCAGGATCGACGAATTTTTCGCGCGGCACCATCCGCATCGCCCTGGTAACGCCTCGATCGCGAATGCCGCGCCGCATGACATGATGTTCCACCATGTGGTCTCGGATGCGGGTCATATCCATGGGTCACCTCCAGTCTCGGGGAGAACAGCTGAAAGCAGGTGGTTGTTCCCCGGCAGTGCGGCCATGGCCTTGCTAGGGCTTACACTCGTTTGCGGCCATGGCTTGCGGGTTCAACCGGATCGCAGCGCCCGTCAGCACGGCATCGATATCAGGCGCGCGTCGCAGATGGCCAATTGTTCCGCACAGTTCGCGAGTTTTGCAATATGAGCGGATGGGATCGGCGGCAGAGGGACGGCCAGATGCCTGGGTCCTTCTATGCCCTTGGCTCCGGGAACCCGAGCGGCCGCTGGTTGTTGGTTATCGCCCCAGCCCCCGGATAAGGAATAGAGATTGAACCTCAGTACCCTCCTGTTGGGTCGGCGTCTCGCCAATCGCGAGCACGAAGACAAGAAGATCGGTTGGATAGAAGCCGTGCCCGCCATGGGGCTGGATGGCCTCGGCTCATCATCCTATGGGCCGGAGGCAGCGCTCACCGTCCTCATTCCACTCGGCGCGCTCGGCCTGGCCCATATCGGCCCGGTGATCTTCTGCATCGTTGCTCTGCTGGGGGTTCTCTATTTCTCCTACCGGCAGACGCTCGCCGCTTACCCGACGAATGGCGGCGCCTATGTGGTGGCGAAGGAGAACCTCGGAGAATATCCGAGCCTGCTTGCCGCCGCAGCGTTGATGATCGATTACGTCCTGAATGTCGCTGTTGGCGTTTCGGCAGGGGTTGGGGCACTCGTCTCGGCGGTGCCGAGCCTTCACCCCTACATTCTGCCCCTCTGCCTTGGCATCGTCCTCCTCGTCATGCTGGCCAATTTGCGAGGAACGGGAGAGGCCGGCTGGCTATTCGCATTGCCGACCTACCTCTTCATCCTCTGTTTCCTTGGCGCCATCGGCTATGGGTTGGTGGGCATCGCTTTGGCGGAGAAGCCCACCACCCTCATACCGCCGCCTGCCCTGGGCCCAGTCACACAGGGTGCGACCGTCTGGCTCCTCATGCACGCCTTTGCCAGCGGCTGCACGGCCATGACGGGAGTGGAAGCCGTTTCCAACGGGATGGGGTCTTTCAGAGAGCCTGTCATGCGCAACGCTTATTTCACGCTGACGATCATTGTCGTCATTCTCGGCCTGCTTCTTGGTGGTGTCGCTACCATCGCAACCGTCTTCGAGATCGGCGCAATGGATCAGACGAAGGAAGGTTATCAGAGTGTGCTGTCGCAATTGCTTGCCGCCGTCGCCGGCCACGGCGCCTTCTATTATATCGCAATGGCCAGCCTTCTCAGCGTTCTTTGCCTGTCGGCCAATACCAGCTTCGTCGGCTTTCCGCGTCTTTGCCAGATGGTTGCCGCCGACGGCTATCTGCCGAGGGCTTTCGCCCAGCCGGGCCGCCGCCTGGTGTTCACCGTCGGCATCGTGTTTCTTTCCGGCTTCGCCGCACTGCTTTTGATCGTCTTCGGAGGAATAACCGACCATCTCATACCGCTCTTTGCGATCGGCGCCTTCTTGACATTCACGATCTCTCAGGCGGGCATGACGATGCATTGGCGCCGTCAGCCCAAGAGGTACACCGCAAAGCTGGCGATGAACGCGGTCGGCGCGGTTTCGACAGGTGCGGCGCTCATCATCATCCTGATCGCCAAGTTTGCGGAGGGCGCGTGGATCACCCTCATCACGGTCCCGGTGACCATTGCCATTCTGAAATCGATCAAGAGCTACTACCGCGCGCTTCAACGCGAACTCAGGACGCCTGGTCCTATCACCGTCGAAGATATTGAGCCGCCGACCGTTCTCGTCGTAACCGAAACATGGAACAGGTTGAGCGAACGCGCCATCAAGTTCGCACTGACGATCTCGCCCGACGTTGTCGCCGTCCATTTCATCCGTCTCGGTGGGCCTGATCTGGAGGAAGGTGAAAAAGCGCTTCGCGAGGAATGGCGCGTCGAGGTGGAAGAGCCGATCGCCGCCCACGGGCTGAAGCCGCCGCGGCTCATGCTCATCCCAGCGCCTTATCGGCAACTGCATGAGCCGCTTCTGCGGCTGATCGAAAGGCTTGATGCCGATAGTCCGGAGAGGCGGGTCGCGGTTCTGATCCCTGAAACGGTGAAAGACAAATGGTGGCAGAAGCTGCTGCACATGAACAGGGCAGGGCGGCTAAGGGCAAAACTGGTCAAGCTTGGAGGTCCCCGCCTGACGGTGGCGACGGTTCCCTGGCGACTATATCGGGAGGAGCAGGCGGCGACATGAGCGTTTTCTCACCGTGCAGCGGCGGAACTTAGTGTCCGGAGCGAAGTTGGACAGGCACCAGCAAAGAGGCGCCAATGTCCCCGAATCCACTTATATCTGAACCGGTCGAAGAGCTTGCCAGACGCCTCGAGGCGATGACCGACGACGAGTTGTTTCTGACCATGAGTGAACTGGAAACAGCGAGCAACGCTGCCGAGAACGACGCGGCGGCGGAGGTTCTCTCCCGGATCGCTTTGACCGAGGACGAGATCGAGCGGCGTTATCCTGGCCAGGTGCTCGCGCCGTATCGCGACTGGAAGCAAAGGCAGCCGCTGCTGTAACCGCGTGAGCCATGGCAGCACCATCGCTCAAAACCAAGAGGAATGGAGGCTTCAATGAGCAGTTCTGAGACGACGACGGATCACAAGAAAATCCGTAAATGGGCGGAGGAAAGAGACGGCAGGCCGGCAGCTATCCGGACCCGCGGCAAAGGCGGCGTTCTCCGGATCGATTTTGGAGAAAAGGAAGAGGAATTCGACGAGATCGACTGGGACGAATTCTTCAAGATCTTCGACGAAAACAAGCTCGCCTTCCTCTACCAGGACAAGACCAAGGACGGAAAGACGAGCCGCTTTAACAAGTTTGTCGAGCGCGACTGAGCGCTCAACCTTCTTGCCTTCTGGTCGCTGCCGTGATGACGGCGGCGACCGGTCGTTTAGGGAAACTGCCATCTATTTTATGCCCGAACCGGGCTTTGCCATCTTCGAATGCTGGTCGGCGAGCACGCTTGCCGGCGTGACGTTGGCGACGGCCGCCTGAAGCTTGTTCTTCCAGCCGCTGACGACATCACCTTCGCCATCCATCATTGCGTCATAGCCGATGCGCGCGACTTCGCCGGCATCGTCCTTCTTCGCCTGACCGATCGCCGTATCCGTAAGTCCGGCTCGCTTGAAGAATTCAGTTTCCGTCGCGCCGGGCATAAGACAACTGACAGTGACGCCGGAATCCTTCAGTTCCTCACGCAGTGCAAAGGAGAAGCTGTTGATGAAGGCTTTGGTGGCGTTATAGACGGCCTGGTAGGACCCCGGCATGAAGCCTGCGATCGAGCCCGTCAGCAGGATGCGCCCTTCGCCGCGGCTGCGCATCTGATTGCCGATCGCATGAATGAGGTGGATCGTTCCGGTGACATTGGTATCTACGACCCTGCGCGCCGCGGTGAAGTTCTGGTCGAGAAAGGCCTTGCCGAGGCCGCATCCCGCGTTGGCCATCAGCAGGTCCACCGACCGGCCGCTGGCCGTGATCCGTTCCACAAGCCGGTCCACGCCCTCGGGCGTTGAAAGGTCGGCTTCCACGGCATCCACTGCCGTGCCGAATTCCTTCAGCCGGGCCGCCGCCTGGTTGATGCGGTTCTCATCGGCGGCAATGATGAGATCATATCCATCGCGGGCTGCGCATTTCGCCAGTTCGTAGCCGATGCCCGTGGAGGCGCCGGTGACGACGGCGAGGCCCTTGCCTGCTTCCTTATCAGCCATGATCCTTCTCCTTTAGAGCCTTCCGTTCGAAGGAAGCGCAGGAAGTTTAGGGTTTCAGGACGACCTTGATGCATCCGTCCTGTTTGTCGCGGAACGTCTTGTAGAGGGCCGGACCGTCTTCCAGCGTGCCGCGATGGGTGATGACGAAGGACGGGTCGATGTCGCCCTTTTCAATACGCTCCATCAGGATGGGCAGATAATGCTGGACAGGCGTCTGGGCCATCTTGAACGTCAGGCCGCGGTTGATTGCCGAACCCATCGGGATCTTGTCGAGAAAACCGCCATAGACGCCGACGATCGAGACCGTTCCGAAGTTGCGGCAGCAGTGGATGGCCTGACGCAGCACATGCGGCCTGTCCGTTCCCATGAACATGGCGACCTTGATGCGGTCGAGGCGCGAATCCCAGCTGGCGGCCGCCTCGGCTTCGGTTCCCACCGCGTCGATGCAGGCATCCGCACCGCGGCCATCGGTCAGTTCCATGATCTGGTCGTAGACGTCCTTGTCCATAAAATCGAGGGTAATGGCGCCGGCCGCTTGCGCAAGCGCCATCCGTTCGGGCACTGCATCGATGGCGATCACCCGTTCGGCGCCGAGCAGGAAGGAAGAGCGTATTGCCATCTGGCCGACCGGGCCGCAGCCCCAGATCGCGATCGTGTCGCCAGGCTGGATGTTGCAGAAATCGGCCGCCATATAACCGGTCGGGAAAATATCGGACAGGAAGAGCACCTGCTCGTCGGAAAGCCCCGCCGGCACCTTGATCGGCCCGACATCGGCATAGGGCACGCGCAGATATTCCGCCTGTCCGCCGGCATAGCCGCCGAGCAGATGCGAGTAGCCGAACAGGCCCGCCGGCGAATTGCCCCAGAGTTTCGCGACCTTGGCTCGATCGGGATTTGAGCGCTCGCAGCCGGAATAGAAGCCGCGCTTGCAGAAGAAACATTCGCCGCAGGAAATGGTAAAGGGCACGACGACGCGGTCGCCGACCTTGAGTTTGGTATTGTCCTTGCCGACTTCCACCACTTCGCCCATCGTCTCATGACCCATGACGTCGCCGCTGTGCATCTCCGGCATGACGCCGTCGTAGAGATGCAGATCCGATCCGCAGATCGCGCAGGCCGTGACCTTGATGATGGCATCGCGCCCGTCCTGGATCTGAGGATCGGGGACGCTGTCACAGCGGATGTCGTGCTTGCCGTGCCACGTCAGAGCTCTCACGGTGGTTCTCCTCGCCGGTCGCCGGCGCATCGGCCCGAAAATCGGAATCGATTTCGGAAAAGCCCGATGCGCGGATTCAAGGTGTTAGAGCGCCTTTGAGCGTCCGAAAGGACGCGCAACGCTCTCATGGCGCTTCAACATCAGCTTCGGAAAAATGTTCCCGGCAATGCAGGACTTTTCATGGTCACGGGTTCATAGGCTGATTCAGGGGAACCCCGGACTATGCCGTGAGTTCACTCAAAAGGGTCGCAACGTTGCAAGGAGAAGATGATGACCTCCCCCAAACATGCCAAGACCATGAAGCCAAGCGATATTGACCTTACCGACGATCCGGGCATTAGCCGCTCGCGTGGCATCGTCTCGCCGCCGGACGACGAAGCAATGCAGGCCGAAAACACCGTCGAAGGCGACACAGCCAACGATACGACGCCCCAGGGCGGTGTGGATCCGCGCCAGCGTGGACGCACCAACAAGTAGCCGTGACGCTCGGCTCAGTCAGAGCTCAAGCAACGCGTAGGGCTTTCCCGTAGGCTTCTCGATATGGGCCGCGACATTGTAGACGGGGGCGCCGCCCGGCGTCCGGCCCTCATAGGACCCCCGGTGGGCGTGGCCATGCACGACCGCACTGACGCGGAATCGGTCGATTGTTTCCGCCAACCGTGAAGAGCCGAGAAACGGATAGATTTCCAGGGGCTCACCGGCCACCGTTTCGGCAATGGGCGCGTAGTGCAGCACGACGAGGGAGCGATCGGAGCGGACCTGGCGCATCGCGTTTTCGAGGCGCATCGACTCCTCGACGCTTTCGGCCACCATCGCCTTGATCGCCGCCTCGCCGAACGAGCCGAGCATGTGTCGCCCGAAGCCGCCCGCAAAGCCCTTGACGCCAACGAAGCCGACGCCGGCGACTTCGGCCGCCTGACCGTTGAGCAGTTTCACGCCGGCGTCGGTCAGGACCCGGCAGACGTCATCGACCTGGCCGCTCTCGTGATCATGGTTGCCGAGGACGGCGACTGTCGGCACCGTGCAATGGCGCAGATCGCTCGCAAGCAGTTCGGCCTCCTTGGGCTTGCCGAGATCGGTGAGGTCGCCGGCGATGACGAGAACGTCGGCCACGGAGGAAATCTCCGCAAACAGATCCTTGTAGGACTTGGCGCCGTCTTCGGTCACATGAAGATCGGCCACCGCCGCAATTCTCACGCTCCTTCGCTGTTCATCCATTATGGTTCTCCTAATCTCCTCGCAATTCGCCTTCGCCGCCGACATCGGCAAAACCCCATTCCTTCACGTCGATTTCGAAATCCACGCGGGAATACATCCGGCCACGGCATATTTTCATTTGCGGCAACGGCAGCTCCTGCTGCGCCTTGAGCCGGTCCAGCAGTTCTTCCAGCAGCCATTGCGGAATCTTGTCTCGCTCGGTCGGGTAGATCCACCGGAAATTGAGGAGATGGATGAGGAGGACTTCCCAGTGAACTTCCAGATAAGCCAGCAGCTTGCGCCAATCGATGGAATCATGTGCCTTCAAGAGGACGTGCGCGATATCGGCGCCATCATAGCGGTGGCGCAGTTGGACAAAGCACTTCGACCAGACGAGTTCGGTCGGGCTGACGATCCTGACCGTGTGGCCGCACATCTTGACCCTGCGCGCATCCTCGAACCAGTCGTCGCCGACCGGCATCGTTCCGTTGGAGGAGGCAAAGATGACGTCGAAGAAATGGTTGCCCTTGAAGACCTTTCCGAGCCAGCGCTCGTCCTCGACTTCGACCGTGTAACCCTTTGCCTTGAAGTGGCCGAGGATGCGCGCGTAGTCGCCCGCTTTGCAAAAAATGTCGAAGTCCTTCGTCTGGCGCGAAATGCCCGTATAGGCGCAGACAGCATAGGTGCCGGCGACCAGAAACGGGATCTGCGATCCGACGAGTTCTCGGACGGCCTGGGTCACGAACGGCTCGGCGTCGGGATCGATGAGTTCCGGAACCGCCTTCACTTTCATGAGCGAATTGTCGTTTTTGTCTCTTTCGGCACTTCGAGCGGTCATCGTCGATCCCAGCAATTGATACGCAAAGCAACACCTGGATGGCTTCTATGTTCCGCCGAGCCCGTCGGGGCGATGTACACGCGATAATCGCAGGGGGGCGACAAAAGCTGCCGAATTATCCGGAACTTCCTACCGGCGCGTCGTTTGGACCATGACAAGCATCGCAGAAACGTTCCCGAGATCTGAACGGAGGATGTCATGGACAAGCGAGCGAAAATATCCACCGGCACCAATGACAGGCCCAGAAACGAGACTATTGCTGAAAGCGGCCCCGGCATTCCCGATGACAGCGGCCGGATGGTTGAGGTGCCGGATGCGGAAGCGAGGCGCATGAAAGCGTCGCTGCTGCGCGATCGGCTCGACGAACTCAAGGAGAAGCTCGATGAGGAGACGGAGCTTCCGCAACGGGGCGCGCCATGAGCGAGGTGAGGAAAGGCGGCTCTTTTCCTTCAGGAATGAGCCACGATAACTCCCAACCGCCACGGCGCATGCTGATATGCGTGGTCACCATTTTTATGATCGCCTGCCTTGTCGCACTCGCATTCACATGGATGAGGCATCCCGGCAAACCCGGCGAGACATCACCTGCGGCCACGACGGAGCAGACACGATGAGCGAGGGGGATAAAGATCCGGTTCAGCGGCCGTCGTCCTCTTCCGTCGGCAGGCGCGCCAGGCTCAATGCCGGCAGAATAGCCCTGATCCTGGTCGGCACGGTCGCCGTTGTCGCATTCACCCTTTATGCGACGATCGTTCTCTATGGCCTCGTCAAAGGCTCCTAGATCGATCACATGCCGGCGCCATAGATGCCGTCGATTGTCTCCGCGACCGCGATGAAATTCTCGCACGCGGGATCGTGGCGCTGGCCTCCGGCGAGCTTTCTTGCCCAATCCACGGCAGCCCGTCCGCCCCATTCATCGGGAGGGAGGGCCAGAGTTTCGCTCGAAGTGCCGGACATCCTGACGGCCGTAAAATCATAGAATGAGCCATCGACATTTCTGAACGAGGCGCCTCCCTCGGTTCCGAAGAAATCAGCGCGGATCTCGGCGTCACAGCCGGCGTTGAGGCGCCAGGAGCATGTCAGACGGATGATTTCGCCGCCTGCAAGCGTCAGCGTTGCGGTCGCAAAATCCTCGACCTGACCCTTGCTTTCGAGCCTTTTCCCACCCGCTCTCAATGCGCTCGTGACGTTGGTGACGGAGGGAAAATCGAGGCACCATAAGGCCAGGTCGACGAGGTGAACCCCGAGATCGACGACGCAGCCGCCGCCGGACTGGTTCTTGTCGTAGAACCAGGGCTTGTCGGGGCCATAGGCGTTGTGGAAGGTCAGATCGGCCGCAAAGATCTTTCCAAGAGCGTTCGCGCGGATGAGCTGACGGATCTGCTGCATGCCCTGCGTGTGTCGATAGGAAAGGTCGACGCCAAGCAGCCTGTCGGCGGTTCTGGAAGCATCGACGACGGCCCTGACCTCGGACGCCGTTCGGCCAAGCGGCTTTTGGCAGAAGACGGCAAAGCCCGCACCGAGGGCGCGGATGGACTGTTCGGCATGACAGGCGCTTGGCGTGGCGATCACGATGCCGTCGAGCTCCTGTTCCAACAGCGCGTCCAGATCGGCGACGATCCTGGCATCCGGGGCAAGCGCCAGGGCCTCTCGTGCCATATTTGCGGAGGGGTCGGCGACGGCGACGGCCTCGGCAACGCCGCTCCCGAGGATCGCTTTCATCCGATGCCGGCCGATCCAGCCTACACCGAGAAAGCCGAGCTTCAGCCGTCTGGCGGTCGCCGCATGTTCTCCGGAGATCCACGTCTTCATGAATATTGCACCAGAGCCTTGAGGAAACCGTCCGGCCGGTCGCGCGTCGTGTTGAGGGCGTCGTCCAGCCTTTCCAGCGGATAGCTATGGGTGTAGAGCGGCTGCGGATCGATCCGACCTTGGCGCACGGCTTCTATGGCGTCGCGAATGCCTTTGATATAGACGGCCGGCTCGCGCTCATGAGCGTTGATGACGTCGAGGCCGCGCCAGTTCCAAAGCTGCATGTTGATTTGGCGGGGCCCATCCTGGTGATAACCGGCGATGATCAGTCGCCCCCGTTCCTTCGTAAGCTCGCCCGCCAGGTCGAGCGGCCATTGTTTGCCGACGGCTTCAATGACGCAATCGCAGAATTTTCCGTCCGTGAGTGCTTTAACTTGTTCGATGATGCGCCAATGATCGTCCATGGGAATAGTCTCGGCCGCTCCCATCTCTCTCGCCACCTCAAGGGAATAGGGCCGGCGCGAGATGGCGATCACCCTTGCGCCAGCAGCCGCGGCAAGCCGGGTGAGGAGGGCGCCCAAGAATCCGATGCCGATGATGGCGACGGATTGGCCGCTCTCGATGTTGCTGCGGCCGAAGATGTTCATGGCGCAGCCGAGCGGTTCGCCCGGAAAGGGCTTGCCATCCAGCTCCTTCGGCAGTGATGCGACCATCGAGGCATCGGCAATGTCGTGCGTGGCGTAGGCATGGTAGGAAAGAGCAGCAACCCGCTCTCCCATCCGGATTCCCGTCACATCGGGGCCTATGGCGTCGACAATGCCCCAGCCCTCGTGACCTAACCCGCCAGCTTCGGTGGGGAACGTCATCCAGTCCGGCCCGGCCCAGGGCGTGAGGTTCGAGGCGCAGACGCCGCATCCTTCCAGTTTCACCCTGACCTGGCCCGGACCGGGTTCCGGCAAGGGGCGGGTATCCACCGAGATACGTCCGGGGCCGGTGACGATGGCCGCCCGCATGAGCCCGGTCTTCTGTGTCGCCGCAATGTCCATAAGATGTCCTCCAATGTGGCATCCCTAGAACAAAAGGCCTCCCGAAGAGTTCCGGTAGAGGTCAAAGAAGCATAGATGATGAAGTCAATAAAGATGTCATTGAAGAAGGAACTTTTCCATTCGCGTTCGGTTCGGCGCCTATCTCCGAAGCCAATTATTCAACCGGACGGATCTCATAATGACGATTTTGATAACTGGAGGATGCGGCTTCATTGGTCGCCACGTTGCTGAAGAACTTCTGAAAAATGGCTACGACGTGCGCATTCTCGATGCGCTGATCGACCAGGTGCATGGCGACGCCGAAGTCAGCCTGCCTGATGGAGCCGAGATCATCCAAGGCGATGTCAGAGACAAGGACGCCGTGCGCGCGGCGCTTGCCGGTGTGAACGGCGTCATCCATCTCGCCGCCGAAGTCGGAGTCGGACAGTCGATGTACGAAATTGCCCGCTACGTCGGCTGCAACGATCTCGGCACCGCGGTGCTCCTGGAAGCCATGATCGGCCTTCCCGTCAAGACGATCGTCGTCGCCTCCTCGATGAGTGTCTATGGAGAAGGGCTCTATCGGACGGTCGATGGAAAGCGGCTCGGCTATGTCAGGCGGCGCATGCAGCATGTCAAGCAGGGCCGCTGGGATCCGCTTGACCAGGACAACCGGCCGCTGACGCCGGTCGCCACCGACGAGGAGAAACCGGTCGATCTTGCGTCCATCTACGCTTTGACGAAATACGCCCAGGAGAGGCAGGTTCTGATTTTCGGTGAAGCCTACGGGCTTGATGCCGTCGCCCTGCGTCTCTTCAACGTTTTCGGCGCGGGCCAGGCGCTTTCCAATCCTTACACCGGCGTGCTCGCCAATTTCGGTTCGCGTCTGGCCAACGCTCAGCCGCCGATGATCTTCGAGGATGGCAGGCAGCGGCGCGATTTTGTCCATGTCCGCGACGTGGCGACAGCTTTCCGCCTGGCTCTGGAAAAACCCGCAGCCGCCGGTCACGTGCTCAATATCGGCAGCGGCCAGGCCTATTCGATCGCCGATGTCGCAACGCTTCTCGCCGATGCCATGGGCGTGCCCGAGATTGGCCCGGACATCATGAACAAGGCGCGTTCGGGAGACATCCGCAATTGCTTCGCCGACATTTCCAAGGCGCGCGAACTGCTCGGCTTCGAACCGAAATATCGTCTCGAAAATGCCCTCGCTCCCTTCGCCGAATGGGTGCGGCAGACCGGGGCGGTCGACCGTGGCGCCGAAATGAAGCGGCAACTGGAAGAGCGGGGGCTGGTTTCATGAACAAGGCCGGTTCTCGAGCATCCGATCACCAGGAGACGAGGCAGTTCGGTTTCGTCGAATGGTTCCGGCCCGGAGAATATGAGCGGGCTGAGGTCGCGCTGCCGGATATTCTGGAAAGTGGCGCCAGTTATCTCCGCACGCATCTTTCCTGGGCGGAATATCTGGCGCCCGGCGGCCAGCAATGGTTCGATTGGCTGATCCCGCGTATCGGCAGTGAAATCGACCTTCTGCCGTGCATACACTATACCCCGCCTTCCCTGTCCCGGACGGGCAGGTCTTCGGGCCCGCCGATCGATCTCAAATCCTATGCCGACTTCGTTGATCATGTCCTGACGCGCTATGGCCGCTATATCAGCCATATCGAGCTCTGGAACGAACCGAACAACCTGCTTGACTGGGACTGGCGCCACGACAGCGACTTCCTGCTTTTCTGCGAAATGGTCGGAGGCGCCGCCTACTGGGCGAAGCAGAGGGGCTACAAACCGGTGCTTGGCGGCCCGTGCCCCTTCGATCCCTATTGGCTCAATCTGATGGGTACGCGCGGCGTGCTCGGCGTGGTCGATGCGGTCGGCTTCCATGGCTTTCCCGGAACCTGGGACAGCGAGGAGGCAAGCTGGGGCGGCTGGGACATGCATCTCGGGGAGATGCGTGGGATTATCGATCGTTATAATGCCGATGCGGAAATATGGATCACCGAAACCGGCTACTCCACCTGGCGCAATGACGAGATCGAACAGGCGCGGCGCTTCATCAAGGCCCTGAACGTGCCGGCCGATCGCATGTACTGGTATTCCTGGTGCGACGTGCCGCCGGATGTTCCGGTTCAGGAAGGCCTGTGGTTTGATCCCAGGCATTATCATCTGGGGGCTGTCAGCCACGACAACAAGCCGAAGCTGCTTGCCCGCCTTCTCACGGAAGGAGGCGTCAAGAGGCTGGAGGAGGTCGCGGCCCTTGCCGCTCCCAACATCGCCTCCGGCGCCGCGCCGATCGTCGTCACGGGCGGCAGCGGGTTTGTCGGTTGCAATCTCGCCGACAGCCTGCTCAGCGACGGCGAGGACGTCATCATTCTCGACAGTCTGGCACGATCGGGAGTCGATCAGAATCTTTCATGGCTGAAGGAGCGGCATGGCGGACGGGTGCATCCGGTGCTCGCCGACGTTCGCGATCTGCTGGGCATCGAGGCAGCCTTCAGGGATGCCAAGGCCGTGTTCCACTACGCTGCACAGACGGCGGTGACCACCAGCCTCGTCGACCCGCTCGAGGATTTCGAAACGAACGCGCGCGGTACCCTCAATGTGCTGGAATCGGTGCGCAGGGCAGGCAAACGGGCTCCGGTCATCTTTGCCAGCACCAACAAGGTCTATGGTGCTCTCGACGATCTCGGCCTGGTCGAACTCGGCGATCGTTATCTTCCCGAAGACGAGACCGTCAGGACGCAAGGAATCGGCGAGGATCGGCCGCTTGATTTCTGCACGCCTTACGGATGTTCGAAGGGTGTGGCCGATCAGTATATCCTCGACTACGCGAAATCCTACGGCATCCCTGCCGCCGTCCTGCGGATGAGCTGTATCTATGGGCCGCGCCAGTTCGGCACCGAGGACCAGGGCTGGGTGGCGCATTTCCTGATCCGGGCGCTCGGCGGGGAACCCATTTCAATCTACGGAGACGGCAAGCAGGTGCGGGACATTCTGCATGTCGATGATGCCGTCGCTGCCTATCGGGCGCTGCTTTCCAATATCGAGCGGGTTAGCGGCAAAGCATTCAACCTCGGTGGCGGACCGCGCAACGCCGTCAGCGTGCTCTCGGTGCTGCGCGAGATCGAAGTGTTTGCGGGTCGGCCTGTCGAAACCAGCTTTGGCCCATGGCGCGCCGGCGACCAGTTCTATTTCGTGGCCGACACGACGAGACTTGAACAGGAAACCGGCTGGCAAGCCGGAATCGGATGGCGTCATGGTTTGCGGCACCTCGCCGAATGGCTGATCGCCCATCGTTTCGGCGGCCGGCAGATCCGCAGGGAAAAGCGGAAGGTGTCGGCATGAGCGGACACGACCGGAGCAACAGGCACCGCCGCGTGCTGATGACGGTCGACGCCATCGGCGGCGTCTGGCGTTACGCCATGGACTTGGGCGCAGCCCTGAAATCGAACAACATCGAGGTTGTCTTTGCCGGGCTGGGGCCTTTCCCTGCAGACGACAAGGTCGCCGAGGCCGGCCGGGTCGGCAAGCTCGTCTGGCTGGATGCGCCGCTCGACTGGACGGCCCAGACTGAAGAGGCCGTTGCCGAAGTTCCGCGGCTGATCGCCGATCTCGCGCGCCGCGAACAGGCCGATCTTCTGCATCTCAATCTGCCGTCGCAAGCGGCGGGCATGCAAACAAACCTGCCGATTGCGGTGGTTTGCCATTCCTGTGTCGTCACATGGTTTGCCGCTGTCCGCGGACGCGAAGTGCCGCCGGACTGGCAGTGGCAGTACCGGCTGAACCAGGAGGGCTTTGCATGCGCGGACACGGTCATCGCGCCAAGCCACAGCCATGCGAGAGCGATGGAAGCGGCCTATGGAACGATCGGAAATCTCCAGGTCGTTCACAACGCCAGCGCCCTTGCGGTTTCCGACGAACCCAAGCAGGACTTTGTTCTTGCCGCCGGGCGCTGGTGGGACGACGGCAAGAACGGGGCCGTGCTGGATGATGCTGCAGCGATGACGCGCTGGACGGTGGCGGCGGCCGGCGCGACCACCGGTCCCAATGGGCAGAACATGCGATTTCGCCATGCCGATCACCGCGGCGAGCTTTCGCATGAGCGGATGAGCGCCTTGACGCGGCAGGCGGCCATCGTCGCCTCGCCGTCGCTCTACGAGCCTTTCGGTCTAGCCGCTCTCGAAGCGGCGCGGGCGGGCGCGGCCTTGGTGCTTTCTGATATTCCCACCTATCGCGAGATCTGGGACGGAGCCGCTCTCTTTGCCGATCCGCATCGCCCCGATGTCTTCGCCGATGCTTTCAATTCTCTTGCCGGCGATCCGCAGCAGCGCGCCGCGCTCGGACGAAAAGCGCGTGCTCGCTCTGCCGGCTTCAGTGTCAAGGCTCAGGCAGAGGCGATGCGCTCGATCTATTCCGGCATGTGCGCCCGCGGTTTTTCAACAGCAGCGGAGTGACCATGAAGTTCCTTTTTTACACTCATTCACTGGTCTCCGACTGGAATCACGGCAATGCCCATTTTCTTCGCGGCATCATGCGCGATCTCCAGCGGCGCGACCATGAGACGCTGGCGCTGGAGCCGCAGGATGCCTGGAGCCGGGCCAATCTGGTGAGGGACCAGGGGCCGGCTGCGGTCGAGGCATTTCACCAGGCATTTCCGCAGCACCGTTCGCGAACGTATGGTGTCGAATTCGACCATGAAGCAGCGCTTGCCGATGCCGACGTCGTCATCGTCCACGAGTGGACGGAACCGCAATTGGTCGAGAGGCTCGGCCGCATCCGGCGTAATGGCGCAACCTTCACCCTGCTTTTCCACGATACGCATCATCGGGCCGTCTCCGCCGAGGGCGATATCGCAGGGCTGGCGCTTGACGACTATGATGGGGTGCTGGCCTTCGGACAGACGCTGCGCGAACGTTATCTCAGAGCCGGCTGGGGGAAATCCGTCTTCACTTGGCACGAGGCGGCCGACGACACGCTGTTTCGACCGTTGCCGGAGATCGAGAAAGCCGGAGACCTCATCTGGATCGGCAACTGGGGCGACGATGAACGGTCCGCCGAAATCGGCGAATTCCTGGTCCGCCCCGCAAAAGATCTCGGCTTGAACACGGTCGTGCGCGGCGTCCGCTATCCCGGCCATGCATTGGACGAGCTTCGCGAGGCCGGCATCGCCTATGACGGCTGGATCGCCAATGCCGATGTGCCCATGGCCTTTGCCCGTCACAAAGCAACGATTCACATTCCGCGGCGGCCCTATATCGAACATCTGCCGGGGATTCCGACCATCCGCGTCTTCGAGGCGCTCGCCTGCGGAATACCCCTGATCTCGGCGCCCTGGAATGACGCGGAACATCTCTTCGAACCTGGCAGGGACTATTTGGTCGTCGGTGATGGCGAGGAGATGAAGAAAAGTCTGCGTGACGTCCTCGCCGATACCGATCTGGCTGCGAACCTTGCCGCTGCCGGCCTCGAAACGATCAAGGCTCGTCACACCTGCCGCCACCGCGTCGACGAGCTTTTTGCCATCCTGGCGCGCTGCGGCACGCATAGGGTCACCGCAAACCTGCAATCCAGGGAGGCTGCCGAATGAAGATCGCCTTTTACGGATCGAGTCTCGTCTCCGCCTATTGGAACGGCGCCGCCACTTATTATCGCGGCCTTCTGCGAGCGCTGGCGGAGAAAGGTTACGACATCACCTTCTACGAGCCCGATGTCTATGATCGGCAGAAGAACCGCGACATGGATCCGCCGGACTGGTGCAGGGTCGTCGTCTACGAAGGGACGATCGACGCCCTCAAGGCCGTCACCAGCGAGGCGTCCGAAGCTGATATCGTCGTCAAGGCGAGTGGTGTCGGCTTCGAGGACGATCGGTTGCTGGAAGAGGTGCTTCGCAACGCACGGCCGCACGCGCTGAAGATCTTCTGGGACGTGGACGCGCCGGCGACGCTTGCCGAACTCAGGACCAACCCCGATCATCCGTTGCGCCGCGCGCTCGCCGGGCTTGATCTCGTGCTGACCTATGGCGGCGGCGACCCCGTCGTGAACGCATATCGTTCCGTCGGAGCGGCCGAATGCGTGCCGATCTACAATGCGCTGGACCCGCAAACGCATCATCCGGTGCCGCAGGATGACCGCTTCGCCGCCGACCTCGGGTTCCTTGGCAACCGCCTGCCGGACCGCGAGGCGAGGGTCGAGCATTTCTTCCTGGAAACGGCGTCGCGTCTGCCGAACCGAACGTTCCTGCTTGGCGGTTCCGGCTGGCAGGGCAAGCCGATCTCGTCAAACGTCCGCTATATCGGTCATGTGCCGACGCGCGATCACAACGCTTTCAACGTGACGCCGATGGCGGTCCTCAACATATCGCGCGCCAGTATGGCGGAGAATGGTTTTTCCCCTGCGACACGGGTCTTCGAGGCGGCCGGCGCCGGGGCTTGCCTCATCACCGACTACTGGGAAGGCATCGATGTCTTTCTGAAGCCCGGGGAGGAGGTCCTGGTCGCGCGCGACGGACAGGACGTGGCTGCCTTGCTCAGCGGCCTGTCGCACCAAGCCGCACGGGAAATTGGGGAAAGGGCGCGCCGGCGCGTTCTGGCCGAACACACCTATGTCAATCGCGCCGAAACGGTAGACGAGATTTTTCGCGCCCGTCTTGGCGCGCGGGAGGCGGCTGAATGACGAGATCGCTCGATATCGTTTTCCTCGGACTCTCCCTTTCCTCTTCCTGGGGGAACGGTCACGCCACGACCTATCGCGCCCTGATCAAGGGGCTTCGGCAGGACGGCCATCGGGTCCTGTTCCTGGAGCGGGACGTGCCCTGGTATGCCAGCCACCGGGACCTGCCATCGCCGGGCTTCTGCGAGCTTGCCTATTATTCCGATATCGGCGCAATGATCGAGCGTCACGGTGAAAGGCTCGGCAAGGCCGATGCCGTCATCGTCGGATCCTACGTCCCCGATGGTGTGCCGCTCATCGACAGGCTCGAGGCGCTGGAGCCGAAACGCCTCTGCTTCTATGACATTGACACGCCGGTCACCCTCGCCAAGCTCGATCGCGGTGACGAGGAATATCTGGCGCTGCGCCAGATTCCTTTATTTGACACCTACTTCTCCTTCTCCGGAGGAAGGGTGTTGACGCGGCTCGAACAGAGATATGGCGCGCGCAGGGCCATCGCGCTCTATTGTTCGGTCGACGAGGGCCGCTATGCCGATACCGGCGAGCCCACTTGCTGGGATCTCGGCTACCTCGGAACCTATAGCCCCGACCGCCAACCGACACTGGAGCGGCTTCTGCTGGAGCCGGCGCGCCGCCTGCCGTCGATGCGCTTCGTTGTCGCCGGGCCGCAATATCCCGCCGGGATCGAATGGCCGGCCAATGTCGAGCGCATCGAGCATCTGCCGCCTGCCGATCACGCAAGCTTTTACAGCCGGCAGCGGTTCACGCTGAACGTGACCCGCAGCGATATGATTGCCGCGGGCTGGTCTCCCAGCGTGCGGTTGTTCGAGGCTGCCGCCTGCGGTGCGCCGATCATCAGCGATTTATGGCAGGGTCTCGACGAGCTGCTGCCGGACGGTAAGGCCTTGTTCGTTGCGCGCGCGCCGGAGGATGTCGTGGCGCTGCTGACGGAGCTTCCCGACAGCGACCGCCTGGCCGCCGCCGCAGCAGCGAGAAAGCTGGTGATGAGCAGTCATACCGGTGTCGCACGTGCCGGCGAGCTCGTCCGGGCTCTTTCCGATCGGCCCGCCAAGCGAACTTTCGACCGTATCTCAGCGTGAAGGAGAGTATCGATGCTTCAAGCCAATCGTCGCGGAAAAGGCAAGACTGTTCTGGTGGCAGGAGGCGCCGGCTTTGTCGGCTCGCATCTATGCGATGCTCTGCTCGGCCGTGGCGACAGCGTCATTTGCGTCGACAGCTATATTACCGGCTCGCGGGACAATGTCAGGCCGTTGATGAACCATCCGGGCTTCCGGCTCATCGAACAGGATATCTGCAAATTCATTGAAATCGGCGAACCGCTCGACCAGATCTATAATCTGGCCTGCGCCGCGTCCCCGCCGCAATACCAGGCGGATCCCGTTCACACGATGATGACGTGCGTCGCCGGCACGGGCAATCTGCTGGCGCTTGCCGAGCGGCACCGGGCCGCCTTTCTCCAGGCCTCGACGAGCGAGGTCTATGGCGATCCCGCCGAGCATCCGCAAACGGAAGACTATCGCGGAAATGTCAGCTGCACAGGACCGCGCGCTTGCTATGACGAGGGAAAGCGCGCCGCCGAAGCTCTTTGCTTCGATATGCTGCGCGCGGGCCGCGTCGATGTGCGGGTCGCCCGCATCTTCAACACCTATGGGCCGCGAATGCAGGCAAATGACGGCCGGATCGTCTCCAACCTGATCGTGCAGGCCCTCTCGGGGAAACCGCTCACCATCTACGGAAGCGGCATGCAGACCCGATCCTTCTGCTACGTCAGCGATCTTGTCGGCGGCCTCAAGGCGCTGATGGATGTGCGGCCGAACCCTGGCGTGCCCGTCAACCTCGGCAATCCCGGGGAGTTCACCATCAACGAGCTTGCGCAGATGATTCGATCGATGGTGCCGGTGCGAACGGCTGTGGCCTACCGACCTTTGCCGAAGGATGATCCTCAACGCCGCCGGCCCGATATTTCCCGCGCGACAGAACTTCTCGATTGGCAGCCGACGGTGCCCCTTGCCGAGGGGCTCAGATATACGATCGACTGGTTTGCCGCCAATTTGGACGATCGTCCCCGTAAACGCGTCGCTGCGCCTCGCCGTCATCGCGCCGCGGCTGCCTCGCAGGCCGCCCCCTTGGACAACTGACGCGGATGCACACGATGGTGAACCTGCAACAGCGTATCAATGAACTGGGCCCCTGGTTTCAGAATATGCGGTTCGGAGAGATCGAAACCGCGCCGGACCATTTTCTCGGCGACTATCCGGCGTTCAAATGGGAAGGCTTCAAACATGTCGTGCCCAAGGATCTGGAAGGACGCAGCGTTCTCGATATCGGCTGCAATGCAGGCTTTTATGCGCTCGAAATGAAGCGCCGCAACGCCGGGCGGGTGTTAGGCATCGACAGCGATCCACGTTATCTCGAGCAGGCCCGCTTCGCCGCCGATCATTTCGGCCTCGATATCGAGTTCAGGCAGATGTCGGTTTACGAGGTGTCGAAACTTGGCGAGAGGTTCGATCTTGTGATCTTCATGGGCGTGCTTTACCACCTGCGCCATCCGTTGCTGGCACTGGATCTGCTCCACGAACATGTGGCTGCAGACCTCATGCTGTTCCAATGCCTGCAGCGTGGTGAAGAGCGGATTGCCACGCTGGAAGAGGATTACGACTTTTCGGAATGGAAGGTTTTTGACCGGCCGGATTTTCCGAAGCTGTTCTTTGTCGAAGAGCGTTATGCTGCCGATCCCACCAATTGGTTCATTCCCAACAAGGCGGCGGTCGAAGCGATGCTGCGCAGCTCGGGTTTTGTCATCGAGGCCAATCCCGAGCGAGAAGTTTATCTCTGCCGCCTGGGGCGGCGGCCATATATGGTCGAGCCGCCGCCCGGTTGAGGTGTTCATCCAGAGCGATTGAGCTTTTCACGGAAATGCGAAACCGCTCTAAGTTGTCGTTCGCAACTCCGGACGGAAAACTGTTTCATAGTTTTCCCGGAATTGCTCTAGCGGGTCCAGAATGGTGAAAGGTGCCCGATTGTTTTCGACCGCTGTCGCCGCGGTCCTCCTTGTCTGCCTCGCAACCTGGCTGCTGACGAGGCCGCATCCACGCTTCGCTGCCGGCGATCCCACGCTGACGCCGGGGGATGCCGAGCGCGGCAGAGTGGTCTTTGCTGCAGGCGGCTGCTCCTCCTGTCATGCTTCCCCCGGTCAGCCGGACCGCTTAAGGCTCGGAGGAGATCTTGCCCTGGCCTCACCCTATGGAACCTTCAGAGTTCCCAATATCTCGTCCGACCCAGAGGCCGGTATCGGATCGTGGTCGGTTGCCGATCTCGCCAACGCGCTGATTTCAGGGGTCTCTCCCTCAGGGCAGCATTATTACCCGGTATTCCCCTATCCCAGCTACACGGGGATGACTCTCGGCGACGTCAGAGATCTATACGCCTTTCTGCATACGCTTTCGCCCGTGCCGGAGCGCCCGCAGCCACACGATATTTCCCCCTTGTTTCGCATCCGCCGCTTCGTCGGCTTCTGGAAGCTTCTGTTCTTCCACGAAGGCAGATCGGAAGCAGCGCTGAGCGGCGATCCCGTGCATGATCGCGGTGCCTATCTCGTGGAGACGCTCGGTCATTGCGCCGAGTGCCACTCATCCCGCAACATATTCGGCGCGTTAAAGCCAAAAACCAGGTTCGCCGGCGGAGTGAGTTCTGAAGGTGTCGGCTTCAACCCTAACATCACGCCGACAGGTATCAGCTCGTGGTCGGAGCAGGATGTCGCCGAAATGCTTCACAGCGGCAGGACGCCGGGTCACGGCTATGTCGGCTGGTCCATGGCGGATGTGGTCGAGAATACGGCGGAGCTCCCGGAGGCCGACCGGATGGCTATCGCCCGATACCTGAAGTCGCTGCCGCCGCGCCCGACGTCCCATCCTTGATGCGTATCGCCGATCGAGTGATATTGAAGAACGCGAGAACGGGGGGATTAAGCTATTATTGATGCAACGTCATCAGGTTGGGCGACGGAACAGTGCAATGGCCGCAACGTTTTGAGTGAACAGGTATGATGTGAGAGGCAGATCGTCATGAATACGGCTTTTGACGAACTCGCGCAAAAGGCTGTCCTGGTCGTCGAGGACGATTACGCTCTCGCCAGCGAACTCGCATCGAAGCTGACAGCAACCGGAATCAAGATAGTCGGGCCTGCACCGAGCGTCGAACGAGCGTTGCAATATATCGAAGATTCCCAAATTGAAGTGGCCATTCTGGACATCAATCTCGGTGGAACGATGGTGTTCCCTGTCGCCGATGCGCTGGCTAAGCGCAATATCCCGTTCTTCTTCGCAACCGGCTACAGCCGTGATGTCGTGCCTCCCCGCTTTGCGGATCGGATTTTCGTGGAAAAACCGCTGGACACGAGCGCGATTTATACTGCCCTTTCCGAGTGCCGAGGTTCGACGGCGAGGTCATCAGGCGGTCAGAAGAATCTCGTTCTTTCCGCTCTTTCTCCGCGAGAAGATGATCTTATCCGGCCGCTTCTCAAGCAGGTTCAGCTGGTTCAAGGCGAGGTTCTTGAAAGGCAGTTTGGAGAGATCACGACGGTTTCCTTCATTGAAAGCGGGACGGTCTCGCTGGTCGCCTCGTCGCTGGATGACTCACAGGTAGAGGTTGGCCTTATCGGGCGTGAAGGGGTAACCGGCACGGGGTTGTTGGAGGGCGATTGGCGCACTCCCTACAAGCTTGTGGTGCAGACCGAAGGAACCGCGCAGCGCACCGACGTCGACAGCTTCCTTCGTCTGACGCAGAGGGCACCGCAGTTGCGATCGCTTTCATCAACGTTTTCAAGGACGCTCGCAATTCAAATTGGTTATACGGCCCTCGCCAACAGCCGATATTCCATCGAACAGAGACTGGCCCGTTTGCTGCTTATGCTCGATGATCGATCGGAAGGCCAGGTGCTGCTTCTGACCCACGAGCATATATCTTCGATGCTCGGCGTCCGGCGTTCAGGAGTTACGGGCGTACTTCCAATTCTAGAAGGCGAAAAACTCATCCGGTCGGTACGAGGAAAGGTAATCGTCCTCGATCGCGAGGGCCTCATTCTCAAGGCCAGTGGTTCTTATGGCATTCCGGAGGCGGAATACGAGCGGTTGATGGGGTTTTCATTGCGGGGTGGCGAGAATGTTAGAAGGGCGCATGACCAATCACGTCCTCACTTCTACAACCCCCAAATACCGGGTAGGAATAGCCGCTCCTAAATCACAGTGGCGAAAATTGCTGAATTTCGTCACAGACGGGGATCCCATTGGAGGGCAAGTTTTGCACGCCGCAATCGTTCGACCGCAACCCCGTTTTTGGGACGCGCAAAGACTTTTGCAGCGGATGCTGTCGCTAAGAGATCGACGTAAAGTTCTCGCCCCGTCGCAGCGCGGATCCGCCGGCCTGTTGCTCTCGTCACATTCTAGCAACTCTGCCTTAAGCCTCTCAAGGTGCGCCACATGCATGTCCTGCGACTCCTCCAAATTGGTCAAAAGCCGTATCGCCTTCACGTCGGCGCCGCGGTTGGTCAGCTCAGCGACAATCTCGCGCTGTCGAGCGCCGTGATGATCCGAGCAACTTCAAAGGCGGGTTGATCGGAAACCCAGATTTCTAACGAGCATAGAGATAGGCTGCCAGATCGCGGGCCTCCTGTTCGGATATCCCGGTGGCCGGCATCGCCGTCTTTGGCGAATGGGCCTGCGGCGCGACAATCCAGCTGATGAGGTTGTCGGCGGAATTGTTGAGCACGCCGGCAATGTAGACCCGCTCGCGCAGACCGGAGAGATCGCCGCCGACCTTGCCGTCGGCGCCCTCGATGCCGGGAATGGTGTGACATCCGGCGCAGCCATATCGGCGAAAAATCGCCGGCGCCCGCGCCGGATCGCCTTTCGTCATGGCGACGGCAACAGCCTGCCTTTCGGATCGCTGCCGGTAGATGTCGGTCAAGGTCAATGCCGCCGTCAGGCTCACCACGCAGGCGGCGATCACCAAGGCGGGGCGAAGGGAATTATGGGGCGACGATGCGTGTTCCATCTGCGCCTCCCTTTCCGGAAGCCCTGATCCACAAAGCCGCCAGCGCCAGCGCAACAGCGGCGTAGACGATGGCGGCAGGAACCCACATTACCAGGCCTGCCATCTGCTGGTCTTCGAGCGGCGACAGCCCCCAAACCCCGGATGAGCGTGTCTGCACCACGTAGAGCACGTTGGGTGACAGGGCGATGAGGGCCCCGAGAATGCTCATATGCAGCATCGTCAGGAAAAGGTGCCAGGCCGCCAGCCCCCTGTTCGTCTTCCAGATGACGGACCACCAAAACAGGACGGCACTTACAAAAAAGGAAAGATGCTGCAGCCGGTGGAGCGGCGTGCTTTCAATCGCGGCGTCGAACAGGACAGGCGCATGCCATGCCCAGATTGCCGCCCCGTGCAGCAGCGTCGCGACAGTGCCGTTGCTGAGCAACCTCCAGGTCTTGCGAACCATGCGCGAGGCGAGCACCTGTCCTGTCCGGCGCCTGACGATCCTTGGCAGCCCCCAGAGCAGCACGGCCGACGGCCGTGCCGATACGATGAGCGGCGCGGCAACCGCCATGACCAGTTCATGTTCGATCATATGGAAGGTGAAAAGTTGTTCTCCAAGCCAATGCAGGGGAGAGACAAGCGCGCCGGCAAGCACCAGCCAGCCGGCCCAATAGGCCAAAAGCCGGTGCGCGAAGACGCGCCGGCCAGCGGATGATCGCGACATCAAGCGAAGGCTTCCACTTGCATAGAGGGCTGCGCAAACTGCGAGCGGCGCGATTATCCAGGGATCGGCCGTCCATGTGAAGGAATTCGAATGGGCATGGCCTTCATGTGCCAGTCCCGGTGTCGCCATGAGAAGAAAAGCGATTGTCGTTGCTGTTCTCATAGCCGCGGCACCCAATAGATGCATCCGTAGAGCGGAAGCCAGGCGAGCACGACAAAGTTCCAGTAGAGCGCGTTATCTTCGACATCGCCGTAGCGCCGCGCATTGTCACCATGCTTCGAAAACATCAGGCAGGCGAGGACGACGGTATCGACGAGATCGGTGATGATGTGGGTCGCGTGCAGGCCGAGCATTGTCCAGACGATCGATCCGTAGGCGTCGTCGTCCCAGCCTATGTGGAGGGCAGGAAATTCGTAGGCGCGGGGTATGAGGGGTGCCGCTCCGAGAAGCGCCATGATGATCAGTCCCGCGCGCACCTTGCGGAGATCCCTCTGCTTCGCCCACCGCGCGACGAGCATATTCGGCACGATGCTGACGAGAAGCAGCAGGGTCAGGATCGTGCCGGGAAGGAGATCCGGGGCAGGGGCTTCGATCGGCCAATGCGGCGCCAGGCTCATGAGATAGAAGTAGACGACGATCGCCAGAGCGAATCCCATGCCTTCAATCAGCATGAAGGCGCTGGTGCCCCAGAAGGTCAGGCTGGCGGTGCCCAGGCCGTGCAAGGGAAGCTTCGAGAGATCGGTGACCACGCGCTCCTTCATGTCTCGTCCTCCGGTGTTTGCTTGGGCCAGAACCATCCTGTCAGAGTGATCGCCACCGGAACGGCTCCCCAGACGACGGCCCACGGGCTGAAGATCGAGCCGATCAGCATGATGCTGGTGGCAATGGCGGCCAGAAACGGCCAGATGGAATCGGCTGGCGAGGCCTCCCGCGCCTCCGGCTCGCCTGATGTGACGCTGCTGACGATCAGTTCCCGCCGATCGAGCCGAAGTCCCGTCGCCACCGCCAATGTCTCGCCCGACATCCAGAGCGGCTCGCGCGATTCGACCACCGGAATATGCCGAAAATTATAGGGGGGAGGGGGCGAAGGCACGGCCCATTCCAATGTTGACGCATTCCAGGGATTGCGGCCGGCCGGCGGGCCATGGCGGAAGCTGCGCAGGGCATCGATGAAGAAGACCAGGAAGCCGGCGGCCAGGATAAAGGCGCTGAGGCTGACGAACAGGTTCAAACCGGCCCAGGGCAGCTCGGGCGGATAGGTGTAGACGCGCCGCGGCATGCCCTGGAGCCCCAGGATGTGCATTGGGAAGAAAGTCAGGTGGAAGCCTGTGAAGATCAGGCCGAAGGCCCACCGTCCGAGCCTTTCGCTCATCATCCGCCCGGTCATCTTTGGAAACCAGTAGTAGATCGCGCCGATCAGCGGGAAGACGGAGCCGCCGATCAGGACATAGTGGAAATGGGCGACGACGAAATAGGTGTCGTGGACCTGAGTATCGAGGGGCACCGACGCCACCATCACGCCGGTCAGGCCGCCGATGACGAAGGTGATGAGGAAGCCGATGATGAAAAGCAGCGGTGTCTTGAACACCGGACGGCCATCCCACAGCGTTGCCAGCCAGCAGAAGATCTGGGTTCCGGCGGGAATGGCGATCGCCATGCTCGAGGCGGTGAAAAAGCTGCTCCCCAGCCGCGGCAGGCCGGCCACGAACATGTGGTGCACCCATAGGCCGAAGGAGAGAATTCCGGTGGCGATCATCGCCAGCACCAGCGGCATATAGCCGAAGACCGGACGCTGTGTGAAGGTGGAGATCATGGCGGAGACGATGCCGACGGCCGGCAGGAAGATGATGTAGACTTCGGGATGGCCGAAGAACCAGAACAGGTGCTGCCAGAGGAGGACGTCGCCCCCTTCCGCAGGATTATAGAACTGGGTGCCGACCAGCCGGTCGAGAATGAGCGATGAGCTGGCGAACATGATCGCCGGCATGGCCAGGATGACCAGAAAGGCGGTGACCAGCATCGACCAGACGAAGACGGGTATCCGATCGAGCGACATGCCGGGCGCGCGCAGCTTGAAGACCGTCACGACGATCTCGACGGCAACGGCAAGGGCGGACACCTCGGTGAAGGTGATCATCTGTGCCCAGAGGTCCGCCCGTTTCCCCGCGCCATATTGCGGGCCGGACAGAGGCACGTAGGAGAACCAGCCGACATCGGGGGCGGTATCGAGGGCAAGCGAGATCCACAGCAGCAGCCCTCCGGCGAGATAGATCCAGTAGGAGAAGGCGTTCAGCCTGGGAAAGGCGATGTTGCGGGTTCCGACCATCAGAGGAACGAGATAGACCGCCATTGCCTCCATGACCGGCACCGCAAACAGGAACATCATGTTGCTGCCGTGCACGGTGAAGATCTGATTGTACCGGTCCGCGCTGACGAAGCGGGCCTCGGGGAAGGCGAGCTGGATACGCATCACAAGCGCCAGCACGCCGCCGAGAATGAGAAAGACAAAGGCTGTCGCGATATAGCGCCGACCGATGATCTTGTGATCGACCGTGGAGAGCGCTGCCAGCAATCCGGAAGGAGTCGACCATGTGCGCCTGAGGAAGGCTTCCGCCTCTTCATTGCCGGCAGCCAGATCGGGTGGGGAAGGGGTTCTGCCGGTGCCGGTCATCGCAGACCACTCATGTAGGCGCTCAACTGTCTCAGCTCTTCGCCGGTGAGGGGGACCAACGGCATGTTGTTGCCCGGCTTCAGCGTTTGCGGGTCGGCAATCCATGCCGCAACCGATCCCCGCGTATTCTCCAGCCGCCCCGCCGCAATCATGCTGCGGCTGCCGACATGGGTGAGGTCAGGTCCGGAGGTGCCCGACGCCTCGGTGCCGCGGATGGTGTGGCAGGCGGCGCAAGGCTTGCTCATGAAGACGAGCTCTCCCGCCGCGGCATCACCATCGGTCGGTGCGGCTGCCGTTTCTCTCTGCGACTCCAGCCATCTGGCATAGTCCTCCGGCTCCTCGGCGATCACCAACAGTGCCATGTGGCTGTGCTGCAGGCCGCAGAATTCGGCGCATTGGCCGCGATAGATGCCGGCTTTGGTGGCATGCAGCGTCAGACGGTTATCGCGGCCGGGGACCAGATCCTGCTTTCCCGTCAGGTTCGGCACCCAGAACGAATGAATGACATCAGTCGCGTCCAGGCGCAGCCGGACATCGGTTCCCACCGGGATATGCAGCTCGTTGGCGGTCTGGAATGTCTTGGCGGGATCCGCATCGAGATAGGTAAACTGCCACCACCACTGCTGCCCGCGAACGGCGATGGTCGGCTGATTGTCCCGGCCGCGGTCGACGCCATTGGTTGCGTAAAAACTGGTGATTGTCAGGAAGCTTATGACCAGGAAAGTCATCACGATCGCGCCGTTAACGACCCTGCCCATGGAACGCTCGGACTGCGGTTCACCGGGGGCCTGGTTTTTCCTGCGAACCAGCGCCCATGCCATGACGCTCATGACTAGCACGAAGACAACGCCGCAGACGGCGACAAACAGGAGTATCAAGCTTCTGAGTTCCGAAGCGGCAGGTCCGTCCGCATTCAGCGCCGATTGCGTCCCGGCAGCGCAGCCGGACAGAAACAAGGTGCATGCCGCGGCGATCTTCAAGGCCGGACACCTCGATCGGAGCGGACGCCTACCGGGCCTTCCTCGAAAAGAGTTGCGGCCGGCGCCCGGTTCTCGGCCGGTCTCGTATGCTTGTCGTCGTTGCGGCTCGGCGCGGTATAGAGGGCGGAATAGGCGCCGATCGTCCTGACATAGCCGGCGAGCTGCCAGATCTGGTCGCTCGTCATTTTGTTCGCGAAGGCAGGCATGCCGTGAGGCCGTCCGTCGCGTATGGATGCCACGACCGATACCATTTCCGAGCCATAAAACCACCAGCCGTCAAGAAACGAAGGGCCGGTCCCGCCTCGTCCGTCTCCATGGCAACTAGCGCAGCCGAACCAGGAATAAAGGCGCTTGCCCTGGCTCAGATCATAGGCGGTCACCTCATAAGGCTTGCCAAGCGCGAAATACACGTGGGGTGGTGTGCCGCCGATCCCGCCCGGCATCAGCAGGAACTGATCGAGAGATGATGTGACCGGCGGATCGGCGCGATATTGCCTTGGATGTCTAGCCCAGCCCATCGCGGCTCCGATCACGAACACAAAGAGCAGCAACATCAAGACCAACCAGATGCCCTCCTTCTTGACTGTGCTATCGGCAAGCAAAGGGAACCGATCGGGACCGGACGCGACGGCGGTATCGGCGCGACGCAAGCGTGGACGGGTTGCCCAAGCAACGGCGGCCAAGACGCCGGCCATTGTGAGAAACGATACTGCCGCCGACCAGGCATGCTTGCTTTCGCGCATCGCCGGGACCTGGGTTAGGGTCGCGACGACAGAGCCGAGAGACTGAGCCGCACCGGCAACATCTTGTAGGACGGGGTCTTGGCTTTGGCGTCGTGATGCGCCAGCGGAAAGAGCGGGTTCGCCTCAGGGTAATAGGCCGCACAGCACCCGGTTGGAATCGCGTGCCTGGCAATCTTGAAGCCGGCGACTCGGCGCAATGTGGCGACGTCGATGGCAGTCGTCAGATCGACGAAATCGCCTTCTTTGAAGCCCAGTCTGTCAATATCCTCATCGTTCATGAAGACCACCTTTCGCGATCCCTTCACGCCGCGGTAGCGATCGCTGTAACCGTAGATGGTCGTGTTGAACTGGTCGTTGGAGCGTAATGTGGCGAGGTTGAGAACCTCAGTGTCGCCCGGACCGATGTCGAGTTCGGGGAAGAGCCGCGGCGGCGTGATGAAATTGGCTTTCTGGTTGGGCGTCGTCCATTTGCGCTCCCTGGCCGGCACCGGTCTCGGAATGCCGCCCGGCTGAAACATGCGTTTGTTGAAATCCCTGAACGTCTCGGGATAGGTCGCTTCGATCGCATCGCGGATCTTCGAATAATCGCCGACCCATTCGTCCCACGGGACTCGGCCCTTCGCCAGCGTCGCCTTGGCGATTCCGGCGATGATGGCGGGCTCCGACAGAAGCTCCTGACTTGCTGGCTTCGCCTTTCCGCGCGAACCATGGAAATGCGCCACGGAACTTTCGATGGAGACGGCTTGCGGACCGCTCGCCTGTTCATCGATCTCAATGCGGCCGAGACAGGGAAGGAGATAGGCGATTTCCCCATGGATGACGTGGCTGCGATTGAGCTTCGTCGCAATCTGTACGGTCAGGCGGAGTTTGCGCCAGGCCTCCTCCATCGCTTCCGTTTCCGGGACAGCGCGCAGGAAATTGCCACCGAGGCTGACGAAGGCCTTGGCTTCGCCATCCATGATCGCCTTGCAGGTGTCAACGGTCGCGCGACCTTCCCACTGTGGCGGCTCGAACTGGTAGAGCTCCTTCAGCTTGTCGAGCGGCACGAGGTCCGGCTTTTCCGTTATCCCGACCGTGCGCTGGCCCTGCACGTTCGAGTGGCCGCGCACGGCGCAGATATTGGCGCCCGGCTTGCCGATATTGCCGCGCAGTAGCGCGAGATTGGCGACCATATGAACGTTCTCGACACCCATCACATGCTGCGTGAGACCCATGCCGTAGATCATCAGCACCGCCTCCGAATGGGCGTAGGTGCGGGCTGCCTGAATCATCTGCTCGCGGGTCAAGCCGGAAACACTCTCCAGCTCGGCCCAGTCATATCGGCGGGCCGCTTCGGCGAATTCCTCGAAACCCGACGTATGCGTGCTGATGAAATCGTGGTCGAGAACATGCTTTTTGTCGGCGGCGGCAATCGAAGCGGCGAAGGCGACCGCCGCAGCATTATCCGGTTTATGGGGCAGGGCATCGGAGCCTGAAACCTTGCTCATGCCCAGTGCCTTCATCGCATCGTCGGCTTCGATCAAGGCTTTGCAGACCCCGAAGAGGGCCGCGATGTCGCCTCCGTTCTTCACCTGGTAATATTCCGACGAAATCGGCGTCGACCGGCCGGTCAGCATCTGGCTCGGCATTTGCGGGTTGATGAAACGTTCGAGACCCGGTTCGCGCAAGAGATTGAAGGTGACGATTTTCACGCCCCGGTCGACGGCGTCCTGAAGGTCATGCAGCATCCGCGGAGAAGAGGTGGCGACGTTCTGTGCCATGTAGAAAATGCAATCGCAGTTCTGGAAATCGGACAGGATTGCCGTGCCGACGGAGGCTCCGATGCTTTCCGGCAGACCGACCGAGGAGCTTTCGTGACACATGTTGGAAGAGTCGGGCAGGTTGTTGCTGCCGAAGATGCGGGCAAAAAGCTGATACATGTAGGAGGTCTCGAGGGATGCGCGCCCAGAGGTGTAGAAATCGACCTCACGCGGAGGAATTGACCGCAGCTCCTCGCCGATCTCCGCGAATGCATCGCTCCAGTCCACCGGTTCGTATTTGTCGGTCGAGCGGTTCCACCGCATCGGATGGGTCAGGCGACCTTGCTCTTCGAGATCGTGATCGCTCCACTGCTCCAGCTCATGCAATGTATGGGCGGCGAAGAAGGCGCGGTCGGCGCGGCGGGAAGTGACCTCCCAGGCGGTCGCCTTTGCGCCGCTTTCGCAAAATTCCATCGCATGCGGTTTTGCAGGCTTGGCCCAGGCGCAACTGACACACATGTAGCCGTCTGGTTTGTTGTGATGGGAAAGCAGCGACGGCCCCGATCGGGGGACGTGTTCGCGCAGAAGAATTTCTCCAAGAGATCTCGCCGCCGCCCATCCGCCAGCCGCAGGCGTGTTCTCACCAATTGTTGGCGGATGTTTCGATCGCGCTGACATTTTTGCCTCCCGACATTGTCGAAGGAAATCCCTGGCAGATATTTTGCGACCCGAACTCTTGGAGAAACAAACTGTTCCAGACGACATGGCAAAGTGACCTGTCGACAGCCGGTGACGGGAGAGGAGTGGCAATAATCTGGTCTTCTCGGCTGCGTCGCATGTCCTCAGAGGTGCGTCGGAGCATCGGCCTCCACCTCGGCATAGAGCTGACCGCACATTGTCAGCGACCGCCGCATCGCGGCGACGCGATCCTCGGCGTCCTTGCATGAATAGGCCCAGATGTCGGTCGCCCAGCTCTTGCCATCCATCTCGTACTGCAGGGCAAACTTATAGAGCCGTCGCTCATCCGCGTCGGTGCTCACCAAAGCGCGATCGGGATCATCGCGGCGCTGCCGTGGAAAACATACAACATTCACAACGTGCTCCTCGGGTTCACCTTGCCAGGGTACGAAATGCCGCTTTGCTTGGACTAACCTGAACGCGCGGATTTCGTTCCCTGCGCTCCGGGCCTGAGCAGGCCTACTCGCGGTCCGGCCTTTTCCTTCCCGCAACTTGCATCGCCGCGACAAATCCATTATGTACACACGGATGATGTACACGGGCGAGTTCGACTTCGGAAAGCAGGATGTCATGCATACGACAAAAGTATTCAAGAACGGCAACTCTCAAGCCGTGAGAATTCCCGCCGATTTGGCTTACAGCCAGACCGAGATGGAGCTTGAAATCGAGCGCATTGGTGACGAGCTCCGCATCCGCCCGCTAAAACCGTCCCTGGAGGGCGTACTGGCGCGTTTCGCAAGATTTGACGACTCGTTCATGGCGGAGGGGCGCGGTGATCAGGAGCAGGCCGAACGGGATAGGCTGTAATGCCGCTCTACATGCTTGACACAAACATGTGCATCTATCTGATGAAGGAGCAGCCGCCGCAAGTCGCACGACGTTTTGCTCAATGCCGCGTTGGCGATGTCGTCATGTCTGCCATTACGTTCGCGGAACTCGAATATGGCGTTTCTGCCTCGAAGGATGCAGAAAGGGAACGGTCGAACCTAGAGTATCTGATCGAGGCAATCCCTGTCGCCCCGTTCGATAGTGATGCGGCACGGGCCTACGGACCTCTCAGGTTCGCGACACGCGACCGGAAAAAGGATCACTTGGACAAACTGATAGCCGCTCATGCGGTTTCGCTCAAGGCTGTCCTCGTGACGAATAATGTGCGGGACTTTACGGTTTACCAGGACTTGCGCGTCGAAAACTGGCTGTTCCCATGAGTGCTGGTGATGGGATGGTTGCGCGTATAGTTCAATGCAACCTCAGGTGGCGAGTCTGGCGTAAGCTGAATTATGGAACAGCCGTCCAGGGTCAGCGGGCCGGCATGGCATTTTGCGTTGATGCGCACGGACGACATCCACCCCGCACCCAAAAGGCCATGCATATGGCTGCGTGAGCAAGCGTGCGAACCGCTTGACCGCGCGGGATACACAGCACGCCAAGTCGTAAGAGGTCCCCCAGGGGATGCGCGATGGTGAGGTCAACGAAGCGGGCAGCGCCTTCTCAGGTTCTTTACTCCCGCAATCGCGGCGATAGCGGCAGCGATGAGTAGGGAAGCCGATCGACCGGGTAACAGTTCCAGGCCGCTTGATGAGCAGGCAGCAGGGCTTTCAAGTTGATCGCGTTCGGTTCATATAAGTTGGCCGGTGGCGTTTGGTGGGACGGGGAAGATGGATTTGAGTTCGAATCGCGCAGAGGAAGCAGTTTCAACCACGACGTCTGCTTCTGCGCAGCACGTCGCCAGCCCAGCGACTGTCGGACTGCAAACAGCAGATTTCAACTCCGAGCTTCACGCTCGTCCGTCCATTTATTTTACCGGCCCGGCGATCGTCGAGCACATTGCGTTCATGCCCTTGGATGGGGCGATCAAAGAGTTCCACGATAGCCTGGAAGTCGATGGTGAGATTTCAGTCAGGGTCGAACGGCATACTGAATTCGTCACGGTCACACGCCTGCGGAAATTGCACTCGGAGCCCGGGCGTTGGCCGGAATCTGATCTTGCGGAAGGTGATTTTGCGCGGCTGGCAGGGTTGACCGCTCCTCGCCTTGTTTGCCACGTTGCTATCCTTGTGCTGGGCAACCCTCCTGACGAGCTGGGACCGGTTTTAAAATCCTTCGATTTCGGGGATACAGCGGCGTCCTCGATTGGTGGTGGGTCGGCGCAAGTCTGCTCCGATTTTAGGGTCAGACCGGACAATTCAAGCAGGATCATCCTGTTCAACAGGGACCTGAACGCACATCGCCTGGGGCGCATGGTGCGCCGCATCTGCGAGATAGAAACCTACAGATCAATGGCGCTGCTCGGATTGCCGGAGGCGCGACGTCTGGCACCGCTTCTCGGTCAGTATGATGCGGAGCTCGTTCAACTGACCAATCGCAACTTGAGTACTCCTGCACATCAGCACAAGCAGCTGCTGGACGAGATCACGGTTCTTTCGTCCCATATCATCTCGGCCACCGCGGAAACCAGAAACAGGTTCGGAGCGACCGCCGCCTACGCGAAAATCGTTGAAGAGAGAATCGCGCTTCTACGGGAAACCCATGTCCCCGGCTTCCAGCGCTTTGGCACTTTCGTCGAGCGGCGGTTCAAGCCGGCGGTTCGTACTTGCGAGGCAAGTGCATTGAGGCTTGAGCAGCTGTCGAGAGCGACGATGCACCTGCTCGATCTGCTACAGACTCGAATTCAGGTCGAGATTGAGTTCCAGAATGCTACGCAGATTCAAGCAATGGCGGATCGAGCTGCGACGCAGGTCAAGATCCAGCGCGCGGTCGAAGGCTTTTCGATCATTGCGATTAGCTATTATTTGCTGAGCTTGGTGAAGTTCATATATGAGACGGCAGACCACGCTGGGTTCCATTTCGATCCGGTGATCATGCTTGTTGCCGTTCCGGTGGTTGTGGGAACCGTTGCGATCACTATCCTCCGCGTCAAGCATGCTCTGCGAGAAGGGTCCTGAAGCTGGAAATCGCGCGTCAGAACACTTTGCACTCTTCTTGATCCACCCCTCAAAGAGTTGCCGGCGGCGAGAGCAAGGCTGTTGGTTCTTCTACCCGGTGACCTCAGGACAAGTACCTGATCGTCATCACGCCGCCATGGTGCGGACGCTATGTCTAGGCTTAGCGGCCTGAGCGGGGTCACGGTCGAGGGTGAACTGATTGACCAGTTCGCGCAGCCTGCTCGCCTCAGCCGACAATGACGCGGCCGCTGCGGTGGATTGCTCGACCATCGCCGCATTCTGCTGAGTCGACTGGTCCATCTGATTGACGGCCGTATTGATTTCGGCAAGTCCGGTGGACTGTTCACGCGCAGAGGTCGCGATCGCTTCCATCAACCGGTTGATCTGAGACACTTGCTCGCTGATTTCGTTCAACGACTGGCCAGTCTCGAGAACCAGTCTTACGCCGGTGCCGACTTCGGTGGAGGACTTTTGGATAAGGCCCTTGATTTCCTTCGCCGCCGTCGCTGCCCGCTGGGCAAGCTCGCGAACCTCCTGAGCGACAACGGCAAAACCTTTGCCGGCCTCGCCGGCCCGTGCTGCCTCGACGCCGGCATTCAGGGCAAGAAGATTGGTCTGGAAAGCGATGTCGTCGATGACGCCGATAATGCTCGATATTCGTTCGGAGCTTTCCTCTATCCGCCGCATCGCCTGTTCGGCATGAGATACAACGGAAGCAGAACGTTCTGCACTGACGTTAGCCGCCTGGGCGACATTGCGAGCCTCCTCGGTTCGCTTCGAGGCGGTCGTCACATTGGCAGTAATCTCATCGAGGGCTGCCGCAGTCTCCTCCAGGGAGGCCGCCTGCTGTTCGGTCCGCTTGGACAGATCTTGCGCACCGGAGGCGATTTCGCATGTTCCGGTGTCGATGCTGTGCACCGTCTGCAGTACAGCGCCAATGGTTGTGCCGAGTTGCCTAAGCGAAGCATTGAAATCCCCACGCAACCTCTCGTATTCCGGAGCGAACGGCTCCGCCAACTGGAAAGAAACGTCACCGCCCGCAAGGCGTCTCAATCCATCGCCAAGCGTCGTTGTCGCAAAGCGCAACTGCTGCGCTTCCCGTTCGGCGCGCTCCTGTGCGGCAGCGCGCTCCGCCTCCGACTGGCTTCGCGATATCGCTGCTTCCTGCTCCAATCGAAGAACGTTGATCGCGTTCTGTCGAAACACTTCCACTGCTCCTGCCATCGCCCCGATTTCGTCGGCGCGGCCAGCATAGGGGATTTCGCTCTGCAGATCGCCGTCGGAAAGGGTCTTCATGGCGGAGGCGATCCATCGGATCGGATTGGCGATGCCGAAAACGGCAAACAGTGCTCCAGCCGAAGTGACCAGAATCGAAAGGGCGGCAATTAATGCCGTGGTCGTGAACGCGTAGCTCGCCGTCGCGTTGCTTGTGGTCACATATGTTTCGGTCTGTCCGAGAATGAACGCCACCAGGTCAGCAATCTCCTGGTTCACCAGATCAGATTGTGCCTCCATACTCTCCCGAAAGAGGCCGACCGCCTCGGCGGCCTTGCCGTTGTCGTGCAGTTGGACCATTTGCTGCGCAAACTCGCTATATTTCTTGAGCCCTGTCTCGACGTCTTTGATCAGCTCGCGGCCTTTCTCCGTGCGGACGCCCGCCACATATTCTCGGATTGCTCGCTCGACCGCGGCGTTCGCCTCGTCGATCAGCTTCGCCTCGGCGGCTTGCTTCTCAGGCGAGGCCTCCAGCAAGTACCGCGCATAGGCCAGCTTCAGATCAGAGAAGTTTCCCTTGATATCCCGGGCGGTGATCATCCGCTTCATCCAGAAGCCGCCAATCTGCTGAGCACTGTCGTTCAGTGTCGAAATTGTACTGAGAGAATTGTACGACAAGGCAATCAGGAAGGCACAGATGACAGACAAAACGGCAATCAGGGTCTGCTTGACGGTCGGGCGTTTCATACAATTCTCCAGTCCTCTAGGGCGGGCTGTACAGCTCAGATAACCGCAAGAATTCGCGCGACTGGCTAATTTAGGATTAACTTCAATTGGTTTCGCCGTCGCTCTCTGAATAATTTATGTCGCTTACAAACGAGGCGTAGCAAAGTTCTCATCCCTGCTATCATCGGTATGTTATTGACGACTTAGGATGAGATCGAAAGTCTCGGCCGCCAAGCGGCATCATGCCTGGCCGTCGAGCCCGCCTCCGTCGCCGCGCAGTTTTACGGCTTCGGTATCAAGAGGTCACCGGTGATACCTCACTTTGCGGATCGCCATGGCGCGGTCGCGGCCAGCCACTGCCGCGTGCGGGCCTCGGGATCCGGGTTGCGGGTGATATCGGTGACCACGGCGGCACTATCAGCGCCTCTTTCCAGCACCACCGGCGCCCGTTCGGCGGTGATCCCGCCGATGGCGACGAGCGGTATCGCGCCGACACGCTGGCGCCAGTCGGAAAGACGTTCAACGCCTTGCGGCGCCCATTTCAGCTGTTTGAGGATCGTCGGCCAGACCGGCCCGAGCGCAACATAATCCGGCTCGGCCGCCAGCGCCGTCTCCAGCTCCGCTGTGTCGTGGGTGGAAAGGCCGAGCTTCAGGCCGGCGCGACGAATGGCATTCCTGTCGGCGGCCATCAGGTCTTCCTGGCCGAGATGAACGAAATCGCATCCTTCATCGATCGCCAGTTTCCAGTAGTCGTTGACGACCAATTGGCAACCCGCGGCCGCGCAGGCAGCCCTCGATCGCCGGATCTGCTCGCGAAGCACGGAGTCCGGGCAATCCTTGATGCGCAGCTGGACGAGTTTGACGCCGAGTGGCGCGAGACGCTCGACCCATTCGGCGTTGTCGACGATGAGATAGAAGGGGTCTA